>NZ_JBFTIM010000001.1:0-896058 GCF_056394765.1 Mycoplana sp. 10N416 | reverse complement strand
GGCCTAAAGTGCACGATCGTCGGTGGGGCAGGTACGGGAACGTTCGATCTCGAAGGCATGTCCGGCATCTACAACGAACTCCAATGTGGCTCCTACATCTTCATGGACGCGCATTACGATATGATCCGCGCCGACGACGGTGGGCGCATTGGTGGGTTCGAAAACGCACTTTTCGTGCTTACGTCGATCATAAGCCGAGCAGAGCCCAGAAGAGCGGTTTGCGATGCTGGTTTGAAGGCGCATTCCGTCGACAGTGGCCTGCCGACGGTCTTCGGCCGTCCAGATCTCACCTTCGTGGATGCTTCCGACGAGCACGGGACGATCGACGATCCGGAGAATACGCTGTCAATCAATGCGAAGCTCAAGCTGGTTCCCGGACACTGCGACCCAACCTGCAATTTGCATGATTGGTATGTCTGTGTCCGTGGGACGAAAGTAGAAGCACTGTGGCCCGTGACCGCGCGTGGTAAGGTCTTCTAATCCCACTACATTCCCGGACGACGGTGCGCAGCTTTCCGTTGGCTCATGGACGGCCGTCCACGCCCCACTTGGCGAGGCAGCCTACGTGTTTGCGGCGGAATCGTTTGAGGTCATCGGAGCGGGCCAGTAAAACGCATCGCTGGTCGGGCGTGCGCCAAAGATTGCCTGTCCAACCCGCACGACGTTCGAACCTTCCTCGATGGCAACCTCGAAATCGCCAGACATGCCCATGGAAAGCTGCGTCAGACCGGGGTGAGTGGCGACGGCGCGATCTCGCAGCTCGCGCAGCAAGCGAAAGCAGGTTCGCACCCGCTCGGTATCGGTGCTGAAGATGGCCAGCGTCATCAGGCCGCGAGGCCTCAGCCGCGGAAATTCCGATAGGCGCTCGACGAAAGGCATCAAATCGCCGGGGTGCAGGCCGTACTTGCTTTCCTCACCTGAAGTGTTGACCTGGACGAACACGTCAAGATCGCGCTCTTCGCCGTCAAGCCGGCGGTTCAGTTCCTGGGCAAGCCGGAGGCTGTCGAGCGCGTGAAACTCTGACGCCAGCCGGACGAGATACTTCACCTTGTTCTTCTGGAGGTGACCGATGATGCTCCACCGGATCGGTAGATCGGTAAGTATGGTCCGCTTGTCGCGAGCCTCCTGAAGCTTGTTTTCCCCGAAATCGCAAATGCCGGCCGCGTATGCCAGCCGAAGGACTTGGGCCGGGACCGTCTTGGTCACCGGCAGAAGGCGCACATCATCGGCGCTCCGCCCGCAGCGACGGCAGGCGGCGGCGATGCGTTCCTCAACGGTTCTCAGGTTCGCGGCAAAGGCCGTGACGGGATCGCGGCCGAAGCGGGCGATTTCGTCCGGCGAGAGTTCGACGGTGGGAGGCATCTTCATCGCGCCCGCCTCCGATCAGTAAGGCAGCGGAAAACGCGCAGCGAGCCCGCGCACGCGCGCGTTGATCTTTGGGCCGCCCGCATCGAGAGTTCCGGCCCGGACGGCATGGAGCGTCTCCAGAATGAGCACGGCGATCTCACAATATTCGTCCGTGCCGAATCCGCGGGATGTGCTGGCGGCCGTCCCGACGCGGATGCCCGACGTCACCATTGGCTTTTCCGGGTCGTTGGGAATCGCGTTCTTGTTGAGCGTGATACCCACGGACTCCAGCGCCTTTTCCGCGATACTGCCGGTGACGCCGAAAGGTCGGAGATCGACGACGGCCAGGTGGCAATCCGTGCCACCGGACGTGATCCTCAATCCGCCATCGGCAAGAGCCTGCGCCAGCACGCGGCAATTCTCGACGACAGATTGCGTGTACCTCTTGAACGACGGTCGCAGTGCCTCGCCGAACGCCACCGCCTTCGCGGCGATGACATGCATGAGCGGGCCGCCCTGAAGACCGGGGAATGTGGCAGAATTGATCTTCTTGGCGACCTCGGCGTCATTCGTCAGAACGAACCCACCGCGAGGCCCGCGCAGCGTTTTATGCGTGGTAGAGGTGACGACATGCGCGAAAGGCACTGGTGACGGATAGACGCCGCCGGCAACCAGCCCTGCGAAATGTGCCATGTCGACGAGCAGCGTCGCCCCCACCTCGTCGGCGATCTGGCGAAAGCGCGCGAAGTCCATGATGCGCGGATAAGCCGAGCCACCGGCAATCAGGAGCTTCGGCTGGTGTTGGCGCGCAAGCGCTGCCACCTGCTCCATGTCGATGAGATGGGTCTCCGGATCGACGCCATAGCTGACGACATTGAACCAGCGGCCGGACATGTTGATTGGCGCTCCATGGGTCAGATGTCCGCCTGCCTTCAGATCAAGACCCAGAACCGTGTCGCCAGGCGTGAGAAGCGCGAGAAACACAGATTGATTGGCCTGGCTGCCCGAGTGTGGCTGGACGTTGGCGTGAGAACTGCCGAAGAGCTCGTTCACACGCGCAATCGCCAGCTCCTCGACGACATCCACATTTGCGCAGCCGCCATAATAGCGGCGATGAGGATAGCCCTCAGCATATTTGTTGGTGAGAACCGAGCCTTGTGCATCAAGCACCGCCTGGCTGACGAAGTTTTCCGAGGCGATCAGTTCGATGGACTCGCGCTGACGGGCTTTCTCGCTGGCGATCGCGGCGGCGACAGCACCATCGGCGATGGACAGGCCGGCAGCGTTGACGCCTGCATTTTCGGATTCCTGAATTGCGTGCGGCGTGGCCAATATGCCCATCGCTGATCTCCTTCAAGATGCTGACAGTTGCTCTGCCACCATTGCGCGGCGGTATCTTTCAGCATCTATCATGAGTGTGGCCTGCTGTTCCCTTCCACTTTCAACGAGTTGCGCAGACCATTTTGCCGAGTCAGTCTACGGAATGGTCACCGCCCGGAACGCATTCGCCAGCTTCTTGACTGCAAGTTCGATTTCGAGAGGTGTGTAGGCCGCAAAGCCCATGAGGAACCCTGCTTTGCCGTCGCTGGCAGCGTGCAGCGCTGATAAGCCAAGAAGCTCGATCCCGACACGTTGCGCCGCGTCGATTGCTGTGTGCTCCGGGATATCGCAGGTCAGAATACAGGGCATCTGCAGCCCGCCGATCGGAACGCGGGGCTCAACGAATTCCGATAGGTGTTTGCTGACGAGGCCAGCCAGCACGTCGAGCCGTTCAGCATAGACGCCGCGCATGGTGCGTACATGCGCGCCGAAATGTCCGCCCTCCATGAACCGGGCCAGTGTTAGTTGCGCCATGGGGGCCGTATGGCCATCCAGCAGCGTACGGGCGACCGTCATCGGCTTTACGAGTTGGGGCGGCAACACGACGTAGCCAATCCGCAAGCCCGGAAAGAGCGATTTGGTGAAGGTGCCGATGTAGATGGTCCGATCGTGCGGGTCGAGGCCTTGCACGCAGGCCGTAGGCTTGCCCGCATAGTGAAACTCGCTGTCATAGTCGTCTTCGATAATCCATGCCTGGTTCCGCACGGCCCATTCGATCAGTGCTAGGCGGCGATCCAATGTGAGGGTCGCACCGGTCGGGAACTGGTGGGAAGGCGTCAGAAAGACTGCATTGGCCCGGCGCGGCCCTGCCGTGATCTGATCCACGACGATACCCTGCCGATCCACTCGAATGGGGACGCATTCCAGCCCCGTCGCATCGAACGCCTTGCGCGCGCCGTAATAGGCAGGATCTTCGATGAAAATCCGATCACCGGGATCGAGCAGCATATTCGCGCAAAGCGACACGGCCTGCTGCGAACTGGTCAGCACCACCACGCGGTCAGCTGTGGCGCGCGCACCCCGTTCAAGGTTCACATAGTCGGCGATGGCGCGGCGAAGCGGCTCGGTGCCCTGCGGATCGCCGTGAAGCAGAGTCTGCGCGCCGACTTCTTTACGCACCTGCCGCTCCAGGCGCTCCCAGAGCTGAAGCGGAAAGGCGCGCGTTTCCGGTACGCCATGCGCAAATGGCCGGGGAGAAAGCATTTCGCGCACGCCGCCGCTGCGGAACATCGCAGCGCCGCGCTTGCTGAGGTTTGGGGTCTGGCTGCGCAAGAGCGCATCCCGCTGTGAGAGACGATGACCGGGCGTGAACTCCGTGATCTCCGCGACGAAGCTGCCGCTGCCCACGCGCCGGTCGATGAAACCTTCGGCGTGAAGCTGGGCATAGGACGCCTCGATCGTATCGCGCGAAACGCCGAGCGATTTGGCGAGCGCGCGAGAGGCCGGTAGCGGTTTACCCGGCCCAAGCGCACCGTCGACGATCAGTTGGCGGATCGCCCGCTGAATCCGAGCGTGAAGCGGCATCGCCGCATGGGCGGGGTGGGCGACCCACGCTCTTACCGATTCGAGTTGGGAATGCTTGAACAAATGGTCTGGGCCTCTCGGACGAAGTGGATGGGTATTTCAGGCCATTGATTGGCTATGTCAACGCATCTTGTCGGTCCCATGCCGAACTTCAGGAGAGCTTTCAGAAATATGTCGTCGCGTTCCTCGCCTTCGCCCATCCGCCTCAATGACCTTGCCCATCCCATCGTCGCTGGTCTGATCTCCGTCATCGTCAACTACGGCGGCACCTTCATTCTGGTCTTTCAGGCGGCGAAGGTCGCGGGCCTCAGCCCTGACCTCACGGCCTCCTGGGTCTGGTCGGTGTCCATTGGTGAGGGGTTAACAGGCCTCTTCCTGAGCTGGCGCTATCGGGAGCCGATCATCACGGCCTGGTCGACGCCGGCTGCGGCGTTTCTCGTCACCGCACTTGCGACGACGCCCTATGCCGAGGCGGTCGGTGCCTACATGATCTCGGCGGCGGCCTTCGTCGCGCTCGGTATGTCGGGCTATTTCGAGAGGGTTATCCGTTTGATCCCGCCCGGCATCGCCTCGGGCCTGCTCGCGGGTATCCTGCTCCAGTTCGGCATCGGGGCATTCGGCGGCGCGAGCGTCGATCCGCTGCTGGTCGGCCTGCTGATCGTCGCCTATGTCGCCTTGAAGCGCCTCTCCGCAGGCTACGCCGTGGTCGGCATTCTGGTTGTCGGGCTGGCCTTCCTGCTCGCGCAGGGTCGTGTCGATCTGTCCGGCCTGAAGCTGGAATTCGCAACACCGGTCTTCACCACGCCGGCGTTCTCGTTGAGCGCGCTGCTTTCGGTCGCGCTGCCGCTGTTTCTGATTACGCTGACCGGCCAATATATGCCGGGAATGCTGGTCTTGCGGAACGATGGGTTCAAGACGAGCGCCAATCCCATTTTGACGGTGACGGGTTTTGGCTCGCTCATTATGGCTCCGTTCGGCTCCCATGCCTTCAACATCGCAGCTATCACCGCAGCAATCGCCACGGGCAAGGAAGCGCACGAACACCCGTCAAAACGCTGGGCCGCTGGAATCGCGGCAGGCTGCTTCTATGTGCTGGTGGGCGTGTTCGGTGTGACACTGGCCGCCGTCTTCATGGCGTTTCCCGCGACCTTCATCACCACGCTCGCTGGTTTGGCGCTCCTTGGCACTATCGGTGGCAGCCTTGCAGCGGCGATGGCCGACCCGACTTCCCGTGAGGCGGCGTTGATCACCTTCCTTGCATCTGCCGCCAACATCAAGCTGCTCGGCATTGGTGGGGCGTTCTGGGGACTAATGATCGGCCTCGTTGCCTACATCGTTCTTTACGGTCGTTTGCCGCGTCGTAAGCGTACCGACCTGTCCGTGAACAAGGGAGCCGCGAGATGAGGGCGCAAGCTACACCGCGCGGGCTCGGCCTTGATGCCTGAACAGCGGACCAGCCGATCTCCGATAGAGCAGGAAGTCCTGCGCCGATGTCCCGGCGGCGAGGGCGAGGAATTCCACTAATCGTCGATGCCGGCATCGGCCGTCCGTCGCACGCGGCGACTGTCATGGAACTCGGCTTCGACGCGGTGCTGCTCAACACTGCTGTCGCGGGGGCGGGCGATCCGGCGGGGATGGCGCATCATGCCGTGCCGCTAGAGCCGCGCGACATGGCAGTCCCATCCACTCCGGTAATTGGCAAGGCGGTTTTTTCATGAAGCTCGATCTTTTTTACCTCATCGTTGACAGCGCTGATTGGATCGAACGACTGGTGCCGCTGGGCACATGACGGCGATCGCACTCACGATCGCCGGGTCCGACAGTGGTGGCGGCGCCGGCATCCAGGCGGATCTCAAGACGTTTTCGGCGCTCGGCGTCTACGGAGCTAGTGTACTTACAGCGATAACCGCGCAAAACACGCTTGGCGTCTCCGCGGTCGAAGACGTTTCAGTCCCGATGATCGAAGCACAGATGCGGGCAGTGCTAAGTGACCTTCCCGTCAACGCCATCAAGATCGGCATGCTGTCGCGCGCTGAAACAATCCGCGCAGTTGGTGACAGCCTGCAGAAATATACTGGGCCAATCGTGCTTGATCCGGTCATGGTGGCAACGACGGGTGACAGGCTGTTGCGGGATGACGCTGTAGCGGCGCTCAAGTCGATACTGATGCCTCGGGTCGACCTCATTACACCCAATCTCTTGGAGGCAGCCATCCTGACGGGGATGCCGATCGCGGAAACGCACGACGAGGTTGTCGCCCAGGGCCGCAGTTTGCAGAGCAACGGGGCGCCTGGTGTCCTGATTAAGGGCGGTCACGGTGTAGGTATTGAGTGCGTCGATGTCTTGCTAACCAAGGACGGGGATAGCCACCAGTTCTGCTACCCCCGACTTCAGACTTTCAATGACCACGGGACAGGTTGCACACTGTCGTCCGCCATCGCGGCCCACTTCGCGACTGGATATGATATTTTGGCCGGAGTTACGGCCGCAAAAACTTATCTGCACGCGGCGCTGACGGGTGGGAGCGATCTCCGGATAGGGCAGGGCCGCGGACCGGTCCATCATTTCTTTTCGCAGTGGTGCGAACGATGATACGTCAGGTTTCATTTGACATATGGCGTGCCCGGGGGACATCGCAAAATCTTGCTCGCAAGTTCAGAATTCCTCACTCTAAGCTGACGCCTAGAGGACAAGCTGCAATTCTTGCTGGCGCGGCCACGATCTTGGAAAGATGCTTATCCCGCGCAATGGCGCAATGGAAAGTCGTGACCGGCGCAACTACCTGAGGACACAGATGGACAGGCTTTCCTCAGCCTGCATGTGCTCGGGAAAGGCAAAATCGCGAGCCCCGACGCCAAAATCCGGGAGCGCGTCCGTGACGATTTCATGATGCTTTCACCTTCCCAAAATCAGGCGCGGTCGCGATGTGAAAAAATCGGAATAGCGCCAGCCCGCGGACCCTATTGGCTGGCTTTGGGGATGGAAAATTGAATTTCGTTATGACTTATCGGGGGCGGAGAGGTGGTCTGAGCTCCGGCTAGCGGAAGCCAAAGTCGGGCCGGAACCGCGTTGCACTCGAGCATTTTGCCTTGCTGGCCGTGGACGATATCGTCTGAGCGCCACCGACCTCACCTGGCAACCGTTATCGTCGCTGCGAAAGATAGTCCCGACCGAGCGCCGCTATCGCCGTACTTTTGCAAGATGCCGCGGTTCGACTATGCTTGATGACCGAGCAACTTGAAGGCAATGCTCAACCAGGGGGAGCCTGTGGTAAGCCGATCCAGGCGAGGTAGCGGCCGACCGACGCTTGCGGATGTCGCGAGCCGTGCCGGCGTGGGCACGATCACGGTGTCCCGCGCATTGCGCGAGCCGGAGCGCGTCTCCAGCGCGCTGCGCGAGCGGATCGACGCCGCGATCGACGCCCTCGGCTACGTTCTCAATCCGAATGCGCGCGCCCTTGCCTCCGCTGGCGCCGACGTCATCGGTGTCCTCATTCCCTCGCTCACCAACAGCGTCTTTGCCGAGGTGCTGCGTGGTATCCATGACGGACTGGGCGACAGCACCATGCAGATCCAGTTCGGCAACACACACTATTCGGCGGACGAAGAGGAACGGCTGCTGAAGGTTTTTATCGGGCAACACCCCTCCGCCCTCATCGTTTCCGGCATCGACCAGTCGCCCGCCGCCCGACGCCTTCTCGAAACCGCAGGCTGCCCTATCGTTCAGATCATGGAAACCGGCCCCAACCCGATCGATATGATGGTCGGCTTTTCGCACTTCGAAGGCGGCCGCGCAGTGACGGACCACCTGCTTGGGGCCGGATGCCGACGCATCGGCTTTCTCGGCGCGCGCATGGATCCGCGTACGAAACGGCGCCTGGCGGGCTATCGGGCGCTGTTACAGGCAAATGATGTATACGACGAGGCGCTCGTGACGATCACACCCTCGCCGTCAAGCGTGTCGATGGGTGCTTATCTGTTTCGCCAGGCGTTGAGCAAGACGCCGGACCTGGATGCGATCGTTTGCAATAACGATGACCTGGCGCTCGGCGTGTTGTTTGAGTGCCACCGGACAAAAATCCCCGTACCCGAACGCATGTGCATCGCCGGATTCAATGATCTTGAGATGATGGCCGTTGCCTATCCGTCGATCACTAGCGTTCGTACGCCACGTTATGAAATCGGACGGCGGGCGATCGCCATGGTCCGCGCAGCCCTTGACGGCGAGCGTCCCGAGCCCTCCGTTGTCGACCTTGGATTCGAACTGAAAATCCGCGAAAGCACGACCCGGGCACGAGCGACGAAGTGACCGGAGGCGATGCATCACGCCCGCTTTACAACTCAAATTGGTAGCGCTACCATCATTTGGTGGCGTCGAGGGAGGAGCTCCGAGCGCCACCGGAATAGCGCATCGCGATGAACTGTCGGGATGGTTCTGGAAGCAGGCCATTGACTGCTGAGCACGCTCGATCTTCTCCGGTTTGTCCATTTCGATTCCGCATCCCGCACCGCAACTACTGGGAGGGAATTCGATGCAAAAGTCTTTCCTCGGTGGCCTTCTCGCCACTGCTGCGATTGTCCTCGCTTCCACGACCGCACTCGCCGATCCGGAAGTCGTCAGCGGCCCCGCTGCCGAACCGGAGTGCTTCGCGCCATGGACTGCGGAGACGAAGTTCTTCAAATTCCCGAAAAAGGAAGGTCCTTATCGGATCGCCCTTGCGAACGGCTTCATCGCCAACACCTGGCGCATCCAGATGGTCCAGACGGCGAAGGCCTATGCGGCACAGCCTGACGTCGCCGCCAAGCTCAAGGAATTCAAGGTCGTCTCAACCGGCGAAGATGTCCCGGCGCAAATATCCGCCATCAACAACTTCATCGATTCCGGCTTTGACGCGATCGTTGTCAACGCACAAAACCCCACAGCCTTCGGCCCGGTGATCAAGCGCGCCAAGGAGGCCGGCGTCGTGCTCGTCGCCTTCGACAACATTCTCAACACCGAGGACGCCATCAACGTCAACGTCGACCAGAAGGGTCTCGGCATCCTCTGGGCCAACTGGCTGGAAAAGCACCTGCCGGATGGCGGCAAGCTCCTCGAGGTCCGCGGCGTCGCTGGCACATCTGTCGACACCGACCGTCACAACGGCCTTCATGAAACGCTTGATGCCACCGGCAAGAAATGGGACGTCGTCGAAGCCGTCGGCAAGTGGGACGACCCGACGGCACAGAAGGCAACGGCCGATGCGATTGCCGTGCACAAGAAGTTCGACGGCATCACCGCGCAGGGCGGCGACACCGGCGTCGTGCAGGCGATGATCGACGCGGGCCATCCCTTCGTGCCCTTCGGCGGTGAGACGGAAAACGGCTTCCGCAAGTTCTGCGCCAAGTATGCGGGCGAAGGCCTGAAATGCTCATCCGCCGGCACCGGCCCCGCCCAGGTGGCGGTCGCGATCAAGACGGCGATTGCAGCCCTTGAGGGCCAGGTGGTGCCGCAATCGATCAAGCTGCCGCTCGCCATTGTCGAGGACCCGAACTTCAAGGCAGGCCAGGACTTCTATCCCGACCAGTCCGATAACTTCTTCGTCGGCAATTCCTTCCCCTCCTGCGGGATCAACTTCAACGCGCAGGAAATCATGGGGCAGACGAAGGAAAACCAGTAAGGCGGTCCATGCTCTCCCTGGGCGATGTCGCGGCCAGTGCCCGCGGCATCCCGAAAAGCACGGCGCCGGGACCGTGAGCGGTATCGGCCACGGTCCTCGAAACACTCCCGCGTGAAGCTGCCGGCTTGGCGGCGAGAGCGCGGATCGAGGGATACATGACGGCAACGCAGTTACAGGCCGCGAGTCCGCTTTTCCGGATGGAGGGCATCTGCAAGCGCTACGGCGGGGTCCGCGCCCTGGAGGACGCATCGCTTGCGGTCGAGGCCGGTCGCATTCACGCGATCCTCGGCGAAAACGGGGCGGGAAAGTCGACACTGATCAAGATCATGGCCGGCGTCGTCGCTCCGGACGAAGGCCGCATGCTTCTTGAGGATCGCGCGGTGGCGTTTCGGTCGCCCGCCCAGGCGGCCGGCGCCGGGATCGCCTGCGTGTTCCAGGAACTGTCGCTGATCCCCGACCTCAGCGTCGCCGACAACATCTCGATTTCCAACCCGCCGCATCGGTTTGGACTGATCGACCGCGCCGCGCAAAGGCGGCTGACGGAAGAGGCGCTTGCGCGGGCCGGCGCCGAAGACATTCACCCCCGCGCGCTCGTGCGCGACCTGCCTTTGTCGCGCCGCCAGATGGTGGAGATCGCCAAGGCGCTCGCCTGGAAGCCGCGCATACTGATCCTCGACGAGGCCACGTCGGCGCTGACGGCCGGCGACGTGGCCAAGGTGTTCGCCGTGCTCAGGCGCCTGCGTTCCGAGGGGCTGGCGCTGCTCTACATCTCCCATCGCATGCACGAGATCACCGAGATTGCCGACGAATGCACCGTGTTTCGCAACGGCCGCAACGTCGCAAGCTTTGCTGCCGGAACCCGCTCTGGCAACGAGGTGGTTGAAATGATGATCGGCCGCGAGGTCAGCAGCGTTTTTCCGCCCAAGCCGCAACGGCGCCGCGAGGCCCGCCCGGTGCTCGCCTGCAACATGTTCAGCTGGTCCGACCGATTGCATGACATCACCCTCGAGGTCTGCCCAGGTGAGGTCGTCGGGCTCGGCGGGCTGGACGGCCAGGGTCAGCGCGAATTGCTGCTCGGACTGTTCGGCGTCCTCAGGGGCACGACGGGCACAGTCAGCATCGATGGCGTGGCGGCATCGATCGCAGGTCCCGGGACCGCGCGCGCGGGCAGGATCGGGATGGCCTTGATCCCGGAGGATCGCAAAACAGAGGGGCTCATGCAGCCGATGACGGTGCGCGAGAATCTCTCCTTCGCGGCGCTCGACCGGCTGTCGGTGCGCGGCGTCATCGATCGCGACAAGGAGGAGCGTAACATTGACGAGATGGTCCGGCTGCTGGCCATCAAGACCGCTGGCCTCGACATCCCCGTCGGCTCGCTGTCCGGTGGCAACCAGCAGAAGGTCGTCATCGCCAAGTGGCTGATGCGCCGGCCGCGGATCATCCTGCTGAACGATCCGACGCGCGGCATCGACGTCGGCACCAAGCAGGAGATGTATCAGTTGCTGCGCCGGCTCGCGGACGCGGAAGCGGCCATCCTCTTCTATTCGACCGACTATGACGAGCTGGTTGGCTGCTGCGATCGGGTTCTGGTGTTTTACGACGGACGCATCGTGCGCGAACTCGAAGGCGCAGGCGTCACCGAGCGCGCCCTTGTCGCAAGTGCGCTCCACGTCGACGCGCAGCCGGAGGCCGTGGCATGAGCGAATGGCGCTATTGGCTGAACGAGCAGCGTGGCACTTTGATGGGCCTCGCCATCTTTCTCCTGATGTTCGGCGTCTACATCACCAACCACCCGGCGGGCCTGTCCGTCAATGTCGCGCAGACGGCCGCCAACAAGGGCGTCCTGCTCGCCTTCATCGCCATGGCCCAGGCTATGGTGGTGATCACAGCCGGAATCGACCTGTCCGTCGGCATGATCTTCGTGCTGACGAACTGCATCGCCTCGTGGATCGTCGTCGGCACGCCGATGCAGACGACGCTTGGCGTTGCCGGCGTGCTGCTCGCCGGGGCGATCTGCGGCGCGATCAATGGCTTGCTCGTCGTCTATGGCCGACTGCAGCCGATCGTGGCGACGATCGCGACTGGCGCGGTCTATTTCGGCCTGGCGCTGCTGCTGCGGCCCTTCCCAGGCGGCTCGGTGAACGAGGACCTGGCCGACGCGCTGACCGGGCGGCTGTTCGGCACAATCCCCTCCAGCCTCGTTACGCTCCTTGGCGTCGTCCTGCTCGTCTGGCTGCCCTTCCGGCGTTCCGAGATTGGACGTGCCGCCTATGCCGCGGGCTCTTCCGAGGCGGCCGCATTCATGTCGGGCGTCCCCATTCGGTGCGCGAAGCTTGTAGCCTACACGCTCGCCGGCCTGCTTGCAGGCATGGGCGGGCTGTTCCTGACCTTTTTCACCTACACGGGAGAAGCGGCCTATGCGAGCGGCAGCGGTTACACGCTCTGGTCGATCGCTGCCGTCGTTCTGGGCGGCGTCTCGCTCTATGGTGGGCGCGGCAGCGCGGTCGGCGCGATCTTCGGCGCGTTTGCAGCGCGCACCACCGGCGACATGCTGTTCGTCTTCGACGTCGACCCGCTCTGGCAACCGCTCTTGCAGGGGATGGTGCTGCTGATCGCGATCAGCATCGGTGCCCTTGGGCTTCTGCGCGTACGCAACCGACTGGACTGGTTCCAATGACAGATGCAACGGAAAACAGAATGTCCTTCCGCACCCGGCTTACCGCCCCGTTCCGCCATGTCGATCCGCCGGTACTCACCGCCTTCGGCTGCATCCTACTCCTGCTCCTTCTCGGCAGCCTCTATTCGAGCAATTTCCTCTCCCTTGAATACCTGCTGCAGCAATTGAAGGTCGCCTCATTCCTCGGCGTGATCGCAGCCGGCATGATGTTGGTGATCCTGCTCGGCCAGATCGACCTTTCTGTACCTTGGGTGATGACGATGGGTGCAATGATGGCCTGTGCGGCCGCAGGGTTCGGCACCAGCGGCACGATCCTCGCCATTCCCTTCGGAATTTTCTGCGGGATGGTCTTCGGCCTGCTCAACGGCTTCGGCGTCGCCTACATGCGCATCCCCTCGATGATCGTCACGCTCGCGACAAACGTCGTCGCCCAGGGGCTGATGGTCCTCTACACCGGCGGCTTCTCGCCTCAGGACTCGGCGCCGACGGCAATGCGTTGGCTCGCAACCGGCTTCATCATTCCGGGTGTGCCGAACGCCATCCTCGTCTGGGCGGCGGTCAGCGCCGCGATGGTGTTCCTGCTGACGCGCACGACCTTCGGACGCTCCGTCTACGGCATCGGCAATAGCGAGCGGGCCGCCTACCTCTCCGGGATCGATACCCGCCGCGTCATCATGATCGCCTTTGCGATTTCCGGCGCACTGAGCGCATTCGGCGGCGTTCTCCTAGCGGGTTACGCCTCCAAGGCCGCACAGGCCATGGGCGATGCCTACCTGCTGCCCTCGATCGCAGCCGTGGTGCTCGGCGGCACCTCGATCCTGGGTGGCCGGGGCTCCTACCTCGGCACCGTAGCCGGCGTCATCCTGATCACGTTGCTGCAATCGATCCTGTCCGTGATGCAGATGCCAGAAGCCGGGCGCCAAATCGTCTATGGCATCGTCATCGTCGCCATGCTGCTGCTCTATGGCCGCGGTCCGGCAAACCAGTGACAGGCCGTAGCATCGGTGCCCATTAATCGATGTTGCCCACTGACGCCGCCCGGGCCCCGCCGTCCCTTGGTGAGGTTGACGCGGAAGCGATCGCGGCGGCGCTGGTAGCGGCGGGTCATCTCCGCCGAGGCATGGCCGAGCTGCTTCTGGACGTGGCGCTCATCGACCTCCGCCGCGGAGGCGAGGCCGGCGCGCAGCGAATGGCCGGCAAATTTCTGGCTGCGTTCCGCCTCGGACAGCTCGCCGCGGACGCCGGCGGTCAGCGCCGTTTTCTTGACGAGGCGGGCCACCTCCTGGTCATGCAAACGGTCGCGGCCGACATTCTTGCCCTGGCCCGTGACACGACGGAACAGCGGGCCACTGGCGAGCCTGGCGAAGCGGATCCGCCGTCTTGTGGAACGCCTGCGTCCCGATGGACTTGCATGCCTGATCTCCTGAGAGCTGCCAATTCGCGACGATCGCCGCCAGATCGATACTGTCGCCTTCGTAGCTATTGAAATCTAGGTCGTGTCGCGACCTGTTGATGCGACCGTAGAGCCATCCGGATGCTCTGATCTTATGCCGGTGGTGACAATAATCTTGTGAAAGATCCCGTAGTAAGGCACAATTTGTGCATGCACCCTGAAGTGCGGAACTATCGCTAATCCGGCCATCTCGCGCCGAGTGACAGTTCGCGTGGGAGGGCCGGCGTCGATGGATCAGGGGTTTTTTCTTCTGTTCGCTGCGGTGGCCGTGATCACGGCCCTGACGGTTGTTCTGGCGCGCAATCCGGTCCATAGCGCGCTCGCGCTGATGGCGTGCTTTCTGCAGGTCTCCGCGATCTTCGTCCTGCTCGAGGCGCCGCTGCTCGCGGTCATCCAGATCTTCGTCTATGTCGGCGCGATCATGGTCCTGTTCCTGTTCGTGATCATGATGGTCGACGTGCGCGAGGCGGTGTTGCAGCGGTTCCTGCCGGGCGGAAACCTGCCGGCGCTGGTGCTGCTCGTCCTGCTCGGCGTCGAGATGGCCGTGCTGGTGTTCTGGAGCGAGCGCTTTTCGGTCACCGAACCGGTCGTCGCGAGCGGCGGCGACCAGATCAGACGGCTCAGCACGACGCTTTTCGCCGACTATCTCCTGCCGTTCGAGGCGGCCTCCGTCATTCTGCTGGTGGCGCTGGTCGGTGCCATCGTGCTGGCACGGAAGGAGCCGGGATGATGGTTCCGCTCTCCTGGTATGTCTTGCTTGGGGTGGTCCTGTTCGTGATCGGCGCGGCAGGGGTGTTGCTCAGGCGCAACATCCTGGTCGTGTTGATGTCGCTGGAGCTTATGCTCAATTCCGTCAACATCAACTTCATCGCGTTCGGTCGTCAATACGACGACTTCCGCGGGCAGATTTTTGCGATCTTTGTCATCGCCATCACCGCCGCGGAAGTCGCCGTCGCCCTCGGCATCCTGGTCGCCCTCGTGAGGAACAAGCCCACCCTCAAGGTCGACGACGTGACCATCATGAAAGGATAGCGGCTTGGACCCGGCGATCTCGATCCGGCCGCTGCTTGCCGTCGCCGTCCCCGGTCTGGCGGCTCTCGCCGTTCTCCTTCTGCACGACCGCGAGCGGCTGCGCGATCTCGTCTCGCCGCTCGCTGCCGTCGTGCTGTTTGCGATCGTCGTCTCGATGGCGCCCACGGTGCTTTCCGGCGGCAGCGTCGAACTGCGCCTGTTCGAGATCCTGCCGGGCGTCGATTTCGCCTTCCGGGCTGATGCGCTCGGCATGGTGTTCGCCACCGTCTCCTCGCTGCTGTGGATTCTCGCTGCGATCTATTCGATCGGCTACATGCGGCACCTCAACGAGCACGCGCAGACCCGCTTCTTTGCCTGCTTCGCCACCAGCCTCGCGGCCGCCGTCGGGGGCGCCTTTTCCGCCAATCTGTTCACGCTGGTGATCTTCTACGAGGTGCTGAGCCTCGTCACTTATCCGCTCGTCTATCATCACGAGGACGAGGAGGCGTGGCGCGGCAGCCGCAAGTACCTCGTCTATCTGATGGGCGCCTCGAAGAGCGTGCTTCTCGCGGCATTGGCGCTGACGTACCAGATCGCGGGATCGCTCGACTTCGTGGCGGGCGGGCTTCTGGCGAATGCCGACGCCGCGCCGGCGCTGCTGACGGTCGTCTATTTCTGCTACCTGTTCGGCTTTGCCAAGGCTGCGGTGATGCCGATGCACGCCTGGCTGCCGGCCGCGATGGTGGCGCCGACGCCGGTCAGCGCGCTGCTGCATGCCGTGGCCGTCGTCAAGATGGGCGTGTTCTGCGTGCTGCGGATGGTGTTCGATGTCTTCGGCGTCGGGCTTATCGCGCAACTGGGACTGGGCATCGCCACGGCCTACCTGGTGTCGTTCACGATCCTGATGGCGTCGGTCTATGCCCTGACCCGGGACGACCTGAAGGCCCGGCTTGCCTATTCGACGGTCAGCCAGCTCTCCTACATCGTGCTCGGCGCGGTGCTGCTGTCGCCGGTGGCGATGGTCGGCGGCATCATCCACATAGCGGCGCACGCCTTCTCCAAGATCACGCTGTTCTTCTGCGCCGGGTCGATCTATTGCGCCTCCGGAAAGCGGAACATCAGCGACATGGCCGGCATCGGCCGCCGGCTGCCCTGGACGATGGGCGCCTTTTTCGTCGCCTCGCTGAGCATGATCGGCATTCCCCCGACCGCGGGCTTCGTGAGCAAATGGTATCTGGTGCAGGGGTCGGCAGACGCGGGACAGGTGGCATTCCTGACGGTGCTGCTGGTGAGCTCGGTCCTGAACGCCGCCTATTTCCTGCCGGTCAGCTATATCGCCTTCTTCGAGCCTGAGGCCGACGACGGCCGGCCGCCGGTCCGCGAGATCCCCCTGGTCACGGTCCCGCTGGTCGCCACCGCCGCCCTGTCGGTGCTGATGGGCATCTTCCCCGGCTATTTCCTTACCCTGGCGGACGGAGTGGTGCGATGATCCGGCGCGTCGTCGATTTCTTCGGGGACGCGGCCTATGCGCGGCAGCGCCGGAGGCTGTTCTACCTGGTGCTCGTCCTGATCGTCCTCGCCGACTTCATCGTACCGCGGGAACACGCCGAATACCTGTGGGAGCGGCTGCCGGGCTGGTCGGCCGCCTACGGCTTTTTTTCCTGCGTCGCTCTCATCTTCGTTTCCAAGTTCCTCGGCCATCGGGTCGGGCTGATGCGGCGCGAGGATTACTATGACTGAGTTTGTCCATCCCGGCCTGCTCCTCATCGCCGGCGCCCTCCCGATCCCGTTTCTGAAGGGATCGATCCGCAAGGCCTATCTGCTGCTGGTCCCGGCGCTGGCGATCCTCGCCGTGCTGGCCATGCAGCCGGGCAGCTACGGCGCGGCGAACTTCCTCGCGCAGGACATCCTGATCGCCAAGGTCGACAAGCTGAGCATCGTCTTCGCCACCGTCTTCACCCTCATGGCGCTGATCGGCATGGTCTATGCGCTGCACGTGACGGAGGCCGGCCAGCACGTGGCGGCATTCGTCTATGTCGGCAGCGCGCTCGGCGTGGTCTTTGCCGGCGATTACCTGACCCTCTACCTGTTCTGGGAAGGTATGGCCTTCGCCTCAGCCTACCTGGTCTTCGCGCAGGGCGGCGGGCCGGCGATCCGCGCCGGGTTCCGTTACCTGCTGGTCCATATCACCGGCGGGCTCGTCCTGTTCGGCGGCATCATCCTGCACGGACTCGGCACCGGATCGATGCTGTTCGGTCCGATCGAAGCGCCGATGGGCGTCGGAGCCTATCTGATTCTGGCCGGCTTCCTGCTGAATGCGGCGGTGCCGCCGCTCAACGCCTGGCTGACCGACGCTTATCCGGAGGCGACCGTCACAGGCGCAGTGTTCATGAGCGCGTTTACCACCAAGACCGCCGTCTACGTGCTTGCGCGGGCGTTTTCGGGCACTGACCTGCTGGTCTGGCTCGGAACGGTCATGGCGATCTACGGGGTCATCTATGCGGTGCTGGAAAACGACTGCCGGCGACTGCTCGCCTATCATATCGTCAGCCAGGTCGGCTACATGGTGGCCGGCATCGGCATCGGCACCGAGATGGCGGTGAACGGGGCCGCCAGCCACGCCTTTGCGCACATACTCTACAAGGCGCTGTTGTTCATGGGGGCGGGGGCGGTGATCTACGTCACCGGCCGTCGCAAGCTGACCGAGCTTGGCGGGCTCTACAAGGCGATGCCGCTGACGGTGGCGCTCTATATGGTCGGCGCGTTTGCGATCTCGGCCTTTCCGTTCTTCTCCGGCTTCGTCACCAAGTCGATGGTGATCGCCGCTGCCGGGGAGGATCATCGAGCGCTGGTGATGCTGGCGCTGACGATGGCATCGTCGGGGACGTTCCTGCACACCGGGCTCAAGCTCCCCTATTACATGTTCTTCGGCACCGACCGGAACATTCAGGCGCGCGAGCCGCCGCGCAACATGCTGGTGGCGATGGGCATGGCGGCGGTGCTCTGCATTGCGATCGGCGTGTTCCCGCAGCCGCTCTATGCGCTTCTGCCCTATCCCGTCGACTTCGAGCCCTATACCGGCCAGCACGTCACGGAGAGCCTCGGCCTGCTGATGTTCACGGCCCTCGGGTTCGTGCTGTTCCTCAAGGCGCTCGACCCCGAGAACACCATCAGCCTCGACACCGACTGGTTCTACCGCAAGGGCGCGCGCGCCTTCATGTGGCTCGCCGAGCGGCCGCTGGCGCGCTACGAGCAGGCGGTGAGCAGCGTGTCGGAGACGGTGGCGCTGCCCTTCCTGCACGGGGCGGCACGCACGGGGCTGCGGATCGACCTCTCCGGCGTGGACGGCGTCGTGAACGGCGTCGCCCGCTCGATTCTGCGCGGCGGCGGGGCGCTGCGGCGGCTCCAGACCGGTGTCGTCACCCAATACGCGCTGGCGATGATCGCCGGCGTCATCGCCGCCGTCGTCGTCTTCGCCGTGGTGTGGCAGTAGGGGGCGCGATGGGATTGCCGCTGCTCAGCCTCATCGTCTTCGTGCCCATCGCCGGGGCAGCGGTCCTGATGTTTCTTCGCAGCGACGATGCGGTGCGATGGACGGCGCTCGCCGTCACGGTCCTCGATCTCGCGTTCTGCATCGCCATGCTCGCCGGCTTCGACACCACCACGCATGAGATGCAGTTCGTCGAGAGGCGCCCGTGGGTGCCGGCGCTCGGGATCACCTTTTCGCTGGGTGTCGACGGCATCAGCGCGCTCTTCGTGTTCCTGACGGCGCTGTTGGGCACGGTCTGCGTGCTCGCCTCCTGGGCCGCGATCGACCGCAGAGTGAAGGCATTCATGGTCAGCCTGCTTGCCATGCAGGCGCTGATGCTCGGGGTGTTCTGCGCCCTCGACCTGTTCCTGTTCTACGTCTGCTGGGAGGCGATGCTGATTCCGATGTACCTGATCATCGGCGTCTGGGGCGGCGAGGGACGGGTCTATGCGGCCTTCAAGTTCTTCCTCTACACGCTGGCGGGCAGCCTGCTGTTCCTAGTCGGTGTCATCGTCCTCTATTTGCAGGGCGGCAAGACCTTCGACATCCTCGCCCTGACGGCGCAGCACCTGCCGTTCTCTGTCCAGTCCTGGCTGTTCTTCGCCTTCCTGATCGCCTTTGCCGTCAAGGTGCCGATGGTCCCGGTCCATACCTGGCTGCCGGACGCCCATGTGCAAGCGCCGACGGCTGGCAGCATCATCCTCGCCGGCGTGCTCCTGAAGATGGGCGCCTACGGGTTCCTGCGCTTCTCGCTGCCGATGCTGCCGGAGGCGACACTGCATCACGCGACGCTGATGCTGGCGCTGTCGGTGCTTGCAATCGTCTATGGCGGGTTGCTGGCGCTGGCGCAGGACGACCTGAAGAAGCTGGTGGCCTATTCCAGCATCAGCCACATGGGCTTCGTGACGCTGGGGATCTTCTCGCTGAACCTCCGTGGGCTCCAGGGCGGCATCCTGCAGATGTTCAATCATGGCGTGACGACCGGGGCGCTGTTTTTGTTCGTCGGCCTGATCTACGAGCGGACGCATACGCGCAGCATCGCCGACTATGGCGGGCTGATGAAGCTGGCGCCGGTCTACACCTCGTTTCTGGCGCTGTTCACGCTGTCGTCGATGGCATTGCCGGGGACGAACGCATTCGTCGGCGAACTGCTGGTGCTTTCCGGCGGATTCGCCGCCAACCTGGCACTCGGCGCCGTCGCTGTTTTGGGTGCGCTGCTGGGCGCAGCCTATCTGCTCGGCATGTATGGCAGGGTCGCGCTCGGCCCGGCGACCGCCGGCGCAAGATACAAGATCCGCGACGTCAACGCCCGCGAGATGGCTGCGATCCTGCCGCTGGCCGTCTTCGTGCTGTGGGTCGGGCTCTATCCGAAGCCCTTTCTCGCCATCATCGACGCCTCGGTGAGGCACCTGCTCGTGCAGGTGCACGGTGAGGGGGGCGGCCAATGAACGCCGCTGCGCTCTACCAGTCGGCGCTCGCGAGCCTCCCCGAGATCGTCGTGGTCACCGGGGCCTGCATCCTGCTGATCCTCGGCGAGCTGGTACGAAAGGGCCGGGAGGATTTCCTGCTCTGGGCTTCCGTCGCGGTGGTGGCGCTCGCCGCCCTGTTGACGCTGATGCCGGCGGGCGAGGCCGGGCCGGCCTATGCCGGCATGTTCATCGCCGACCGTTTCTCGGTCTACTTCAAGCTCATTTTCTACCTGGCCACCCTCCTGACGTTCCTGCTGTCGCGCAAATATGCCGACATCGAGGGGATCGGCAGCAGCGAATACTACGTGCTGCTGCTCTTCACCCTCTCGGGCATGATGATCATGGCTTCGGCGACCGACCTGCTGTCGATCTATGTCGGCCTTGAGCTGACGGTGCTCTGCACCTATGTGCTGACCGGCTTTTTGCGGCGGAAGCGGCGTTCGAACGAGGCGGCGCTGAAATATGTGATCCTCGGCGCCGTCTCGACAGCGATCTTCCTTTACGGCGTGTCGCTGGTCTACGGGCTCACCGGCACCACCCAACTGGATGCCATGGCCGCGGCGGTGACCGGCGAGCCGGTCGACCCCGGCTTGCTGCTGGCAGTGGTCTTCATCGTCGCCGGCCTGGTCTTCAAGGTCGGCGCGGTGCCGTTCCACATGTGGCTGCCGGATGTCTACGAAGGCGCGCCGACGACGATCACCGCCTTCATGTCGGTAGGCCCCAAGGCCGCCGGCTTCGCGGTGATCCTGCGGGTGTTCCTCAACCCGCTGGTCGCGACCTCCAACGCCTGGATCGTCGTCGCGGTCATTGCCGTGGCGACGATGGCGCTCGGTAGTTTCGTGGCGCTGGTACAGGACAACTTCAAGCGCCTGCTGGCCTATTCCAGCATCGCCCATGCCGGCTTCGCCCTGTTCGGCGTCGTCGCCGGCGGCGCGGACGGGATCGCCAGCGTGATGCTCTACCTGCTGATCTACGCCTTCATGAATCTCGGCATTTTCGGCGCCGTCATCATGATGCGCAGCGGCGATTTCTCGGGCGAGGTCATCGAGGACTATGCCGGCTTCGCCAGGCCACATCCGGTGCTGGCGCTCTTGATGCTGCTTTATCTGTTTTCGCTGGCGGGCATCCCGCCGACGGCCGGGTTCTTCGCCAAGTTCTACGTGCTGGTCGCCCTCGTCGAGCGGGGCTTTGTCCTGCTGGCGGTCATCGCCGTGCTCCTGAGCGCCGCCGCCGCCTACTTCTACATTCGCATCGTCATGCTGATCTACATGCACGAGCCGAAGCGGGCGTTCGAACCGGCGATAACGCCGATGGTCGGCGCCACGCTCGCGATCACTGCCGCCGGCACCATCGGCATCGGCCTGTTTCCGGCCTGGTTCCTGCGGCTCGCTCAACAATCGGTGTTCGGCGGCTGACGGGTTTGCAATGATTCGCGCGACGGAATAGACTGCCAGTTCAAAGGATTACCCAAGTCGCTCTTCGGGGCGACGGCGTTATGGCCCCGGTGGCGTTCGGCTTGAGCAAGCCCCTTTCGTGGGTGGCCGATATGACTGCGATGGAGTTCCTGCCGGTTCTTTTCATGGTCGCCGGAATCGTGCTGGTGGCCGGGGGGACCATGTTCGTCTCCTCGCTGCTGCGCCCGTCCAATCCCTACCGGGAAAAGAACGCGCCCTACGAATGCGGCATGGATGCTGCGGGTGAGGCCGCCGGCGGCCGCTTCCGGGTGCCGTTCTTCATCCTCGCCATCCTGCTGGTGGTCTTCGACGTCGAGGCGATGTTCCTCTTCCCCTGGGCCGTCGTCCTGAAGGAGATCGGACCGGTCGGCTATGTCGAGATGTTCGTCTTCATGCTGCTGCTGCTCGTGGGCTTCGCCTACGCCTGGCTGAAGGGAGCGCTGGAATGGGAGGAGTAGGCAACGCCATCCAGGACAGCGTCCTGTTCACCACGGCCGAAAGCGTCATCAACTGGAGCCGGAGTTCGGCCTTGTGGCCCGAGACCTTCGGCATTGCCTGCTGCGCCATCGAGATGATCTCCGCCGGCTGCGCGCGCTACGATCTCGACCGCTTCGGCGTGGTGTTCCGCCCCTCGCCCCGACAGTCCGACGTGATGATTATCGCCGGCACCGTGACCCGCAAGTTCGCCCCCGTCGTGCGCCGGCTCTATGACCAGATGCCGGAACCGCGCTGGGTGATCGCCATGGGCACCTGCGCGATTTCCGGCGGCGTCTACAACACCTATGCGGTGGTGCAGGGGTCGGAAACCTTCGTCCCCGTCGACGTGCACGTGCCCGGCTGTCCGCCGCGGCCCGAGGCGCTGATGCACGGCTTCCTGCTGCTTCAAGAAAAGATCAAGAGGTCCCGCGCCTTGGCCGGGACGCCTCTGGATCGAATGGTGGCGTCATGAGCGGGGGGCCGCCTCTTGACCGCGCCCCGATCATGGAGCGCTTCGGGGCAGCGATCGAGGATCTCGGCGCCGCGCACGGCATTGATGTCTTTGCCGTTCCCCCTGAGACGCTCGTCGAGTTCTGCCGGTTCCTGAAGGAGCATCCGGCCCTGCAATTCAATTTCCTCTCGGACATCTGCGGGGTCGATCACTATCCAGAGACGCCGCGGTTCGAGGCGGTCTACCATCTCTATTCGCTTCCGAACAAGTGGCGGGTCCGCATCAAGTGCCGGCTCGGCGATCCCCCGCAGGTCCCCTCGGTCACTTGTGTCTGGCGCACCGCCAACTGGCACGAGCGCGAGGCCTGGGACATGTACGGGATCCTCTTCGAGGGCCATCCCGACCTGCGCCGCATCTACATGTGGGAGGGTTTTGAGGGCTTTCCGCAGCGCAAGGATTTCCCCCTGCGCGGCTACAGGGACAAGCTGAACCCCTTCGGCGCCGAGGGGCCGCCACCGACGCAGCCCGATCTCGCCACCAGGGACATTCCGCAAGGAGGCCGTTTGACGCCGGAGCATTGAAATGACCGAAGTCACCGAACTCGACAGGCCGGAGGGCGAAGCGCTCAATACCAAGGAAGTGCTTCTCAACCTCGGCCCGCAGCACCCCAGCACCCATGGGGTGCTCCGGCTCGTGCTCGAACTGGACGGCGAGTATGTCGAGCGCGTCGACCCGCATATCGGCTACCTCCACCGCGGCACCGAGAAGCTGGCGGAGAGCTTCACCTATACCCAGATTTTCCCGCTGACGGACCGGCTCGACTATCTGTGCCCGCCTTCGAACAACCTGGCGTTTGCGCTGGCGGTGGAGAAGCTCCTCGGAATCGAGGCGCCGATCCGCGCGCAATACATCCGCGTGCTGATGGCCGAGCTGGCGCGGATTTCCGGTCACCTGCTGATCACCGGCGCCCTGCCGATGGACCTCGGCGCCATGACCGCGCTGCTCTATGTCATGCGTGAGCGCGAAATGATCATGGACCTTCTGGAAATGATTACCGGCGCGCGCATGCACACGTCCTTCTGCAGGGTCGGCGGCGTGCGCGAGGACCTGCCCGACGGCTTCCTGCCCAAGATCCGGGAGTTCTGCGACATCTTCCCGAACCGGATCCGCGACTATGAGAAATTGCTCGAAACCAACCGGGTGTTCCTGAAGCGCACGCAAGGGGTCGGCATCATCACCGGCGAGGACGCCATCGATCTCGGCCTGAGCGGCCCGAACCTGCGCGCCTCCGGAGTCGACTGGGACATCCGGCGCGACGAGCCCTACGAGATCTACGGCCGGCTCGATTTCAAGGTCGTCACCCGAACTGAGGGCGATTGCTATGCGCGCTGGCGCTGCCGGGTCGACGAGATGCGCGAAAGCATCCGGCTCATCGAGCAATGCCTCGACCAGATGCCCGAAGGGCCTTTCCTGGTCGACATGCCGACGATCGCCTTCCCGGTGGACAAGGAACGCGTGCACTGCTCGATGGAGGCGCTGATCCAGCATTTCGACCTGTCGGCCTACGGCTTCAAGGTGCCCAAGGGCGAGGTCTATTCGGCGATCGAGGCGCCGAAGGGCGAACTCGGCTTCTACATCATCAGCGACGGCTCGCCGAAGCCGTTCCGCATGAAGGTGCGGGCCCCGTCCTTCGTCAATCTGCAGGGGCTGTTCGGGGTGAGCAACGCCCGCTACCTGGCCGACATGATCGCCGTGCTCGGCAGCCTCGACCCGGTGATGGCGGAGGTGGACAAGTAGAGGAGGTTCGGACTCGATGGGCATGCGCGAACAGATCGAGACGGCCGCGGCGCGGTATCCCGACCGGCGCTCGGCGATCATGCCGGCGCTGCTGATCGCGCAGAAGGAGCATGGCCATCTGCCCGGCCCGGTGCTGGAAGAGGTCGCCGACATCCTCGGGGTCGAGCGGATCTGGGTCTACGAGCTGGCGACCTTCTACACGCTCTTCCACACCGAGCCGGTCGGCCGGTTCCACCTGCAGCTCTGTGACAATCTTTCGTGCATGCTGTGCGGGGCCGAGCGGCTGCTCAAGCACATGGAAACGGTGCTGGGGATTAGGACGGGCGAGACCACTCCCGACGGGCTGTTCACGCTTGCCACCGTCGAGTGCCTCGGGGCCTGCGAGATGGCGCCGGTGATGCAGGTCGGCGACGACTATCACGGCAATCTCGATGTCACGCGGCTGGACGCGCTGCTGGACAGCCTGCGGGCTTCGGCGCGGCGGGTCGAGAGCCTAGAGCCCGCATCTGCGCCATCGCCGGGAGAATAGCGCCATGTTCGAGCCGGTTCTCCTCAAGAACATCGACCTGCCGGACGGTCACCTGCTGTCGACCTACGAGGCCGGCGGCGGTTACCAGGCGCTGGCGAAGGTGCTGCGCGAGCACACGCCGGACGCGGTCGTCGAGGTCGTCAAGCAATCCAACCTGCGCGGCCGCGGCGGCGCCGGCTTCCCGACGGGCATGAAGTGGAGTTTTGTGCCGAAGCGGGCCGACAAGGAAAAATATCTGTGCTGCAACGCCGACGAGGGTGAGCCCGGCACCTTCAAGGACCGGATCATCATGGAGCGCGATCCGCACCAGCTTGTCGAAGGGCTGGCGGTCAGCGCCTATGCGATCGGGGCCAGGACCGCCTATGTCTATGTCCGCGGCGAATATGTGACCGCGATCCGCCGCCTCGAGCAGGCGATCGCCGAGGCGCACGCGAAGGGTTATCTGGGAACCGGTATTCTCGGCACGGACTTCGATTTCACGATCCACATCCATTGCGGCGCCGGCGCCTATATCTGCGGCGAGGAGACGGCGATGCTGGAGTCGCTGGAGGGCAGGCGGGCGCAGCCGCGCCTGAAGCCGCCGTTCCCGGCCGTCGCCGGCCTCTACGCCAGCCCGACGGTGATCAACAATGTCGAGACGATCGCCTGCGTACCGCATATCGTGATGCGGGGAGCGGAGTGGTTCCGCGACATCGGTCCGGACAAGAGCCCCGGCCCGAAACTCTACTGTGTCAGCGGCCAGGTGCGCAGACCCGGCCTCTACGAACTGCCGATGGGCATCCCCTTGCGCGAACTGGTGGAGGAGCACGCCGGCGGCCCGCTGCCGGGGCGCAGAATCAAGGCGGTGATACCGGGCGGGGTCTCGGCGCCGGTGATCCCGGCGAGCGGGCTGGAGGTCGGGATGGACTTCGACTCGCTGGCTGCCGCCGGCTCCATGCTCGGCTCGGCCGGCGTCGTCGTGATCGACGACACGACCTGCATGGTCAAGGTCGCCACCAGGATCGTCGAGTTCTTCCACCATGAGTCCTGCGGCAAGTGCACGCCGTGCCGGGAAGGATTGAACTGGGCCGTGAAAGTGATGCGCCGGATCGAGGCCGGGGACGGCGCGCCGGGCGACCTGGAGCAGTTGGACATGCTCTGCAAGGGCATTTTCGGCAACACCTTCTGCGCTCTCGGCGATGGTGCGGCGATGGGATTGCGGGCGGCGCTGAAACATTTCCGCGACGAATTCGTCGCCCATATCGAGGAACGGCGCTGCCCGTTCCACTGAAGGAGTGCTGACGCATGTCTCCCGAAAGTGTGCAGCCGTTTCGGGACAAGGACACGCATAAAACAAAAGCTTGAAGCAGATGACTGCGAGGAACCATGGCTAGCATCACGATCGATGGGCAGACGCTGGACGTCGAGGCCGGCTCCACGGTGTTGCAGGCCGCCGAGCGCCTGGGCATCGCCATCCCGACCTTCTGCTACATGAAGCGGCTGCCGGCGCTGGCCTCGTGCCGCATGTGCCTGGTGGAGATCGAGGGGCAGCGGCGGCTGCAGCCATCCTGCGCAACGGTCGTCATGGACGGCATGGTCGTGCGGACGAACACGCCGCTGATCGAGGAGACGCGCTCGTCCATGCTCGACATGCTGCTCGCCAACCACCCGCTCGACTGCCCGATCTGCGACAAGGGCGGCGAGTGCGAGCTTCAGGACATGGTGATGGCCTACGGGCCGCGCGAAAGCCGGTTCCGCGATGAGAAGCGGGTCTTCCACTCCAAGGACATCCGCCTCAGCCCGGTCATCATCATGAACGTCAACCGCTGCATCCAGTGTCAGCGCTGCGTACGGATGTGCGAAGAGGTCGTCGGCGCGGTCGCGCTCGGCACGGTCGAGAAGGGCATGGATACCGCCGTCACCGGCTTCGAGGGCAGCCTTGCCAGCTGCGACCAGTGCGGCAATTGCGTCGAGGTCTGCCCGGTCGGCGCGCTGATGAGCTTCCCCTATCGCTACAAGGCGCGCCCCTGGGACCTGGCCGAGACCGACACGATCTGCCCGCATTGCGGTACCGGCTGCCAGCTGACCGTGGGCGCGCGCAAGGGCGAGTTCATGCGGGTCCGCTCCAAGCAGGAGTATGGCGTCAACCGCGAAACGCTCTGCGTGCGCGGCCGCTTCGGCCTCGACTTCATCGAGAGCTCGGATCGCATCAAGCGGCCGATGATCCGGCGTGACGGCGCGCTGGTGCCGGTCTCCTGGGAGGAGGCGGGCGATTATCTGCGCCAGCGGCTATCTGCCGCCGAGGGCAAGTCCGCAGGCGGCCTCGCCTCGCCGCGCCTGCCCAACGAGGTGCTCTATCAGTTCCAGAAGCTGATGCGGACGGTGTTTTCCACCAACAGCATCGACTGCTCGTCGCGCTGGTCGACGCCGGTCGACACGTTGGCACCGCTACTGGCCGGTTACTACAGCCGCGCGCCACTCGAAGAGGTGCTCGGCAACGACTGTGTGCTTGTCGTCGGCGGCAACGTGACCGAGGAGAACCCGGTCACCGAATACCTGCTGCGCGATGCCGCGCGACGGCGGGGAACCCGGCTGCTGATGCTCTCGGTGCGGCCATCCCGCCTCGACGCCGACGCCCGGGCGGTGGTTCGTGCGTCTCCGGGCGGCGAAGCGGCGGGCATCGGCGCGGTGGTGGCCGGCCTCGTGGCGACGGCCAGTCAGGCATTGCCGGGCGATTTTCTTATGGCCGTCGGCGCGACAGCCGGCGAAACGGCGGCCACCGGCAGTGACGACATGGGCCGGCTGGCCACCGCGCTAATGGAAAGCGCGAGCGCTACCCTGCTTGTCGGCGTCGATCTCCTGAGGTCGCCGGAAGCGCGGGTGACGTTGCAACAGCTCAGCAACCTCCTGCAGATCCTGCGCACGCTCGGCAAGCAAGTTGCGATGCAGTTCCTCTTCGACCGCGCCAACCAGCTCGGCGCCTGGGACATGGGGGTTCTGCCTGCGGCGCTGCCGGGGCTGCGGCCGGTCGCCGATGATGCGGTGCGCGCGCCCTTCTGCGTGGTCTGGGGCGGCGACATCTCGTCCGAACCGGGAGCCGATTTCGGCGCGATGCTGGACCTCTGCGACAGGGGGCAAATGGGCGCGCTCTACATCGTCGGCAGCGACCCGCTGATGTCCTATCCCGACCGGGCGTTCGTGCAGCGGGCGCTCGGGTCCGCCGATCTGCTCATCGTGCAGGACGCCTTCCTTACGGAGACGACCGGCTTGGCCGATGTCGTCCTGCCGGCGGCGGGCTACGGCGAGGAGGCGGGCACGTTCACCAACAACGAGGGCCGGATTCAAACGGTGCGCAAATTCCGCGAACTGCCCTTCGCGGCGCGGGACAATCTGGCGATCTTCGACCTCGTCGCGGCGGCCCGCGGCCAAACGCTGCGGCCATCAGCGACGGGCGGGATCTTCGACGAGATTGCCCGGCTGGTTCCAGCCTATCGGGACCTGACGGGAGACGAACTTGGGCTCGACGGCGCGTTTACGAGAGCGACCCCGGCGGCGCGGGTCGATGCGTTCTTCGCCCCTCCGCCTGCGGCCATCGCAGCCGACCGGCCGATGCTGATCACCGGCAACGGCCTGTTCCACAACGGCTATCTTACCGAGCACTCGGAAATCCTGAACACCGTCGCCGACGACCCTTATGTCGAGATGGCTGCGCAAGACGCCGCGCACCGGGGTCTGTCGGACGGCGATCAGGTGGTTGTCCGCTCCGCCCAGGGAGAACTGACGGCGAAGCTCAGGGTCAACAGGCGCTTTCCGGACGGCCTCGTGTTCATTCCGGAAAACTACCGGGCGCTGCGGCTCAACAGCCTGATGCGGCGAGGCGAGTATCCATGCCCGGTGGAGGTCGACAGGGCTGCGTCCCTCGCCGTGGGAACTGCCCCGGCCACAGGCATCGGAGGGGAGTCCGAGAGTTTCGGCCAGGGCACGGCCGCCGGCTCGCCTTGAGCGGTGCGGCGCTCGTCAGTGGTAGTGGGTGCCGGAGATGTAATCGTGCAGGTCCTGCTCGGTGCGCATGGCTTCCTCGAGCCTGTGCTTGACGACGTCGCCGACGCTGACAATTCCGGCAAGGGCGTCACCATCCATGACCAGCACGTGACGCGTGCGCCGCTCGGTCATGATGGCCATCGCCACCGGCAGCACATCATGTGCCGAACAGGTCGGTACGCTGAGGTTCATGATGTCGGCAACCCGCATCAAGGGCGCCTCGGTTCCGTATTTGGCGACGGCATTGCAGCAGTCACGTTCTGATACCGTTCCCAGGCATTCTCCCGGGGAACGGCCGACGATCACGAAGCCGATGTTGTTGTCCCGAAACAGCCGCAGTACCTCCAGCATCGTGTGATTCGGCGTGACCGAGATGACCTCGGGCGATTTGCCCTTCAAGATCTGGTAGACCAGCATCTGAGCCTCCTGTCTGCGCGCCCGGCTCGAGACTGGCGCGCGTTCACGTACGTCTGATATTCCGCCACCAGTTGTAGCCGCGTGGCTCGCTCGCCTCGACCCGGACCTCCTGCTCAGTGTTCAGGCGTGCGGCGACCACCCCGCCACCGGTCATCGCCTTGCCCGGCTTGGCGAGCAGGTCGTCGCGCCCGATGACGAGGTCGCGCGAGGAGAAGGTGGAGAATTCGTACTGCTGGCCGAGCGCAATCGCATCCGCCGGGCAGGCATCCTCGCAGAGCCCGCAGAACAGGCAGCGGGCCGTGTCGATCTCAAACTTTGCCGGATGGCGCTGGCCGTTCTCATCCTCGTAGGGGACGACTTCGATACAGTCGCAGGGACAGATCTTCGCGCAAAGTTCGCAGGCCACGCACTTGATCTCGCCTTCTTCGTCACGCTTCAGAAAGTGATGGCCGCGGTAACGCGAGTAGGGTAGCCATTTCTCCTTGTCCGGATACTGCATGGTCACGGGCCGGGAGAACATATAGCCGAAGGTCAGCGCGAGGCCGCTCGCCAGATCAGCGAAAAACGCCCAGCCGATCCAAGTTCCGGCCCTGTTCAGTGCACGCGACATCGCCGCCCCGCTGCGGAGCCGCTGCGGCTCCTAAGAGATGACAACACCAGTGATAATTATGTTCGCCAACGACAGGGGAAGCAAGACTTTCCAGCCGATCGCCATCAACTGGTCGTAGCGGTAGCGGGGAAAGGTGAAGCGAAACAACATGAACAGGTAGACGAAGAACGCAACTTTCAGCATGAACCAGAGGAGCGGCGGCAGCGGGATCAGCACGCCATTCCAGCCGCCGAAGAACAGGATCACCACCAGGACCGATACCAGCACCATGATGACGTATTCGCTGACCATGAAGAAGGCGAAACGGATGCCGCTGTATTCGGTATGGAAGCCGGCTCCTAGGTCGCCTTCCGCTTCCGCCAGGTCAAAGGGGATGCGCTGTGCTTCGGCCAGCCCGGCGACGAAGAACACGAGGAAACCGACTGGCTGGTAGACGATGTTCCAGACGTCGGCCTGCGCCCGCACGATCTCGAGCAGGCTCATGGACTGCGCCATCATCACCACGCCAATCACCGCAAACCCCATCGGGATCTCGTAGCTGATCATCTGCGCGCAGGTCCTTAAGCTGCCGAGGACGGCGTATTTGCTGTTGGCTGCCCAGCCGCCGAAGATCACGCCATAGACCTCGATGCCGATCACCGCGAAGACGAAGAGGAGCGCCACGTTCATGTTCGAGGCATAGAGCGAGATGTCGTGGCCGAGGACCGAGATGTCCTCGCCGAAGGGAATGGCGACGAACACCACGAAGGGCGGAGCGAGCGCCAGGATCGGCGCGAGCTTGAACAGGAAGCGGTCCGCCTCGGCCGGGATGTGGTCCTCCTTGGTCAAGAGCTTGATGCCGTCCGCCACCGGCTGCAGCAGCCCGTGCCAGCCCACGCGCATCGGCCCCATCCGCTGTTGGATACGCCCGGCGATCTTGCGTTCCAGCCAGGTCAGCGGCAAGGGCAGCAACAGCAGGATCGCGATCAGCAGCGCGACCTTGAAGGCGATCAGGCCAAGGGCGAGGGCAAGGTCCATGATCCCGGCTACTCGTGCAACGGGTTAAAATGTGAGACCTATCAGTACTGCACGGTACAACGGCGGTGCAGCACATGCAAATGCCATCACAACCATGTCTCGCTCGATGGGGCCTGCTTCACCCACGTTGCGTCGAGGCTTTCGGCTTCAGGGCGTGTCCTTCGCGCTCTCAGCGATGCAGAATTTGAGTGCGGAAACCGAGGTCGAGACCGCTTCCATCGCATCAAGAGAATAGTCCTCATTCTCGATCGAGATGACATCGTCGTAACCGACAGCGCGCAGCGCTCGAACGATTTCAAGCCAGGCCCTGACGGGAGTGCCGTGACCGAGCGAAACATAGTTCCAGAAACGGCCGCGGACAGGCACGACAGGCTTGGTGTCCAGCAATCCGTTGATGCGTGACTGGGGCTCTACCCGCGCATCCTTGCCGTGCACATGGTAGATGCTGGAACCCAGTTCATGGATGGCGGAAACCGGATCGCCACCCATCCAGATGAGGTGCGACGGGTCGAAGTTGACGCCGACTGTAGGCCCCACGACCTCGCTCAATCGAAAAAAACTCTCCGAATTGTAAACGGCCTGCCGCCCATGTTGTTCGACGCAGATGCGTATACCCTTTTTCTCGGCCGCGGATGCAAACGCCCGCCACCATGGCAGGATTCGCTCCTTCCATTGCCATTCCAGGATATCCATCGCCTCTAACGGCCATGATGATGTGATCCAGTTGGGATGGTTATCGCCGGGAGCAGCGGGGAGGCCCGACATCATCACTACGCGCCCGACGCCGAGCAGTGCCGCAAGTTCCACCGTGTGGTAGGCCAGTTGGCTGTCGCTCGAACCGGTTTCTCCGGGATGCAACTGGTTTCCCGAACAGTTCAACGCCGAGATTTCGAGGCTGCGATCCCTCACCTTGCCGAGCAGTTGATCGCGCGCTGCAGAACTGACGAGCAGTTCGGCAATGTTGACGTGTGGCGCGCTCGACCATCCGCCCATGCCGAACTCGACATTCGTAATGCCAAGCTCTGCGGCCTGGTCGAGGCATTTTTCGGTCGGAACGTGTCCGAATCCGTCCGTATTGAAACCGATTTTCATCTTGTTCCTCCGTATGGGAAGCTGCTCAGGCTGGCGCGTGCTCGACGCGCGTCGCTGTACCCGTGTCGGCCGACCGTTGGATCGCGTCGAGAATCTCCGCCACGCGCAACCCGTCGAGCAGCGTACCGCTTGCGATCGGCTTGCGTTCCGCGATTGCGGTCAGGAAGTCGTTGATCATGAAACCGAAGATTTCGGCGTATCCCACGCCGACGCCGTCATAGGGGACGGGAAGCATGCGTCTGAGATTTGGCGAGGACGGCCGGTTTGCGACGATAGCGAATGGCGTCTGTCCCGAGCCGTCGAAGCGCGCAATCTCATACTGGTTGAGGAGTTTCGTCGAGAACTTTGCGCTTGCCTTCGTCCCGAAGACCTCGAATGAAAGCGTGTTGCCCATGCCGATGGCCACACGGCTTGAGGAAAACAGGCCCTGCGCGCCGCTGCGAAAGCGCAGAAGGGCGGACATCACATCGTCGTTGTCGACGGTCTTTTTCTCGGTGCTCAGTTCCACCCTGTCATGCCCGACCGTCGGGCCGGCGGCGACGAAGCGCTCCTTGATCGAGATGTTCGAGATCGCGCCGACGATTTCGTCGACTTCGCCGCAGAGGTAGCGTGCCGTGTCGATCGCGTGGGTTCCAATGTCGACAAGAGCGCCCGAACCGGCCCGATCCCTTTCGTAGCGCCAGGAATGAGGCAGATGTGGATCGGCGGCATATTCGCACTGGAACTGCACGAGGATGTTGACGATCTCGCCCATCTCTCCGGCGGCAATCCTGTCGCGGATCTCGGTCACGGCGGGAATGCGGCGGTAGTTGAAGACCGTTGCAGCGCAGACATCTGTTCCCTTTGCCGCTTCATAAAGACGACGTGCGTCGGCGGCATTCAAAGCCAGCGGCTTTTCGCAAAGAACGTGCTTTTCGGCCTGCAGCGCGGCTTCCACTGCATTGACATGAAGAAAGTTTGGAAGGGCTATGCTGACGATGCCAATCTCCGGGTTGTCCATGACGGTCTTCCAGTCGGTGGCGGTTCCCTCAAACCCGTAGGTTGAGGCAAGAGTCTGGGCAAGTTGCTCGTTGGGGTCCGCCACGATGGCAAGACGCAGACCCCGCAGCCGATCCGCAAACCGGGGGCAATGAGTGCGGTAGCCGAAGGCGTGTGCTGCGCCGATCATGCCCGCACCAGCGATCCCGATCCCGTGCTGCTTCATGAAACCCTCCATAAGCCGCTCGCGCACTCGCAGGCTGAAGCCGGCGCTGTGCTGAGATGCTGCGCAGCTGGCGATATTACGCCATCTTTTGGGTTCGACCTCCCTGATCGTCACAGAGGCTCGATCAGAGGGCGCGTTGAGGACGTTGAGGGGCTCTTCGCTGCCGCCAGGCGATCCTATTCTCGGCGGTAAACGAAATTGGGTCGTCGCGGTGAGGGTCGTTTTCGATGGAGTTTCTTTTGAATGGAGCGCCGTCCACCGTCTATCCAAACTAATACAACCACTCTGTATAACCCTCCCGTTGTGGTAAGATTATTTTTACGAGCTAGGCCGGATCGAGGAGATGCCGGAAAACGTTTCGACTTGTCGCAGATTGGGTCGCATCGGTGTCGAGGTGGCGCCTCCGCCATGCCGGATAGGGTAAGGCCCTCTACGAAAAGGCCATTGGACAACAGCTCGGAACGGGAGGTGTGCAATGGTTCGCAGACTGCTTCTCACCTTGGCCATAACGGCATCCGCCATGGCAATCGGCGGCACGGCGTGGGCGGACATCACAATCCTCGTGCCGTCGGGCAGCGAGGGCGACGGGCTTAGAGCTGCCGCCACCGACTACTCGAAGATGAAGGGCTCGAAGGTCGAAATCGTACAGGCGCCCTACGCCAACGTTTTCGAGAAGGCAGCGAATGCCGGCCAGACAAAATCGGGCGCGTTCGACATCGTGCTGATGGACGATCCGTGGATCCCGTTCTTCGCCGAAAACGGCCATCTCGAGGATCTCAGTCCATATTTCGCCAAGCTCGGTGTGCCTGGTCCCGACAACGACTTCCTGGCGAAGTCGCTGGCGGTCTGCCGCAACCCGTACAACACTGGGCCATTCGTGTGCATTCCCTATGTCGGCAATGCACAGATGTTCTTCTATGACGGCGCCAAGTTCGCCGAGGCCGGCGTCTCCGGCGCGCCCGCAACGTGGGACGATGTCTACAAGGCAGCCAAGGCGATCACCGACGCCGGCGGAGGACGGTACTACGGCTACGTGTTCCGCGGCGGGCAGGGCAACAATGTGGTTGCCGATTTCATGCCGATCCTTTGGTCGTACGGCGCCAATCTCTTCAATGCCGACCGTAGCAAGGTGACGCTTGACACCAAGGAAGCCAAGGACGCGATGACGATGTTCATGACACTCAAGGGGATCTCCCCGAAGGGCGTCGAGAGCTTCGGCCCCGAGGACGTCGGTCGCGCCATGACGTCGGGCATTGCCGCCTCATCGATCAACTGGCCAAACTGGGTTGCCACGTTCGAAGACCCAAGCCAGAGCCAGGTGGTCGGCAAGGTCTCCTACGCGCCGATGCCAGCCGGCACGCATGCCGGCTCATCGGAGATTGGCCACTGGACGATGGGCGTGATGTCGGCTTCGAAGAACAAGCAGGAAGCCTTCGATTTCATGGTCTGGGCGACATCGCCGGAGCAGATCAAGATTTCCGCCACGCGCGGCAATCCGCCGGTCCGTTTCTCCGTGTTCACCGATCCCGAACTCACGTCGCAGCCGCAGTTCCGGCACTATCCGACGCTGATGCAGGCGATCAACTTCTCGACGCCGCGGCCGCGCCATCCCAAGTGGCCCGAGATCGAGAACGCTCTCGGCATCGAACTTTCCAAGGCGGTCGCCGGGACAGAGAGCCCGGACCAGGCGCTCGCCAACGCCCAGACAGCGATTCAGAAGATCACCGGCATCGGCCAATAGAGCGCTGTCAGGTTCCCGATCAACCGGGAAGCGGGTTGCTCCCGCTTCCCGGTTGATGGCGACGCGTCGAGGCGTCGCTGTGCTCACAGAGGGTATGGCCCGACATGCGAGACGGGAGGAATGATCTGAGGATGACCAGAACGCCCAGCGTTGGTGCGGCCCTTGAGCGCTGGCGCGAGCGACACTTGCGCATTCTCATGCTGGCGCCGACGCTCCTGATCCTCGCCGGGCTGACGCTCTTTCCGACCGTCTACATGTTTACCGCCGCGGTACAGAAGGTCAGTCCGGATCCGGATGTGCCGCGCGAGTTCATCGGGCTTGGCAATTTCACGCGCATGCTCTCCGACCCGGAACTCCACCTGGCGATCAAGAACACCGTGGTCTTCACCAGCGTGGCAGTGACGCTGGAATTCTTGCTCGGCCTTGGACTTGCCCTGCTTTTCGACAGATACATCCGCCGGCTGACCTTCCTCAAGACCATCCTGCTGGTCCCTATGATGATCCCGCCGATCGCCGTCGCGCTGACGTGGAAGCTCATATATCAGCCGCAATTCGGCGTCCTCAACGAACTGATGTTCCGCCTGGGGCTGCCTTCCCAGGCCTGGGCCGGAGACGTCAACCTCGCCATGGCAACGATCATCGCGGCAGACGTTTGGGAGTGGACGCCATTCATCTTTCTGCTGATGTTGGCCGGCCTGGCAAGCCTGCCGAGCGAACCCTATGAGGCGGCACAGGTCGATGGCGCATCCGCCTGGCGGCAGTTCTGGGACCTGACCATTCCCTTCCTGAAGCCGGTTATCGCCATCGCGTTGCTTCTCCGCATCATGGATGCGCTCCGGCTGTTCGATCTGGTGTTCATTCTCACCGTCGGCGGGCCGGCGGGCGCGACCGAAACACTCAGCCTCTACATCTTCAAGATCGCCTTCACATTCGTCGACATCGGCTATGCCGCAGCGGTGTCGCTGGTGGTGCTGTTCGTGACGGTCGGATTCAGCACCTGGTTCATCAAGCGACTACGACTGGTCGACTGAGGAGGCACTGGATGGAAACGCGACCACGGCATCGCCCCATTGGCTGGATACTCCCTACGCTGGCCTATCTGACGATGGCCTTGGCGCTGTTCATCACCGTGTTCCCCGTCTATTGGCTCGCCCAGAACTCGATCAAGCTCGATATCGACATCTTCGCCGTGCCTCCGGTGTGGTTCAATTTTTCACCGACCCTCAAGCACTATGAGGCGGCCTTCATAGGGCAGCCATTTCTGATTTATGCATTCAACAGCCTGATCATCGCGATGGCGACGACGATCGTCTCGCTGATCTTCGGCACCATGGCCGGCTACGCCCTGGCTCGCTTCCAGTATCCTGGGCGCTGGCGCTACCAGATCTCGTTCTGGATCCTGTCGACACGCATGATGCCGCCGATCGTGACGATCATCCCGCTGTTCATTTTTTTCAATTTTTTCAACTTATTGAACACCAAGCTCGCCGTCGTCGTGGCCTACACTGCCTTCAACCTTCCTTTCGTGACCTGGATGATGAAGAGCTATTTTCAGGATCTTCCACCGGAGCTGGAGGAGGCCGCGATGGTTGATGGAGACACGCGCTGGGGCGCCTTTCTTCGGATTGCCCTTCCGCTGGCGCGGCCGGGCATAGCTGCGACGGCGATCTTCAGCCTGATCCTTTCCTGGAACGAGTTTTTGCTGGCGCTGATCCTGACCCAGACGGAGCGGTCGATGACGCTGCCGGTCGGCATATCCGGCCGGGTGACCCAATACACCACCCATTGGGGCGAGATCAGCGCCGCCGGCTTCCTCGCCAGCGTCCCGATCATCGTCTTCGCGCTGATCGTCCAGAAGCACCTCGTCCGGGGGCTGTCCCTCGGCGCGGTGAAGGGGTGACATCATGGCGTCCGTCACCTTCAAGAACGTCTACAAGAAATTCGGTGAGTTCGTCGCGGTGGCTGACTTCAACCTCGACATCAGGGACAAGGAATTTCTCGTGTTGCTCGGACCCTCCGGTTGCGGCAAGACGACGACGATGCGGATGGTCGCCGGCCTAGAGGAAGCCACCTCGGGCGACATCTACATCGGCGCGGACCGCATCAACGGCATCCTGCCCAAGTATCGCGACGTCGCGATGGTCTTCCAGTCCTACGCCTTGTATCCGCATCTGACTGTAGAGGACAACATTGGCTATCCGCTCAAGATCCGCAAAATACCACTGGCTGAGCGCAAGCGACGCATAGCCGAGGTAGCGCGACGGGTGGAACTCGAGTCGATGTTGTCCCGCCTGCCGAAGGAGCTCTCCGGCGGCCAGCGCCAGCGCGTGGCGCTGGCCCGCGCCATCGTCCGCACCCCGCGCGTGTTTCTCATGGACGAGCCGCTGTCCAACCTCGATGCCAAGCTCCGCACCCAGATGCGCGCGGAACTGAAGCACCTTCAACATGAACTGCAGGTCACGACCATCTATGTCACCCATGACCAGATCGAGGCGATGACGCTGGCCCACCGCGTCGCCGTGATGAACAAGGGAATGATCGAGCAACTGGGAACGCCGAGGGAAATCTACAACGATCCGCGTACGCTTTTTGTCGCCGGCTTCATCGGTTCACCGCCGATGAACCTCATACCGGGAGAGGTGAGGGACGGGGTATTCTCCAGTGGCGGCTTGCAGGTGGCGGGTGTCGGGCGCGCAAACCTCTCCCCCGCCGTGCTCGGGGTCCGTCCGGAGGATGCCCATGCGGTCGAGGCCGACGAAGCCGACGTCAATCTGGTTGCGCCGATCTTTGCGGTCGAACTCACCGGCGAGAACACGCTTGTCAGCGTGCGGTTGGGCGGCCAACTCATGACCTTGCGCGCCGACAAGAACTTCCCCGGCCAGATTGACCAGCAGATCGGGGTCAAGGTCGCGACCAATCGCGTATTTCTGTTCGATGGAGAGACGCAGGATCGTGTTGACTTCTGACATGTGGACGGCAGCGATGGTGGTCATGGTCGGCTTCGGCGCGACAACTGCCGATGTCGGTCCGATCGCCGGCAATCCGTTGATCGAAATTCCCGCCGGTGCATTTGTCTTTGGGCGTGACGATGGCCCTGAAAACGAACACCCGCGCCAACGGATCGAAGCGCAGGGGTTTGCGATCAACCGCACCGAGATTACCAATGGGCAATATCGACGCTTCGTCGATGCGACTGGCCACCGCCCGGCCTTCTACGCAAGCCACCCGCTCCTGGGACTGGACAACCGCCCCGTCGTCGGCGTGAGTTGGATGGATGCGGACGCTTTCTGCCGCTACTATGGATTGGTGCTGCCGTCGGAGCAGCAATATGAGAGGGCTGCGCGGGGACCGGCAGGTGCCGCGTTCCCGTGGGGCGCAGCCGCGCCGGACGATAAGAAGGCAAACGCGGGTGCGAAAATCTGCTGCTCGGGCGACGAAAGCGACGGCTATCAGATGACAGCGCCAGCAGACTCCTTTGCCGAGGGCGCAAGTGAGGAGGGGGTGCTCAATCTTGTCGGCAATGTCTGGGAATGGACCAGCGGTGTCTATGCGCCATATGGAGCAGAGGCAACAGCGACCAGCGCCGGGACCTATCGCGTGCTGCGCGGCGGCTCCTGGAACAGCGATCCGAAACACCTGACGACGACCTATCGCCTGGCCTATGATCCGGAATTCCGTTTTTCCGCCAATGGTGGTTTCCGATGCGTTCGCTCCGCGCCCTGACAATCGTCACAGGTTTTTTGCTTCTGATCGCTGGTGCTGGTGCTGGCGCCGATCCTTCGGTCGCTCCCGGCTATCGGCTCGAGACGGTCACCGTGCCAGGCGCCGTCTTCGGCGGCCTGTCGCGCGACGGCGATGCATTGCTCTTGACCGATCTCGCCAGCGGCCGGCTCTACCGGCGTGGCCCGGACGGCAGGCTTGTCGCATTCGGACCGGTCCTGCCCCATGGCCTCGACGTCATCGGTGACCCGACCGGTCCCTACCGTGTCGTCCGCGCCGGCCGTTCTCTCATCGTTGCCCAGGGGTGGACGCCGGTCAATTCCGGCGAGAGCCCGTTTGACCATGCACTCATCGCGATCGACGCAGCGGATCAAGCCCGTGTCATCAGTAGCGATTTCTGGAATCCGTTCGACCTCGTGGTGGTCGGTGAAACCTACTACGTAATCGACTCCGCAAAAAACAGCGTCGAACGCGTGTCGGCGGATGGCCGGAAAGAAACGCTCTTATCGTTCCAACGCATGGAAGCGGCGGCTACGACGCTGCGCAGCCTTTCACCGACCGAGTTTTCCAAGGACGAAAGCTATGAAGTCGACGCCGTTCCGACCGGAATTGCCCGTCGCGACGGCCGCCTATATGTGACACTGTTCGGCGGCTTTCCATTCCTTGCGGGCGCCGGGAAGGTCGTGTCGACACCCGAGGCCGGCGGGACGTCAAAGCCGCAGCTTGCAGTCGAAGGACTCAATGCACCCGTGAGCATTACTTTCGATAGTGATGGAGGGATGCTTGTTCTCGAACACGGGATCTATGACCAGAAAGAGGGATTCCAGAAGGGTAGCGGGCGATTGCTCAAGCTCGGAAAGACGCCGCTCTCCCGGGAGGTCATCCTCGACGGTCTGACGCGTCCGGTGTCCGTCCTCGCCTGGGACGCGCGGCGGCTTGTGATTTCCGAGCTCGGCGGCAACCTTTACTTTCTGACACGCCTATTGGCTCGCTGATGCTCTAACGGAATTCAGCATTTGTTGAGTTCTAAATTGAAACTACGCGAGCAAGCGCTGTAGCCGCAAAGCGACGCTGTCGGCCGTCGTCGATCAAGCGCTTCGTGGCAATCCAGCCGTGATTACCCGGCACGGTAGGAAGGAAGCCGTCGTGTCCTATCGGGAATACGAGAAGCTGTCGCATGTGCCGAGCTTCGGCCGGTTGCTGGGCGCTTTTCCCGGCGACGAAATCGATATTCCGACGCGGACCAGTAAGCCGCACCGCGCCGTCGACTTCTGATGTTCCTCGTCGACACCAACGTCATTTCGGCGCCCGCGCCGTCGAAGCGGGGAAGGAAGGGCGCCCTGGTCAATTGGCTGGACCGCGCCAGTCCATATCTGTTTCTCTCCGTCGTTTCGGCGGCAGAGGTTGCGGCGGGCATCGCAAAGGCACAACACTAAGGTGCGACGACGAAAGCGCGCGCCCTTCACGACTGGTGGAGCGCCATCGAGTATCTCTATTCGGAGAGGTTGCTGGCATTTGACCTGAAATGCGCGAATGTGGCCGGCGCCAATCTTGATCATGCCCGTGCGCACAACCCTGGTTTCGAAGAAATCGCTATCGCGGCAACGGCGCAGTTGCACGGGCTCACCGTTCTGACAAGGAACACACGCCATTTCGAGCCGCTCGGTGTGCCGGTGATCGATCGCCTCGACACGCTGCCCCAGCTGCCCTGACGCCGACATCGGAGAGGTCGCTCACAGCCCGGTCAGATTGGTGAGATCGGCGCGAAACCGATCCCGCCGGCTCTGGTCGCGGCGTTGCCACCCCACAAAGTCGCGCTATATCCGGGAAGAGCCTTTTAAGCGGTAACCGATGCCACGCCCTCCCGAATCCTCGACCCGATGTGCCGTGGCTCAGGTAGAGCCGCCAAACCTCCAATAAGCCCTGACCCCACGGCCGACGACGTTGAGGCGCACGCATCCACCGAGGGCTCAAGCCCCCAAGCCGACCAGCCGCAGCAATCTCGCAGACCGTTCGACCAGAGCAGACAGGCAGCGCACAATTTACTGATTGCTCTCGGCCATGATCTGCAAGCGACTTCCAGGGTGCTACGGGCTCGCGCCAAGACGACCGCTTCCTGTTTGAGGGCGAAATTCAAGGAATTAACCCAGCCGGGAGCCACATCAATTGTCCACGATCTCGGCAAGTGGTTCGCGACTGCTCTGGCCAAGACAGGAGGTGGCATTCGTGGTCTTCTGACGAAGATCATCACGAGCGGCCGGCACGCATGGCTTAATGCAGGTTGGCCGAAAGCCACTTTGGGATTGACCTTTCTTGCCTGCCTCCTGATTGCGGGAAGCGTACTGGTGTGGGCACTGAAGGACGTTCCCTGGGCCGAGATTCGAGATGGAACCCTGAAGCCTGTCGTGGTGCTGGAAACGGCTGGCGGAGAACCGTTGGTAAGACAGGGTCCCTATCAAGGCCCCTACGCGCATTTTGTCAGTTATACTCGGCTTGATCGTGGGAGTGACGAACGTCAGTACTGTGCGCCCGGTATTGATTTGCCGGTGGCGACAATCGCGCGCAGCAAGTATGGTGCATATCCGGAATATCATACCTCGCTGGACGATCTGACGCTGGTGACGCCGACGGGATTGGCCGGAGGCTTCGAGGCCCTGAAAAAGGGCGATCGAGGGTATCGAGCACAACGTCACCCTGAAGGTTTCTGTCTTTGGCGAGCCTCAGTTGGGGCGCCGTGGGCCTTTATCCCACGGTGAGCGCCCGGGGCAGTGCCGACGCGGTGCGAAGCATGATGAATCTCATTTCTTATTGTGATGGCGCACGTTCATTGCTGGAAATCGCGGACATCATCGGAGTGCCGATGTGGGATGCCGTCAAAATTGCGAAGCCGTTGATCGATAGTGGCTTGCTGGTAGCGCAATCTTGACCGCAATTCGTAGGTGCCAGGATCGTTGCGAGCCGATTTAGGGCTGCAATGGAAATCGAGAGGCTTCTTGGCCTGAACGCGGCTTGACACACTGGCCAAACTCGCCGGTGGCTGCGCACCATTCGCGGGTATGATGTAATGGTAGGCTGTCAGCTTCCCAAAGCTCTTCGCAACGAACCTTTGCTCGGCACAGAAATCAGGCATTTATCTCGGGAAGTCAGGTAATTAGAACGTTCCAGGCGGCGCAACTTGGGCGTTTCATCATCGGCGCTGCGAGCAAGCTGAGAGCGACCGATCGCAGTGGCTTCGGTAGGCCGACATCAACGAGACAACAACGGACTTCCGGCTGGTCTTATCGAGTGTTGGTCTCGGCATTGATGCTGCCGAAAGGGGATATCTCAAAATCTGCATTGGCTAGATGCACGCAAGACCTCGTTCATTCAGATCTGCTACGTGGCTGGTGGTGTTGGTCCGCGCTTATGTGACGTTGATTGATGCCAGATTAACTGGATCTGTTGGCTGGTAATCGGCAGTCATGATTCGACTGCAGTTAGTTGCAAACGCCACCGCTCGAATGCAGGCACGTGCGCAGTCATAAGCGCAGGCAGTTTGGCATCACCTTCAATAATATTCGAGAATTGGAGATTTTGTTGCTGTCATGAACTCATGCTGACAGGCTTCGTACAAGTGCAGAACGGCTGGATTGTCTTGCATGAAGTTTGCCATCCCGAAATAAACTTGCACCGATGCCAGATCGTCGAGGTCAATGCTGCGGGCGCGGGTGTCTCCGGGGTGCACGCTCCATGCAGGGAGGATGCCGAAACCGAACTCCTCTTCGATGCAGCGCTTCACGCTCGTGCTGCTGGAAACCGAAATGGGTGAGGCAATATCTATGCCTTTGAGCTTGAGAAAATCAAGGGCAAGGTTACGTAGGGTCTGCCCGGGCTCATGCGTTACAAAAGGGCGCCCCCTGATCCATTCGACGACATCTTCCCGCGATGCTGGAGCACCCCAAGACGCCGGGTAGACTAGGCTGAGCTTGTAGCTGCCGAGAAGCCGCTGAGACAGGATGGGATCGCCGAAGTACCGCTCGGAGATGAGCACGTCGACATCGCCGTTTCTGACGAGGTCGGAGAGGGCGGTATCACGCTCGTAAAACGCCAGTTCGTAGTCCGGGTATTTTGTCCGGAACTGCGAAATTATGTTCGGAAACATATGGAGGAAGAATCCTTGGGGTACACCAATCCGGATGACTGCGCGTTGCTTGTCGATCAAGGTCTTGATCCGCTCGAGCATGACATCGAGCTCCGGATTCAATATATTAAATAATATAGTTCCCTTCGGTGTTAGTGTAATTCGCTTCGCGCCTTGTTCGGAAACAATAAGCTTACTCTCAAGTATTTGTTCAAGCCTGCGGATATGATTTGCTACCGACTGGTAGCTCAGGTTCAGTTCGCGCGAAGCCGCCGAGAAAGAACCGTGTTTCGCGAGGTGATAGAAGGTCTGGACCAGTGTCAGGCTTGGCTTAGCCATTTTGCTCCTATCCGCATATGTACTGGGCCACCTGCACGGTTACTGGATGCCGCGCCGGTGCAACCGAAGAGCTGCCTGCCCGAGGATGGATACTCGCTTACCGCCTCTGCAGACTACAAAATTTCGCAGAAGCGTGTTCCAGTTTCTTGTATCGACATGCCCGCGACGCCTATGCCAGCTTTAACCTCACTGTGCAATCGCGGATACGGGTTTTGAAATGAATGGTGCGGCAGCCCTCGTAAAAATGCTCTCTGACTATGGCGTCGAGGTTATTTTCGGCGTTCCCGGAGATACGAACGTCGCCCTCTACGGCGCGCTCAAGTCCGTGGAAGGCGCGCCGCGCCATGTGCTGTGCCGCGACGAGCGCTCGGCCCTTTTCATGGCCGATTGCTATGCGCGGATTTCGGGCAAGCCGGCTGTCGCGGAAGTACCGAGCGGTGCTGGGGCCATGTATGCGCTGCCTGGCGTGGCGGAGGCCAACAAGTCGTCCGTACCGGTGATCCTGCTGGTCAACGACATTCCCCGCGCCGGCGTGGGGAGGGGCACCCTGACGGAACTGCCGATCGCGGAGCTCTTCCGTCCCGTCGCCAAGCATGTCGAGACCCTCCCGTCCGTCGCCAAGCTGCCCGAAATCGTCCGGCGCGCTTTCCGTCACGCCACCGCGGGCTGCCCTGGTGCAGCCGTGCTCGCCTTGCCCGAGGACATACTCTACGAGGAGATGCCGGAGGCGAACGTTTCCCTGCATGTCGAACCGCAGTGCCGCGTTGCACCTTCCTATCGCGTTCAGCCGCAGCCCGACGCCATGGCGGAGGCGATGACCGCGCTGCTGGGCGCGCGCAAACCGCTGATCGTTGCCGGCGGGGGCCTGAACCGCTCCGGCGCCTCCCTCGCGCTGACAGCCTTTGCCGAACGCATGCATATTCCGGTCGTTACAACGATCACAGGTCAAGGTGCCGTTCGCGACGACCACGACCTCAGCATCGGCATTATCGGCGACAACGGGTTCCACCCGCACGCCTTGTGGGCGCTGGAGAATGCCGATCTCGTCGTCTACGTCGGCTGCCGCATGGGCTCCGTCGCCACCATGAACTGGCAGCGCCCGGCCCAGGATACCCGATGCAAAATTGTACAGATCGATCTGGACCCCGAAACCATTGCCAACACCTATGAGGTCGACTTCCCCATCTCCGGCGATGCCCGCGCGGTGCTCGAGGCCATGCTCAATGCGGTTGGTCCGCAATATCGTCCGCAACTGTCCTCCTGGGTTGATGACATCAACGAGCGCCGCAAGGAGTTCTGGGATCACGTTGCCTCGATGGTCGCGCAAGAGAGTGTACCCATCCGGCCGGAATTTGTCATAGAGACGCTCAACCGGCATCTGCCGACGCCCTGCAACGTCATTTCCGATGCCGGCACGCCCACACCCTATTCCACCCGCTTCCTGAAGTTCCGGGACAACCAGTCGCGGCTCGTCATCCCCCGCTTCTTCGGCGGACTGGGCTATGCGATTCCGGCTGTGATCGGTGCCTACTACGCTGCGCCGGATGTTCGCCCCGTCGGCCTGTTTGGCGACGGCTCGCTCGGGATGTCGGCCGGCGAACTGGAGACCCTGTCCCGCCTGAACATTCCGGCGGTGCTGGTTCACTTCAACAATGCCTGCTTCGGCTGGATCAAGGCGCTGCAGCGTGTGACGGGCACGGGGCAAGCGAATGACGGCACATTCAGTGTCGATTTCAATGCCTACAGTATGGACAAGCTTGCCGCGGTCTATGGCATCCGTTCGTTCAGGGTCGAGACCCCCGAGGAGTTCGATAGCGCTGTCGTCGAAGCCTTCAACCATGACGGCCCATGCTTCATCGATGTTGTTGTCGAATCCATCGCGAATCGCCTACCCCCCGTCTATTCATGGTTGAAGAAAACAGGTGTGAACCCCGTCGCACTTGAAGAAATGGCCTCGGTATAGCCGGCGCAACAGCGGATCGAACAATATGTATGCTTGGGATTTCCAGTTCCTCTGGAGCTATCGATATCTGCTTGCCGAAGGCATCGGCGTCACGATCGGTTTTACGATCGCTGTCGTCGTCCTAGGTATCATCGCCGGCCTGGTCATGGGGCTGATGATGCTGTCGCGGTTCGCGGTGCTCCGGTTCATTGCAGCCACCTATGTAGAACTGTTCCGCTGCACACCGTTGCTGGTCCAACTGATCTGGATCTACTACGCGCTGCCAATCCTGTCGGGGATAGAACTGTCTGGCATATCCGCCGGATTGCTTGCTCTCTCTCTATACGGCGGCGCGTTCTACGCCGAGATCATCCGCGGTGGCGTGGTATCGATCGATGTCGGCCAGAGCGAGGCCGGCATGGCCTTGGGTATGACGCCCCTCCAGATCATGAAGAAGGTGGTCCTGCCGCAGGCGCTCAAGCGTATGGCGCCGCCGATGCTGAACCAGTCGATTATCCAGCTCAAGAACACGTCCCTGATCTCGATCATCGCCGTGCCGGACTTGCTCTATCAGGGTCAGATCATCGCCCATGACAGTTACAAGCCGCTTGAAGTGTACACCGCCGTTGCGCTCGCATATCTGGCGATCCTCTTCCCGTTGACGGCGTTGGCGCGCTACGGCGAGAAAAAGCTTTCAGTGAGGGATTGAGCCATGGCCAGCGAACCAAAGATCGAAGTCAGCGGCCTGCGCAAGAGTTTCGGTCCCCTTCATGTCCTGCGTGACATCAACCTTACGATTGAGTCCGGCGGCGTGGTCGCCCTGATCGGCCCGTCGGGGTCGGGCAAGTCGACGCTGCTGCGTTGCCTCAACCTGCTGGTGACGCCCGACCAGGGCAGCATCCGCATCGGCCAGAACCGTTTTTCGTTCAGTCCGGGCACAGCCCAGCCCTCCAAATACAAGCTGGCAGGTTTCCGTGCCAATACTGGGATGGTGTTCCAGCACTTCAATCTGTTTCCGCATCTGACTGTTCTCGGAAACGTCGTCGAAGCCCCGATGACTGTGCGCAAGATGCCTAGGGCGGAGGCGGACGCCCTCGGCATGGAGCTGCTGTCGAAGGTGGGATTGCCGGACAAGGCGAAGGAGTTCCCCAGCCGGCTCTCCGGAGGCCAGAAGCAGCGCGTTGCGATCGCCCGCGCCCTGGCCATGCAGCCGGAGGTCATGCTCTTCGACGAGGCGACCTCCGCACTCGACCCCGAACTCGTCGGCGAGGTGCTGTCGGTGATGCGCTCGCTGGCGCGCGATGGCATGACCATGGTGATCGTTACCCATGAGATGGCCTTCGCCCGGGAAGTTGCGGACAAGGTCATCTTCATGCGTGACGGCGTGATAGTGGAGGAAGGCCCGGCGAACCTCGTCATCGACCAGCCGCAGAACCCCGCGACACGCGCCTTCCTGGCCCATTTCCATCGAAAGGAAGTTGGATAGTCTGGTGCATCACAGAATGCAGGACTGCCCGCTGGGAGTGGGGTCGTCTGCATGCGGCCTGCCGGCCGCACCACCATCCGAAACAATAAAGTGGGAGCAAGTAGGAGCATGACTATGACCAATCGACGTGACCTGTTGACGGCAGGGCTTGCCTTGTCGGCGATCGCGATTCCGGCTGCCGCCGCCTCTGCCCAGGATACGGGCAGGGAGGCTGTCATGGACCGCATCGCCCGGACGAAGGAGCTTCGCCTGGGCGCCGTGGCCGGCGGTGCGCCGTTCACCTACAAGGACCTTTCCAGCGGGGAGTGGAGGGGCTTCTGCGTCGACTTCGCCAAGGACATCGCCGCGACCTTCGACGCGCAGCTGAAAATCGTGGAGACGACCTGGGGCAATGCCGTCCTGGACCTGGAGGCCGACAAAATCGACCTCTTCTTCGGCATGTCGCCGACGCCAAAGCGCGCGATCGTGGTGGACTTCTGCAGTTCGCTATTCATGAGCGCCTTCGCCATGATCCGCAAGAAGGGTTTCGAAGGAACAAACTGGGCCGAGCTAAACAATGCCTCAGTGACGATCGCCGTCGATGTCGGTTCGTCCCATGACCAGATCGTCACCCGCCTCTGCCCGAATGCCAATGTCATGCGTTTCAAGTCGGTCGACGAGGGCGTGGCCGCTGTCCAGGCAGGCCGTGCTGACTGCCAGATCGTGGACGTATTCCTTGCGCTGACGATGGTGCAGAAGAACCCGCAGCTTGGCCCGCTCACCGTTCCGCAACCCGCCTATGGCGCGTCCACCAACGGCGGCTTCCGCCGTGAAGACAGAGCAACCTGGCGCGACTTCGTCAATGTCTGGATCAACTACCAGAAGAACATCGGTGGGATCCGCGAGATGGTCATCAAGAATATGGAAGCGATCGGCGTGTCCGCCTCGACCATTCCGGAAGGCCTCGACCTCTAATCGGTCAATGTCGGCGGCCGCATCCTTGCGGCCGTCGATGCGTTCGCAACGTAGGAACCCTTGGCATGATCGAGCGTCATAGGCCGGCAGAACTGCCCCCGCATGTCACCGATGAAGAGAAGACCGAGCTCGTACGAGGCCGCAGGCTCTTGGAAGTGATGATCGACCTCGTCAAGACGGCGCGTCCCGTCGCGCAGGATGTGCCGTCGGGGGAGGACACCCATCATGAATGACATCGGCACTCTGACGATTCCGGAGCTGAGAGGCGCCATATCAGGTGGTCGCCTTTCGGCCGTTGATGCGACTCGGTACTACCTTGATCGGATCGAAGCGAGCCAGGCGACCCTGTCCGCCTATACATCCATCGATACAGACGGCGCACTCGCCCAAGCCCGTGCCATCGACGACAAGGTCAACAAGGGCGAATTGCTGGGCCCGCTCGCGGGGGTACCTTTGTCGGTCAAGGATATCATAGACGTCAGGGGAATTGCGACGACGAGCGGTTCGCATTCCGCTCTCGGAAAAGTGCCGGCACAAGACGCCGACGTTGTCGCCCATCTACGCGCTTCCGATGCCATTGTCGTCGGGAAGGCCAACTGCCACGAATTCGCGTTCGGCGGCCCTTCCTTCGACCTTCCCTTTCCTCCAGCCCGGAACCCCTGGAATCCAGAATACTTTCCCGGCGGGTCGTCCAGCGGTTCCGGTGTGTCAGTTGCTGCGGGCCTCTGCTTGGCCTCGATCGGCACCGACACTGCAGGGTCTATCCGCTTGCCCAGCGGTCACTGCGGCGTCGTCGGATTGAAGCCCGGTTATGACGCCATTTCCAAGCGCGGCGTTCGTCCACTGAGCATAACCATGGATCACGTCGGACCGATGGCCCGAAATGCGCAGGACTGCCGCGCGGTCTATGAATGCGTTGCCGAGCAGACCTTTGATGCCACAGGTGCCAGCGTCAGATACAGAAGAGGCGACATCGGCGGGGTCCGCCTTGGGATGGCCGTAGCCGAATGGGGCTTGGAAGGCCGTATCAACGCCGAGGTGAGTGCGGCTTACGACGGTGTCGGCGCGCTGGTCGAGGGCGGCGGCGGTCGCGTTGAACAGGTCCGCCTACCTTCGCTGGAGCTCGTCCATGCCGCCGCGTCCGTTGCCATGATGGCCGAGGTTGCCGCGAACCACTCAGGAGCCGTTCGTGAGCGCTACCAAGACTATGGCACCGTCTTCCGCACCAGGACGCTGGCCGGGGAAGCCGTCCAGGTGGATGACTACTTGGCAGCCATCTCCCTGCGCGATGAGCTTTACCACGCAACGACAAAACTCTTCGACCGGGTCGAGTTCGTGGCGTTGCCCGTTTCCCTGAACCCGCCGGGCAAGCTGGCGGCAGTCGACCGCTTTTATTTCATGGGAGACCTGAACATCAACATTCTGGCCAATTTCCTGCAGCTTCCTTCGGTGACGCTGCCGTGCGGCCTTTCGAAGGAAGGCCTGCCGATCGGGTTGCAGATCCTCGGCCGCAGGGGAAGCGAAGCCGCTCTGCTCGATATCGCAGAGGGACTCGAACGGCATATCGGTTTTGAACTGCTGCCCTGCGCTTCGATGAGGCCGGGCAGCGTATCTGCAGCAACCGCCTAGAGCACATCTTTAGCAAGTCTACCAACCCCGCACATCCAGCTTCGTGCGGGTAGCGGATTTGCGCGCATTTTTTGGAGAAGCCAGTGAAGGCTCACATACAAAGAATGAGGCCGTTCTTCTACATGCACCACCATGTGCTGACCGAGGATGTGCTGGAGGAGAAGATCCTCAACCGTAACGGCCATGTCGTCGCGCCGGACGGGCCTGGGCTAGGCATTCGGGTGAGTGAATACACGATATGGCAGACTGCCCGTGTCCTCTCAGAATTGTAATTCGCGGAATGATGATGACCAAACATATAGCAGTTATTGGCAGCGGAATCGTTGGGACCTGTGTTGCCGCGGCGCTGGCAGCCGAGAAGCATCGCGTCACCCTGATCGAGCCCGGCCCTGTTGGCGGTGAGCAAGCGGCAAGTTTCGGAAATGGTGCGTGGATAAGTCCGGGTTCTGTGATTCCCATGTCGGTGCCCGGTACCTGGAAGAAGGTGCCCGGCTACCTTCTCGATTCGAACGGCCCGTTGACGATCCGGTGGCGTCATTTTCCGGCCATGCTGCCATGGTTGCTTCGCTTCATCTGGGCCGGATTCACCGAAGCCAAGGTTGAGCGCACCGCAAGGATATTGGCATCGCTGCTAACGGATGCACCGTCGCGGCATAGCCGCCTTGCCGAAGAGATCGGTCGACCGGAGATGATCGTGTCAAGCGGGCTGCTTTATGCTTATCCGGACCGTCATGCGTTTGGGCGTGATGAGCTTTCTTGGCGCCTGAGGAAACAAAATGGTGTGCAGTGGACGGAACTCGAGGGGGCCGCGCTGCATGAACTCGAGCCGTCGCTCGGCGCCCAGTATGGTTTCGGTGCCTTTGTTTCCAGTGGTGCGCATTGCATCGACCCTGGCGTATATGTTGAGGCGATCAAGGATCATATGCTCGCGATGGGCGGGCAACTCGTGCCTGCAGCCGCGACCGGCTTCACTGTTTTGGGAGGACGGCTGAAGGCAATAGAAACCGATGCCGGTCCAATCGCGTGTGATGCAGCGGTGGTCTGTGCCGGCATCCATTCACGCATGCTGGCACGTGCTTGCGGGGATAATGTCCCTTTGCGCAGCGAGCGGGGCTATCATGTCGTCGCGCAGTCCTTGCGTGCAGGTCCCTCCATCCCAGTCATGACGAGCGACAGCAAGTCCGCCAACACGCCAACTCGCGCAGGCTTGCGGATCGCGGGCCAGGTGGAGATCGCCACGGTCGAAGCGTCACCCAACTGGCGTCGCGCCGACGTGTTGCTGGAACAGGCGGCCGCGACCTATCCGTCGGTGCGCGACAATCTCAAGGATCGCACGGTGTCACGCTGGATGGGGCATCGTCCCTCGACCCCGGACGGCTTGCCCGTAATAGACCTGTCTTCTCTGTCGGCGGACATTGTCTATGCCTTCGGCCACGGGCATATAGGCTTGGCATCCGCACCGATGACAGCGTGTCTCGTGGCCGACCTCGTGGCCGGGCGTAGTCCAATCGTAAGCCTTGCACCTTTTGCCCTAGGCCGCTTTGCCAGATGGCGGTAGCCACAAACGAGCATGCGCCTACAGCAAGTTGCAATGGCTGCGCTCGGGCTCGATGCGTCATTTCCACCGCCGGTCGGTAGCGGTGAACGAGATGATTTGTGGCGATTTGCATCAGTCCGGTCGGCGCTTTTGGAAAACAACGAGAACTTACGTTCGGCACAAAAAAGTGGCATTCTGAGATTGGGCACGACGGATGCCTTCTTTCTCGACAGATTGGCAGGGACGTTTGCTACCGATACGACCACGGCATCGCGTACATCGTTGATGAACCTTGAAACCGGCGGTTGGGATCCCGAACTGTACGCACTTTTCGGCGTTCCAATTGAATGCCTGCCGGAAATCCGATCCAGCATCGGCTTTTTCGGTGAGATCGAAGGTACCCCGGTTACTGCATCGCTGGTCGACCAGCAAGCTGCCCTCTATGGCCACGGGTGTCGGAAAGCCGGCGACACCAAAATCCCATTCGGAACGGGGGCCTTCGCCCTTGCCGTCACTGGCGATGCAATCGTTCGCTCTGCCAGCAAAGGTCTTCTCGCAACCGTAGCATGGTCTCATACCGGCATCGTCTATGCCGTCGATGGCGGCGTGTACGACGCGGGCGCTGCCGTTGAATGGGCAACCTCACTGGGTGTGAGACCGGCAATCCTGTCGGCTAGATTCGGATGGAGGCGGAGGGGGCGCGCCGGTCGGGCGGTGCGTCGCCGACCACGAGGTTCAGCCGGGCGCCGCGAATGCCTTGGAAATGGAGCTTCTGCAGGTCCTCCTCCGTGGTCTCCGGGGAGAGCACGGCAACACCACGCGCCTCCGGACCAAGCCGGGACAACGTGTCCAGCAGGCAGGAATTGTCGGAACCGTAGGGGCTTGGCTGGACCACGACGACGCGGCCCAGGCCCAGCACCTGCTGGTGTGTCACAAGGTCGTCGGCCGTTGCCGGCTGCGGCGTGTAAACCCGCCCCAGGCGATATGCGCCTTGGTTTAGGCGGCCAATTTGCACAATCTAAGATAGGCGGTCCGCCGACTGCCGCGGGGAACGCCGGTCGACATGGCCCTCAGGTCTTTAGCTTTGGTGATCTTCGCTGTCTTATCCGCGAAATTTCTACAACATGACTATCGTTCCTCGCCGTGGCGTCGTCCCCCTGTGCTACACTTCAGACACAGCCCGGTGAACCTGCCCGCCTGTTGCCGGGCTTCGGACCCACACAGCAAGGCGGGCCACTGATTTGCTGTTATGCGCCGCGCTCGTTTATGGCCCCAAGACGAGGGCGGGATTTTCACGACAAACCTTCACTTGAGCTCTATGGCGAGTGGAGAAGGTGATGAAAAGCAAGCTCACCCCCGAGGACATGGATGCATTTCCTCCCGAGGATTTGAAGGAAATCCAGCGTGTCTTTCAAAAACTCTGCGACGAGCGCGGTTTCGAGCGAGGCAGCGACGGTGCCAGCAGCCTCGCTCGATCGGTTCTGATCTATTATGGTCAGGGCGTGCGAGACACGAACACTCTAGAGAAAGTGTTGCGTGGTACCCATCCGGTGACGATCTGACCGGACTTCGCCGGTGACAATCGGCAGTTACATTGGTGACGTTGTCGTGCGTACCGGCCGATAGGGGTTGTAAACGCATGCCATGAGCATGCACTTGAAACCATTTCACAAATTAAGGAAGTCGGCCTTTGGTGGCGGTTACTAAGGTAATCCCTCCATCGCGATAGTTGTACTGTGTCATTTTGACGTTTTCCACAGGCCGACAAAGTCTCGTCGCATTTACATGTGCAGTCATCATCCGCGCTCTCGAAGGTTCGAATCGATAACCGGTCATCTTTGAGCAAAACAACCTTAGCTATACCTCGGTCGTGAGCAGGCTGAGTCTTATGAGGATTCTAAAGAATGGCTTCTTACTACGTTTCTCCCAATGGATCGGACGGTAATTCTGGTCTGCTGGATAAACCGTTCGCATCGCTTCAGCATGCGCACGATATCGCAAAGCCCGGCGATACGATCTATATGCGCGGAGGTGTCTATAAGCTCACATCTGGAGTGAACCTCACGAAGGATGGCACGAGCGGCAATCCGATTACGGTGACAAACTACAAGGATGAGGTACCGGTCCTGGACGGATCCTCGATGAAGGGCGGCTATGTCGTCAACATGTCGAGTGCATCGTGGAACCACATCAAGGGTCTTGAGATCAAGAACGGCCCCGAAGGTGGCCTCATGATCCAGGGCGCCTCGAACAACAACACAATCGAGCAGTTGGACGTTCACCACAACGGATGGAATTCGGAGTGGGAGGGCAAGGGCATCGTGATGTTCGGCTCCAGCGCGAACAACCTGCTTCTCAACAACGACTCTCACCACAACCAGGATCTGCATGGCGACAATGCGGACGGTTTTCAGATCAGCACCACGGGTGCGGGCAACGTCCTGCGCGGCAATCGCGCCTATGCCAACTCGGACGATGGCTTTGATTTGTTCAACGTGCAAAACGGCACGAAGGGTGCGCCCGTTGTTCTGGATGGCAACTGGGCCTTCGACAATGGCTACGCCAATGACGGCAGCGCGGGCGGTGACGGAAACGGCTTCAAGCTGGGCGGTGCGCGCGCGGGGACGAACACCACCTCGGGTGGCCATACTGTGACCAACAACGTTGCGTGGGGGAATCGTTCGATTGGTTTCGACGAGAATGCCGCCTCCAATCCGATCAAGCTTGAGCACAACACCGCGTATAACAACGGCCTATACAACTATGGATTCTGGGATACGGAGCATACCTTCCGGGCCAACATATCGGCCGGCACCGGTAAAATCGCGGCGTCCGGATCGACCGAAGGCAACTCGTGGACGTTGCCGGTAAAGGTGGACTCCAACGATTTTCAGTCGTTGAACGACAGCACGGCGCGGGGCGACCGTACAGCCGACGGCTCCCTCCCGACCACGAAGTTCCTTCATCTCGTGAACGGGAGCGATCTGGTCAATCTGGGCGCTTTCGAGGCGGGTACGCCGCCCACCGAGGTTACGCCGCCTACTGGGGTCACGCCGCCGACTGGCGTTACGCCGCCTTCCGTTGACGTTCCGGCTCCTGTCGGCCTACCCGACTACGACTCGCACAAGATGATCGACGGCAATGGGCGTGCAAACACCATCAACGGCACCTCGGGCGCCGACTTGATCGATGGCAAGGGCGGCAACGATAAGCTCTTCGGCCTCGGCGGACATGATATCCTCGAGGGTGGCAATGGGGCGGACCAGTTGCAGGGGGGGACCGGCAACGACTTCCTTCAGGGCGGCAACGGTGCCGATGTCTTTGTTTACCGGGAAGCCAACTGGGGCACGGACGTGATCCTGGACTGGCAGGACGGTTCCGATAAAATCGACCTTCGCAAAACCGGTCTCACGTTCAAGGACCTGGGCATCGTCCGCGCCGACGTCGATGGCGATGGCGCCAAGGACGACGTGTTCATTCTCAGCGACCACGGCAACATCGGCGTGCTCGATAGCAATACCTCGGTGATCACCGCCTCTGATTTCTTGTTCTGACGGGGTTTGGACCAGCGCGGACTCCGTTCGCGCTGGTCTTCCATGTCGCTGCGCCATGCCAACTTCTCCGGGCCGCCGCAAGGCGACACTGATGGCGATATTTGCGGTCTGATAACTGTGCAGGGATCCCCCGACAGCGTTCAGGAACCGGACGCGTCTGGGGCTGCGGTCAACAATCCAAGATAATGAGATCGCAGAAACGGAATACCGGCCAGGAGCGGATAGGTGATGGCTGCCGTGGATCCCAGGCTATCGGCCAAAGGAGGAAGCAGCGAAATCGACCTAAGCCGTATGACAGTCGACGGAAACAGGCGGCGGATCCGCCTTCTTGTCATTGCTCGAACCGAGCGATTCGTCGGGCTGGGATAGCGGAGATCATACCACAAGATCGCTCCCGATTTCTTGAGCACTCGGAGCATTTCGGACGCGATGTTTCCCGCCATTTCCTGCTCAAACACTGATGAGAAAATGGTGAAAGCGACTATTATGTCAAAAGAGTCATTTGGGAAGCTCAGGCGTTCGGCATTTGCTTGCATCAGATTGAAGGCCGGGTAGCGTCTGCGTGCACTCTCTATGTGAGCAGACAAGAGATCCACCCCGAAAAGATTCTCCGGCGGCACTCCGCGCTCATTAAACCAGCGGAGCTGGCTTCCATAGCCGCATCCGACGTCCAGAATCCGGCATTCGCAGAGAGGTCGCCCGAACCATTCGTCGATCAAAGTTTCGATTGCATCGCTCCGTTCCTTGCACAGTTGCTGACGACCGAGGCTGTCGTGGTTCCATCGTCCTTCCCGCAGGTATTCGGTATAGATTTTTCGAAGTCGCTTAACCTCGTCGCCGCTCTCTGGGGACTCTCCTAACATCCTCTCGGCCCTCTTCGATCAGGTCGTTGGCAGCCGGTTACTGGTCCGACACTGCCGAACGCGCATGGCAATCATCGCCCGGGCGAAGCCCCGACAGAATGTTTCCAAGTCGACGCCTTTGAGATTCCAAAAATTCCGGGTCTTGAGTCCAGTGCCTCCAGGAGGCGCCTATGGTTCGGGCGATCTCCCCGCCGATCTCGCCGCAACCCTTGCGCTTGAGGATCTCGACGAATTCGTAATCTTCGACTCCATCGCGAAGCCATTTGAGCCGCATGGAGGGCACCACGCCCTCCACTCCGACGGGTTGCCCCGGGTAAAGAAGCAGCCCCTCTCCCGGGTACTCGTTGCCTCCCGTCCGGTACGTCTGCACGTTCTTCCAAGGGTTGTCGGTCCAGAGATCGACGCGCCAGTACAACAACCCTGTCAACCCGAGGCTCTGATTGATGAAGCCGGGCTGAATACGATAGTTGATCGGGGCAAAATCGATCTCCCACTTTGGAGAATATTCGTCCTGAACGAGGGCATTGTATGACCAAACCTCATCGCCCTTGGCCAAGACCTCGGAGACCCGCTCTGATGCGCTCTCGTACATTGTGGGAAGAAGCACCCAGATATCGACCGCAGAACGCCCGTTTCCGGTGCCATCGTCATAGAGTTCGGGGGCAGGCTTCATCGTCACGAGATTGTCGACACCCGCCTCATGCAGCACGCGTGCCCAGGCTTTCATGGTTTCATAGATACCGCCGCAGCGGTCGATTTCATCGGCCGTATAATTGAAGAGACGGAGCGCGGGATTGTGCTCAGCTGCCGCCTCTTGCACCTCTTCGAGCGATGGGGCCGGCGTCATCGTGCATTGAGCCATGCTGGCATTGCTCCACAGGCCGAGATTGACGGATTTCAGTCCGAACCTGTCGATAAACAGGGCCTGATCCTGAACTCGCACGTCACGCGGCATTAGCCTATGCTTCAGCAATTCGGCCTGAGCCTGCGGAGTATTCGCTTTCCAGATAAGGAAAGCCGAGTTTAACGAGGGGGTGAGCGGGAGTGTGAAATTCCACACATGAAGCACAACCTCGCCGACGGCATTACCCTGATCGCTTGACACTGTCACGGCGCCGCTATAGCGGCCGGGCAACGTATCGCGTGGAACGAAGACGTCGATCCAGATCGGCTGGTTTTGGCGCGAAGGAACGGAAAAGGCAGTTGCAGGTGGGGAGTGGCCGTCTCCCGCGGAAGCGATTGCTTCGGCGCCGAGCGGTATCAGTGCATCGGCGTACCATCCCGGGCCGAGCGGTCGGTTCGATCCGTGCAGGTCGGGACTGGATCGCGTCACATGGACGTAGTGCTCGCGATAGCGTGTCACATTCGTCGCTGCGATATGGGCTCGGTCGCCGTTGACCAAATCTTCCACCTGGATCGTTACGTTGGTGAGGCCGGTGTCCGGCGCACTGATCCCGAGCTGAAACGACTCGGTTTCACCGCGGGCGGCATAAAGTTCGATCGCCACCCGGTCGCCGGGCACAGCGTCACGCTCGATGCGTTCCAAGCTAGGCACGAGCCAGATGGCCGGTTCTGTCCGCGCTGTGCCGGAAGGCAGCAAGAAATAGAAGATGCCTGGCACGAGCCAGAGGGTCAGCCCAGGGTGCGGCCAACGCCAGGGACCAGGTCTTCGGCGGGTGCTGATGGAACGAGCAATCGAACCTGAAAGGCGCGTGACGAGGGAGCGGGATCGCAAAGCAAGACCGTAAAGTGAACCGCATCCATAGCTCAAGTGCAGCGAAACCAGCACCACGGGAAAGAAGAGCAGATGCATGCCGGGCGATGTGCAAGCGGCCAGTAAGGTCGCGGACAGCAATGCAAACGAATAAACTAACAGTATACCTGATGTTGTGAGCAACGCGGCAGGCCAAAACAGAGATACGGCTAATGAGATTGACAGGCTTGCGACTAAGGCGAGCGGAGCGAGATGACGCAGCCGCAATGCGCGCCAGTTCTCGACCAACGCGAGGGTACCGCCGAGTCCATTGGAAAAATACTGTTTGCAGAGCGCAGGCAGGGATTGTCGGGGTTGGTAGAAAGCCCGGATTTCCGGCGAAAGATAGAGGCCGTAGCCGAGCCGCCGTATTCTCTCGTTAAAGTCGTTATCCTCGGCACGCCAAAGATCTTCCCGTAGTGGACCTACTTGGTCGACGATATACTTCCAATAGCAGCCGTTCCATACGGTATCGGCCCACCCTACGGCTCCTTCTCTGCGGAACTTGGCAACCCCGATGCCGAAAGGGCTTCTATGTGCCGCAACGATCGCACGACCGATTATCGATTGTGCAGGCAAAGGACGCGCGATTGCTCCCACCCCCCCGGCACCTGTCGCGAGCAGTGTCGAGACGCTTTGCCGGACGACGTCGGGTTGGTAGCGGGCATGGGCATCAAGACGCAGCACGATGTCGGTCCGGATGCGAGGAAACGCTAGATTGAGCGCGGCGGCGGGGCAACCATGCGAATTCTCGATGACCCGCACCCGTGGGTTGATCCGCTGCATTTCTTGCAGCATCTCGAACGTTCCATCGGTTGACCCGGCGTCAGCGAACCAGATTTCGGCAATCGAAGGGTAATCCTGACTGAAAATGTCGGAAGCGAGTGTCCTAAGATGTGCGATCTCATTGCAAATCGGGATGACGATGCCGACGGTCGGCTGCTCCGGAACCGGGGGGGCCGGGTAATCGGCGAGCGCAGACCGGTATTCATGCGGCTTTTGAGAAGACTTCAGCATGAAGTACTCCAATCATCCGTGCACGATTGACTTCCAACGTGTTGTCAGCCATCAGCGCGCGCCCATTGCGACGCAAACGCTCCTGTAGTTCCGGACTGCAGACAACTTGCTCGATCGCACCTGCCAGCGCACAGACGTCGCCTGGCGGAACAAGCATGGCCGTTTCATTGTCCTTCAGCAGGTGAGGGATGCCACCCACGGCAGTGGCGATCGTGGGTAGGCCAATGCAAAGCGACTCATTGATGACTTGCGGAAAGCCCTCCGAGAAGGATGGGAGCACAAGCGCTCCGGCTCGCCGGTAAAGTTCGAACAAAGCCGGTCCATAGGACACAAAACCGTGGAATGTGACAGTGTCGTCAATGCCGAGGACCATGGATCGCGCCTTGAGCTCCGCCTCCAGCGGACCTGTGCCAACGATATCGAGGTGGCACGACACACCACGCCGCTTAAGGTGCACGAGAGCTTCGAGAAGCACGTGATGCCCCTTTTCCGAAGCCAACCGACCAACGCAGATCAAGCGCGTTGGATCGGGACCGGAAGACATTTCTGCAAAGGCTCTGAGCTGCGCGTCTCTGATAAGACAGGGCATATGGTCGTGGACCCGGTTGCTGAATCTGCGGTACTCCCGAGCAAGGTCTTGTCCTACAGTGAACACTGTTCGATCACGCGCAAGCCGCTTGAAGTGCCAATCAAGTGCCCTGGCGGCCGACACGGCAACATGACGCTTCAGACCCCGATGCGTACCCACCTGTTGGACCAGGTTCTGGCGAACCACCAGGCCGACCGGCACATCGAGGGCAATGCACTCCGTCGCGATCATCTGCCCAATCGGATGCGGGCCGACTATCAGGATCGCGTCCCAATTCCGCGCTTGCTCCGAGATCCGGCGACGGATCTCCAGGAATGCACGAGGCCCGACGCGCCAAAGTTGATACAGGTTCGGATAATATGGGAGAGGGCAAAGTGTGATCGCCGGATGGTCAAGCAAATAGGGCCCGCGTCCCGGTTGCATTGCCTCGCGCCCGATGAAGATGATCTCGTCGACGAACTCGATTAAACTGGCCGGAAAGAGGATATAGGACTCATCCGTCGAAAGAGTGTCGCCGTCGCGCCAAAAAACCTGATCAACGAAGATGGCGAGTCGCATGGCCAATCCACTTCTTTGTATCGACGTCGTTTCCCGCAGCGCATAACGTCCAGAGTTGGCCGGTGACCAATTTCGGCTGGAACTTCTGCTCGATCCATGCACGTGCGCGGGTACCGATCTGGCGCCGTATGTCGGCATCCGTCGCAAGACGAAGAACTTCGCGCGACAGGTCATCCTGTTTGGATCCGGCTATGACCCCGGTCACACCGTTTTGGATCAGGTCGGCGACGCCGTTCACTCGCGTGGCGACGCAGGGCACGCCCGCCGCCATGGCCTCCAAGACAACATTGGGCATGCCCTCGTAGTCGGAAGACAGAAGGAAAATGTCTGAGGCGCATATGAGCTCTCGGGCATCCGGCACACTGCCGAGAAAGCGGACCCTGTCGTCGAGCCCGAGGCGCGCCACCTGGCTCTTCAATGCGTCGAGACAGCCGAGCTCTTGTCCGGCGATCACGGCCTGCACAGTGCAGTGCCGACCTACGCTTTCGATCGTATCGATGAAGCGGTCGAAGCGCTTCTGGGGCACAAGTCGGCCTACCCCAAGTACCAACACCGCGTCATCGCGCAGATCAAGCCGCTGACGCCAATCGGCACGCCACCGTGCCATCTGGTCAGACGGGAAGATCTCGACCGCGTTCGGCACATAGACAACGTGCTTTTTTGAGCCGAGGCGGTGCGCGAGTTGCCTCTGGGTTTCACGCGAATTGCAGACGGCGGTCGAGATGCCGGCCACGCTCATCCACGACCACAAGCCGCGTAGGCCTGTCGGCAGGTCTGCAAACAATGCGTTACGGAACGATCCGATGCTTCGGAGGCCCAGCCCCGTCAAGGCGAGCGCGAAGACATTGGTATAGGACGACCACGAGAAGACGCATCGAGTTTTCTGAGCGACGCATGCCGCACGAAATTGCCGCATCTTATCCAGAGGGCGGCCCTTCAGCAGCACGACAGGAATACCGAGTTCGCGGATCGGAGCTTCCCAGAACCCGAGCTCGCCGGACACGTAGACGGTGGGGGCCCATCGAACGAAATCACAATGCGCGAGAAAATGATAAAGTTGCCGCTCGGTTCCGCCTTGCCCAAGCTGCCCGACGACCACGGCGATGGATTCCGGTTCCCCGCGCGCCTCTCGCATTAGTCAACTTCCCCTCTTGCTGGTGAGCCATACAGCGTCCTCCATGTCGAGCATGGGCTCCGTTTCTGGCCCCCCCGTGGATTGCAGATGACCGTTTCGCCGGCTGGGAGCTTCCCGATATCCCCTCTATTTCTCCCCGATCGCCGCCATACTCCCTGGCATCTGACCGGAACCGAGCAAGACTTCGATTACATCGCCCGGTAACAGCTCGGTATGCACGTCTGCCGGGAAGCGGCGCCAATCCTGCTCGACTTTGCGCATGATCGCAATTTGGGGCTGCGCAGCCGTTCCGAGCATTTGATCGGGTAAGGTGGTTCTGCCGGGCTGAAGCTTCTCGCCGGCACTCCTCAATCGCAATTGCGATTCGGCTAATCTCTCACTCGTCTCTCTGAAGTCCTTGAGAAGTTCGATCCGACGCAAGTTTATCGTCCTGTCGAGACTTCTCGCCAAGTCCCCCCGACCTCGCTGGATCTCCATCATGTTCACAGTGGTCTGAAGCTGGCGCGTGGAAGACAGAAGCATTGCGCGGCGTGCCTCCGACACACGCGTACTGGGCACGCTGCCGGCCTCGAACGCCTTGATAAGCTTTTCAAGCTCTTCCGCATCAGCCTGTGCTCCGCTGTCTTCCTGCTTTGCCTGTTGAGCGAGAACTGCGATCTGCTCATCCGCTTGCTTCATTGCGGCTCGAATGGAGGTGATCTCCTGGTTGTGGTTTTCCTGTGCGAATTTCAGCGATTCCCGTTCGGACCGAACGAGATTGGCGAGCGTGGCAGCTGGAACCGGTAGGTCTGCCGGGATTTTCTCTTCGAACGTATCCGCATCGTTCAGTTCGGCCTGCAGGCGTAGCAGGTGCACGGTATCTCTCGCATATTCCAACCCGTGTAGATTGTAGTCCTCGCGCATGTCCACCATTTGATCCGGATTGGACATGGTAGGGTTCGCTCGCATAGTGCTATAGCCCCCAGAGAGGGCCACGGCCTGGCGGACCGTCATAAGGGGCCGGAAGGCATATTGGCCTGGCGTCAAGACGTCGCCATCAACGTAGATAGGTCGGTATTCGACCACGGTTGCGGCGACATCGGTCGGGAGAACGACAACGGTATATTCGCGTCCCTCCGGTGTCTGCTCCCGGAAGAGTCGCGTCGGCAGGACGGCAGCGATCTGATTCCGCATTTCCGCCGCGGTCAGACCTGCGATTTCGAGAGTCCCAAGCGTCGGCAGAGATATCGTTCCATCGAACTGGATGGCAACACGGTAGTGCCACTCCGGCAATCCGGCGATGGTGATCTCCACCACGTCTCCTGGCGCAAGCTTGTACTCCGTTGCTGCAGCATTGCACACGAGCGTGAACACGAGCGGGATCCAGCCAACACTTAGCGCTCGGCGCCATGCGCCTATCCTTGCTATCCTCATGTCATCACCGACGTGTTACCTCGTGGACCGGTGCGCTCTCCCCCAAAATGATCTGCAACCATCTTTCATCGAGGCAGAAACGATGTACCGGATCAAGGGTGTGTTCTAGCAAGGCAGCCAGAGTCATAGCATTCATTCGAACACTGCTCGATCGAAGCGCTCGATCGATCATGGCGAACAGTAGCAGCAGGGTTCGAAGTGTCTTCATTCGTTTGCAGGATGGAGAGGTGGCTCGATTGTCTCAACAGTTCCGGGCCGGCCGTTTCGCTGTGAGCTTCTCTGCCGTCGCAACTCGAACCGCTTCGCCGCCGTATCCGGCTCGATCAGCGCCATCGGCAGCATTGTCACGCCTGATCCACTCGGCGACCTCATTTCCCGAGCAAGCTTCTTGCGCCAAGTGTAAGTGCTGGGAGAGAACATCGTGCCCTTGGGCAATCTCGGCGCCGGAACCGCTCGTCTCGACCTCCTCCAGAAACCGAAGCTTGTCCTCGTCCGTCCAGACGCGGCGGCACTCGACGCCCGTCAGAATCGCAATCCGCCCCATGGTTCACCCTTGGCTACGTCGCAGTACTGAATTAGCGACGTAACCTCAGGGCATCGGGCAAAATTTCAATTGCTGCTCGACCGGACGCCAGCTGACATGTCCGGCAAAATGGGCACTCCTACGACGCTCCGCAGGTCCAGATCTTGTGCTTGATCCAATCGCGCTCCATCCTGACACGCTCCGTTGTGTCAATGACGTGCTCGCCACGCTGTTGCCGAACATAATCGAGGAACGTCGCGACTGGTGCGAACCAGCCATTTTTCGATGCAAGGCGCCTCATAAGTTCCCTGAACCGCTGATTGAGATTTCCGTTCGCATCCTGGAAACCCGCTGCGAAATGCGTGTACATGATGCAGGCACCGCCCTCAGCCTCCAGGCGATCTTGGTTTGCTTCCGATATGACGCGAAGAAACGAATGGACCTCCGGTCCCTCAGATGATGAGAACCATTGCTTCACAAACGGCCGCTTCGGATCGTAATATGGCATACAAGGAAAGGTCTTCAGTGTATTTATATCCCCGGCCGTGAAATTGCGCACATAATCGATACGATCGCGGCAGAGGTCCCCCCAAAAATAAGGGCTTTCTTCGCAATGGCCATAGAAACGGGGCCTTTGGAATTGGAGAAGTCTATATGCTTGCCTCCTGATCCCACTCAGCCGAGCATCTCCCCAATAAATGTTGTCCGCGGATCCCGCATGGTTAGCCATGGTTCGAGGGTAGCTGCCGAACAACTCGTGGAAGCGTTCAAGGCTACGCACGATAGTGGCCCGCTCTGAACTGTGGTAGGTTGCGCCGTGGAAGCCTATCTCAAATCCGTCACGGTGCAGTTCACGGATATACGCCAAATAATCCGGGTCCTCACAGGTAGCACCGCCTAGCCTGGAAGTTTGGGAGCCGCGAATTGGCCAAACAGACTTGGTCGTGCGAAGGCCGTTATCGCGCAGGCATTCATAAACCTTCTCAAAGTTCCCGGGAGTTGCACGGTCAGTGTCGTCAAACACCGTGAACGCGAAGGACTTTCCGTCTGGCCAGCATAGCTTGTCCATTCAGGTTTCCTCATGTCCTCAATCATTGCCCACGACTAAGATCACTCCTGCCATCGGCAACGCGACACAAGGAGACGTAGGGTTAAGCCGATCTCGATTTAAAGATTCGGAGATTCCAATCACGTGGTGCATAGTACAGTGTTCTCCCAGCATCTCGAAGCATCGATATAACAACGCTCGATGATGCTCTAAACTGTGGGTAGCTTATCGGGTCGCCACCATATTTTTTCTTGTATGATCCGTCGCCGCCCCAGTAGTACCAATGCATGCCACGGCGCTTCCAGTACTTCATCGCATGCCAAAGCATGGGCTCATTCGGTCGCACGATCTGATGGTCACGAAGGCTAGCGTTTCCCCAGAAATAGGAAATATCGTTAAATCCAGGAAATATACCCGTGGCGATGCTCTGCCCATCTGAATCACGCGCGCGCAAGAGAAGGAGGTCTCCGGTCGGATAGACGTGTCTGATAAGCGCCTCTACGCGATCCATGCCATATGTTGGTCGCATGTTCTGCTTGGCGAAGACGTCTTCCAGCTGCCTGAAGTACTCCGCCGCAAATCCATCCGGCACGGCTTCCTCGATGACGACTCCGGACCTCGCAGCTTTCCTGATACAGTTCCTGCACGCTCCTCCGTCCATCCTGGCGAAAAGCTCGTCCTCTGACATCAGAAGGTTTGATCGAAAGGTCCGGACGAGCTGCGCTTTGACTCTACCGTCTTTGAAGTGCTCGCTGGCCAGATAGGGATCTGAGATTTCCAGATGATGGCAGCCAAGCACAGAAAAAACGAACGGGATCAGCGCGTCGACTGCATCGGTTCTGGACACATCATGCCGCAGATTGAATCCCATATATGGGGTTGTCCAGCCTGGGAATGGACTTCCTAGTATTCGGATACCCATCCGCCGGATGATGACGCCTACAAAAAAACCGACGGTCACGCCAGCGTTGTCCATTCGAGCCACAACCGGTTCCCCGGCTTGGGTCTCGCAAACGAAATCGATCCACGCCTTTCGCTGCGAGAAAGTTCGGTCGGCGAAAGAATCAAGAAGCGGCCAATTTACGTCGGCATAGACTTCTCTTTCCAGTCTCATCCGGCTCATTCACAATGCCCTCCGAATTCACGACAAGCTCGGACCAGGCTCCTGAAAATCGGAATTACGGTCATATGGCGCAATCGCCGAGGATGCGTGCCAGACATCGAGGATGACCGCAGCCAGGGGAGGCGATGTAGTCAGCGAATACGTCCGGCGTGCCTCCATGGTTTCAGGGCAACACAGCGATGCGATCCAGCAACGCGACGAGTTCGGCCTGGCGGTTTGTCTCCGTTTTCGCGAAGAGCGAAGCCAGTTGGGAGCGGATCGTCGTCCGGCTGAGGTGACGGAATCGAGCAATCTCCAAGGGAGACCCTCCTCGCGCGATCTCGATCGCAAGACGGGTCTCGGCGCTTGTCAATCCAAAGATTTCCTGCAGCGTCTGCGGATTGGGTTCCGGCCGAACGGTCCGATCGAGCAGCGCGATAATACTCACGCCGTCCGAGACGCCCTCTGCTCGTTCGCTGAACATCACGGGACGCCCTTCACGGAAGGACATGACTACCCACAAGATCGAGCCGGGCAGAACGTTCTCCCAACCGCCAATCAACCGCCGGAGACTGGCGGAAATCTGATCCGGTGTGTCGGCGATGGCGTCCGCGTTGGCCAGAACAGCTCGTGTGCTTGCATTCCACCCTACTACTTTCTTGTTTCTGTTCAGGGCGACATAGCCACAACCGATACGGTTCATCATCCGCTGAACCGGGTGCGGAATGGCGTCCAAAGCACCATCATGTTGACCGAAAGCCGGACCCGGCCTTAGAGCCCAAGCGTCGTTATCACGACTGGAGAATTCCTCCATTTTTTCAACCTCTGGCTGCAACCTTTGATTGTCGTATCGCTCCACTTTACGGCATGCGAGGAGGAGGCTGCCTGGGCACTTTGTCGGCCCGTCGTTTTGCGTCGCCTAAGACGCCGATCAGCATCGTGATCCGGCGGAGCTAACTCCTTTCCGAATTTGCAGCGAACACGTTTGCCGAAAGCGGGGGTATACTAACTTTCGTGACGGCAGTCAAATACCTCTAAAGTATTACCTCGTGGCAAGATGTCGATTAGCTCCTAGCACAATTATCGGATGTCAGCGGCTCTTTAGGCTGCTTGAACGAATTGACCCAGGTATTGTTTGAGGGTTTCTAAAAAGAACCTAAACTGCGGCAATAATGCGAAGAAAATCCGGATCGCCGCACTTTGCGGCCGGCTCGGCAAGCTGTAAACTGTCGTCGGTCATAGGGTCCATCTCTCGGTAAGGTTGTAGTCGAGCGGTTCCACCTTCTCCGAAATCCGGCGCCCACCTGACGCGGCAAAACGGAAGCAGATTCTTGTCGCCATCTATTTGCGCCGGACAAGTGATGGCGTTCAAAGAGGACGAGGTCGAAGGCCTGATGACGGGCGCCGACGACGGGGATAGTGCCCATGTCAAATCCAGAGCAATGTCTTGAGCGCACGTAAGCCGATGATGACGCATGCCGATAATCGATCTGGCACTTTTGGAAGAGGGCGTCATGTTGTTCAACAGTTGGGCGTTTTGGGTCTTCTTTGCCGTTGTCATCTCAGTATACTGGTTTCTCCCATTTCGCCTTCAAACATTCTTTTTATTGGCGGCTAGCTATTTCTTTTATGGCTGGTGGGACTGGCGATTTTTGCCCATCATTACCTTTTCTACATTTATGGATTTTTATCTGGGCGTGATGATTGCCTCCACTTCCTCCGAAGTTAGCAAACGGCGATACGTCTGGCTGTCCGTGACCGTAAATCTGCTCCTGCTCGGCCTCTTTAAATACTATAATTTCTTTTCCAACGAGTTCGTCACAGCGCTTAACTCAATTGGCATCCAAGCATCGCTACCGGTTGTCCAAGTGCTTCTTCCAGTGGGAATTTCGTTCTACACCTTCCAAAGCATGAGCTATATCTTCGACATCGCCCGCGGGGTGACAAAGCCCGCTACGAATTTCTGGAACTTCGCCCTCTATGTCTCATTCTTCCCGCATCTGATCGCCGGGCCCATCATGCGTTCTGGCGCCAAAGGGCAGGATGCCCTTGGACGGGGACTATTGAAGCAGATCGAAACGCCGCGGGTCCATCGCTCTGACGACTTCGCAGTCGGGCTTTACTATATTCTACTAGGTCTTTTTAAAAAGGTTGTTATCGGCGACAACATGGCCGCGCTGGTCAATACCATCTTCAATCGCGATGCATCCCAACTCACTGGCATCGAATGCCTTGTCGGCATCTATGCGTTCGCTTGGCAGATTTATGCTGATTTCTCAGGCTATAGCTCTATAGCCCAAGGCGTCGCCAGATGGATGGGCATTGATCTGATGGATAACTTCAAAGTCCCCTATCTGGCTATATCCCCCAGTGATTTCTGGCGCCGCTGGCACATTAGCCTCTCCACGTGGTTGCGCGACTACCTTTACATCGCACTCGGTGGCAATCGTGGCGGGGGGAACATGGTTCTCCGCAACCTTATGATCACAATGGTCCTCGGCGGCATCTGGCATGGCGCCAACTGGACCTTCGTTTTCTGGGGCCTCTATCATGGGGCACTGCTGTCGCTCTACCGGCTCATGGGCTGGGAAAACGTGCGCCCGCCGTCTATCATTGATCGTAGTTGGCGGATCGTGCTGATGTTTCATCTGATCTGCTTGGGCTGGCTTTTGTTCCGTGCCGAGAACATGCAGCAGGTAGGTGAGTTCCTCTATCTCATGGCCACGGACTGGCGCGTCACGCCCACCGCTATTGCCATGCTCGGTTTGATCGCCTTCTATGCTCTTCCGCTGTTTATTTTTGAGTATTGGACCACCTCTCACGCGAACAATCTTCTTGGCCTCACACAAAGTCCTTGGTTCGCGCGTGCATCCGTATACGCCTACGCAGTGCTAATGCTCATCGTCTTCCAAGCACCGGAAAGCCATGAATTCATCTACTTCCAATTCTAGGTCCGAATGGAAAGTGATTGCGAGCGTGCTGGCCGTACTGCTCATAGGAGAAATCAGCCTTTACTTCACCGAGAACCGGCTGTCTTACGATGTGCAGCACATTGGGCAGATACCGGCTACCGTCAACGACATTAAACAAGGGAATTCTCCACACGTCCTTTTCCTGGGCAACTCATTGACGCGTGCGGGGATACGCCCGGATATCGTCAAGGGAACATGGGCGGGTGTAAATCTCCCAGATGCAACGATCGGTCTTATTTATCCTGACGACACGGTGCTTACTGATTGGCTCTATGTATACCGTCGTTTCGTTCAGCCGGCCAACACTCAGCTTCGCTTGGTCATCATCTGCTTTGCTAATGACCACCTCGATGATGGCCCAGTCCGCAATTCTGAGCGTCTCGGCAGCCAGTTTGCCGGGTTGTCTCTTGCCGCCGAGGCTTTCTCCCACGACGTTCTCTCACTCAGCGATCGTGTCCGATATTTGCTTGGCGCCACTTCTCGGCTCTGGGCAAACAGAGAGCGCATACAGAAACGGGTTCTCGCACTGATCCCTGGCTACCAGGAATTCGCTCCAATCATCAATGATGTTGTTCGTAGTGATGGGCAGACTGCAGCTCACGCTAAGGCTCCCACCTTTAATCAGCTTGCCAGATTTCTTAATATCGTCACAAGCGATGGCACCAAGGTCGTCTTTGTCGCCACACCTGTTCGTCAACCCTATCCTCTCCCCGATGAGCTCTACAAAACCATCCGCCGCGGTGGCGCAGAGATCATCGATCTGCGCGGCTTCGAGCGCACCGGGCCCGGCGATTTCCTTGATAGTCTTCATCTCGCACCCGCCGCGGCTGAGCGGTTCTCCAAAGCTCTCGGCATCGCCTTGGTCGGTAATGACTACGCCCACACTGCTCTTTGGGGCACCCGCCTCCAAGACTACAGGCCTGAACCCAGTGGGTCATCTACCGTCGGATCTGGTATCATGGCGCGGTGATCGTCGATCTCTTCGCTCGGCGTCGCGTCGGCCGGGCCGTGAGTGATCGCCTGCATTAGGAGCTTGCGCGGAGGCGCTGCGCAAAGCGTTGACCATCCGACGACCATTAACGGCCAAATGACCGCAGAGGTTCTCGTCTTCACGGGTGTCGGACAGGCGCTTACGCGGCTTGCCCAGGTCGCAGCAATCGGGCCGGAAATACGAGCAGCCCCAGGAGTACGAAGAAAGTCGGGTGAGCGTCCACTCCTCCGCCCTTCAGCCAGGAGGCGAAGTAGCCCATGGACACACCGAGCATCAGCGGAAAATAGCTCGCGACCAGCGCATCGTGAGCATATAGCTTGTGTCGTTGCCGAAAGAACTGCCACACAGCGAGAACAACCGCGCCGGCATAGAGGAAGACGCCGAGCACGCCGGTCTCTACTGCCACCTCGAGCAGCGGACTATGACTCGGCAATTGAGGGCGATGTGCGTAGATGCTCGTCAAGGAAGCGACATATCGATGGAGCTCAGTCGGGCCGTTGCCGACTCCCACACCGGTCCACAGGTTGTCCTGTATAAGCAGCAAGCTCGCATGCCACAGCACAGCGCGTCCGCCCAGATCTCCTCCTTCATGGTCTTGGAAGCGTTGCACGAGGACATCCGTCGCGAATGGTACAGCGGCAAGCAGGACCACCACCAGTATTATTCCGACGATACCGAACGGTCGCATCGGCTTGTAGAAGAAGAACGCGAGCAGCACGATCACGAGGGAGACAGAACTTCCACGGGAGCCGCTTAGGGCCACAAGACCCAAGGTGCACAGGATGAAGAAAATGCTGAGCCCCAGATGGAACGTGCGTTTTGCGCCGGTTGAGCGCAACACCGGCCAGATCGAGCCGGGAAGTGTCAGGACTAGCTCCACGCCGAAGAGGTTCTCGTTCATACCCAGGACTTGCAGTCTCTCGCCAGGCTGGAAATCGCCTAAGAAAACCGCATACAATCCCCCCAGGAGGAGGATCCAGCCCATCAACCTCAGGACGCGCATCAATTCGTCTAAAGCTTCTATTGATCTGACCTGCTCGGAAATGAGTAGCAGCAGAATGAATCCAATGGCATAGGTGACAAGTTCCTTGCGGGCCAGGATGAGATCGGGAGCCCAAAGCAGCGTGACGATCGCCCAGACAAGATAAAGGGCCAATACGATGCATACGGCGTTCCACTGGATAGGCTGCCGCTGAACGATGACGTTGAGCAGCCACGCACCGAACGCAAGCGCAAGGGCCGAATTGACCGCGAGAGTAAAGACAGGTTCGAGCCGAAGCCCCGTTGGCATTAGCGAAAGGAAGATCGCGACATGCAGGGCGCCCCGCGGCCGTTGCACCAAATAGAGAGCGATCGCGGCGCCGCCCGCGCCACCGACGGCCAGAACAGGGGCGCGGGGATCGCCCCACAGGATCAGCAAGGAAGACATCAAGATTGCTAGCAGGACAGCCGAGGCAACGTACAGCAGGCTCATCGGCGGTGATACAACACGAAAAAGATTCAGCACCGCCGTTCACCCCTGCCTTTGAACCTGGATCAGCCGCGATCCATGGACGGTATTGTGGGCGCCACGCCCATTCGTACTCCGGGAAGAGCCTCGTCTAGAGCCCGGCATACCGCCTCGAGGCTATGCCGCCGACGAACATAGGAAAGCGCGACTTCTCCGCACCGCTGATTGAGCGCCTTCGTTCGCGCGAGCGCATCGACATCATGGACCAGTTGAGGCACGGTTCGGCTGACGAAGCCCAAGCCCTCCTGCTCGATCACTCCTCCCGGATCCACCGATAGCGACACAACCGGAACCCCTACGCTCCAGGCCTCAAGCATAGTGTTAGGAAATCCTTCGGCGCGGGAGGTATTTACCAGAACTTTGCTTTCCGCAAGCAGAGCCATGACCTTGTCGTCGCGCTGCGGGCCGTAAAAAGTCAAGTTTTCTAGTTTCGACATCCGCTGCTCGAGCGCTGCTTGTCGCGTGCTGCTCACTGTGGGATCGAATCCGCCGATCAATGCGAAGCGCAGGCTGGGCAGCGCTGACGCCAAATCCAAGTAGAGATGGAGTTGTTTGCTGTTGCGGATCTTCGCGATCCAGATCGCATCTATGGTGGTCGTGTCGTAGGCGCGGGGAAGTTCGCAGACCGAGCGCACCAGATTCGGCACGTGTACCGAGCGCTCTCGCAGCCGCGGATTGAGGAGCGCCACTTGCTGCGCGTGCTGAACCGCGATCAGGTCGGTGCTTCGCAAACCAAGGCTGAATAGCGGCGCGTGGAACCATTTCTTGTGGCCGTAGGCGGTCCAGGGCGTGCAATGAAGGTCATGGGCCAATGCATATATGAAGCATGTATCCAGGCGGCGCCGGGCAAAAAGGCCCATTAGCCAAAGAAAATCCATTGGAAGGCGCGCGTAGAGAACATTCGGGCGCAACATGTCCATGGCACGCCAGAATGCCGGGAGACTCCCAGGAGATCGCCACGCCGGTGCAGCTTCGATGCAGGTGACCCCCGAAATCTTGCTGAAAGACTGCGTCTGTCCGTTACCGTACAGGAGGGCCACCTCGTGACCAAGACCCGCAAGCGCCGCTGCAAGATAAGCTATCTGTGCTTCAGCGCCACCTGATGAGCGGGAATCGCCGGCGAGGACCTGGGCCGATCTATATCCAGGAGAAACAAAGCACCACCGCAACGTTTAGGCTCCTGCTCTAGGTTGCAACGAATCCGGTGCTGATCATCCGCTCCGACCAGTGCCCCATGAGTTAGGATTAACTCCACAGGCCGGAACGCGAATAATGTCTTCGGTGCTTGTGGAGGAACTCACCCACATCCCCGAGCCGATACCGTGCATGCTTTCTCAGATGGACGCGCGTCAACACAGCATGAACATTGGCCAGGCTCTCGAACCGATTGGAGTGCTGCAACTGCTGGAGGGCATTGCCGGCGACCTCGCGCCGTGTGCTGCCCCAGCGCACCGCAAAGATCACTTTGTCGGCTACCGTGGAAAGGAGGCGGGCTTCCGTTGCGAAGGCCGGCGGGCCATCAATGATGACGCAATCGTAGCTCCCGCGCAGCCGTTGACAGATTTCCGAGACTTTCTGAGCCGCAACAAGCGAAGGCTCCTCGGCAGCTGTCCGGCGCACCGGAAGATAGTCGCATTCCAGATCTGAGCTCCGGCCAATCGACCCAACGCTCGTCAGGCTCTGAGCGAGCGGGCATGCATTCTCGCCCGCTACCATTTCCAATTCCGCTGTGCTCCCGGGATCTTTGAGGTCGCGGTCGACTAGAAGAACGCGACGTCCAAGACGCACGGCGCAGGCAGCGAGGCCCGTGGCCAGCGTGGTCTTGCCTTCGCCGGGCACACTGGATGTCACGAGGATGATCATCGGCTCAACACTCGGACCAGCAGGCTGGAGCGCTGCGGCTGCGATCGAGTAGATTGCCTGGCCGTAAGCTGATGAACCTCCATCGAACAAGTAACGGGCTTTTCGGTGTGACCAGTAAGTAGACGGAATATTCGGGAGAAGGCCGATGCAGGAGACGCCGAGGACGTCAATGATGTCACGTTCACTCCGTAGAGTGCGATCCATGCTCTCAAGAAAGAATGCGATGGCCACCCCAAATGCCGAGAAGGCGATCAGTCCGGCTGGTATGAAGAGGATCGGGTTGATTGAGCTGGGGCGGGCCGGCGCTCGCGCCGTAGCGAGGATATGCGCCGCAACCGCCGCATTGTCCTGCGCCTCGGTTATCTCCTGCTTATTCCGGAGGAGACCGCTGTAATGTTCCGCAGCGGAAGCGGCTTGGCGCTCGAGAAAGCGAAGCTCGGTTTCAGAATCGAGACGGTCGGCGGCGCCGCTCTGCAGTGATTTCAGATATTGCTCCAGCATCGACGCTTGTGAGCGAATAATTTCAGTCTCGTTGTTGAGCGGCGCCTGCAGACGCTCATTTTTTAAGTCGCCCGTAGCACCTGGGTCTGGAGTCAACGCATCGCGAACCTTGGCCCTCTCTTCCTTTATGGCTTCGGCACTACGAGGCGTATCGATGGCAGCTTCTCTTGCCGCTATTTCGGATCTCGCGCGTGCAAGCTGCCGCCTCGTTTGGGCGATAAGTTCCGCATCAGACTCGACATTGGTCGTTCCATGGACGATGCGGAAAGATTGCACCCTCTCTTCCGCTTCCCGAGCCTCGGCCTTGACCTCCGCAAGGCGCTGGTCCAGCCGAGCCACCAAACGTTCGGACTCCTGCCGGTTCTGGTCGCGCAGTTCTTCGATGTGGAGGTCTACGAACTGGTTTGCGATGACGGCGGCTTTTTCGGGACTTTTGCCGGTGTAGCTCACGGAGATGATGCGGGAGCGGCGCTCTTGGTTGACCGTTAAGCCCGCTCTGAGTTCCCCCACACTGGGAATACCTGGCCGTGCGTCACCACTTTTAGCTGCCGGATCATCCGACATAGGAAGAATGCTTTTGATAGAACCAACGAACCAGGCTCGTAGTTCCTCGATGGACTTCCTTAATGCCGACGTCTCTTCTCGCGTTTTCGACTGAAAGCCGGGGTAATCGTACAGGCTGGCGCGCACCGAACGGAAATGATCTTCGGAAGTTAGAATAGCGATCGCCGTATCAATCACGGTCGGATCGACGGTCTCGAAAACGGTCGAATGTGTTGAGTTCGCGTCCGGCGGACCCGGGTCGATAACGATCTGAGCCGTCGCTGTGTACGAGGGCGGGACTGCCAACGCGGCAATGACGGTCACAAAAGTACCGAGCCCTGCCATGGCGCCGATTAAGACCTTGTGCCGTCTAATAATGTCGACGAGCTCGGAGAACTGAGCTCCAGATGCACGTCGCGAATCCGAAGGCGCCGGACCGTCTAATCGAGAATATCTCCCGCTTGGTGGCCTAACACGTTCCATAGTTGGCGACCTCTATTTCGACAGTGCGAGACAACTTCGGCGATGTTGATGGCATGATCCCTGCTTGGGATGCATAATTCAGATCCTGCCTCGTCAGTTGCAGCAAGCCGAGAATTAAAGCCTAAGGAGCCCGGTGTCGGGCGTCTTCATTCGTTTGCATGAGGCCCGCAGACGGAAAGTAATGCGACATTGAGGAGCGTTGATCTGCCACCGGTGGACTGCTTCCGTTGACCCACTGCGCTGGTCTCAACGAGGCAGCAGGATGGGAATGCCATGTTGAATGCAGGCATCACCGGTAAGTCTATGACTGACGTCGCGAAAGTTCGCTTCGTCAGCAATGTGGCTTCCAATGCAGGCTATGTCGTTATGAACACAGCTCTCATGCTGTGGTATGTTCCGTTTCTGGTAAGTCATCTCGGCGTGGCGGCGTACGGGATGATTGCGCTAGCAAACTCCCTCGTCATGTATGGAGCGTTGGTCGGAACCAGCCTGAACGTTTCGATTACCCGTTTTCTGGCGATAGACCTCAATCAAGACGACAGCGCCAGCGGCATCCGAACTTTCAACACCGCCCTGGCGCTTTCGATAATTGCTTGTAGCGCCCTGTTGGTCCCGGTAGGCATTCTGACCTTTTTCCTTCCGGCGCTGTTCAATGTTCCCCCCGGGCTGGAGCCGGCGACCCAGTTTCTGTTTGCAAGCGTCTGCGCTGCGTTCATCGTGACAATTCTGAGCAGCAATTTCGGTGTTGCAAGCGTGATCCGACATCGCTTCGACCTGCGAAATATCGTGAACGCGCTGACGATGCTGACCCGGGTGGGCATCATAGCGCTTTGTTTCATGGTCTGGCCGGCAACCCTCTGGCAAGTCGCAGCGGCTTTCATCGTCTCCGCCATGATCGGACTTGCGGGTGACGTCGTCGTCTGGAGACGCTTGACGCCGGAGTTGCATCTCGATTACCGCAGCATCGACCGTCATCGCTTTGGGGCACTTGCGAATTTGGGCGGCTGGTCGGCAGTCAACCAGACCGGCGCGCTCCTGCTGATGCAGGTGGACCTCCTGATCGTGAACGCCATGTTCGGTGCCGAGATGACCGGACGATACGGCGCCGTGCTGCTCTTCCCTGCGATGATACATACGCTCACCGAGGCCGTCGCCGCTGTGTTAAGTCCGGCAATAATGGCGCGCTACGCCGTAGACGACATTGAGGGAATGCGACGGATTGCTTGTCATTCCGTCAAGCTTCTTGGGGTTGCACTAGCCCTGCCGGTTGGCCTGCTGTGCGGATTTGCCGGGCCTTTGCTGCATCTGTGGCTGGGTCCCGAGTTTGCTCAACTGGACGTGCTGCTGATCCTTCTCGTTGGCCATTTGGCAGTCAACCTGGCCATCAGGCCGCTTTTGTACGTAGTGACGGCGTACAACAAGGTCAAAGTGCAAGGATTGCTCACGCTCGCGCTCGGCTTCGCGAACATCGGCTTGGCGATAGTGCTTGCACGCTGGAGCGGATGGGGAGTAGCCGGGATCGCGGCGGCCGCGGCCATCGTGTGGACGGTCAAGAATTGCCTGTTCTTGTCCAGCTACTGCGCGGTCCTGTTGCGTCTCCCCTGGTGGTCGTTCTACGCGCCCTTGACAGCCGGGGCGCTCGGCACGTTGGCTATCGGCTGCGCCGGCAGGGTCATTTCACAGCTTTGGTGGCCGGCGGATTGGCTGACCCTCGGCGCAATGGCGGCCGCAGTTGCTGTCGTGTACAGTCTAGCTGCCTATGCCTTGAGCTTGAGCCGTTCGGATCGTGATCTGCTGTGGAGCGTCCTGGATCGGAGATCACATGCTTAACTGGCGTGCACCGATCCTGACGGTCTACGACTCACGGATCTCCCATAATCCGATCCCCCGCCATGGCTCATTCCTAGGCGAATTCCATAGCTGGCCGGTCGCAGGGCAGCGAGAGGCGCAGCTGGAGCGGCTTTCACAGCTGTTGTTGCACGCTGCCCGCAACGTGCCGCATTACCGCGATGTGCTGACAGCGACTGGCGTGGTGCACGGCGACCACGTGGACCTCGACCGCTTCCGGCACGTGCCGGAGCTTACCAGGGACATGTTGCGCGCGAAATTCGAGTTGCTGAAGAGCGATGATCTCCCCTCGAGGGCCTGGTATAAGAACAGTTCGGGCGGAAGCAGCGGGGAGCCGGTGACGCTGCTGCAGGACCGCCACTACGATGACATCGGGCAGGCAACGATCGAGATGCACTATTCCTGGGCGGGAAAGCTCGCCGGGGAGCCGTTCGTCAAGCTTTGGGGGTCGGACCGCGACGTACTGTTCGGTACCGAAGGGTGGCGCAACAAACTCAGCAACTTCATGCGGAACCGAACGTTTCTCAACTCCTTCTATCTAAGCAGACAACACATGCAGAACTACGTAAAAGTAATTCAGCGTGTGCGTCCGGTCATTATCGAAGCTTATGCGGAAAGCATCTATGAGCTTGCGCGCTACATCAATGCCGAGCGTATCAGGCTTCCCCCCGTCAGGAGCATTGTCACGAGCGCCGGTACTCTCTATCCCTTCATTCGTGAAGAGGTCATGCGCGCCTTCAACTGCCCGATACTAAATCGTTACGGCTCGCGCGAGGTCGGCAGCTTCGCCGGCGAGCACGAGGCCGGAGCAGGGCTGGAGGTCTTCACCTATACCCATTTCGTCGAGGTCGTGGATGAGGCAGGCGAGCCATGCGGGCCGAACGAAGAAGGCGACGTGCTGGTCACGTGCCTGACCAACTACGCCATGCCGATCATCCGCTACCGGATCGGCGACCGCGCGGTGGTCGCAGCCGCGGTTTCGACCCCAACACCCTCCGTTGAAAAGTTGGCGACAGTTACCGGACGCATGATGGATGCCTTCGTGCGCGAAGACGGCTCGACCATCCCCGGATACTTTTTCGTCCATTTCCTTGGTGTCGTGCATAAATCCAATTGGCTGAAAAAGACTCAGATCATCCAGCAAGACTATGATGTGATCCTGGTTAAGATGGTCACGGCAGCGCCGCCGCCGGAGGGTGCTCTGGACGAGATCCGTAGTTCGCTGCAGCGTGTTATGGGATCAGCATGCCAGGTGACCTTCGAGTTCGTCGATGCCATTCCGAAGCTGGCCTCAGGCAAGTACCGTTATACGGTATCGCTCGTTCCTCGGCCGCCACACGGCACACCTGCTATTCAATAAGTGTCTGAGTTCGCGCTGACGGCCCCCGGAGCGGAAACCCCTCCTTTCGCTGAAGCTTCCGAACTGCTGGGCACCACCGTCAGGGATGACTCTCCTCCTTCATTGATCCGTTTGTTTCATGCAGCCGTGGCGTGGCTTCCCTTGCGGAGGGCGGCTTGTAGGAATGCATCGCTGTCCAGATAGGTGCGCGACCACGCATCCAGAAAGAGGAGCCGCCACAACAGCGGCCCGAAGTCTCGCCCACCCGCCGAGATGTGGGCCGCGATGATGCGTTCCACGCACGTCACATCCCAGAAGCCGCGCGCCTTCGCCTCCGGGGAAAGCAGCCGTTCGCGGAGGAACGTTTGCCCACTCGGCTGCTGGAACCAGGCGCGAAGCGGAACACCAAAGCCGCGCTTGCTGCCGCGTCGCACCTGCGTCGGCAACAGCCGCTCCGCCAGCTTTCGCAGGGGGAGCTTGCCCTCACGGGTGTTGAGGAGTGCCGCACGGGGCAACCTCGCGGCCCACTCGACGACGCGGTAGTCCAGGAAAGGCGAACGCACCTCGATAGAGTGCGCCATCGAGGCCCGGTCCATCTTTACAAGGATGTCGTCCGGCAGGTACAGCGCGTAATCCAGTGCCTGTTGGCGCGCCTGAATCGCTTGCCCGCGCGTGGCGCTCCACCGCTCCCAGAGCGGTGCGCCTGCCCCCGCGAAATGGTCGCGCACAGTGGGGCCGAAGGCGAATTGCAGTGCCGGATCGGTTGGCACACCATCAAAGGCGGCAGCGTAGCCCCCATCCCGCAGCCCACATTTCAGCAAGCGGTAACGGTGCGATGAAAGTGTCGGCAACGCTTGCGACAGCCCGCGCATCGCCCAACCTATCGGGGCGGGTAACGTTGCAAGCCAACGATACCGCTGCGCCTCCACGTAACGGCGGTAGCCGCCAAACGCCTCGTCGCCGCCATCCCCCGACAGAAAGACCGTCGCGTGCTCTGCCGCCGCCTCGCACAGTGCAAAGGTAGGCAGCGCAGATGCATCGCCGAACGGCTCATCGTAGAACCAGGCGAGGCGGTCTATATCGGAGAGGCTGGCCGGCCGTTGCACGATGAGGCGGTGCTCCAACCCGGCGCGCTCGGCAGTGGCGCGGGCAAGGTCGCTCTCGTCGTGATCACGCTCGGAAAAGCCGACGGTGAGCGCGAGCGGGCGTCTTCCCTCTGCGGCCTCGCCCGCCAGCGCGGCCACCAGCCCGCTATCGATGCCGCCGGACAGAAAGATGCCAACGGGAACGTCACTTCGCATGCGAATGCGCGTGGCGTCGGTCAGCAGGGCCAACAGGTCGTCCAGTTGCGCCGACAAAAGCGTATCTGTTTCTGTGTCAGCCTCATCAGACACCTGCCAATATTGGCCCAATCGGGCGCGGTGCGGCTCGTCCAGGGGTCCTGCCAGATAGTGTGCGGGCGGAAGCTTCTGATAGCCCTTGAAGATGCATCGGTCGGTGGAGAGATAGTTTAGGGCCAGGTACTCGGCAACTGCGGCAGGGTCCACCTCGCGCGGGGCGTCAGACCATGCGAGCAGCGCCTTCAACTCCGAGGCGAAGCGCAAACTTCCTTGCCGCAGATGGTAGTACAGCGGCTTCACGCCCAGACGGTCTCTTGCAATGATGAAGGTCCGCTCGTGGGTATCCACGAAGGCGAATGCAAACATGCCATTCAGGCGGTACAGTGCCCGCGCACCCTTAAGCGCAAGTAGACGAACCAGCACTTCAGTATCCGAACCGCTCTGGAACTGTTCTCCCTCGCGCTCCAACGTCTGCCGCAGTTCGATGTAATTGTAAATTTCGCCGTTGAAGATCAGCCAATAGCGACCATCAGGCGACGCCATTGGCTGGCGGCCAAGCAGGCTCAGGTCAAGGATGCTCAGGCGGCGGAAGCCTAGCCCCCAACCCGCCCCGCTCTCGTAGCCCGCGTCATCCGGCCCGCGATGCTGAAGCAGCCTGGATAGAACCTCGACCTGTTCGTCACCGCCGCGAGGTCTCTCGCCGAACCAGCCAAATAGTCCACACATGTGCGTTCTCGCTTACTCTGCCACCGATTGCCTCCGATGAAAGCGGCATGTGGTTCCGCCGTGTCCGCTCGTCATGTCTTCTCGCCGGAAACACGAGCAGCCCCACCAGCCAACAGCTTCATCGTCGCGTAACCTGTCATCACCCGCTTACCTCCCACTTTCGCTTTACGGCGTCATAGAGGCCGAGAGCGACGAGATATCGTCTCAGTACTGCCTTGAGCGGCTTGGGGAGGGTGGCTAACGGGGGTAGCAGGCCCGCCCGCCGTTTCTTTGCCATTGAAACGGACCAGTCATATTCCACGCGCCTCACCTTGATGGCCTGGCGTGCGGTATCGAGAACGAGGTAGGTGGCGCGTGGATCGGAGGTCCGCGATTCTCCGACTGAACCCGGGTTGATATGGTAATAGGCATCCTCCTTGACCTTGATCTCGTCGCCAAGAAGTTGTCGCGGCGAGGACCCCTGCCATTCGAAGACGCCAAGGTGGTGCGTGTGTCCGAAGGCGCAGATCCGGATGCCCGAGGGGTGGTTCATGAGTGCCTCGAAGCTCGCTCGGCGCTGTTCGTCATTGTCTAGCCGAACGGTATCGCAGTCTTTCTCTGGGTGCAGCGCGCCATGAACTGCGATCACCGCGTCGTCAATCTCAGCCTTGAGGGGCAGCCCGGCCAGAAATGATAGTGCTTCCCGGCCGAGCCGCCGGCGTGTCCAGAAGATCGCGCGGGCGCCGACAAAACCGAAATCGTCGGTGACGAGCTGTCCACAGACAGCCCTGTCGTGATTTCCGGCTACGCATATGGCTCCGCATTCCTGTAGCAGTGCTATGCACTCTGCCGGATCCGTGTTGTAGCCGACGATATCGCCAAGGCATACGATACGGTCCGCTCCTTGCGTAGAGATATCGTCGAGAGTCGCCCGGAGTGCCTCGAGATTGGAGTGAACATCGGAGATGATCGCCAATCTCATGCTTCCCCCCGGTGTGCGGGCTGCATGAGTCGGGAAAGCCTTTCGCTAACGCCAGACATGCCCCAATGCCATACCGTTTGCAGCAGTACCGGATCATCCCAACTCAGATGCGAAGTCACCTCGCAGCGGATCACCCAGGGCAACCACGACCGCAGGGGCAACCCGATGGCGCGAGCAGCAAACCAATCGGAAGGGAGAGTGCACCATCGGATGCCCGGACGCGCTTTCGCCGGGGGCGGCCGGGATTGACCGGTTAGATCTGCGTAGACCAGCGCTGGTATGTTGACGCCTGCACGTGCGCCTAGGACATGCCAAAGATTAAAGCGCGGGTTGACCTCCAGGAGGTGAAGTGCACCATCCGGGTCTCGTTTGAAATCGAACTTAGCGACGCCGCGCAGGTTCAGCTTCTCAACCAGTGCGTGGCCGAGCGATGCCACATCCGCCGCATCCGTAGTCTCCAGGGCGGTGCTGTGACCACATGACGGTGGGTAAGTTCGTATTTTTCGGCCAGTAAACTCGCCGGCAATTTCGCCCCGATGATCAACATAGACATGATAACTTTCGATGCAGCTTTCCGGCCCCGGAACCATCTCCTGGACCAGGAGATCCATTTCGTTGCTGGCCAAGCGGGGCCACAATTCTCGGAATGCCTCTTCTGTGGCGACCTCGATTGCCTTGCCACCGTTCGCAATTAGTTCCCAAGGTGACCGGCGCCTGAGTGGCTTGATGACGACCGGAAAGCGCAGATCAATGTTAACCGGTGGTGAGTCCGCACATGGCCGGATTCTTCGCGATGCCGGAACGGGAAGGCTCAGCCGTTCCGCCAGAGATTGAAAACGGGCCTTGTCGACGAGATCCTCCACCAACGCCACTTCGGGCAGGATGAAGCGGAAGGCCTGGCCCAGTCTCTCGCGGTATCGTGACATGAACAGGAGGTGGGAATCCTCTTCGAAGAAAAGGACGGGGGGCTCCTGCTGTGCCGCACCGAAGCGCAGCAACATGTCCGCCAACGCGTCGAGATTCTTTGAAAAGCTCTGCCAGGGTAGGACCGATCGGACGAACCGCGAATAGGTGGTCGGATTGCCGGGCGGCGCGACAACCGCGCAGGAAATGCCGGCCAGTCCAAGGGGCCGAACCACATTCATATCGCCCATGACGCAAGCCATGGGGCCTACGACCGCCTTGCGCTTCACGGGCGCTTCCCGTGTCTGCTGTGGATGGCGAGTGCGATACATTCGAAATCCTATTCCGCGGAGCGCCGAGGAGGCTCAGGCGACGCGACGTGCCGTCAAGTGCCAACGACGCGAGAGCTTCCCGCAGCGGCACGGCGGCCGCCGCTTGCAGGCCGAGCATCGGCCGACCGGACAAGCGTGGCCGCCGGGAACAGGGTCGTCGTGAACCTGCCGCGGCGCGGTCACGTGATATATCCCTTCTCCTGCCGCACCCGACCTTGCTCAAGGCGGTGGCGCCACCATGAGATGGTCTGATCGAGACCTTCTCGAAGAGAGGTGACGGGTTGCCATCCAGTTTCGCGCTCGAAACGAGAGGAGTCGGCCAGCAAAGCTCGAACTTCGGAATTTACCGGCCGTAGGCGGCTTTCATCCCTACGGATGGGCTTGTTGTACTTCGTCATATCGAGGACCAGTTCGATAATGTCGGCTACGTTTGTCGCCCGCTGGCTGCCGGCATTGTAGGGGCTGCCGAATTCGATCCCGACTGCGCTTCCTGCCGCAAGAAACGCAGCAACCGTATCTCCTACAAAGGTGAGGTCGCGGATCGGTGTCGTATCGCCCACGAATATGGCCGAGCAGGATGGGTCGAGCGCCTGCCGGACAATTGTTGGAATGATGGCCCGCTCGCTCTGACGAGGCCCGAACGTATTGAACGGTCGCAGGATAACAACGGGAAGCCCGAACGAACGGGCGAATGCTTCCGCCATCGCATCCGCACCGATTTTCGATGCCGAATAGGGAGATTGTGCCTTCAGAGGATGCGATTCACCGATCGGCATCGTGATCGCCGTTCCATAGACCTCGCTGGTAGAGGTCACGACCACGCGCTCCGTTCCCGACTGCCGGGCGGCCTCAAGGATGTTGAGCGTGCCGAGGATATTTGTCTCTACATAAGATTGGGCAGCTGCATAGGAATATGGAACTGCGATGAGAGCAGCGAGATGAAATACCAACTGATGATCCCGCACGATGCTGCTAATGAAGTTGGTATCGCGCACGTCGCCGCGAACGAGATTGACCTTCTCCTTTATGGTTTCGGGCAGGTCGTCGAGCCAGCCATAACTGTCGAAGGAGTTGTAAAGGGCAAGGGCCGTAACCTCGCTCCCGTGCCGGACGAGCTCTTCGGTCAGATGCGACCCAATGAACCCATCCGCTCCGGTTACGAGCACTCTGGTCTTGTCATATCGCATTCAACTACTCCCCTGCGGCGTTTCGCATCACGTGCGACGGTCCCAATCGGGCTAGCGATGCTCGCGCTCTGCCAGAGCGGTGCCAATCGGCGGGACCCAGCCGAGGACGGCCAACGCCCCCCGGATCATCCAAGCAATGTCGGAAGCGACGGTGCGGTGTGAGAAATAGGCAAGGTCGAGCCTTGCCTTGGCCGGAAACAGGACGTCGCGATAAAACTGCGTCGGATCCTTGTCTCGCGGATAGAACTGCCGTTCGTTGCGGAATGCTACCTGGCTCGGGCCGATCAGCCCCGGCCTGTACCGCAGGACTTCCTCGAACTCTTCGCAAAAGCAATTAACGAAGTCCAAGCTCTCCGGGCGCGGCCCAACGATGGACATCTCGCCGCGTAGCACGTTCCACAATTGCGGCAGTTCGTCGATTTTTGTCCTGGCGAGGAACTGTCCAATTCTCGTGAGGCGACAGTCACCGTCCAACGTGAGCGGGCAGCCATCCGTACCGCAGTCTGGGCGGAACTTGCGGAACTTGTACATCCGGAATGGTTGCCCCCCGACGCCGACTCGTATCTGGGCGAAGAGGATCGGTGGCCCGCCTTCCAGCAGGAGCGCGGCCGCGACCAGAACCAACAGAGGTGCCAGGAGCACCATGGCGACTCCCGCGATGAGGATGTCGAGCGTCCGCTGTACGAGCAGGCTGGCGGCTGGTGCTTGCGGCCTCTGCAACGCGACTGGCTGCATTATCATGCCACGGCTCCCGTATTGGCCCTGCTGTGAACCACCTCTGCGAGACGTGCGACGATCATCTCCAGCATGGATGTGCTGATCCGAGGATGCAGAGGGAGCGTCAACTCGCGTTCGGCGAAGGCTTCGGTTCGCGGCAGGTGAAGGTTCGGGTAGAGCTGCCGGTAGAGCGACAGGAGGTGCACTGGGGGGTAATGGATGGTGGTCTGAATCCCAGCGGCGCGAAGGTGATCGATCACGTCCTGCCGGTTCACGAAGGACGGCAGCAGAACCGGCATGATATGACACGCGGACAGACTGCTTCCGGAGAACGGGATTTGGACCGAAGGGCAGTCCAGCGCCATCAGGCGGCGATAGATCAAGGTCAATCCCAGCCTGATGCCGTTCCAGTTCTGGAGTCGCTTCAGTTGCACCAGGCCGATGGCGGCGCGTAACTCATCCATGCGATAGTTGAAGCCCAGCATGGTGACGTCGTAATGCGGCGTCCGGCTATTCAGCCGCTGATGGGTGGTGCTGGTCATTCCATGAGCGCGCGCCTGCCGGATTGCCTCGCGCACAGCACCATCCCGGGCCAGGACGGCACCGCCTTCGGCCGTCGTCATGTTCTTGTTGCCATAGAAGCTGAATGCAGCTGCATCGCCGAACGTGCCGGCTTCCTTCAGCCCGGGCGCATGCGCTGCGTCCTCGATGAGCAACAGCCCTCTGCGCCGAGCGAATGCACGCCATGCCTCGCGGTCGGGTAGATATCCGGCGAAATGCACCAGGATGACGGCTTTCGTCCGCGGGGTGCACCGCGCCTCTGCCTCGGCCAAGGAGATGAGTGGCACATCCATCGACTCGATATCGACAAAGACGGGGTCGGCACCAACATAGCGAACGGCATTGGCAGTGGCGACGAAGGTGAGGCTCGGCACGAGTACCTCATCCCCGCACGTCACCCCAAGTGCCTGCAAGATCAGGTGCAGTGCCGCCGTGCAGGAGCTAACGGCGACGGCGTCCTCAGCTCCATGCATCGTGGCAAACGCCTCCTCAAAGGCGCGCACGCGATCTCCCATCGTCAGCCATTCGCTGTCAATGACCTCGGAAAGGACAGCCTTTTCCTCAGCTCCTACAATGGGCGCAGAGACCAGCAGCATGGAGACACTTCCTTTGGCTCTGTGAAGACGGGAGGGTATTCCCGCAGATCCGGCTGGCACGCCGGTACGCGGTCAGGCCGCGGATACCGCTTCGATCGAGGCCGACTGTTCATCCCAGGCGATGTCCTGAGCGTTCTGGAAATCCTCGACGCGCCCGATATCCAGCCAGAGGCCCTCGTGCCGAAAGACATGCACGTCCTCGCCGCTCTCAAGCATCTGTAGGATTAAATCATCAAAACCGAATGGAACGCCGGTCGGGATGAACTCGAAAACGGTAGGATTCATGCAATAGAGGCCCATGCTGACGAGGTGCGCCAGCGTCGGCTTTTCGCGGAATCTCTTCACGGATCCCTCCTGCTCATCGATAACGCCGAAATCCATCTTGTGTGAACGAACGGTGGTCGCGATGGTCAGTGGTCCGCAGTGCTTGTGATGAAAGCCAACGAACTGGTTCAGGCTCAAGTCGGTCAATATGTCGCCGTTCAGCACTAGAAATGGCTCGGTGAGATCGTCCCGGAGAAGGGAAAGCGGGCCAATCGTTCCCAGCGGCTCAATTTCCTGCGTGTACAGGATCCTCATGTTCCATTGGGTGCCGTCACCGCAGAAGCTGCGGAGGAGATGTCCGAGGTAGCCGGTGGTAATGTAGACATCCTGCACCCCGTTCCGCCTGAGCCACTTCAAAAGAAGTTCCAGGACCGGTCTCGACCCGATCGGCATAAGAGGCTTTGGAAGGACCGACGTGAAGGGCCGCAATCTCGTACCTTTCCCCCCGCATTGAATGACAGCCTTCATCTCATCCTCCCTGTTCCCAAGAGCCGTACCAATTAGCGCCAGGGTGGTGCCGGCACTTTGAAAACACAGCGGCAGCTTTACTTATGCGGCTTCAGTTTCCATGACTCTTTTCCAGTTGGACCTCTACAGCGCTGCGCGTCTTACAAGACGCGCAAAGGTCGCTGTAGCGCTTTGAATTGCTGCATGTTTCCTCAAATCGGCTACGATTTGAGGAAACATGCAGTAGCTTCACTTTCCAAGCATTATATCTCGAAGGATATGGAACTGAGCGAGTGCTGTCTTCGTGTGTTCGAACGATGCGCGCGGTTCTGTCTCGCGACGATCGGATGAAGCTGTACGGCGCCCAGAATTCTGAGCTGGGAGCCAGGTTCTGCGGGCGGCGCATCCGAAGCGCTGCCCAGCCAGCGGTGCAGGAGCATGACCGACAAACATCCGACCAGCCGATTTGCACCGTTACAAGTCCACCGCAAGCTCGCAAAGAGAAGCCTCGGTGGCTGGCCGAGGCTAAGAGCGAAGGAGATCAACGAGCATGCCTCCGACTGGTGTCAGATCATGAGAGCGATTATCACCAGAGGCCATTCGGCGGACCGTGGGGAACACCCCGCCGGCTGATGCCGACGAGGTCAGCGCAGGATTTCGGCGAGCTTTCCCGGCTTCCGATCGACGCGGTCGAGGTCGAGGCCGGAGAGCAGGTCGAGCAGGTGCTCCTCCATCAACCGCGCCGCCGTCTCCGCTTCGCCGGCCTCGATGGCGTCGACGAGCGCATGATGGGCGTGGCTTTCGCAGGTGGTGTCGCGCCGCCGCCAGTAAAGCGCGATGATCAGTGAGGAGTGGGAGACCAGGTCCCGGACGAAGCCGGTCAGGACCGCCTGATCGGCGATCTCGGCGATCGCCACGTGGAACTTGGCGGACAGCATGATGGCGTCGCTGTCCCGTCCGGCATGCAGCGCCTCTTCTTCCTTTTCCAGGTGGCTGCGCAACAGACGCACATCCTCGTGTCTGGCGACGCCGGCAGCCAGCGCGGCCACCTTCGGTTCTATCAGTGCGCGGGCGTCAAAGACCTCGCGCGCCTCCTTGGGCGACGGCTGGGCGACGAAGGCGCCGCGGTTCGGCTCCAGCCGGACAAGCCAATCGTGCGAGAGCGCCTGCAGAGCGCTACGGATAACCGTTCGACTGACCGAATAGATCGCGGCGAGTTCGTCCTCGGGCAGCTTCGTGCCCGGAGCGAGGCGGTGGCTGACAATGGCATCGCGCAGGCCGTGATAGATCGGTGACCAGCGCGCCCCCGGGTTCTCGCGATCGTTGTCAGGCCTGAGTGTCGTCACCATTTTTGTCGCTTCCGGCGAGCTGCCGCTGTCCATGCCTTGTCTGCGCCATCCTCATGGAGCCAAGCGGACGATTGGCTCCGCCACGCGCCTCGATCGTGTCCCAGGCGTCACCGTGCCGACGTCCGGTGCGGGCGTTCTCGCTCTTCTTCAACCTGCTCCTGGGGACCAGGGCGCATAATGGCCGGCAAACCGCTTTGCCCGTGGGGCGGCATAGCCGCCCACCTTTGAGGTCCTGAGTCCCAGCGCCGCGGTCGCTTCCGCGAGTTTTACCGCGCAGGCAACGCCGTCGAGCACCGGCACCCCATGCTCGAGCGAGAATTCGTGCGCAAGATCGGCCATGCCGGCGCAACCGAGCACGATCGCCTCGGCCCCGTCTTCGCGGACCGCGCGAGCGATCTCGGCGGAGACCTTCTGGCGTGCGTCGGAGCCCGGCTGTTCGAGGTCGAGAACTGCGACATCGGAAGCGCGGACCCGGGCGCAACGGGTGGCGAGGCCGTATCTCGACAGATTGTGCTCGATGGCCGGAACCGATCGCGCCAGCGTCGTGACGACGCTGAATTTGCCGGCGATCAGCGTGGCGAGGTGAAAGGCCGCCTCTCCGATGCCGATCACCGGAGCCTCGGCGGCGCAACGGGCCGCGTCGAGGCCGGTGTCGTCGAAACAGGCGATGACATAGGCGTCCACCGCGCCGGCCTTCGCCATCTCGGCGATGATGCCAGGAACGACGAAGGCCTCGTCGAAATAGCCTTCGATGCTGGGAGGGCCATCCTTGGGATTGACGGCAACGATCTGCGTCGCCGGCGATGCTGCCGCCTGTGCCGCCCTGCCGATCTTGTCGGTCATCGAAGTTGTCGTGTTCGGGTTGATGACGAGTATACGCACGTTGATCCGCCTAATATTCACCACCGAGATAAAGATGCCTGACGCGTTCGTCGGTCAAAAGTTCAGAGGAATTGCCGCTGAGCGCGACCTTGCCGGTCGTCAACGCATAGGCGCGTTGGGAGATTCTAAGCGCCATGCGTGAATTCTGCTCGACAAGGAGGACGCTCACCTTTTCGTCCCGACTGATCGCGACGATGGAGCGCGCGATGTCCTGCACCAGCTTCGGCGCGATCCCGAGCGATGGTTCATCGAGTAGCAGAAGGCGCGGCCGCGCCATCAATGCCCGGCCGATGACGAGCATCTGCTGTTCGCCGCCGCTCATGGTTCCCGCCTGCTGTGAATAGCGCTCCTTGAGACGCGGAAAGCGCGTCAGCACCATCTCGACGCTCTGCCGGATTTCGCTCCTGTCCGTGCGGCTGAAGGCGCCCATCAGCAGGTTGTCGCGCACGGTCATGAAGGGGAAGACGCGACGCCCCTCCGGCACCATCGAGATGCCCATGCGGACGATTTCGTCCGGAGCGACGCCATCGATGCGGTCCCCCCGATAATGGATCTGGCCGGAGCGGATCTTCCTGAGGCCGGTGACGGCGCGCAGGATCGACGTTTTGCCGGCGCCATTGGCGCCGATGAGGGCGACGGTTTCGCCCTCGCGCACCTCAAGCGATACGCCTTTGAGGGCGTAGACGTGATCGTAGTAGAGCTCGACATCATCGAATTTCAGCAATGGTTCCATGGCCTACAATCCGATCGATTCGTCTTCGGCACCGAGATAGGCCTCGATGACCTTCGGATCTTGCTGGATCTGCGCCGGCGTGCCCTCGGCGATCATCTGACCGAAATTGAGCACGACGATCCGGTCGGAAATGTTCATGACCGCCGGCATGTCGTGTTCGACCAGCAGCACCGTGATGCCGCGTTCGCGCAGTTTGCGGACGATCTCGACGGCGCGCCGGGTTTCGTCGTGGTTCATGCCGGCGAAGGGCTCGTCGAGGAGGATGACGGAGGGATCTGTAGCAAGCGCGATCGCAATGCCGAGCGCGCGCAGATGACCGTGCGGCAGGGTGCTGGCGATCTCGCCGCTCATCGCCGCCAGGCCGAGAAAGGCCAGGATCTCGTCCGCCGAGGCTCCGAACGCCTCGAGATCGCTCCGGGCCGCCGCGCTGCCGAAGTAAAAGCCGGCCAGGCTGGCGCGAGAGCGCAAATGGTGGGCCGTCACGACATTGTCGCGAACGGTCATGTCCTTGAAGATCGTCGTTTCCTGGAAGGTCCGCACCACGCCTCTGCGGGCGGCGATGTGCGGCGCGAGGCCGGAGATGCGCTCGCCTTCGAGGCGTACTTCGCCGCTGGTCGGCCAAAGGAAGGAGGAGATCAGCTTGAACAATGTCGACTTGCCGGCGCCGTTCGGGCCGATCACGGACAGAATCTCACGATCGCGCACGGCAAAGGACACGTCGTTGACGGCGATGAGGCCTCCGAAGCGTTTGGTGAGCCCGACGATTTCCAGAATGACTGGCATCACTGGACGCTCCTCTTGCGGGGCAGGGCGAGGCTCAGGAGGCCGTTGGGCAGCACCAGCATGAGCGCGATCAGCACGGTCGAAAAGATCAGAAGCTGGAATTCGCCCGTCTGGAACAGCATGTCCCAGCCGAAGTAGAGGACAAAGGTGCCGAGCATCGGGCCGAGCACGTAACCAAGGCCGCCGAGGAAGCAGTTGAGCATGAAATTGACGGAATCGGCGACGGTGAAGCTCGAGGGGTAGATCGACTGCGATATCGCGGCGAACATCGCGCCGCCGACGCCGCCGAGGAAGGACGAGATCGCATAGGCAATGACGCGGAGGTAGGCGATGTTGACGCCGATCGATGAGGCGAGTTCCTCGTTCTGTTGCAGCGACTGGCAAAGCTGGCCGATCCGGGAATGGGTCAGCCGATAGAGGCCGAGGAAGCACAGCGCCATGAGCAGGACGGCGGCGATGTAGAAGGCGAGGCGCGGGTTCGCCAGCGTGGCGAAATCCGGCACGAGCGTCACGCCGAACAGGCGGATGCCGGACGGCAGCGGAATGCTGACGATGCCGCTGGCGCCGTTGGTGATCGGCAGCGCGAGGGCGAGCAGCCGGGCGACTTCGGTCAGGACCAAGGTGACCATGGCGAAATAGACGCCGCGCAGGCGCAGGATCGGCAGCCCGATGAGCACGCTTGCGGCGGCACAGAAGAGGCCGGCCAACGGCAGGGTCAGCCAGAAGGACATGCCATGGTTCATGACCAGTATGGCCGAGACATAGCCGCCCATCAGTGCATAGGCGCCCTGACCGATGTTGATCCGGCCGATGTAGAAGGTGATCCATACGCCGGCGCTGATGATGCTGAGCAGCGCCACCGAGGTCAGCGTGTAGTAGAGGTCGCTTCGCCCGGTGGCCTCGATCAGCAACGGCACTGCGATCAGCAGGACGAGCAGGAAAAGAACGCTGGCGATGATCCTGAGCGTGCCGGACCGTGACGTTTTCATCGCATCAGCCCCACGGTTTGCCCATCAGCCCGTTGGGGCGGATGCTCAGGAAGATCATCAGAAGCGCGAAGATGACGAGGTAGGTGACGTCGCCATATTCGCGCAGGGTCGCCAGCCCGATCGACTCCATCATGCCCAGGATGAAGCCGCCGGCGATCGCACCGCCGACCACGCCGGCGCCGCCGATCATCACCATCAGGAAGGCCTTGATGGAAATCGGGCCGCCGATGCCGGAATTGACGCCGGTGATGCTGACCAGCAATCCGCCGACGACGCCGGCAAGCATGGCGCCGAGCGCGAAGCCGATCATCGAGTAGCGCTCGACCTTGACGCCCATCAGTTGGGCGGCAACGCGATCCTGCGCCAGGGCCCGCATCGCGCGGCCCGGCTTGCTGTACTGCATGAAGAGCATGAAGGCGGCGATCATCAGGATGGCGACCACGCCGACGACGATGCGGTCATAGGGCAGGATCACTCTTTCGGAGACAAACACGCCGCTGACGATCTTCGGAACGCCGCGCTGCTTCTCGCCGAACAGAAGCAGCATCACCGCATCGAGGAAGAATGCCGTCGCGGCCGCGAGCAGCATGGTGCTTTCCTCGCGCTTGCTGCGGCGGACAACCGGCCGGAAGAGAAATTTTTCCATCAAGGCGCCGATAATGGCGAGCGTCAGACCCGAGCAGATCAGGGCGACGACGAACGGCAGCTTGAGCTGGCCGTAGACCGTATAGGTGACGAAGCCGCCCAGCACATACATCTGGCCGTGCGCGAAGTTGAGCACGTTCATCAGCGCGAAGATCAGCGTCAGTCCGAGTGCAATCAGCGCGTACTGGGCGCCGAGGTAAAGTCCATTGGCAATCACCTGCTCCATGGGCGCATCCAGTCGGTGGAGGTCCGGCTGCCCGAACCTCGGTTGACTTCAGGGCGCGGCCAAAGCGTGCCACCGCATTGCCCGCGCCCCATTCCCGTCAGGCGGAGAAAGTCAGTCCACTTCGCCGACGAACAGCGTCTGGAAAGCGCCGTCCTTGAACTCGGTCACCACCATCGGCACGAAAAGCTGTCGTTTTTGGCCAAACGAGGTCGTGCCGACATATTTCAGCGTGCTGTCCTTGGCGTAGGGGTTGGGCGCCGTGAAGCTGTCCATGGTCTTCCGGAACTCGTCCACATTGTCGATCGCCTTGGGGTTCGCCTTGAGCGTTTCGATGATGTACTCGAGCGCATAGACCTTGGTGTTGGACTCGTCGTTGTATTCTCCGAACTTCTTGGTGTAGCGGTCGATGAATTCCTCCATCAACGGTGTGCGGATCTCCGGTGTCGAGGCACCACCGACCGAAATGAAGCCGTTGGCAAGCTCGCCGGCCCCCTCCTGCAAGACGGTCGCATCCTGCGCGGTCTCCGCCGAAATCAGGCCCTCATAGCCGAGTTCGCGCGCGGCGCGGATCAGGAGCGGCGCATTGGCAGGGGCGACGCCCGACAGCACCAGCAGGTCCGGCTTCAACTGGACGATGGGCGTCAGCACCGGCGTAAAGTCGCGGGTGTCGCTCTGGTAGACATCCTTCTCGGCGACGACCTCGAGGCCGAGTTCCTTTGCAGCGGCCACGCCGCTGTCGCGCTGGCTCAGCGGGTCGGACTCGTTGGCCGCGATGAAGGCCACCTTCTTCACGCCCTTGTTGTCCTTGAGGTATTTATAGATGGCCGGTCCCGACTGATAGTTGGCGATCATGCCGAGCACGGCGTTGGAGGCCGGGGCCGTATACAGCGCTTTTGGGAAGGCGTAGGGGAAATAGATGATCCCCTTGGATTCGGCGACCGGGCGCACGGCGGCCGCGCCGTCATCGACATTGGGCCCGACGACATAGTGGATGCCTTCCTGGGCCATCTTCTCCATGCCGGCGATGGCGCGCTTGGGGTCCCGCTGGTCGTCGAAGGTGACGATGGTGATGTTGTAGGTGTCATCGCCGATCTTTACGCCGCCCGTCTCGTTGAGCCAGTCGGCACGGGTCTGCATCGACCGGACGTTGGACGTGCCCCAGGCGGCGGCTGGACCACTGGTCACGCCGACGAAACCGATCTTGAGTTCCTTGTTCTCGGCCTGGGCGGAGAAGGTGCCTGCGACTGCGATTGCAAGTAATGAGACGGCGCCGAGCGCCAGTGATTTCAATGTCGAGCGTCTGTTGAACATGTCACTCTCCATCTGTTCCATCCGGCGCGCTTCTGGCGATGCGGATAGATTAAGGAGATACTAAAATACACAGTTGTCAACATTTGCGTTTCGCTGTGTATACAAAATCGATTCTGCATTAGCGAAACGAACAGCAGTCGGTGCGAAGAAATTCCTGTCGTCCGCGGCGACATCCGCGGACTCAGGTGCAGGAATGTTCTGTGAAAGCCGAGGATAACGTCTGGTCTCGAAAAGACGTTCTCAGATCATTCCAAGATCCGTATAGCTGTCGTGCAGAGCCCAGTCGGCATCGCTGAAGCGGTCTTTGGCGAAATTGTGCTGGTGCCAATAGGGATAGATATAGGCTGGGCGGCTGACCTTGTTCAGCGTGTCCAGTTCATCTTCGGTCAGTTTCAAGTCGACGGCGGCGATGTTGTCGCGGAACTGTCTTTCGCTGAGGCCGCCGACGACCAGGCTTGCGACGGCCGGGCGGGAAAGCGTCCAGGCGAGCGACACCTGCGCGACGCTGACGTCGCGCACCCTGGCTATGGCCTCGAGGGCATCGACGATCGTCCACAGCCGTTCCTCGTCGCGGATCGGCGGCTCGCTCCAGCCGGCTGCCTGACGCGAGTCGGCCGGCGTCTTGCCGCGACCGAATGCGCCGGAAAGTAGGCCAGCCGACAGCGGACTCCACACCATCACGCCGAGGCCCTGATCGACGGAGATCGGCAGGAGTTCGTACTCGGCCTCGCGTGCCTCCAGCGTGTAGTGGATCTGCTGCGTGACGAAGCGGGGAAGGTTCTTTGCCTCGGCTACCCCCAGCGCCTTCATGATGTGCCAGCCGGAATAGTTCGAGCAGCCGAAATAGCGGATTTTTCCTTGCTGCCGCAGCGTGTCGAGAGCCGCCAGCATTTCCTCGACCGGCGTTACACCGTCCCATTCGTGCATGAAGTAAATGTCGATGTGATCCCTGCGCAGCCGTTTCAGGCTGAGCTCGCATTCGCGAATGAGGTGATAGCGCGACACGCCCTCGTCGTTCGGGCCGTCGCCGATGCGCATGCGCGCCTTCGAAGAGATGAGCACCTGGTTGCGCTTGTCGCCGAGCGCCTCGCCGAGGATCTCCTCCGAGCGGCCGAGCGAGTACATGTTCGCGGTGTCGAAGAGGTTGACGCCGCCATCGAGGCAGCAATCGATCAGGCGACGTGCGTCCTCGACGCCCTGGTTCGCCACCCGCCCGAAGGCGCCGACACCACCGAACGAGAACGTACCCATGGCGATGGCCGAAACCTTGAGGCCCGAGCGGCCGAGTGTCCTGTATTCCATATGCATGCTCCTCCGGGAAACGCCGACCGAGTCGGCGATCATCAGTTGGCTCACATCCGGCGAGCCCCAATCTTCGGCGGGGGCAACGGCAACGCTTGCCGCCCGTTGCTATTCCGCGGGATGCGGCAAGCTCTTCGCGGACCTTTCCCGTGTCGGGCCAGCGGCGACGCGTTCGTGGCTCGTCCGCAGGATCAGGTCGGCGCCGACCAGGATCTTGACGGGCGGCTGCGGTTCGCTGGCGGTAATCAGGTCGTCGAGAACCGTTACGGCGAGATAACCGATCTTGCGCTTGGACACGTCGATCGTCGTCAGGCCCGGCTCCATGGTGGCGCTCTGCGGCAAGTTGTCGAAGCCGATGATCGAGACGTCGTCCGGAATCGAGACGCCGTGCTCCCGAAGCGCCCGGATGAAGCCGTAGGCGATGACGTCATTCGTGCAGAAATAGCATTCCGCGAGGTCGAGACCGGTGGACAGCAGAGCGCGCGTGTCGAGATAGGCGCCATCATAGGTCGATTCCACCGACAGCACATCGGCCGCATTCACCTGCAGGCCCAAGCGCTCCATGTTCTTGAAGAAAGCGTCGCGGCGCAGGCGGAAGTTGGTCGTGTCGACATGGGAGGCCACGAAACCGATGCGCTGGAAGCCCTGCTTCTGAAAGCGCGACAACACCTTGTAGACGGCATCCTCGTTGTTCATGTCGACGAAATTGGCGTCGAGGACGTCGTAGAACGTATCGATGAACACGGTCGGCAGGCCGAGGCCCTGGATCAACCGGATATCGGCTTCCGTCAGCTCGGTGCCGAGCGCGATCACTCCGGAAATCGGGGCGCCGGCAAGCGATTCTGCGACAGCGCTGATCGGCTGCCCCTCGAAGCTTACCACTTCGAGCGTGTAATTGCGCCGCGTCGCCTCCGCGGACATGCCGTCGATGTAGTCGGAGACAAAGACGCTGTGGTCGCGATTGACGGTGTGGCCGTGCTTGGCAATCTTGAGGAAGCGCAGCGTCTCGCCGGGGGGCGTGCTCCGCGTCGTCCGCGGGACATAGTTCAGGCTTGCCACCGCTTCCAGCACCCGCGCCCGGGTCACGCCGGAAATTTCTCCCTTGCCATTCAACACGAGCGAAACCGTGGCCGGCGACACGCCGGCGGCGAACGCGATGTCCCTGATGGTCAGTTTTTCCGGTTTTTTCATGTGGAGGCGACAGTCCCACTTTTGCTGCAGGTGCGAATAAGTTTACTAAACGATTTTATGAATTTTTGCGAGACCTAGGCGAATTTGTCGCTCTGCGCAACCGGTCCAGTGCGAAAACGAGGCTTGCCAGAGGAAATTTCCTTTGCTAGCGTTTTAGTGAAGTGAAGCTTTATTTAGTAAACAGTCGGGAGGAGATCATGCGAAAAACCGGGGGGCAGCTGGCGATGCTGGCTGTCATAAACGGCCTTTTGCTGGTCGCGGGTGCGATGATTTCCGGCGGCTCCTTCCTTTCCATCTTCAATCTCCAGTCCATGGCGAGCCAGGTGCCGGAAATCGGCCTTCTGGCGATCGGCGTCATGCTCGCCATGTGCGCCGGCAATGGCGGCATCGATCTGTCGGGCATTGCCCTTGCCAATCTCTCCGGCGTTCTGTCCGCCGTCATCGTGTCATCCTTCCTGTCGGCGACGGATAGCGGAACAGCCTTCAGCCTCGCTTTCATCGCCGGCGCGCTCCTGATCGGACTTGCCGGCGGGGTGATCAATGGCTTGCTAATTTCGCGGCTCAATATCACGCCGATCCTCTGCACGCTCGGCACGCAGATGGCCTTCATGGGGCTTGCGGTCGTGGTTTCCGGCGGCAAGGCGGTGATGGTCGGCAGCCCGGCGCTGCTCTCCAGCATCGGCAACGACATGCTAGCCGAGGTGCCGATCAGCTTTCTGCTCTTCGTGATCGTCGCCGGCGTGATCGCCGCCCTCTTGAAGTTCACGCCTTACGGCCTGTGGCTGATGCTGATGGGCACCAATCCCAAGGCGGCGGTCTATGCTGGCTTTCCGAAGAACGGCGTGATCGTCGCCACCTATGCGATTTCTGGCATGCTGTCGGGGCTTGCCGGCGTCATCATCGCGGCGCGCAACGTCAACGTGAAGTTCGACTATGGCAGCTCCTACCTGCTTATCGCCATCCTCATCGCCGTGATGGCCGGCGTGAAGCCGGAGGGCGGCTACGGGCGCGTCATCTGCGTCGTGCTCAGCGCGATCGCGCTGCAGCTCATGTCGAGCCTGCTCAATTTCGGCGGGCTTTCCAATTTCGTACGCGACTTTGCCTGGGGGCTGCTGTTGCTCACCTTCCTGGCCGTCGGCCGCTACGACATCGCTGGCTTCCTGAATCCGGGTCGCCGCTCGCAAACCCCTTCGGCGCCTGTCCCTCAAACGCCGAAGTGAAATAAGAGGGAAGATTCGTGGAGGTAAACATGAAGTCGTTTTCGAAGAAGTTGCTGGCGGGAACCACGGTTGCGGCCGTCGCGCTCGTCGGTTCCATCGGCACGCTGGTTGCCCAGGAAAAGCCGGTCATCGCCACCGTGGTGAAGATCAGCGGCATTCCGTGGTTCGACCGCATGAACACCGGCGTCGTCGCCTACCAGGAAGCCAATCCGGACGTCGTTGCCAGCCAGAGCGGCCCGGCGACCGCGGATTCGGCCCAGCAGCTGCAGATTGTCAACGACCTCGTCGCCAAGGGCGTTAACGCGCTCGCCGTCGTGCCGATGGATCCGGCCGTTCTCGAAGGCACGTTCCAGCGCGCCATGGATCGCGGCATCGTCGTCGTAACCCATGAAGCCGACAACCAGGCGAACACGCACGCCGACGTCGAGGCCTTCGATAACGCCGATTACGGTTCGGCGCTGAACGAGCGCCTGGCCGAGTGCATGGGCAAGGAAGGCAAGTGGACGACCTTCGTCGGCTCGCTCGGCAGCCGTACGCACATGCAGTGGGTTGGTGCAGGCGAGGAGAACGCCAAGAAGTATGCCGGCATGGAACTCGTCGATCCGAACAACGAATCCTTCGACGATGCCAACGGCACCTACGAAAAGGCCAAGGAAATCCTGCGCAAGCACCCTGATCTGAAGGGCTTCCAGACCTCCGCCGGCAACGACGTTCTCGGCGTTGGTCGCGCGATCGACGAAGCGGGCCTGAGCGGCAAGGTATGCCTGGTCGGCACCGGCCTTCCGAACCCGTCCGCCGATCTTCTCGAATCCGGCGCCATCACGGCGATCGGCTTCTGGGATCCGCAGAAGGCCGGCATGGCGATGAACGCCGTCGCCAAGCTGCTGCTGGAGAAGAAAGAAGTCACCGACGGCATGGACCTCGGCGTCGAAGGCTACAGCAAGGTCTCGGTCAAGCAGGCCCCGGCAAGGGCCTGCTGATCCTCGGCAATGGCATGGTTCTCGCCGACAAGGCGACCTACAAGGAACACATGTTCTAATTCGACGAACCGTCAGCCGGCCGGGAGGCTTGCCTTCCGGCCGGAACCGTCCGGCGTGTCGACGCGCCGGTCAGCATGAGGACAATTTCCGTGGCGGCACAAGCAGATCGCGCGCAGCATTCGGCGGCGCTCCTTGAACTCAGAAACATCCAGAAATGGTTCGGCGGCGTTCACGCTCTCCGGGGCATCGACCTGACGCTCCAGCCGGGCGAGGCCTATCACCTGCTCGGTGAGAACGGCTGCGGCAAGAGCACGGTCATCAAGATCATGTCGGGCGCGCACGCGCCGTCGTCCGGAGAAATCGTTCTCGGCGGCAAGACTTTTTCGTCGCTGACGCCGATCCAGTCGCTGGCCGCCGGCATCGAGACCGTCTACCAGGACCTGTCGCTGCTTCCCAATCTCACGGTTGCCGAGAATGTCGCCCTGAACGAGCAGTTGGTGAACGCCAATGGCCGCCTTGCGCGTCTCTTCGATCGCAAGCGGCTGAAGGAAACGGCTGAAAGGGCGCTTGCCGCTGCAGGCCTGCCGACCGACCGCGCCTTCCTCAACACGATCGTTTCCGACCTGCCGCTCGCCTCCCGCCAGCTCGTCGCCATCGCGCGGGCGATCGCGACCCGCGCCAAGCTCGTCATCATGGACGAGCCGACCACGTCGCTGACGCGTCGCGAGGTGGACAATCTCATTCGCGTCGTCGAGCGCCTGCGCTCCGAAAACGTCGCCGTTCTCTTCGTCACGCACAAGCTGGACGAATGCTACCGCATCGGCGGCCATGCGGTCGTCTTCCGCGACGGCCAGTGCGTCGCCCAGGGACCGATCGAGAACTACAGCAAGAAAGAGCTGGCCGAATTGATGACCGGCCGGTCCATCGACGCGCAGCGCTATCGCACGGGCAAGCCGTCCGACGCCGAACTTCTCAAGGTCGACCGCCTCGTCGCCGATGGCGTGCGGGAGATGAGCTTTTCGGTGAAGAAGGGCGAAATTCTCGGCATCACCGGGCTTGCAGACTCGGGCCGCAACGAACTCGCCATGGCATTGACCGGCGTCGCCCCCGCGACCAGTGGCGTGGTGACGCTCGACGGCAAGACCGTTTCCGTGCGCTCGCCCGCCGAGGCGATCGCCCAAGGCATCGGCTACGTGCCGGAGGACCGGCTCGCCGAGGGTCTCTTCCTCGACAAGTCGATCTTCGAAAACGAGATCGCGCTAGTTGTATCGCGCCTCGCCAACTCGTTTGGCGTCGTCGACCGGGAGGAGGGGCGCAAGATCGCTGCCCGCCTCTCCGAGGAGATGCGTCTTAACACCAAGGACCTCGACCTGCCGGTCGGCGCACTCTCCGGTGGCAACCAGCAGCGTGTGCTGATCGGCCGCTGGCTGAGCATCGCGCCGAAACTGCTCGTGCTGCACGGCCCGACCGTCGGCGTCGACGTCGGGTCCAAGGACACGATCTACCGCGTCATCCAGGCGCTTGCCGAAGCGGGCATGGGTCTCGTCATCGTCAGCGACGACCTGCCCGAACTGCTGCAGAACGCGGACCGGATCCTCGTCATGAACAACGGCCGCGTGGTCGCCGAAATGGATGCGGAGCAGGCAACCGAAGACCAGCTTTATAAGGCGATGCTGACGGCCACGACGGAGACTGTGCAATGAGTGCTTCTGGGATCGATGAACTTCATGGCGCCGCTCCGTCGCGCTCCTTCAGCTTCGGCGAACTTGTGCGGCGTCGTCCGGAGACCATCACCTTCGCGTTGCTGGTTGCGATCTGCGTAATCGTTGCGATCGTCAACCCCGCCTTCCTGCAGCCATCGACCCTCATCGACATCGGCCGTGCGAGCGTGGTCATGGGCCTTTTCGCGCTTGGCGTCTTCATCATCCTGGCGGCAGGCGGCATCGACGTGTCCTTCACGGCGATCGCGGCGTTCACCATGTATTCGATGACCGTGCTGGTGCAGAACTACCTGCCCGGGCTGCCGATCGCCGTCGTCATCCTGATGGCGACGCTCGGCGGTGCGGGGCTCGGCATCATCAACGGTCTGCTCGTCCATCACCTCAAGGTGCCGTCGCTGATCGTGACGATCGGCACGCAGTATTTGTTCCGTGGCTTCCTGCTCTCGTTCATCGGCACGGTCTGGATCATGTCACTGCCGCCGCAAATGGGTGCCTTCGGCCGGATGCCGCTCGTCCAGCTCGAGTCCGCAAACGGCGCGCTCATCACCCTGCCGTTCTATTTCCTCGTCCTGCCGATTGCTGCGGGCGTGACGTGGTGGATCCTCAACCGCACCCTGATGGGGCGTGCCATCTTCGCGGTCGGCGGTAATGCCGATATCGCAAGCCGCCTCGGCTACAGCCTGCGCACCGTGCACGTCTTCCTGTTCGGCTATGCGGGCGCGCTCGCGGGCCTTGCCGGCATCATCCATGTCTGCGCCAACCGCCAGGCTAACCCCTTCGATCTCGTCGGCACCGAGATCAACGTGATCGCCGCCGTCGTGCTCGGCGGCGCACGCATCACCGGCGGCACGGGCACGGTTCTCGGCACCCTTCTCGGCGTGCTCCTGATCGTCGTCCTCAACAGCGTGCTCGTCATGGTCGGCATTCCCAGCACCTGGCAGCGGCTCGTCGTCGGCAGCTTCATCCTGCTGGCCGCCGCTTTCTTCGTCACGCGCCAGCGTAAGAAATAACCCCCATTCCCGGAGGAAACCCATGAAGAAGTTCCTGAACGATCCCGTCAACTTCGTCGACGAGATGCTGGAAGGCATCTACAAGGCGCATCCCGCCGTCACCTATGCGGCAGGCGACCTGCGCTGCCTCGTCACCGCCAAGACCAAGCCCGGCAAAGTCGGCATCGCCACCGGCGGCGGCTCGGGCCACCTGCCGACCTTCCTCGGCTTCGTCGGTGACGGCATGCTCGACGGTGCCGCGGTCGGCGGCGTCTTCCAGTCGCCCAGTGCCGAACAGATGTACCAGGTGACCAAGCACATCGATCAGGGCGCCGGCGTCCTCTACATCTACGGCAACTATAGCGGCGATATCATCAACTTCGACATGGCAGCGGAACTTGCCGATCTCGACGGCATCGCGGTCAAGCAGGTCGTCGGCAATGACGATGTCGCCTCGTCGGTCGTCGGCGAGGAGCACAAACGCCGCGGCGTTGCCGGCATCTTCTTCATCTACAAGGCCGCCGGCGCTGCCGCTGCCGAAGGCCTTTCGCTCGAAGAGGTCACGCGTCTCGCTGACAAGGCGCGTCTGCGCACCCGCACCATGGGCGTGGCCCTTTCGAGCTGCGTCGTTCCGGAAATCGGCCACGCCACCTTCTCGATCGGCGAGGACGAGATGGAGATCGGCATGGGCATCCACGGCGAGCCCGGCATCAGCCGCAAGAAGCTGGCGCCGGCCGATGCCGTCGTCGACGAGATGATGGAGCGCATCTTTGCGGAAACGGACTACAAGCAGGGCGACAATGTCGCCGTTCTGATGAACGGCCTCGGCGGCACGCCGCTGGAAGAACTCTACATCCTCTTCCGCCGCGTTTCGCAGCTCCTCGAAACGCGCGGCGTCACCGCCAAGCATGTCTGGGTCGGCGAGTTCGCCACCTCGATGGAAATGGCCGGCGCCTCGATCTCGATCCTCCACCTCGACGAGGAGCTGGATCGCCTCATCGCCGCCCCGGCCAACACGCCGTTCTTCCAGCACGTCGCAGGGTGATGGCATGACCATGCAGACATTGAACGCCGCCGGCCTGATCGACCTTTTCAAGAGTTGGAAGGACCTTTTTACCGAACAGCGCGAGTTCCTAATCGCGCTCGACGGCAAGGTGGGCGACAGCGATCTCGGCATCACCATGAACAAGTCCTTCGCCGCTGCCGCCGAGGCGCTCGAAGCGGAAGGCGAGGGGGCTGGCATCGCCAAGCTGCTGCGCACCGCCGGGGCAACGATGGCACGCACCGCGCCCTCCACCATGGGCACCCTGACGGCGACCGGCTTCCTGCGGGCGAGCAAGGTCGTCGAGGGCAAGGAAGCGCTGGATACCGCCGACATGGCCGCCTTCTGGCGTGCCTATCGCGATGGTGTAGCCGAGCGTGGCAAGGCCAAGGTCGGTGACAAGACCCTGCTCGACGTGCTCGACCCGATCGCAACGACGCTGGAAGCGCAGGCTGCGGCCGGCGCATTGCTCTCTGACGCGTTGAACGCTACGGCGGATGCTGCGGAACAGGCGCTGGAAGCCACCAAGTCGATGCTTGCGCAGCACGGCAAGGCGGCTGCGTTCCAGGAGAAGACCGTTGGCCTGCAGGATGCGGGTGCAACAGTCGGCTACTTCCTGATCCGTCGCATGGCGGAATTCGTGGCAAGCCGATAGAAATAATCTATACGGATCGCTCTGTCCGCGGGGTCTATAGACAAACTCCACAGAACCGATTGCATCCAAAAGATGCATGGAGAACCAAGTGGAATTTAATAGTCTCCGCGGCATCAGGCCCCCGCAACCAACGACATCGGCAAAGCCGGTCCTTGGCTACGCCTTCGGAAGGCAGGCAGACTTTCGGCCCTGGCTGACGGCCTTGTGCATGGTCTTGCTCGGGAGTGGGCTCGTCACTCTCACAATTGCCTGCGGCGGCTGAGGCCTGCCAATTACCGATGATTGAAAAAAACCGATCATCGCCTTCGGCAATTCTGTTGTTGATACTCAAATGCTAGAATGTGTCGGCGCGGGCGATCATCCCTGACGCACCGCGTTCGTGTTCAACGCCGATGCAGACCGAGAACAGGCCCACCGGATTGTCCGAGGCCTCGGCCGGCACCCTTCACACTGGAACTTTACGACGAAGCCAACAAGGACAGATGGTCGTCGTTCAGCATGAAAAGCGCTGGTGGCGTCCATTCGCCGACCAAGCGAGCAGTTTCGCCCGCACGTTCGGACTTCCAATGACCCAGAACGCAGGAGGTAGCCATGATTCCCAGAACTGCCGTCTTTCTTTCCTCGTTCCTTGCCGCGAGCCCATATCTGGTCGCCGACGCGACATTAGCGCAGGACGCCACTATCAAGCCGCACGTTCCACTTGCGAAAACGATTGGCCAGGTAACGCCGACCGGGCCGGTTCCATCCCTTTTCGTCCTTAATTCCGCAGGCGCAAAGCTGGAGGGAACCACGCTCACCATGACCGGTGTTTCAATGAACTCGATCGTCTTTGCCGATCGTCCAGTTCGTGCGGCCGGTCACGTCACGACTGAGCAGTTCATCATGCAATGGGACAAAGGCAAGGGCAGTTTCGCCGTCGATCCGCCCAATGCCACCATTTCCATCCTTGGTGGCGATGGGTCGAAGGTCGAAGATGCTGTGGTGACGATCATGAATCCCAAGCTTGAAGGCGGCAACCTGACGTTTGAGGTGGCCGTCCTTGAAGGAAGTCTGTCCGGTGGGAGTGGGCCGGCGGCTCTGTTCATTGACCGTGGTGGTTTTGGTGGCTTCGGCGGGGGCGGCTTCGGCGGAGGTGGACGGGACTTTGGTGGCGGCGGCTTTGGCGGCGGACGCGGCGAGTTTGCCGGAGGCGATCGCATGGGCGACGTCCACGTTAATGACGTCCATGTCAATTACTGGCATGCTCCGAACTATCATGGCGCCTGGTATGCCGGCGCGGGCGTCGCGACCGGAGTCGCTATCGGGGCAGCAGCCACGGCGCCTTATCGCTACGGCAACCGCTACGATGACTCCTACTATACCGGCTACGGGCCGTGTGGATACTACCCCTATCCACCATGCTACTAACGTCGGGCGTTTTGATTGAACCGACGGGATTCCGTTGAGTAGGGTTTCGCGATTCACTTCCGGATGAAGTGATTTGCGATGGCAAAATAGTCCCTTGGTCTTCGGACATGTGTTGTCAGTTATGTCGACGCCGGTCATTCGCGCCATGCCGCGCCGCCCATTTTGGCGTGTCGGTTTCCTTCCCGGAACCGCGGAATGGCGCGCGCAGAACGCTTCCAATTCGCGTAGTCGATGGCAATGAGTCCGTAGTTGCCCATCCGCAACACCACAGAATAATGCGTCGCGGCAATCGCGCGATCGTTGTGGGGATGGCGCTCGGCGAATAGCTTGAATTTTAGAGACTCAGAATGAGGGCAAGGCCGATGAAATGCCAGGTGCCGTTCTTCCATCTTCCAAGTCTACTTTCAGCATTCTTGATTTTGATACCGGAAGCGCATGCCCAGGAAGGCGACGCCTTGCGGGAGGCCGCGCAAAACCCGATCGCATCCCTCATTAGTGTACCCTTTCAAAACAACACGAACCTCGACATTGGCGACACCGGCAACACGCAGAACGTCCTCAACATTCAGCCTGTGTTCCCGGTTCACCTAAATGACGATTGGAACCTGATTATCCGTCCAATCCTTCCAGTCGTCTATCAAGAGCCCTTCCTATCTGGGCCTGAGTTAGAAGAACTCGTTCAGACTTCCGGCCGTGATTTCGGGCGTGATGTGTTCGGCTTGGGGGACCTTACCCCGGAAATCTTCTTCTCACCTAGCAAGCCAATAGAATTGGCCCCGGATGTCGGCCTAGTCTGGGGCGCAGGCCCAGTCTTTCAAATCCCAACCGCCACAAGCGATGTTCTCGGCACGGGGAAGTGGTCTGCTGGCCCGGCATTTGTCACCTTCTTGTCAGTCAAGCCGCTGAATATAACGACTGGCTTCTTGGCGCTGAACCTCTGGTCCTTTGCTGGCGACGACGACCGTTCCGATGTCAATGCCATGACCTTCGAGCCGTTTCTCAACTACAACCTTGACAAGGGTTGGTACCTGACGACGGCCCCCGTCATAACCGCCGACTGGGAAGCCGATGGCGACAATCGCTGGACCGTTCCTGTCGGGGGCGGCATCGGGCGCGTCTTCAAGATCGGCGATCAACCGGTCAACGCGCAAATATCCGCCTATTATAATGCCGTAACGCCCGACCTCGATGGCGCGAAGTGGCAAATCCGCGCGCAGTGGACATTCCTGTTTCCGGAGCGTTGAGCGGCAGGGCACAAGTCGGCCGCTGGCGACCGCAGTTGCGCCATGCCTTGGACGCAGTTGCGGCCACGCCCGAAGAACGGGCGCATGGTTGGTTATCGCCGCTTGGTCAATCGAATCGATAGCGGTTCCGACAGATCAGTAGAAAACAGGAGACGGTGGGCGGCACTCTTCTTTTGCCCTTATCCCGCTAACTCGGACATTAATCCTGCTTATTCGTTATCGGCAGAGACCAAACCTTTTTGTTGCTCGGCCCTCTCTCTGTCTGCTTTGCCGAAGGCGGTCATGATGCTCACCAGGACGCTCACCGTCCAACCAAACGTAAAGAGTCCCGACATGGCGATGATCGGTCCAATTAGTCTCCATTCATCGGGTAATGTGACCGCGTCGTCGCCAAGGGTGGTGTAGCTCTCAAGTACGAAATAGTAGGCGTCACGGAGAGATGGAACTATTCCCAGAAACACCAGCGGCGTTGCCCAGAGCAATGTTTCCGCGAAATGCAGAGCTGCGAGTAATCCTATGTTGGCAGCGAGCAACATGTCCAGTCGCCATAATGGAGTTGTCCCAGTTACGTGGATCCAGGCTCTGTTGAAGCGTCTATTTATCGTTCGGATGCCTGCGCCATGGACGAAGATTACGACGATCATCGTTAGCGTGCCCAGGATGATTTCCAAAAGCGGATGGGGAGCTGAGAGTTCGTCCATCGTCTGAATCCCTTCGGCCACAGTGCGGAAACGATATCGCATGTGCCGGAGCCTGTCTCCAGATCGATGGGTATGTTGCCTGCGTCTCATGTGGCCGCCTAACGTGCACATAGGCCTTGGCCAGCGACGCTCCACCAACAGCGCAGCGAACTCAAGAAAGTAAAGCAACGGAGCCATGAGGGGCATCGTTGTCAGTCGTGTGCCCCTTTGATAGCGTCGCAGCCGAGTTCGCCATGTCACGAGGGGGAGGCAAGGACATGAGAGACAAGCCAAGGTGGGTTTTCGCGTGGCGACCATCCAACGACCCTGAACGTCCGCCGCGTATCGAACCAATCAGGTAACCGATGCAAACATGTCGCTCCCGCGGGTCTGCCAGTCGGTGGCCCGTGACGGGATCGCGCTCTCTCCTTCCAACGAGTCCTTGAAGCCATGCGCAATTTCCAGCTCCCTGGTCGTTCTCCCGTTCGCACAATGGAAGCAATGGCGGCGACCTCGCATCCGCTGTCAACGCTCGCGGCCGTCGAAATGCTTCGTGCCGGTGGCAACGCGATGGATGCCGCCGTTTGCGCCGCCGCTGTCCAGGCGGTGGTCGAGCCGCAATCGACAGGCATCGGCGGCGATTGCTTTGTCCTCTATGCGCCGAAGGGCGAGGGCAACGTGCTTGCCTTCAACGGCTCCGGCCGTTCGCCGGCGGCTGCCACCTTGGAGTGGTATCTCGAAAGGGGCTTTGCGGAGATACCCACCCATGGGCCGCATTCGGTGACCATTCCGGGCGCGATCGATGCGTGGTGCCGCCTGATCGAGGACCACGGTCGCAAAAGTCTGGATGAAGTCCTGCAGCCTGCCATCCGCTATGCGGAGCGCGGCTATGTGATCCACGATCGGGTCGCACTCGACTGGAATGATGCGCTCGGCACATTGACCGGGGATGAGTACGCCGCCCGTCTGTTTTTGAAGGATGGCGCTCCTTTGCAGGCGGGTGCCGTGCACTTTCAGCCCGAATTGGCGGCGACGCTGCGAACGATTGCAGCGCGGGGCAGGGCGGGCTTTTACGAAGGCGCTGTCGCCGAGGATCTTGTCGGCCGCCTCCAAGCGCTCGGCGGTCTCCACACACGCGATGATTTTGCCGCTACCGCCGGCGAGTATGTCCAGCCTGTGAGCATTTCCTACCGCGGCCATGACATATACCAGATGCCGCCCAACAATCAGGGCCTGACGGCACTGCTGATGCTCAATATCCTTTCGGAATTTGATCTGAAGGGGCTCGATCCATGCGGTGTTGAGCGACTGCATCTGGAGGTCGAGGCGGGCAGGCTCGCCTATCGCGATCGAGACCGGTACATCGGCGATCCGGAGCAGGTGGATGTGCCCGTCGATCGACTGTTGTCTCGAGACTATGCGCGTGCGCTCTCGACCGCGATCAAGCGCGACCGCCCGATGTCCGATCTGCGCGATGTCGCCTTGCCGAACAGCGACACGGTCTACATCTCGATTGTCGATAGCGAGCGAAACGCCGTCTCGTTCATCAATTCGACGTTTCATTCGTTCGGAAGCGGAATCGTAGGCCCGCGCTCCGGGGTCGTTCTCCAGAACCGCGGCAGCAGCTTCAGGCTCGATCAGGGTCATCCAAACGTCATTGCGCCCCGGAAAAGACCGATGCACACGATCATGCCGGGAATGGCGGTGAAAGATGGTCGCGCGGTCATGCCCTTCGGCGTCATGGGCGGCGCATACCAGCCATTCGGTCATGCGCACGTCCTCACCAACATGCTGGATTTCGGCATGGATCCCCAGGAGGCATTGGACGCGCCTCGGGTGTTCTATCGCGACGGGGTGATTGAAGCCGAGAGCGGCGTTGCGGCGGAGGTTCTCTCAGGGCTTGAGGCTCTTGGGCATTCCGTCACCGGAGCGCCCGAACCGCTGGGTGGCGGGCAGGTGGTCGTCATCGATTGGGAAAGCGGCACGCTTACCGGCGCGTCCGATCCGCGCAAGGACGGGTGTGCGCTGGGATTTTAGGTTCGAGGACTATGGCGAGCTCATCACGCGATGATGGCCGAGCTGGGCTTCGACGTCCAGTTCACCGAACTCGAGCCTACCGCCTGGGAGAAGGCGATCTACTCTCGCCGCGCTCCTCGATGAGTCAGAAAATCTCGAGGTCAAGCCACAGGCCGGAAAGAGATGCCGTGCAGTCAAGCGCGATTTGAATCAAAAGCGATCTGCGCGATAGGGTGAGGGGTCCGCAATGGGTTTTTCTCCGGTCATCTGCTCCGCTAACAAACGACCACTCACCGGGCCAAGGGTAAATCCGTGGTGTGCGTGACCAAAATTGAACCAAAGTCCGGGGTGCCTCCCGGCACGCCCAATCACCGGTTTCATATCCGGCAGGCACGGACGTACCCCCATCCAGGCCTCTTGCTCCACGCGCTTGCCGAGTGGAAACAGTTCCCGGGCGATCGTCTCCGCCCTGTCCAGCTGAATTGGTGTTGGCGCGGAATCACGTGGGGCCAGTTCGATACCCGTTGTCAGACGAACGCCATCGAGCATTGGCGACAGGACGAAACCTCCATATTCGCTCAAGACCGGTCGTCTTAGGGAAACCCCATCGGCTGGGGAGAAATGCATGTGGTATCCGCGCTTCACGGCAAGAGGAATGCGATAGCCCAGCGGCTGGATCACATCCGTCGACCACGCCCCAAGTGCGACAACGACTTCTTTCACCCGGATGTTGCCGGCCACCGATGGCAGGTTCCAGTGCCCGTCGACGTGCTTCAAATCTCGTGCATCAGCATGGACAAATTTTCCGCCCCGCCGCAGGAACAACTCGGCGTAAGCCTTGGTCACCGCGCCCGGGCTGGACACAGTGACGGGATCGCGCCAATGGATCGCCCCGAAAGTGGACGCGTTGACCGAGGGCTCCAGTTCGAGCAGCTGCTGGGTTTCCAGCACGTCATAGCTTAACCCATATTTCAGCAGGCTTTCGGCCGTCTTTATCGAATTCGCCAGATCCTTCGGAGTGCGGCAGATTTCCAGCCATCCATTTTGACGGGCAAGGTGAGTGGCGTCCGCATCCTGCAGCATGCGCATGTGCTCGCTGACGCAAAGCTCGATGAGCGGGAGCATGTCGCGGGCTGCTTCGGCCAGACGTCCGGGCGAAGAGTGGCGCCAATATTGGAACAGCCACGGGGCGATGCGAGGCAGATGCCGCCAGTGGTAGCGGACATCCGCCGACTGGTTCAGGGCGAAACGTAGAACGGTCAGGAGATTGCGTGGGAAAGCATATGGCACGACGCTGGCGCGCTCGATAAGCCCTGCATTGCCGTAGCTGGTTTCCTCGCCGGGGTCGCGGCGGTCGACCAGAAGCACGGACCGCCCCTTGGCCTGCAGATGCAGGGCCGTGGACACGCCGACGATGCCAGCGCCGAGAACTGCGACGTCATTATCAATGGTCAAAATCGATTCCTAACAATTAGCCGAAAAGCCGGATGCGCCGAGACAGCTGCAGGATATCTCCAGCTTGCCCGCCGCGCTCGCGCATATGCATATGCGGATAGGTTTTGTACGACACGATGATAGATCGAGAGTTATCGCAATGGGGGTCTCATAACCGGCGGCGTCGCGCAACCTAGCAAGCAGTTCGCCCTCGCTGTCTTCGCAGAATTCGGTCACCATCGCGCCGTGCAGGCCGAGCAGAATTCCCGAAATTTCACATTCCTTCCGTTTCATCCAGGCGCTCGCGCAGCGTGGTTCCCGGAAAAAGCAAAGGCGGGCCTGCTTGGATTCAAGCAGGCCCGCCTTTGACGGTACACGTTCAAAGAACCTGGGATCAGGTACGCGGCTTCAGGTTCTCGGGATCGTACAGCGGCTTGTAGCCGATGCCGACGACCTCGACCGGGTAGGTCTCGGTGAAGTACTGGATGTTGAGCTTGCGGCCTTCCTGGCAATAGGCGTGCGGCAGGTAGGCAAGCGCGATGTTCTTTCCGATGGTCGGGCCGAAGGCGATGGAGGTCGTGTAGGAGCGGCGGCCGAGCTCGTCGATCAGCACCTCGCCGGTTTCCGGGTCCATGACCGGCAGRTTGCCGAGCGGGTAGCGCTTGACGCCGTTCTTGTCGGTGTTCTCCGTCATGACCAGCGTGCAGAGCATGGCGGGCTGGTGTTCGCGCGCCTTGTACTCCAGATGCTTGGCCTTGCCGCGGAAGTCGGCCTCCTTGACCTTCGGACGGGCAAGGTCGGCCTCGATGAGGTTGTACTGGGTGAGAAGGTCGGCGTTCTGGAGACGCAGGCTCTTTTCCATGCGGCGCGAGTTGGCATAGGTCTCGACGCCGACCGCCATGACGCCTGTGGAGCGCAGCGCGTCCCAGACGGCAAGGCCGTCCTCGTACTTCATGTGCAGTTCCCAGCCCTGCTCGCCGACATAGGAGATGCGGAAGGCGGTGACGGACTTGCCGGCGATCTCGATCGGCTTGATCGCGGCGAAGGCGAAGTTCTCGATGTCGAGTCCATCAGGGTCCGCAACCACCTTCTTCAGGTTTTCCCGGGCGTTCGGGCCCCAGATGCCGATGGTGATGAATTTTTCCGAGGTGTCGGTGATGGTGACGTCGAGGCCGCGATCCTGCGCGATGCGGCGCATGTAGTGGAGGTCGCGCGGGCCGGCATCGGCGCCGTTCACGAGGCGGCCACGGTCGGCCATGCGGAAGACCGTGAAGTCGGCGCGCACCATCCCCTCGTCGTCGAGGAAGTGGGTGTAGATGCCCTTGCCGATGTTGCTGTCGCCGCCGACCTTGGCTGCGCAAAGCCATTCGAGAAGCTCGACATGGTCCGGACCTTCGATGTCGACCATGTGGAAATGCGAGAGGTTGACGATGCCGCAATCCTCGCTCATCGCCAGGTGCTCGGCGTTGGAGACGCGCCAGAAGTGGCGGTTGTCCCACTCGTTCTCGCGTACTGGAACGCGGTCGCCGTACTTTTCCAGGAGATGCTCGTTGGCTTTGTAGCCGTGCGCACGCTCCCAGCCGCCGAGTTCCATGAAGTAGCCGCCAAGCTCGACCTCACGCTCATAGAAGGGCGAGCGCTTAACGTTGCGGCCGTTGGCGAAGGGTTCGCGCGGGTGCACGGCGGGAAAGTAGATCTTCTGGGCGGACTCGGTGCAGCGGCCCTCGATGTATTTCTCTTCCAACTGGTGCGGGTAAAAACGGGCGTAATCGATGCCGTTGTGGTCGATCTCGGTGCGGCCGTCCGTCATCCAGTCAGCGATCAGCTTGCCGTAGCCGGGACCGTCCTTGACCCAGATGGCAATGCAGTACCAGAGGCCGCGCACCTTCTGGCTCTCGCCGCAGGACGCGCCGCCGGCGGCGGAGACCTGCAAGAGGCCGTTGAACGAGTGGCCTTCATTGTAGCCGAGCTCGCCGAGGATCGGCGTCAGTTCGATGGCCTTTTCGAGCGGCTCGAGGATCTGTTCCATGTCCAGGTCGCGCTGCGAGGGCGAAAGACGTGCCTCGTGCTTTTCGAGAATGTCGCGCGGGTGGCAGAGGCGCGGATTGCTGGTCTCGTAGTAGCCCCACTCGATCTGGCCGCCTTCGGTCGTCTTCGGGTCGCCAGTGTCGCGCATATAGGCGGAGTTGCCCTGGTCGCGCAGCAGTGGATAGCCGATCTCCTTGCCGGTGCCCTCGAATTCGTTGTACGGGCCGAAGAAGGTCAGCGGGTGGTCGACCGGCATGACCGGCAGGTCTTCGCCGACCATTTCGGCGATCAGTCGGCCCCAGATGCCGGCGCAGACGACGACGTGGTCGGCCATGATCGTGCCGCGGTGCGTGACGACGCCCTTGATGCGGCCATTCTCGACGATGAGCGATTGGGCGGGCGTGTTGGCGAAGCCCTGCAGCTTGCCGGTCTTTTCGGCAGCGTCGACCAGCTTGCCGGCAACCGTCTGCGAACGCGGAATGACAAGGCCGGCGTCGGGGTCGAACAAGCCGCCCTGCACCTGGTCTTCCTCGATCAGCGGGAACAGCTTCTTGATCTCGGCCGGCGAGACATAGTGGGCGCGGGTACCGAAGGCCTTGGCCGAGGTCAGTTTGCGCTTGATCTCTTCCATCCAGGCATCGTCGCCGGTGCGGGCCACTTCCAGGCCGCCGATACGGGCGTAATGGCCCATCTTTTCGAAGAAATCGACCGAGTACTGCGTGGTCCAGACCGACAGGTAGTCATGGCTGGTCGTGTAACAGAAGTCGGAGGCATGTGCCGTCGAGCCGATGTCGGTCGGAATGCCCGACTTGTCGATGCCGACGATGTCGTCCCAGCCCCGCTCGATCAGATGATGGGCGATCGACGCGCCGACGATGCCACCCAGCCCGACGATTACGACTTTCGCCTTGTTCGGAAACCCTGCCATTGATTGCCACCCTAGTTGGAATTCGGCCGGGATATTAATTCGTGCATCAGCGTCACTAAAGCCTGTCTACGACATAATCATCCTGCTGCACGACCAGTGCGACATTTGCATCGGGGCGGGCAAAGACCCGCATGCACACGCACATCGCGCATTCGGCTGCCGCGGTCCCGAGAAAAGCACTCCGAGGTAGAATGGCGCGTCGCCTGGCCGGCAGCGAAGATGCGGCCCAAGTGGCGGCTCAATCGGCCGCCTCAAGCACTATTGTTCCAACCGCTGCTCGTCGTCTTGCGCGGAGACGGTGGCGGTGACCGAGGGAACGTCCGGATCGCCCTCCGCGCGGTCGCGATGCAGTGCGGCCTGGGCGAGCAGCATCAGTGTGACCGGTGTCGTGACCGTCACGAAAATACCGATCAGGATCTCGTGGAAGACCGGCCGGCCGTCGATGACGGAGAAGTAGATCATCGAGGCCATCACCACCCCACCCGTTCCCCAACTCGTGCCGAGCGTCGGCGCATGCAGGCGCTGGTAGAAGGTGGGCAGCCGGGTGAAGCCGATCATGCCGATCAGCGCCAGCCCCGCGCCGAGCAGCAGAAAGGCCGAAACGACGATGGCCGCCCACAGCGGCAAGTCGGCGGCATGGCTCATTCGATCACCTCACCGCGCATCAGGAACTTCGCCAGTGCGACCGTCGAGACGAAGCCGAGCAGGCCGATGATCAGCGCCGCTTCGAAGTAGATCGTCCGCCCGCTGCCGATCCCGAAGACCAGCAGCAGGAGCATCGAATTGAGATAGAGCGCGTCGAGGCCGAGCACCCGATCTTGCGCCCGCGGCCCGAAAACCATCCGCAGCAGGGCCAGCGCCATGGCGATCGAGAGCATCACCTGAGCGGCCGTCAGCGACCAGTAGAGGATCGTTGCGCTCATTCGAAAATCTCCCTCAGCAACCTTTCATAACGGTTCTTGACGATATCGATCCATTCCGTTTCGTCCATGACGTCGAGAATGTGCATCAGCAGCGTTCCCTCGGCCGAGTTGTATTCGATCCAGGCGGTGCCCGGCGTGCTCGTCACGATCACCGAAAGCAGCGCCAGCCCGGTCGGGTCCTTCAGATCGAGGGGGACCGCCAGGAAGGCGGAGTGGTGCCCGGGCCTCCGGCCGGTGAGAATGAGCCAGACAACGGCAATGTTCGATAGGATGATGTCGTAGAGCACGATTGCAAGCAGCCGTGCGAGAAGGTCCCATCGGCGGATGCGTGGCTTGTTCGGCCGCAGCGCCGCCATCGACCAGGAGGCAAAGATCGCAATGGCGCTGCCGAGGAGGAGATGGCCGACCGAGAAGCTGTTGAGGATGAGCCACATCAACAGCAGCGACAGGGCCAGCAGCGGGTAGGGCAGAACGCTCATTGCTGCACCTCTGCGCTGGCGGGCCCAGCCTGGCGGGCATTGGTCACGGCGTCGATGTACTGGTGCGGTGCGCTCAGTGCGCGCGCGGTCGCGTCCATGTAGCGCATGGCCGGCCCGGCCTGGACGGTAAGGAGCAGGGTTGCGAGCAGAAGCAGCAGGACAGGCGCCACTTCGAGCACGAGCACCCGCGGTTTCGTGCCCTCCATCGAGGCCCAGAACGTGCGGATGCCGGAGCGGGTCATCGCGATCAGCGCCGAAAGGCCGGAAAGAATGATGAGGAAAACGACGAGCCACATGACGGCCGGCACAAGGGCAGCGCTGCCGCTGCCGGCCGGCTCCAGCATGGCCGACAACATGGCGAACTTCGCCACGAAGCCGGAAAGCGGCGGAAGCCCCGCAAGCAGAATGCCGCAGGCGGCAAAGCAGATGCCGAGCACCGCCATGGTGCCGGGCAGGGCCACGCCCTCTCCGCCTTCTTCCGGTTCGTCTTCATCCGCATCGCCGTAGACTTCCATCGTCACCGCCAGCATGCTCGCGCCGGCGTCCTGGCCGCGTTCGACGAGTTCGATCAGCATGAAGAAGGCGCTGATCGTCAGCGTCGAGCTCGCAAGGTAGAACAGCGCGCCGGTGGTAATGGCGCCGCTGCCGAGGCCGATCGCCGTCAGCAGCGTTCCGGAGGAGACGAGCACCGAGAAGCCGGCGAGACGGCCGAGTGCCTGGGAGGCGAGCACGCCGATGGCGCCGAAGGTGATGGTCGCCATCCCGCCGAACAGAAGCACCTGCAGGCCGAAGCCGGACGAGGACGACGTGCCTTCGCCAAACACCAGCAGCGACAGCCTGAGGACGACATAGACCCCGACCTTGGTGAGGATCGCGAAGATGCCGGCGACCGGCGCGGCCGCTGCGGTGTAGGCCGGCGGTAGCCAGAAGTTCAGCGGCCACATGCCGGCCTTGATCAGGAAGGCGATCCCGAGAATGCCGGCACCGGCTTCAAGAAGCATCCGCTTCTGCGGTTCGACGCTTGCCACCCGAACGGCGAGGTCGGCCATGTTCAGGGTGCCGGTGACGCCATAGATCATGCTGACGCCGATCAAAAACAGCAGGGCGGCGGCGAGGTTGATGGCGATGTAGTGCAGGCCGGCCTTGACGCGCAGGAGCCCCGAACCGTGCAGGAGCAGGCCGTAGGAGGCCGCCAGCAACACCTCGAAGAAGACGAAGAGATTGAACAGGTCGCCGGTCAGGAAGGCCCCGTTGAGTCCCATCAGCAGGAACTGGAACAGGCTGTGGAAATGCGCACCCGCCGTGTGCCAGCGGGCAAGGGCGAAGATCAGGGACGGCAGCGCGAGCGTCGCCGTCAGCACCAGCATCAGTGCCGAAAGCCTGTCGACCACCAGAACGATGCCGAACGGGGCGGCCCAGTTGCCGAGAAGATAGACGCCCTGCCGCGCCGCTTCCGGTCCGTCGATGCTGTCGGCAAAGCGGAAGAGCGCAACGGCAACGGCGAAAAGGATGATGGTGGAGGCGACGCCGATCATTGCCTTCTGCAGGCGCCGGCGCTCGTCGATCAGCAGCAGCAGCGCTCCGGTGACCAGCGGGACCAGGATCGGGGCAATGATGAGATGCTGCCCAAGGTTCATTGCGACTGCTCCCGGCCGTCGACGTGGTCCGTCCCGGTCAAACCGCGCGCTGCTAGCAGCACCACGAGGAAGAGTGCGGTCGTGGCGAAGCCGATCACGATTGCGGTCAGCACGAGCGCCTGCGGCACCGGGTCGCTCAGGGCGGCTGCTTCCGTCCCGTCCGCAAGGATGGCGGGTCCATTGACCTTCAGTCCCCCGACGCCAAAGATGAACAGGTTGACCGCATAGGACAGCAGCGAGAGCCCGATGATGACCTGATAGGTGCGCGGCCGCAGGATGAGCCACACGCCCGATCCCGTCATGATTCCGATCCCGAGCGAAAGAACGAGTTCCATTATGTGTCCTCCGGCTTCGACTCGGTCCTGATCCGGTAGGTGCGGATGGACTGGTGGGCAATGGCGATCAGGATCAGCACGGTTGCGCCGACGACGAGGCTGAACACGCCGAGGTCGAACAGCAGGGCGGATGCGGCCGGAACCTTTCCGATGAACGGCAGCGCCACATATTGCGAGTGCGAGGAGAGGAACGGGTAGCCCACGAACCAGGATCCGACGCCGGTCGCGACGGCGATGAGCAGGCCCAGCGCGATCCAGCGCAGCGGCAAGATTCGCAGGCGGTCCTCAGCCCAGCGGGTGCCGCCGCCGAGATACTGCAGCAGGAAGGCGATCGCCATGGTGATGCCTCCCGCAAAACCACCGCCCGGCAGGTCGTGACCGCGCAGGAACAGGTAGATCGCAAAGGTAATGATCACCGGGAACATCCACTGCATGACCACCGAGGGAACCAGCAGGTAGTCCCTGACCGTGTCGCCCGGCTTGCGATCGGGCTGCGCATCGTCGAAGGCGTTCTGGATCTGCTGCTGTTCGGTGGTGCCGATGCTTTCCGACGCCGGCCGGAAACGACGGAGCAGCGCAAAGACGGTGAGCGCGACGATCCCGAGCACGGTGATTTCGCCCATCGTGTCGAAACCGCGGAAATCCACGAGGATGACGTTGACGACGTTCTTACCGCCACCCTGCGTGTAGGCATTGTCGAGGAAATAGTTGGCGATGGTATCTGGCACCGGCTGCATCATCACCGCATAGGCAAGGATCGACATGCCGGCTCCGCAAGCGACGGCGAGCCCAAAATCGCGGAGGCGGCGCAGTCGTGCGGAGAGCATGGTGCTTTCGTCGATCTTGCCGACACGCTTCGGCAGCCACCGCAGCCCAAGAAGCAGCAACACCGTCGTGACGATCTCGACAACCAGCTGGGTAATGGCGAGATCCGGTGCCGACAGCCAGGCGAAGGTGATGCAGGTGACGACGCCGGACCCTCCGAGGAGCACCAGCGCGGCGACGCGGTGGTACTTGGCCAGCAGCGCGGCGCTGACCGCGGAAAGCATGCCGATGATCCAGATCATCGCGAATGCCGGGTCGACCTGGGCAAGCGGCGGCAGCTTCGGTTCAAAACCGGAGAGATAGAGCGGGACGGCTGCCGCAGCAAAACTGAACCCGGCGACGAGGCGCAGTTGCGGCTGCAGCCGCCGGGTGCCGAGATTGGCTTCTACCCACCGCGCCCATTTCCAGGACACGGTGACCAGGATGCGCTCGAAGATGCGCTGTCCGCGAAGATGACGAAAGATCGGCGGGCCGTCCTCGCAATGCGCGAGGTACTTCTGCAGGAGAGAATAGAGAATCGTGCCGCCGACCATCGCGACCACGCTCATCATCAGCGGCAGGGTGATGCCGTGCCAGACGGCGAGACTGTAGTGCGGCGTCTCGGTGCCGAGGACCGAGAGCACGGCGGTGCTGAGGAACGGGCCGATCGACATGCTCGGCACGATGCCGACGATCAAGCAGGCGAACACCAGGGACTCGACGGGAAAACGCATCCAGCGTGGCGGTTCGTGCGGGTGCGGATTGGGAATGTCGGTCGGTGGCGGGCCAAAGAAGACCGTGTGGATGAAGCGGATCGAATAGGCGACGCTGAAGGCGCCGTAGATGGTCGCGATGTAGGGCAGGGCGCGATCGAGAATCGAGTCCGCATGGGTCTCGACGGCTTCGGCGAAGAACATTTCCTTGGACAGGAAGCCGTTCAACAACGGCACGCCGGCCATTGCGGCGCAGGCGACCATCGCCAGCGTCGCCGTATGGGGCATGAAGCGGTAGAGCCCGCTCAGCTTTTGCATGTCGCGCGTGCCGGTCTCATGGTCGATGATGCCGGCGGCCATGAACAGCGATGCCTTGAAGGTCGCGTGGTTGACCATGTGGAAGATCGCGGCGACCGCTGCAAGCGGGCTGCCGAGGCTGAGGAGCGTCGCGATCAGCCCGAGGTGGCTGATCGTCGAATAGGCGAGCAATCCCTTCAGGTCGCGCTGGAAGATCGCGAAATAGGCGCCGAGCACCAGAGAGGTGATGCCGGCAAGTCCAAGCAACCAGAACCACTCGAAGGTTCCAGACAGGGTGGGCCAGAGTCGTGCCAGCAAAAACACGCCGGCCTTCACCATGGTGGCAGAGTGCAGGTAGGCCGATACGGGTGTAGGCGCCGCCATGGCGTTGGGAAGCCAGAAATGAAACGGAAACTGCGCGCTCTTCGTCAGCGCGCCGATGAGGATCAGGATCAGCGTCGGCACGTAGAGCGGATGGGCGCGCACCACGTCGCCCGCGGCCAGCACCGCGTCCAGATCGTAGCTGCCGACGATATGGCCGAGCAGGATCACCCCGACCAGAAGACAGAAGCCGCCGGTGCCGGTGATCGTCAGCGCCATGCGCGCGCCGTCGCGGGCATTGGCGTTGTGGTACCAGTAGCCGATCAGCAGGAAAGAGAAGATGCTTGTCAGTTCCCAGAAGATCGACAGCACGATCAGGTTGCCCGAGAGCACGACGCCGAGCATCGCCCCCATGAAGGCGAGCAGGAACGAAAAGAAGCGCGGGATCGGATCTTCCGCCGACATGTAGTAGCGGGCGTAGACGACGACGAGGAAACCGATGCCAGTGACCAGCATCGAGAACAGCCAGGCGAAGCCGTCCATTCGCAGTGTGAAATTCAGGCCCAGTTCCGGAAGCCAGGAAATTTCCTGACGGACCACTTTGCCGGCCGTGACGGAAGGATAATAGAGCGCCGTCGTGATCGTCGCGATGAGCGCGACGCTGCCCGCCAGCCAGGCAGGCAGGGACCGGGAGGCTGTGCGCAACAGCAGGGCGGTGGCGATGCTACCGGCGAAAGGAAGAACTAACAGAAAAAACAACAATCTTTCAGGCATCAGCTAACATATCGCTTCGAATCGGAACCTCTTTGTCACATTGGGATTCGATGTCTAGCGCAGACCGGGGCCGGCCGCGCATAGACAATCATAAAATTATTGTTACCTATCAAGACGTCCGTTGCAATTGCCTGTGCGCACGAACGCCGCGAAAGCGGCGTCGTGCCGGGATCAAAGCGCCCGCCGGACACTGGTAGGCGGCTGGAGCGTCAGCGCAGCTTCATGTGCCGGTTGACGTCCTTGTAGAGAAGGTAGCGGAACTTGCCGGGACCGCCGGCATAGCAGGCCTGCGGGCAGAAGGCACGCAGCCACATGAAATCGCCGGCCTCGACCTCGACCCAATCCTGGTTCAGCCGGTAGACGGCCTTGCCTTCCAGCACGTACAAGCCGTGCTCCATCACATGGGTCTCGGCGAAGGGGATGACGGCACCAGGCTCGAACGTCACGATCGTCACGTGCATGTCGTGGCGCAGGTCCGTCGGATCGACGAAACGCGTCGTCGCCCATTTGCCGTCGGTATGGGCCATCGGCGACGGCACGATGTCCTGCTCGTTGGTGAAGATCGGCTCCGGGACGTCCAGGCCGTCGACCTTCTCATAAGCTTTGCGGATCCAGTGGAAGCGGGCGGCTTCAGCCCCATGGTTGCGCAGGCGCCATCCGCTCGACGGCGGCAGGAAGGCAAATCCGCCCGGACGGAGCACATGCAGTTGCCCGCCGAGTTCGACCGTCACCTCACCCTCCATGACGAAGAGCGCGCCTTCGGCGCCCGGGTCCGGTTCCGGCCGGTCGCTGCCGCCGCCGGGGGCGACTTCCATGATGTACTGGGAGAAGGTCTCGGCGAAGCCGGAAAGCGGGCGCGAGAGAACCCAGAGGCGAGTATCGTCCCAGAACGGCAGGTAGCTCGTGACGATATCCATCATCACGCCCTTGGGGATGACCGCGTAGGCCTCGGTAAAGACCGCCCGTCCGGTGAGCAGTTGCGTCTGCGCTGGAGCGCCGCCCTTTGGTGAGAAATAGGTCCGTTCAGTCAACTCAGTCTCCCGGTGTGTTTTTGCGATCCGACAGATCACGTATGCGGATCGATAGCGCAGTCTGTCTGAAAAGTCGTCGGAAAATCACGATGAAAGCCTTTTGCGTTGACGCCGCGGAACCGTCCTTCGTGCACGGAATTGATCCGTTCTGAAAGCGATCTCTATGGCGGTGGCGAGCATTGCGGACTATCGTGCCTGTTTCGCGCACCGTTGTGCCTGAGGCGCCCGTTCCACTGCGCAGAGCGGGCAAGGAGTGAAAGCATGGCTGCCGCCCGAGAGAGTTTGCGCGAGTTTCTGCGGGATGAAAGAGACTGCGTCCTCGTCGAGGTGACGGACGCTGACGGCTCGACGCCGCGCGACACGGATGCCTGGATGCTGGTTTCACGAAACGGCATCTTCGCCACAATCGGCGGCGGTCAACTCGAATACCTGGCGATCGACCATGCGCGCCGTGCGTTGCGACAGCGCCAATCCATTGCGCCGATGACGGTTCCGCTGGGGCCCGAAATCGGTCAGTGCTGCGGCGGGCGCGTCAAGCTCGCCTTCACGACAATGACCGAGCAGCTTTCAGAGGATCTGATTGCGCGCAGCGATGCCGAGATGGCGCGCCGGCCGCATGTCTGCATTTTCGGTGCCGGCCATGTCGGCCGTGCACTGGCCATGGCGCTGGCGCCTGTGCCGGTCCGCACCGTCCTGATCGACACCCGCGAACAGGAACTCCGCGACTGTCGGATCGCCGGTGTCGAAACCTGCCTGACCCCGGTGCCGGAGGCCATGGTGCGTGATGCCCCGGCCGGCAGCGCTTTCGTCATCCTCACGCACGATCATGCGCTTGACTTTCTGATCGCCGCCGAGGCGCTGTCCCGCGGCGATGCGGCCTATGTCGGCATGATCGGCTCGAAGACGAAGCGGACGACGTTCAGGAACTGGTTGTCGCGCGAGGTCGGTCGTCCCGAACTCTGTGAGCGCCTTGCCTGCCCGATCGGTGGCGCGGCGGTAAAGGACAAGCGCCCGGCGGTGATTGCGACGCTCGCGGCGGCCGAAATCCTGACGGCGGTTTTGACACACTTGACCGAAGGGACCCGAGGGAAAGGGCACGCCCAGAGTTCATCGGCGCGCTGATCCTGCAACCGGCATCTATCAATCAAGCGTAAGAGGCAGCAATTTTGAGTCTGCGCAGTCTCTCTCTCCGGTTGCCGAGTACAGAAAGTACAGTTGGCGATCGGCGGTCAGTACATCGCGTGGGCATGCAGAATCTCGTGGATTTCGCCCGAGTTGTCGCCGTGCGTGGGACATGAGAACATAGGAATGCCGGATTTGAGCGGTGATTCTCGCCGACCAAAACAAGGCAGGGCAAGGAATTGGGCACGACGTGTGCTCCGGGGTTGAGGCGGACCGCCTCAGCCATTAGGAGGAGACGGGGCCAAAGTCGAACTTTGCCGGAGACGGGTGAAACTGTGATCGATCCCTATGACATCATCGGCGTCCCGCGCGATGCCAACACCGCGGCGATCAAGGCCGCGTATCGGCGCCGCGCCAAGACGGCCCATCCGGATTCCGGCGGCGACGTCGATACATTCGGCCGGCTCAAGGTAGCCTACGAACTGCTGCTCGATCCCGTGCGGCGGAAGGTTTACGACGACACCGGCTATGATCCGGAGCTTGCGGATACCAAGGACCTCAAGGGCCTCATGGTGCTCGAAAAGCTGATCAACGAGGTCATCCTCGACGAACGCGAACCCGGCAGTTTCGATCCGATCGCGACGATCCGCCGCAAGCTGACGAACGAGATCGTCAATGCGCGCTTCCACATCATGGAGATGGAGCGGCACCGCGCCCGCATCCGCAACCATATGGATCGCGTCGGCAAGCGGCCGAATACGGATGTGTTCGGCAGCATGCTGCGCGCCCGCAGCGAGGCGATTGCCGAGGCGATCGAAAAGGCGGAGGCGCAGATCAAGGACATCGAACAGGCCTACGGCATGCTCGACGGTTACTCGTACGAGGTCGAGATCGAGACCGAGACCCGCAGCGCTGCAGAGTAAACTGTCCGCGATAGAACCGTTGCAAGATGCTGCAATTCGGACATGCCCTACAGGCTGTCCTCATCGGTCGAGCATTCATAGAGTTCTTCGCCCGTGTCGGCGTCGACCCCCACAAGGCTGACGTCGTAGCCCCAGAGGTGGCGGATGTGGCGCAGGGTGGCGTCGCGGCTGTCCTCCTCGAGCAGGATGCCGTTCTTGACATTGTGCTGCAGCCGCAGCTGGCGGTCGCCCAGAAGATCGACGTCCACCACCTGGATGTCCTGCTGGTTGACGCCGATGTCGTAGCTTCGGGCGAGCGCAGCGCGGATGGCCTGGTAGCCGCGCTCGTTGTGGATGGAAGCGACTTCGAGATAGTTGTCGCTCGCGCTGTCGGTCAGCAGGAACAGCCTGAACTTTCGGATCAAGGCCGGGCTCAGATATTGCAGGATGAAGGACTCGTCGCGGTGGTTCGCCCAGGCGTCGAGCAGCGTCGAGCGCCAGTCTCCGTTTCCCGCGATCTCCGGGAACCAGTCGCGATCCTCCTCGGTGGGTTCGATGCAGATGCGCTGGATGTCCTGCATCATGGCAAAGCCGAGCGCATAGGGGTTCATCCCGGAATGGCGGGGGTCGTCAAAACCCGGCTGGAAGACGACGTTGGAATGGCTTTGCAGGATTTCCAGCATCGCTCCTTCCGAGATCTGGTCCTTTTCGAACAGCCGGTTCACGATCGTGTAGTGCACGAACGTGGCGCACCCCTCGTTCATCACCTTCGTCTGCCGCTGCGGGTAGAAATACTGGGCGATCACACGAACGATCCGCAACAGCTCCCGCTGCCAGGGCTCCAGGATCAGGCTCGTCTTTTCCAGGAAGTAGAGCAGGTTCTCCTCCGGGAGGTTCAGCGCCTTCTTTCGTTCCGATGCGTCGCGCTCGGCGGCGGCCCGGTCGTGGGTGGCGGCCGAAGGCGGCAAGGTCCGCCAGAGATCGTTGAAGGTCTGCTCCTCGTATTCCAGCCGTTCCCGCGCGCGCTCGCGCTCCTTTTCCGATGACAGCCTTGGCGGGCGGCGATAGCGGAAGACGCCCTGGTCCATGATCGCATGGGCCGAATCGAGAATGGCTTCCACCGCGACCGTTCCGTACCGCTCCTCGCACTTGATGACGTATTTCTTGGCGAATTCCATGTAGCTCAGGATCGCGCTGGCTTCGGTCCATTGCCGGAAGAGATAGTTGTTCTTGAAGAAGTGATTGTGGCCGAAGGCGGCGTGCGCGGTGACGAGCGCCTGCATCGCCATCGTGTTTTCTTCCATCAGGTAGACGATGCAGGGATTGGAGTTGATCACCAGCTCGTAGGCGAGGCCGCGACGCCCCTTGCGGTAGAGATGGTCCTCGAAGACGAAGCGCTTTCCGAACGACCAGTGCTGATACATCAGCGGCATGCCGACCGAGGAATAGGCGTCCAGCATCTGCTCGGAGGAGATGATCTCCATCTGATTGGGATAGACGTCGAGCTTGAGTTCGTCGAGCGCGATCGTCTCGATCGCCTCATACGTGCGCGCAAGCGTATCGAAATTCCAGTCGGAGCTGTGAAACAGCAGCTTTCCGGCGCTTTTCATCATCACGATGCCTTTTCATTTGCGCGGCTTGCGGGTGGCGGGCTGCCTGGCAAAGAGCTTGCGGAAGACCGGATAGATGTCGGCCGGCTTGGAAATCCGGGTCATCTGGAAATTGGGAAACTCGCCGTCGATGGTCCTGTAGGCCCGCCACAGCGACGTGCCGTTGTCGGTGCGGGCAAAAATCTCGCTTTCGCGTTCGTCGATGATCTCGACATAGGCGTAGTATTGGCAGAGCCGCATGACCGCGCTGAGCAGCGTGATGCAGCGGTCGGAATCGCCGGAGATATTGTCGCCGTCCGAGGCCTGGGCGGCGTAGATGTTCCACTCGCTGGCGGGATAGCGTGCCTCGATGACGCGCAGCATTTCCGCGAGAGCGGTGGAAACCATCGTGCCACCGCTCTGCGTGCTGTAGAAGAACGTCTCCTCGTCAACCTCCCGCGCCTCGTCCGTGTGTCGGATGAAGACGATCTCGATGCGCTCGTAGCGGCGCTTGAGGAAGAGGTGCAGCAGCACGAAAAACCGCTTGGCGAGGTCCTTCTCCCGCTCGCCCATCGAGGCCGATACGTCCATCAGGCAGAACATCACCGCGCTGGCATTCGGCAACGGCTGCTGCTCGAAGCGGTTGAAGCGGATGTCGACCGTATCGATGAACGGAACGCGCCGGCGCCGCCGCTCCAGCCAGTCCAGTTCGGCTTGCAGCATGGCCAGCCGTTCATGCGCTTGACGGCCGCCCTTTGTTTCCAGTTCGGCGATCTCCACCAGCAGCGCATCGATCTCCGCCTGCTTGGGCCGTCGCAACGCAATGCGCCGGCCGAAGCTGTTTCGCATCGTTCGCCCGACATTGATGTTGGTGGGATTGCCGGTCACCGAGAAACCGGCGCGTCGGGGCTTGAAGGTGGGGGTTTCCTTCAGCGACAGCTTGACCATGTCCGGCAGTTCGAGGTCCTCGAAGAACAGGTCGAGCACCTCGTTGCGTGAAAGGACGAACTGGAAGTCGTCTTCGTCCTCCCCGGTGCCGGCACCGCCCTTGCCGCCTCCGCCGCTTTGTTGCTTGCGCAAGCGATCGCCGGGAGAAAATTCCTTGTTGCCCGGCAACACGCGTTCCCGATCGCCGGTGTCTCCGGCGGGCTGGAACGTCGGCTCGCCGACACCGCGCGTGGGCATGGATACACTGTGGGTGGTACCGACATCGGCGATGCCGATCGACTTTATCTGCTCCTTGACGGCACGCTTGAGTTCTTCGCGGGCCCGCCGCAAGAAGCGTTGCCGGTTGCCGATGCTCTTGTCCTTCGGGTTCAGACGCCGGTCGATGAAATTCGGCATGCCCACGACCCCTCGGTGGGCATCAGCCCGCTTTGTTGACCCGCATGTACCAGTCGACCAGACGCCGGACCTGGCGCTTGGTGTAGCCGCGTTCGATCATGCGCTGGATGAACTCGGCGTGCTGCTTTTCGGTCGAACTGTCCTTCTTGGAGCCGAAGCTGATCACCGGAAGAAGATCCTCGACCTGGCCGAACATCCTCTTTTCGATCACCTCGCGCAGCTTTTCGTAACTGGTCCAGGAGGGATTGCGTCCGTGGTTCTTGGCGCGGGCGCGCAGGGTGAACTTCACCACCTCGTTGCGGAAGTCCTTCGGATTGGCGATGCCGGCCGGCTTTTCGATCTGCGACAGCTCGCTGTCGAGGATCTGCCGGTTGAGGATCTGGCCCGTATCGGGATCCTTGAAGTCCTGGTCCTCGAGCCAGGCATCGGCATAGGCGATGTAGCGGTCGAACAGGTTCTGTCCGTATTCGCTGTAGGATTCCAGATACGCCTTCTGGATCTCGTGGCCGATGAACTCGGCGTAGCGGGTGGCCAGTTCCGAGCGGATGAAGTCGAGATAGGCGGCTTCGGTTTCCTTGGGGAACTGCTCGCGCTTGATCGCCTGTTCCAGGATGTACATCAGATGTACGGGGTCGGCCGCTACTTCCTTGGTATCGTAGTTGAAGGTTTCCGACAGCACCTTGAAAGCGAAGCGGGTGCTGACACCGGTCATGCCTTCGTCGACACCGGCCACGTCCCGGTATTCCTGGACGGATTTCGCCTTGGGGTCGATATCCTTCAGGTTCTCGCCGTCATAGACCCGCATCTTGGTGTAGAGCGGTGAGTTCTCGTGGGGTGCCAATCGGGTCGAGACGGTGAAGCGGCTGAGGTTTTCCAGCACTTCCGGCGCGCAGGGATTGTTGGCGAGTTCGCTCTCCCGCAAGAGTTTTTCGTAGATTTGCCGTTCCTCTGTGACCCGTAGGCAATAGGGAACCTTCACCACGAGGATGCGGTCGAGGAAGGCCTCGTTGTTCCGGTTGTTCTTGAACTGCAACCACTCGGATTCGTTCGAGTGGGCGAGCACCATGCCCTGGAAGGGGAAGCCGCCAAAGTTCTCGGTGCCGTTGTAGTTGCCTTCCTGGGTTGCCGTCAGCAGCGGATGCAGCACCTTGATCGGCGCCTTGAACATCTCGACGAATTCCAGCAGCCCTTGGGTCGTCCGGTTGAGGCCGCCGCTGTAGGAATAGGCGTCCGGGTCGGCCTGGCTGTAGTTTTCGAGCTGGCGGATGTCGACCTTGCCGACCAGCGCGGAGACATCCTGGTTGTTCTCGTCGCCAGGCTCGGTCTTGGCGATGGCGATCTGCCGCAGTCGCGACGGCATCATCTTGACGACGCTGAACTTGGAGATGTCGCCGCCAACCTCGTCCAGCCGCTTGGCGGCCCATGGGGAGATCAATCCGGTGAGGCGGCGGCGGGCGATGCCGTACTTGTCCTCGAGCAGGTCGGCCATCCGTTCGGGATGGAACAGGCCCAGCGGCGATTCAAAGATCGGGCTCACCTTGCCGTTGACCATCAGTGTATAGATCGGCCGCAGTTCCATCAGTTTCTTCAGACGCTCGGCCAAAGAGGACTTGCCGCCGCCGACCGGACCGAGGAGATAGAGGATCTGCTTGCGTTCTTCGAGACCCTGAGCGGCATAGCGGAAATAGCCCACGATCCGCTCGATCGTGTCTTCCATGCCGTAGAAATCGGAGAAGGTCGGGTAGATCTTGATTGTGCGGTTCGAGTAGATGCGCCCGAGCCGTTCGTCGGTGCTCGTATCGACAAGGGTGGGTTCGCCGATCGCATCAACCATGCGCTCCTGCGCGGTGGCGTACATGCTTTTATCATCACGGCACGCGAGCAGGTATTCTTGAAGACTCATCTCCTCCCGCGCGGTGCTGGAGTAGATCTCCGAGAAAAGATTGAAGACGTCGGATTCACCCCTTTGCATGGTCGTCTCCCACGACAAGCCGTTGAAGTCGGATCGGAATCGCTGCCTGTAGAATCATTATACAGGAAAACGGAATCCTTGGACCAATGTTCCCTTCACATAATCGGCATTGTTTGCAATTTACGTGATCGATGACTGGCCGCGGGCATCAAGGGTCTGGCGGACGCTTCGAGGCGATTTGAGCCCGCTGCGCGCGAAAGTAGTTCCATCATCGATGCTGGAAAATTGGTGGTAGCAGGCCGGTTAATGGACCATCAGCCAGTGGCGTTGGCTGACAGGGCCTTGGCGGCCCTGTCACGCGGGCTCGTTGGCGCTACTCGGACTTTTTCGCGTCCGGATGATCGGTCCTGCCGGCTGGAATGGTGCTCACCGTGATCGACACGGGGTCGCTTGCGGGAAACGATGCCTCCAGCCCTTCGTCCAACTCCTCTTCCATGGTTTGCGTGTCGCCCGTGGCACGGGCGCTACGCAGGCAATTCACCTCATCATCGCCGGTCAACAGACTGCCATCGAACGTGGCAACCTCCAGCAACACAGCCTTGGCTCGGTCCGTGGCGTTGAGACGATTGAGGTCACTGTCGTCGCCAGCCCGCAGGAGGACGCTGACCACCTCGCCGGCTTCGCCGACGAATTCGACGGTGAAGCCGGCCTTTCCACCCATCTCCGGGTGAACCTGTACTCCGACAACTTGCATGGTCTTGCTCCTTCCATGAACTCTGGATCAGAAACGTCATCCCGACGCCATGGTTCCCCCGCGTGGGTGGGTTCGCGTCCCAGCCGCATCTAACGCTGGGGCAGCGTGTCGTTGTGTTCCACGTCACTGGTGCCGGAGAGACCGGGTACGCGGAGGCGCTGAGAACGCAACCTCGACGGGACGCAACGGTTCCTGCCAATTCCGCGCCGCAAGTGCAGGCTTGACATCGCGCGCGCGGTGCCGGACGAAAAGTGCTGACGTTTTCATCCACCGTTGAAGGATTTCGCCGCATGCCCGGTCCCTATGTCGTTCCCGTTCATGGCGATGTCGAATTGCCCAAGGAAGTCGATGTCGTGGTCATCGGCGGCGGCATCATCGGCGCCTCGACGGCGCTGGAGCTCGCGGAGCGCGGTCTGCGGGTGGCGCTGTGCGAAAAGGGCGGCATCGGCCAGGAGCAGTCGAGTCGGAACTGGGGATGGGTGCGGATTGCCTGCCGCGACCCGCGTGAAGTGCCGCTGATGGCGGAATCGCTGCGGATCTGGGACACGCTCGACCAGCGCACCGGCCGCGACACCGGCTTCAAGCGCGCCGGCATCATCTTCACCTCCTCGACCGACCAGGAATTCTCCCACCACAGAAATTGGATCAAGAACCTCGAGGACTATGAGATCGAGGCGCGGATGCTGAGCGGGCAGGAATTCCGGTCCATGTATCCTGGGACGACGATGAACCTGAAGGGCGCGCTCTTTACACCGGCCGATGCGCGCGCCGAACCGCAGAAGGCTGCTCCTGCGATCGCCGAAGCGGCCCGCGCCAATGGCGCGGCGATCCTGACCGAATGCGCCGTGCGTGGCATCGAGACGGCCGCCGGTGCCGTGTCCGGCGTCGTCACGGAGCGCGGGTCGATTGCCTGCAAGGCGGTCGTTCTCGCCGGCGGGGCCTGGTCCAGCCTTTTCGCCGGCACGCTCGGCATCCACCTTCCGCAGTTGAAGGTCCTGAACTCGGTCCTGCGCACTAAACCGCTGGAGGGCGGACCGGAACAGGCGATGTGGGCCAGCGATTTCGCCTTCCGCAAGCGGCAGGACGGCGGTTATACGATCGCATCGGGCAGCGAAAACGTCGTCGATATAGTGCCCAAGTCCTTCCGCTTCGCGCTGGATTTCATGCCGGCGCTGCGCAAGGAGTGGCGCGCACTGAAATTCCGTGCCGGATGGCGCTTCTGGGACGAAGTGCGCATTCCCGATCGTTGGACCCTGGACGAGCCGAGCCCGTTCGAATATTGCCGCGTCCTCGATCCCAAGCCTTCGACGAGGATGTCGGACAACGCCCTTGCCAATCTGCGGCGCGCCTTTCCGATTTTCGAGAGGGCGCAGATCGCGCAACGCTGGGGCGGATATATGGACGTGACGCCGGACGCGATCCCGGTGATCTCCGCCGTCGATCGCATTCCCGGCTTCCATATCGCCACCGGCTTTTCGGGGCATGGGTTCGGCATCGGTCCGGGCGCCGGCCGGCTCATGGCCGATATCGTCACCGGTCGAACTCCGGTGGTCGACTCGAAGGATTTTCGCCTTTCCCGTTTTACGGACGGCTCGAAGATCGAGCTGATCACCGGGTACTGAGGGCGGAGCCGGGTTTGTCGAGTTGGCAGCTCTGACCCGCATACTTGGTCGAACGGATCTCATGGCGCTGTTTTTGAATAAGTTTCTTTGTAAATAGTCCTTTCGTCGTACATCGGTAACAGAACCTTAATATACTTATATGCACGTTATCGTTCGGAACGGTAGCGTGCATATATGCTTGAGGGGTGAATATATGGATGCGCGTAGGGACGAGGACGAGATCAGTGAACGATTGACTTTTGTCGGGCTGGGGCCCGACGAAAGCGATATCCTGCGGCAAACTGCAGCGGTGGTCATGGCGAACATGGATGCGGCGCTCGCCACATTCTACCAGACGATCCGCGCCACGCCCCAGACGCGCGGGTTTTTTGACGGCGATGCCGCGGTGGCGCGTGCCGGAGGCAGGCAGAAGCAGCATTGGGCGATGATCCTCAGCGGACAATACGGCCGCGACTACATGGAGGCCGTCCGCACCGTCGGTTCCGTGCACGCCAGGATCGGGCTGGAACCCCGCTGGTACATTGGCGGCTATGCTCTCGTGATGGAGCGGTTGCTGGAGGGGCTGTTTGCGGCCCGCCAGCCGCAAAAGCCAAAATCAAGCTTTGCGATCGCCAGGAACAGGACGCAGCCACCGCAAGACAATCTGGCGAAGGAGGTGGTCGTTCTCGTCAAGGCGGCGATGCTCGACATGGAGCTGGCGATCTCCGTCTATCTCGACAATCTGGAGGAGCGGCGCCGGAAGGCGGAACTGCAGCAGATCGAGTCTCTGGATCAAGTCGCCGCGGCATTGTTGCGGCTCGCCGATGGCGACCTAGGAGTTTCCGTCGATCCCAATGTGTCGGAGAAATCGGAGCGGCTGGCACAAGGCTTCAACGAGGCGGTCGCGAGCCTGTCGCGAGTGATTGCTTCGGTGCGGGACGCAGCGGGAAATGTGCGCGCCGGCTCGGTGGAGATCGCCAGTGCGGCGGAGAACGCCAACCGCCAGTGCGAGCGGCAGGCCACGGCTCTTGAGGAGACCGTCACGGCGATCCGGGAATTGGCTGGCGCAATCGAGAGCACGGCGGATACGGCGCAGGATGCAAGCCGCACGGTATCAGGCGTGATGAATGCGGCCGAACAGGGTGTCGTGATTGCACAAAGGACGGCGGATGCCATCCGCGAGGTCGATGCCTCGTCCGCAAAGGTCACGAACATCATTTCCGTCATCGACAAGATTGCCTCCCAGACCAATCTGCTTGCGCTCAACGCAAGCGTGGAAGCCGCACGCGCCGGTGACGCCGGGAAGGGCTTCGCGGTGGTCGCAAGTGAAATTCGGTCGCTGGCGCAACGATCGGCGGATGCGGCGAGGGAAATCGCCGGCCTGATTCAAGCAAACTCGAACAGCATCTCGACCGGTGTCGGCCTGGTTGGTGAAACGCAGTCCCAACTGTCGAGCATTGCCGAGGCGATCCGACACACGGGTAATCTCGTTCATGGCATCGCCCAGTCGGCCCGCACGCAAGCGGCAAGCATCGCTGAAATTTCCGCAGCAACCGGTCAGATTGACGACGCAACGCAACGCAACGCTGCCGCGATTGAGGAAAATGCGGCGGCTAGCCGGTCGCTTGCCGCCGAAGCAGAGGCGCTCTCGCGTGCCATCGCCGGGTTTCGGGACGGCACCGAGGACTCGCTACGACGACCCGGAGCAGAAAGCAGGGCAGGCGGCAACGCAAACAGGTCGCGTCATGCAGCGTGATCGGAGCGGTTCGGACATCCATGGATATGATCGGCTGCGCACCGCACCGATATCAGCAAACCGAGGCCGACCGGATCCGATCATAGCAGGGGCAGGAGCGCGCATGCAGGGCCGCGCGATTCTGCACGGTTACCCGGCCGCGAACGTAGGTGATCGCGCCAGCGTTCATCAGGTCGCTGCAGGCGGCATTGACGGTTGCCCTCCGAAGCGCCAGCAGTCGCGATATCGCCTCCTGAGTGACGTGGAACTCGTCGCCCGAGACGCGGTCATGCGCCTGCAGCAGCCAGCGGGAAACCCGCTGTTCGGCTGTATGCAGGCTGCTGCAGGCGACCGACTCCATCAGTTGCATCATCAGCGATTTGGCATAGCGCAACATGGCCGCGCGCACGCCCCTGAAGCGCGTGAGAGCCTGGTCGAAATCGGTCGTGGGAAGCCACAGCGCGCGACCCGGCACCTGAACGACGGACGTCCCCAACGACGTCTCGCTCTCCATAACAAGAGCAAAACCGAGAAACCCTTCACGCCCGATGGACACTTTTTCGACGCTCTTATCGCCTGCAAGTTCGGCGATGAAGGACACGACGCCCTCCAACGGAAACACAAGATGCGTGACCTGGGCGCCATTCGTGAAGATGACATCGCCGGTGTTCATCTCGCGCATCTCGGCGCGGTCAACGATGAAATCACGGGCATCCGCTTTCAGCGCGGCGAGGACGTGGTTGCTCAGAAATGTTGTGGAATTGCCACTTTCAGCCAAGGCGCGCTCCGCATCATTTTGGTGCCAATTCATAACAGAAATTGTGAAATGTCAAATCGACAGTAACAACTTGTTAAATTTGTTATACTGCACAACAGTTTATCCATTCCGGACGGAGTCTATTTTAGAATGAATGGATTACAAATTACTGAAGAGGCTGCGCCGGTTGTCGAAGAAGACGCCGGCCGACTTCGTTCCCGCAAACGCTCGCGGCGAACCGCGATTGTTCGAATCCTGGCGAATTCGAAGCGAGCAACGAGCAAATCCGCAGACCGGGACGAGGTCGATGAGGAAAATGGCGGTTTACAGGGGCTGTTCAGGGCCTACCAGGCGGCGTTGGACCAGCACGCGATCGTTGCGGTGACCGACCGGCGTGGAAAGATCGTCTTTGTCAACGGCAAGTTCTGCACCATCAGCGGCTATGGGTCGGACGAACTGATCGGACAGAACCATCGTCTCGTCAACTCGGGACATCACTCGAAGGATTTTTTCGAGGAGATGTGGCGCAAGATCGCCGGTGGTGAAATCTGGCATGGTGAAGTGTGCAACCGGGCCAAGTGCGGCACCCTCTACTGGGTCGACACAACGATCGTCCCGGTGCCGGACCGCGCGGGTCGGACGAATGCCTATGTGTCGATCCGGTATGACATCACCGATCGGAAGCTCGCCGAGCGGACGCTGAAAGAAGAGGTCGCCAGGCGCCGCAAGGCAGAGGCGTTGCTTGTGGACGTCATCGAAACGATCCCGGACGGCATCGCAGCCTTTGACGCCGAAGACCGTCTCGTCCTTCACAACCGTGCCTTCGAGGAAATTTACAGCAAGGCGCGTGAGGCGATAGTGCCCGGCAGCACCTACGCCGCGATCGTGCAATGCGGATTGGAGAATGGGCAATACCTTCTGCCGCGCAACACGCCGGAGGGGCGCGAAGCCTGGCTCCAGGCGCGCTTGCGCGAACACGCAAATCCGGGGCGCAAGGCGGTCGTGGCGATCGCCGGGGGACGTTGGCTGCAGGTGCAAGAGCAGCGATCCGCCTCCGGTCATATCGTCGGAACGCGAACCGACATCACGGAGCTGAAACGATCCGAAGCGGCGATCAAGTTTCACGCGGAGCACGATCCGCTGACGAAATTGTTCAACCGGTCTGTGCTGGAGAGACGGCTGGAGCAGGCCATTGCAAACAGTCGCAAGACTGGGGTGAGCGGCGCCCTGGTCGTGGCGGACCTTGATGGCTTCAAGCAGACGAATGACACTCTCGGCCATGCCGCCGGCGATGCGCTGCTCATTGCGGTGGCAAAACGGATGCAGGAAGCAATCCGAAAGACCGATACCATCGTGCGGCTCGGGGGAGACGAATTCGCGATCATTCTGTCGAATGCGACACGAGCGAACATCGACAAAACCCTCGAGAGGCTGCTTACGAAGGTTCAACAGCCGGTTCCTTTCCAGAGGCATCAGATCACGCCGCGCATGAGCATCGGAGGCTGTCTGTTTCCTCGTGACGGACGGCGGCCGGAAAGTCTGCTCAAGAAAGCCGATCTCGCCCTCTATGAGGCAAAGGCCGAAGGCCGCGGTCGGCACAAGCTATATTCGCGGGCTATGTCTGTGGAGAGTGAGCGCAGGCACAGGATGGCAAACGCGTTGGCGGCTGCCGTGTCCACGAACCAGATCGACATCGCGTTGCAGCCGCAGTTCCGCGTCAGCGATGGATCGCATGCCGGATTTGAGGTGCTGGCGCGCTGGAACCGCGCCGGCCAGCCGGTCTGCCCCGCCGAGTTCATTGCGGTCGCCGAGACGCACGGCCTGATCGTGGAATTGGGTCATCAGATCTTGCGCAAGACCTTCAACGCCATGCGCACTTTGCGATCCCAGGGGCTGGACATCGGGCAGGTGGCAATCAACGTTGCCGCGGCGCAGATCCGTCGCCCGGACTTTCCGTCGATGTTGCGGGCGATGGTCGCAGAAAGCGGGCTGGAGCCGCAATGCGTGGAGGTGGAGCTGACCGAAAACATCCTTCTCGATGCCGCCCATGACCAGATTGCGCAGACACTGACCGAATTGGACGGACTGGGCTTTTCGATTGCGCTCGACGACTTCGGCACGGGATATGCCTCGCTGGCACATTTGCGGCGCTTCCCGGTCAACCGGATCAAGATCGACCGGTCGTTCGTTCGTGACATGTCTACGAGTGCGGATGCTTTCCGTATCGTGCGAGCCACCGTCGGCTTGGCCCACAGCCTGGGGATGCAGGTCGTCGCCGAGGGAATCGAAACCGAAGAACAGCTGGAGATTCTGCAGGGCATGAACTGCGATTTCGGTCAGGGCTTCCTCATCTCCGAACCCCTTGCCCGCGACGCGCTGCCGACGTACCTCGCTGCGCGTGCCGACTGATCACAGCGGCTATCGTCGAAGCCAGCTATCGAGCCCGTGAGCGGCCGCCCGGCCGGTCGCCATGCAGGCAGTCAGCAGATACCCGCCGGTTGGCGCCTCCCAGTCAAGCATTTCGCCGGCGACGAAAACGCCGGGTAGGGCCTCCAGCATGTAGCCGGCATCGATGCCACTCCACCGGATGCCGCCGGCCGAGGAGATCGCTTCGGCGATGGGGCGCGGTCGCTGGACGCGCAGCGGTAGTGCCTTGATCGTCGTTGCAAGGCGCTCCGCAGAATACTGCGCGAGGTCCGGTGCGAGCTCGCGCAGCAAGGCCGTCTTCACGCCCGCCAGGCCGGCACCTTTGCGCAAGCGATTGCTAAGGCTCGCCTTGTCGCTCTGGCGGCCGAGGTCGCGTGCGAGGCGCTCGGTGGCTCGACCCGGCACAAGATCGAGGACAAGGACCGCCTCGCCGTCGCGTTCCAGCCCATCGCGCAGGGCGGCCGCGTGCGCATAGATGAGGCTGCCTTCGATGCCGTGCCGGGAGATGACGAATTCGCCGGGAATGGCGCCGGCATCCGACGTCGCCGTCACCGACTTGATCGGTTCGCCAGCAAAACGTGTCAGGAAAGTTTCGTTCCAGGCAACGTCGAAGCCGCAGTTTGCCGGCCGCAGCGCGGCGACGGTCACGCCTTTCTCCCGAAGCGGGCCGACCCAGGATGCGTCGGAACCGAGCCGCGGCCAGCTGGCGCCGCCGAGCGCAAGCAGCGTCGCCTTGCTCTTGATCGTCGTTGGCCCCTCCGGCGTCTCGAAGACGAGGCCATCGTCGGCGAAGCCGATCCAGCGATGACGGGTCCTGATCGTTGCCCCTTGTGCCTCCAGCCGACGCAACCATGCCCGCAGCAGCGGCGAAGCCTTCATCGCCGTCGGAAACACGCGGCCGGAACTGCCGACAAACGTCTCGATTCCAAGCCCGGTTGCCCATGCGCGCACGGCATCCGGGGAAAACGCGTCGAGCGCCGGGCGCAGTCGCTCCGATGCCGTGCCGAAGCGCCCGGCAAAGCGGGCGTAGGGCTCGGAGTGGGTGATGTTGAGACCGGATTTGCCGGCAAGCAGGAACTTTCGGGCCACCGTCGGCATCGCCTCGTACACCGTTACTGCCCGTCCGGCGCCGGTCAGCACCTCGGCGGCCATCAGCCCTGCCGGGCCGCCGCCAATGATCGCTATCTCGTCCCGCTGCATCCGTCGGCCCGTCCCTCAATTCGTTCGCCGCACCTTTTGCGCGGACGGCGGCAGAGCGCAAGGGATACCTGACCGGTGCGGCGTTGTTGACAGGTGTCCGTTGCATTGGCACTGGCGTTCGACATTCGGTAGGTTAACCGGACAATCAAGAAGGACTGGGGCCCGATGAAGAACGACGCGTCCGGTGATTTGCGCGTGATCCTCCGGATCGATTTTCCGCATGCCGAACGGCTCGGGCGTGGCAAGATGCTGCTGCTGGAAAAGATTCGCGAGACCGGATCGATCTCGGCGGCAGGCCGCGCGATGGACATGTCCTACCGGCGTGCCTGGCTGCTGGTCGATGCGATGAACCGCATGTTTTCTTCGCAGGTGGTGGAATCGCAGCGTGGCGGCAAGCAGGGCGGCGGCGCGGCCGTGACCCCGTTCGGCGAGGAACTCCTGGCACGCTTCCGGGGGATGGAGGAGAAAGCAAGAGCGGCGCTGTCCGGGGATCTGGACTGGCTGGAGGCCAACCGCGCGAAGAGTGCGCCGGAAGACGGTCGCTGATCTTACCGCGTGTCGAGCGCCACCGTCTTGATGATGGCAAAGACCGTCTTGCCGGGGTGCAACTGCAGCCGTTCGCCGGACAGTGCGGTGATCCGGGCATGGACGGCATCGCCGCCGCAATCGACCTCCACCGTGATCATTCCCTCGCCATCGGGAGTGATCGCCGCGATCGTGCCCTCGAGGATGTTGAGCGCGCTCAGGCCTTCGGGCTTGCCGGTCGAAAGGATGACGTCGCGGGCGGGAATATGGACGCGCACCGACTTGCCGGCTTCGATATCGGTATTGGGCACGTGGAGTTCCCGCGCATTCAGCCGCACCGTCGCGATACGATGCGGCCGATCGACGGCGGCGACGGTACCCGTCAGCACGCTTCCGGCCTCCCGGCGGTCCACCGTTGCGGCGAGCAATGGGCTGCTCAGCACCTCCGATACGGTGCCGATGGCTTCCACCCTGCCGTCATTCAGCAGGACGACGCGGTCAGCCAGCCGCGCCACCTCGTGCACGGCGTGGCTGACATAGACGATCGGGATCTTCGTTTCGTCGCGCAGCCGCTCCAGATAGGGCAGTATCTCCGCCTTGCGCTCGTCGTCGAGCGCCGCAAGCGGCTCATCCATGAGCAGCATCCGTGGCGCCGACAGCAGCGCACGGCCGATCGCCACGCGCTGCTTTTCCCCGCCGGAAAGGTTCGCCGGCCGCCGGTCGAGCAGGGCGCCGATGCCGAGGAGGCCGACGACATGCTCAAAGCTTGCCGGCTCGATGCCGCGCGGCGCGAACCAGCGGCCATAGGTCAGGTTGCCCCTAACGGAAAGATGCGGAAAAAGTCGCGCCTCCTGAAAGACGTAGCCGAAGCGCCGCTTGTGCTTGGGCACGAAGATCTTGCGCTTCGTGTCGACCAGGATGTCTCCGCCGAGCACGATCCGGCCTTCGTCAGGGCGGACGAGGCCGGCGATCGCGCCCAGCAGCGACGTCTTGCCCGACCCGGACCGACCGAAGAGGGCGGTGACGCCGCCTTCGGACATAAAGCTTGCGTCGAGGCGGAAATTGCCGAGCTGGTGGCGGATTTCGACCGACAGCGTCATTCGAAATGCACCCGCTTTCCGACCGCGCTTGCCATGTATTCCGATGCAAGCAGCGCCGCCATCGAGATGATGATCGCGACGATCGTCAGGCGCATTGCGCCCGCATCGCCGCCGGGGACCTGGGTGAACGTGTAGATCGCCGCTGACAGCGTCTGTGTTTCGCCGGGGATGTTGGAGACGAAGGTGATCGTCGCGCCGAACTCGCCCATCGCCTTGGCAAAGGAGAGGATCATGCCGGCGATGACGCCCGGCAGGATCAGCGGAAGCGTGACCGTGACAAACACCCAGGCCCGGTTGGCACCCAATGTACCCGCCGCATCCTCGAGCTTGCGATCCACCGCGTCGAGCGACAGGCGGATGGAGCGCACCAGCAGTGGAAAGCCCATGACCGCGCAGGCGAGTGCCGCACCCGTCCAGCGGAAGGCGAGGACAATGCCGAGATACTCATCGAGAAACGAGCCGATCGGACCCTTTCGTCCAAACAGGATGAGCAGCAGGAAGCCGGTGACGACCGGCGGCAGGATCAGCGGCAGGTGCACGATGCCGTTCAGCAGCGACTTGCCCCAGAAGCTGCCGCGCGACAGTGCCAGCGCAGCCAGGACGCCGAAGGGGAGGCTTGCCGCCACCGCCACCGTCGAGACCAGCAGGCTCAACCGAATTGCCGTCCATTCCGCGTCGCTGAGGGTCAACCAGTCCAAGTCAGAGCTCACATTTCCACGATTGGTCCGTCGGCGCATGCCATCCGGCGAAGGCCGACACCCGTCGGTCGAATTCATATGCAATCAAATTAGTGCAACGTTTCAAAGGAATACAACGCCCCGCGCCATTCGCGGCGCGGGCGCGCGGGGAGGAACTCACTTCAGGATGGTGAAGCCCTGCTCGGTGAAGAACCGTGATGCCACGTCGGACTTCAGGAAGTCGAGATAGGCTTTGGCGTCGGCACTCCTGGATTCCGACAGGACGGCGATCGGATAGATGATCGGCGGATGGCTATCTTCGGGGAACGTTCCGACGACTGCGACGCCCGGGTCGGCGGCGGCATCCGTCTCGTAGACGATGCCGTAGGGCGTCTCGCCGCGGGAAACGAGCGCGAGCGCCGCGCGGACGCTTTCGACCCCTGCGACCTTGGCCTCGACAGATGGCCAGACGCCGAGTTTCTCCAGTGCGGCCTTGCCGTATTTGCCGGCGGGGACGGAGTCGACCGCACCCATGGCGAGCTTGCCGTCGCCCACGAGGCCGGCAAGGTCGAAGCTGTCCTTGATCTCGACCGGCTTGGCTGCATCCTTCGGCGCCACGAGCACGATGCGGTTGCCGAGCAGGTTGGAGCGCGAATCCTCCTTGATCAGCTTCTTCTCCGCCACATAGTCCATCCAGGCAAGGTCGGCGGAGATGAAGATGTCGGCCGGCGCGCCAGCCTCGATCTGCTTTGCGAGCGCCGAGGAGGCGGCATAGGAGACCGTCGTTTCCTTGGACGTTTCCTTCGTCCAGGCCGCGTTGGCCGCGTCGAGCGCGTTCTTAAGGCTGGCCGCCGCAAAGACCGTGATCTTGTCGTCGGCTGACGCCGGCGCGGCAATGGCCGCGACTCCGAGCCAGGTCGCGGCAACCGAGGCCGCGGTAAACCTCATCCAATGACGACGGTTGAATTTCATAGTCCCCTCCATGCTGTGCGAGATATTTCCTTGGATATAACGGCGCGCACCAAATGGCTAGTGCTATATTTTGTGAAATATATCGCTTGCAGGATTTCGCGATCGCGTCAAAGTCTCGCAGGCGAGGGGACGCAGTTTTCGGTCGCCGACGAGCGCATCGCTTGAACGCTACGCATGAACGCATGACCGAAGGAGGAAACGCATGGTTCGGGAAAACGAAATCCGCGAGAACGAGGTCGCCGTCGCGCCGCCCGAGCCGACCGATGCGGGGCTCGTCTTCATCGGACGCATCCACACACCGTGGGAATCGCGCCTGCTCTGCCCGCGGCAAGGTCGCCCGGATGGGCCGGTGTGCCGGATCGAGATCTTTGACCCGTGGATCCCGGCGCTGGAAGGCATCGAAGCGTTCGAGCGGCTAGAGGTCCTCTATTGGCTCGACAGGTCCCGGCGCGATCTCATCCTGCAGAGCCCGGCCAGCAGCGGCAAGGTGCACGGCACCTTTTCGCTACGCTCGCCGGTGCGGCCGAACCCGATCGGGACATCGATCGTTATGCTGGATCGGGTCGAGGGCAACGCCCTGTACGTGCGCGGGCTCGACTGCCTGAACGGCACGCCGCTGCTCGACCTGAAACCGGACCGTTCGCTGTTCAAGCCGATCGCGCCGCCCCAGCCCGGAGATTTCGAGACCGGTGCGACGGAAACAGCGCCGAACTGCCAGAAAGCCTGAGCCGCGGCTTGGCTACATCTGCGCGGACATTCCGCCGTCGACGGTGAGCGTGATGCCGTTGACGAAGCTTGCGGCCGGCGAGGCCAGGAACAGGGCCGCTGGAGCCAGTTCCTGCGGTCGGCCCCAGCGCCGCAAGGGAATGCGCGCGTCGACGAAGGCTTGCACGCCGGCATCCTCCGACAGCGCCTTGTTCGGTTCGGTGACGAACCAGCCGGGCGCGATCGCATTCACGGTGAGGTTGTCGGCGCCGAACTCGACCGCAAGCGACCGCGTCAATGCTTCCAGTCCGCCCTTCGAGGCCGTGTAGGCGGGGTCGGGCTTGCGGGCGATCCGCGCAGCGATCGACGTCACGAAGATCAGCCGCCCGGCACTGGATGTCTGAAGAAGCGGAATGGCCGCGCGCGCCAGCCGATAGGCTGCGGTCAGGTTGACGTCAAGAAGCGCGGCAAAGGCCGCACCATCGAGGTGCTCGGTCGTCCGACGGTCACGGATGCCGGCCGCGTGGACGACCACGTCCAGCCCGCCAAGTCGTTCGGCGGCCCGATGTGCAATCGTCTCCGGACTGTCCGCAAGGTCAGCCGGCAGCGCTTCGGCCAGGAAGCCCTGCTGGCGCAATGAAGCGCAATGAGCCTCCAGCGCGGAAGCGTCGCGACCGTTGAGTGCGACCCGAGCCCCTTCGTGGGCAAATGCCTTGGCGATCTCGAGGCCCAGTCCGCGGGTTGCACCGGTAACGAGCACGCGTCGTTTGCTGTCGGTCATCTGCATCCTCGCAGCTCAATCCTTGGCGTGGCGTCGGCCTGTCCTCAGATAACCTTGCCGGGGTTCAGGATGCCTTTCGGATCGAGCGTGTGCTTGATCCGGCGCATGGCTTCCAGTTCCTCGGGGCTCCGGGAGCAGCCGAGATAGGGACGTTTCAACGTGCCGATCCCATGTTCTGCCGAGACGGAGCCCTTGAATTGTTGCACGAGCGCATAGACGATTTCGTCCACGGCATGCAGTTCGCTGTCGGATGCGTTGGCCACGGAAAACGCAATATGCAGGTTGCTGTCGCCGATATGGCCGTAGAAGGAGACATGGGCGTCGGGGAAGCGCGACAGCAGATCCGCCTCGCAGGCCTCGGTGAAACGACCGATTTCGCCGCTCGGCATGCTGACGTCGAGGTTTACCAGAGACGGCAGCAACCGATCCATCGTAACGGCCTCGCGCACGGTCCAGAAATGGCGGGCGTCCTTCTCGGATTGGGCGATGAGCGCATCGACGATGAGGCCCTCTTCCAGCGCGCCGCCGAGGAAACCTTCAAACCGCTCGCGCGCAACGTCCGAACCGTCGTTGTCTTCTTCGATAATCACGAGAAAGGGATATTCGGCTTCGAATAGCTTGATACCCTCGGCCTTGCTGCTGAAGCGGACAAAACTCTGCCACATCGCCTCGTAGGCGGAGAGCGCGAGCAACTCGCGCTGGGCTTTCTGAAGAAAGGCGATCACGGCCTCGTAGCTTTCCAGAGCTACAAGCGCCGTGCTGCGCCCAGTCGGCAGCGGCTTCAGCTTCAGGACGGCGCGGGTGATGATGCCGAGCGTTCCTTCGGCGCCGATGAAGAACTGGCGCAGGTCATAGCCGGTGTTGTTCTTCGTCATCTTGTTCAGCATCGACAGCACCGTGCCGTCGGCAAGCACCACTTCCAGCCCCAGCACGTTGTCACGCGTGACCCCGTGGCGGATGACCCGGATGCCGCCGGCATTTGTCGAAAGGTTGCCGCCGATCTGGCAACTGCCGCGTGCCCCGAGGTCGATCGGCAGCAGGAAGCCCGCATCTGCCGCCGCCGCCTGCGCCGTTTCCAGGATCGTTCCGGCCTTGAGCGTGATCGTGGCCGCCGCCGGGTCGATCTCCTCCACCCCTGCCAGTTGCTCCAGCGAAATCGCCACCTCGCCGCCACGCGGGTTTGCGCCGCCGGCCAGACCGGTCATGCCGCCCTGGGGGATCACGGGCTGGCCGTGCTCGTTGCAGATGCGGAGGGCGGCGGAAACGGCGTCCACGCTTCGCGGACGGATGACTGCCATCGGCGGAATGCGCCCCGTCTGGCTGGCGTCGCTGACGTAGCGATCGCCTATCTCGGTGCCAGTAAGGACAGCCTCCGAACCAAGGGCACGCTTCAACTCTTCGATGATGGTCATGGTGGCTTCCTGTATGCGCCGCAACGTCTGCGTTTTTGACTAGCGATGACCTCGTCGGAATGCAATCGGGTTCTTCGCCGCCGAAGGAGGCTCGGGCCTTGCCCCAGCCGGGTGCCAGTGCGCGGGAATATTGGCGCACGCCAGGAACGGCGGCAAGCCGCATTCCCCCTGTCCGATAGGCGCGTTTTCGGGCACAAAGGACAGCGCAAGACGGAGGAAAACAGCATGACATCGCAGGCTGGCAACTTTGATCGCGGCACGTTCGTCGGGCGCATCTGGCGTCCCGAGCGCAGCGGACCATCGCTGGTGGTTGTGCACAACGGCGCCGTGGTCGACATCTCCAGCAAGGCGGCGCCGACAATGCGGGACCTTCTCGAAATGGGTGACCCGGTCGGCTTTGTGCGCGCACAGGCCGGCGATCCGGTGGCGCCGCTTGCAACCGTGCTCGACCATTCGATTGAAGGCGAGGGCGACCTTTCGCGCCCACATCTCCTTGCCCCTTGCGACCTGCAGGCGGTCAAGGCCTGTGGCGTCACCTTTGCGCGCTCGATGATCGAGCGGGTGATCGAGGAAAAGGCGGCCGGCAACCCGGCGCTCGCGCAGACGGTCCGTGCACGCGTCACCGCCATCATCGGCGACAGCCTGCGCAACCTCAAGGCCGGTTCCGAGGCGGCGGCGAAGGTCAAGGCGGCGCTGATCGAAGAGGGCATCTGGTCGCAGTATCTCGAGGTCGGCATCGGGCCGGACGCGGAAGTCTTCACCAAGGCGCCGGTGCTGTCGGCCGTCGGCTGGGGCGCCTCGGTCGGCCTGCATCCGATCTCGCGGTGGAACAATCCCGAGCCGGAAATCGTGTTGGCCGTGAACAGCCGGGGCGAGGTGAAAGGCGCGAGCCTCGGCAACGATGTCAACCTCCGCGACGTCGAGGGCCGTTCGGCGCTTCTCCTCGGTAAGGCCAAGGACAACAATGCGTCCGCCGCCATCGGCCCCTTCATCCGGCTCTTCGACGAGACCTATTCCATCGACGATGTCCGCAAGGCGGACCTCGACCTCCTGATTGAAGGCGAGGACGGTTTCGAACTCCAGGGCACGAGCACGATGCGCGAGATCAGCCGCGACCCGCTCGATCTCGTCGCCCAGACGATCGGCCTCCACCACCAATATCCGGACGGCCTCATGCTGTTCATGGGCACGCTGTTTGCCCCGGTCAAGGATCGCGATGTCAAAGGCGAAGGCTTCACCCACAGGATCGGTGATCGGGTGACGATCTCGAATGCCGAACTCGGGGCGCTCTCGAACACCGTTCGCCTCTCGACCGAGTGCCCGCCCTGGACTTTTGGCGTTGCCGCGCTGATGCGCAACCTCGCCGGCCGCGGCCTGATCTGAGCCCGTTGCGCCCGCTCAATCCCGGTCCGGCGCGCCGAGCGGGAAAAACTTGCGATAAGGCCGCGCCTCGTCCACCGCGCGGGCGAAGGAGGGGCGGGCAAGCAGCCGGCCGCGATAGGCTTTGAGGTTGGTGAGCGCCGGGTCGATCGCATGCGTCCAGTCGGCGTAGAACAGCGCAGGAGCGGCGGCGCAGTCGGCCAGGCTGAAAGCGTCGCCCGCCGCCCATTCCCGCCCCGCCATGTGGCGATCCAGCCATTGGTAAGTCCGCTCCAGCATCGTTCGCGCTTCGCCGACGCCATAAGGATCGCGATCCGCCTCCGACCGGATGGCATTGAAGACAATCTTCTGCTGCGGGGAACTGATGTAATTGTCGAAGATCCGGTCGAGCATCCGCACATCGATCGCCGCCTGCGGATCGTCCGGAAGCGGCTTGAACGGACCGGGATGGGCGAGCGCCAGGTATTCGATGACCACCGTCGCCTCCAGCAACGTCCGGCCACCGTCGACGAGAACCGGGAAGCGCTTGATCGGCCAAAGTGCTTCGAATTCCTGGAGGATCTCGGGATGTTCCGGGCTGAGCATCCGAAACTCGAAAGAGGTTTCGTTCTCGTAGAGCGCAGTCAGCGCCTTCTGGCAGTATGACGAAAACGGATGCGCATAAAGGATCGGTTTCATATCGTCCTCCCGTGCCGATCACCGCGTGTACACATAGCCTAGCGTCTCTGATTGCATTCCGCAACCAGTGTGCGCCGACGCGGAGGACGGCGCGGTCGGGGCTCGCCCGCTATTCCCCGACTGGCGCTCTGCCTTGAAGGTCAGGTCAAATTCTTCCGCCGCTCCAGTTCGGCGTCCGTCGGCTGATCGAATTCGAACGAGCCTGTCTGGACTTCGCCCGCACGGCTGTATTTGTTGACGGTGACACCGGCTGGCGTCACCTTGGAGCTGACGAGCTTCAGCGCATGCGGTGCCGCGCCTTCGCTGAACAGCTTCTTTCCGCCGCCGAGCACGACCGGGAACAACGAGATGTAGAGCTCGTCGACCAGGTCATGCCGGAACAGCGTCTGCAGGAAATCCGTCGAGCCTTGCGTCAGGAGATCGGGCCCATCTTCGGCTTTCAGCTTCGTGAGCGCGGCGACCGCGTCCGACCCCAGCGTTTGACTGTTCTGCCACGTCAGCTTCAGGTCCGGATTGCGCGTCGCCACGAACTTGGTGATGCGATCGAACAGGGAGCCGATCGGATCATCCGGGCCGGCGTAGGGCCAATGCGCCGCGAAGATGTCGTAGGTCTTGCGGCCGAGCAGCAGGTCAAAGGGCTTCGCGAACATCTCGTCAACGGCCGTCCCCATCGCTTCGTCGAAATAGGGGGCCGCCCAGCCGCCGTACCTGAAGCCGCCGATAGGGTCTTCCTGTGGGCCGCCCGGTGCCTGCATGACGCCGTCGAGACTGACGAATGCTCCAACGATGATCTTGCGCATTTTCGCTCTCCTATTTCCTGGCAGGTAGACAAGGGACGTTTGGCGTGGGCAAACGCCGACAAAAATTCGGACCCGGCGACCAATGGCGCAGCAATGGTGCCATGCGGCCCTGCAGGCCATCGGGCGATGCAAGGCAGCACATGAGCACGCGCCCGCAAAAGGTTTGCGGAAACAGAAGCGCTTGTCAAAGCGCGCGATCTCTTGTTGTTATTGTCAAATTGGCGGCAGTGTCGATTCGGCAGCATCGACTGAAAGCGTGCTCCTGGGGGATTGAGGGGCTCGCTAAACAACTGCGGCGAAAGTTGTCAGGGTCAAGCCCTTGGAGGGGACACATGACGCAGCGCATCGCATTCAGTGTTATCTTTGTCGCGACCACCATGCTGGGCCACAATGCCTTGGCCGCTGACCTCACGCCGACCGCGATGACCCCGGAGGCGCAGCAGGTGCAAACCGAAAGCGGCTGGACCTTCACGTTCGCGCCTTATTTCTGGGCGACGGGCCTTTCCGGTGACCTGCAGAACTTCGGCCTGCGCACTATCCATGTGAACACGTCCTTCAGCGAAATCTGGGACCATCTCGACTTCGGGGCGATGGCGATCGGCGAGGCCCGTTACGGACGCTACAGCGTCGTCACCGATCTCATGTACTCAAAGATTTCCGGCAGCGCGGCGACCCCCAGAGGCTTCATCTCCGGTGAAGTCGATTCCGAGACTTTCGCGGGCTTTGCGGGCGTCGGCTACTCGCTGCTCCAGGACAGCACCGGTAACCTCGATATCGTCGGCGGCGTCCGGGTGTGGTCGGTCGACAATACGATCTCGATCACCTTCCGCGACCGGACCGTGTCGCGAAGCGATGGCGACACTTGGGTCGATGCGATCGGCGGTCTGAAAGGGACTTACTTCCTTACACCGAACTTCTTCCTCACCGGCTGGGGCCTGGTCGGCGGTGGCGGCGCAGACATCGACTGGGATGTCGCCGCGACGGCGGGCTACAAGTTCAACGAGACGTTCTCGGCAGTGGCCGGCTACCGCGCACTGGGCGTCGACTACAGCAATGACGGCTTCAAGTTCGACGTCGTCGAGCAGGGCCCCATCATCGGCCTCGCGATCAAGTTCTAAGCATCGCGCACCAAACATAACCTTGAGGCACTATGCAGAAAGGCCGGTCATCGCTGACCGGCCCTTCTGTATTTCATGCAGTGCTGCTTACTTCGCGCGCTTCAGGGCATCGCCGAGCACCGAAACGATCTCCTCGAAATGCTTCTTCTCGGCGATCAGCGGCGGGGAGAAGGCAATGATGTCGCCGGTGACGCGGATCAGCAGGCCCTTCTCGAAGCAGTCGACGAAGACGTCATAGGCGCGCGCGCCGACAGCGCCGTCGCGCGAGGCAAGCTCGATGCCGGCGATCAGGCCGATCGTGCGGACGTCGATGACGTGCGGCAGGCCCTTCAGCGAGTGCATCGCTTCGTGCCAGTCGTCCTGCAGCTCGGCGCCGCGGGTGAAAAGGCCCTCGTCGCGGTAGATGTCGAGCGTGGCGATACCGGCGGCGCAGGCAGCCGGGTGGCCGGAATAGGTGTAGCCATGGAACAGTTCGATCGCACCTTCCGGTCCGTGCATCAGTGCGTCATGCACCTTGCGGCTGGCGAAGACCGCACCCATCGGGATCGCGCCGTTGGTCAGTCCCTTGGCGGTCGTCACAAGGTCCGGCGTCACGCCGAAATAGTCCGTCGCAAAGGCAGCACCCAGGCGGCCGAAGCCGGTGATGACCTCGTCGAAGATCAGCAGGATGCCGTGCTTGTCGCAGATGGCGCGCAGGCGTTCGAGATAGCCCTTCGGTGGGATCAGCACGCCGGTGGAGCCGGCGACCGGCTCGACGATGCAGGCGGCGATCGTCTCGGCGCCGTGCAGCGCGACCAGACGCTCGAGGTCGTCGGCCAACTCCGCGCCATGTTCCGGCTGGCCCTTCACGTAGGCGTTCTTGGCAAGGTCGTGCGTGTGGCGCAGGTGGTCGGAGCCGGGGAGCTGCGGGAAGACGCGGCGGTTGTTGAGGATGCCGCCAACGGAGATGCCACCGAAGCCGACGCCGTGGTAGCCGCGCTCGCGGCCGATCAGGCGCGTGCGGGTGCCCTGGCCGATCGCGCGCTGGTAGGCGATCGCCATCTTCAGCGCGGTGTCGACCGATTCCGAGCCGGAGCCGGTGTAGAAGATGCGGTCGAGTTTCGCGCCTTCCGGACCGGGGGCGATCTCGGCCAGCCGCTCGGCGAAGTCGAACGCGATCGGATGGCCCATCTGGAAGGACGGCGCAAAGTCCATGGTGGTCAGTTGGCGCTCGACGGCGGCGGCGATCTGGCGGCGGCCGTGGCCGGCATTGCAGCACCAGAGGCCGGCCGTGCCGTCCAGAATGGTGCGGCCGTCCTGGCTCGTGTAGTGCATGCCTTCGGCCGACGCGAGCAGGCGCGGCGCCGCCTTGAACTGCCGGTTGGCGGTAAACGGCATCCAGTAGCTGTCGAGCACCGGAGCGTTGGGCTTGTTGTGAACGTTCATGGGAGTCTCCTCTGGTCGAGGCATTGACGCCATGAATTGGCAGATTGAACAAGTCCTTTTCTGCCTGATATGAAGTTATTGATATTTATTAGGCCTGCTCGCAGATGTTTCGATATATCGAACAATGGAAACAGGCGCGCGGTGCAGCATCGGGAGGGGCGGCATGTCGGTCGATATCGGGAGCAGATTGCGCAGCCTGCGCATGGCCCACAATCTGTCGCAACGGGAACTGGCCAAACGTGCAGGCGTCACCAATTCCACCATCTCGCTGATCGAGTCGAACGCGTCAAATCCTTCGGTCGGCGCCCTCAAGCGGATCTTGGACGGCATTCCGATCGGGCTCGCCGAGTTCTTCGCCTTCGAGCCGGAGCGATCGCGCAAGGCCTTCTACCGTGCCGACGAACTGGTCGAGATCGGCAAGGGGCCGATTTCCTACCGCCAGATCGGCGAAAACCTGTTCGGTCGCAGCCTGCAGATCCTGAAGGAGTGCTACCAACCCGGTGCCGACACGGGCAAAGTGCCGCTGGTGCATGATGGCGAGGAGGGCGGCATCATCCTCTCCGGACGTCTCGAAGTGACGGTCGATGACGAGCGACGAATCCTCGGGCCCGGCGACGCCTATTACTTCGAGAGCCGCCGGCCGCATCGTTTCCGCTGTGTCGGACCGGTACCGTGCGAGTTGATCAGCGCGTGCACGCCGCCGACCTTCTGAGCCATTTGCCGCTCGGTCAAGACTGCGCTGCCGGAGCGGCAGCGCCATTTTTCGCCGCCACCGCGGCCGGTCGGCGCACACCGATCACTTCAAAGACGTCAAGCGCGGTGGACCGACCCTTGGCCTGTGCCTGGCCGAGAGGCCGGAACTGGATCGCGTCTTCACATTGAGAAACGACCGCGCCGCTCGCCAGGATCCAGGTGCTGTAGGTCTTGTTCATGCCCTCCAGCCGCGAAGCGACATTGATGCTGTCGCCCATGGCAGTGTACTGCAGGCGGTCGTTTGCGCCGACGCTGCCGACAACTGCGGTACCGGAATGAATGCCAAAGCGTGTGCGGAATTCCGGCAACCCGCGGCTGCGCTGCCTGTCGTTGAAGACTTCGAGTCGATCCTTCATCGCCAGCGCGGCCCGGCAGGCATTCTCGGCGTGGTTTGGATCGGGTGCCGGGGCGTTCCACATGGCGAAAATGGAATCGCCCAGGAACTGGATGATCGTGCCGCCGTGTTCGTTCACGGTGTCGTTGAGAATGTCGAAATACTCCGACAGCATGCTGACGACTTTCTCGGGCGAATGCTGCTCGCTGATCGTGGTGAAGTCGTAAATATCGGTGAAGATGGCCGTCACCTCCTGACGGCGCGCGTTCCGTCCGGAAAACTCACCCGATTCCATCCCCTTGCGTACCAGTTCCTTTGGCACATAGAGGCCGAAGGTGAAGATTGCGTCCCGCGCCTTGTTCATCGCACTGCCGAGCGTTGCGATCTCGTTTACGCGCGTTGGCACTTCGATTGGGGTACTGAAGTCCAGATCCTGCAGCCGATTTGCGCTGTTGGTCAGTTGGTTCAGCGACTTGGTGACCAGATGGGCCAGAAGAAGCGCACCGAGCACGGAGAGAACGACGATCCCGGCGGACAAGGTCAGGCCCTGGTAGAGGCCTCTGCGTGCGGGGGCCATCAGTTCGTCGATAGGTGCGGCAACGACGGCGATGTGCCCGGCAAAGAGGATCGCCGAGTCGACCTCTGACCCCATGACCACCCACTTGCGACCGGCGACGTCGACGGTGCCCATCTTGTTCAGACCCGGCGGGTTCTCCTTGATTGCTGCCAGCAGCGGATCGTGCAGGTTCGCCGGATCGAAATCGCGTTCGTCTTTCGAGGCGGCGATTGCCCGCATGATTGCGGGGTCGGAATGCATCAACAGCTTCTTGTCGGGATCAACGACGAAGGCGACAGCGCTGGGTGTCAGTCTTTCGCTGGCAATGAAATGGGTAACCCGATCAAGCACGACATCGGCACCGACGACGATGTCGGGGTTGCCTTTATGGGCCTGGGAGATGGTCATGCCGAGCGACCTGGTCGTCGCCATGCTGTAGGGACCGGTCGCGATCGGTCCCGTTCCTCCAACCGCGGCGCGATACCAGGGGCGCTGCCGGGGATCATATTTCCAGCCGCTGATCGGACGCTCCGAGAGTTGTTTTCCGGTGCTGTCGTAGAAGATGACCCGCGCACGCGGCTCTTCCGCGCCGGGCTCCAAAATGCGGACGGCCATCGTCGCAAAGGCGGGGGGATTGAGGGCTTTGCGCCAGTCCGTCGATGACAGATTGACGGCATGAAAGAAGCTGCCATCCGGATAGCCGGCATAGACCCCGTCGATCTGCGGCGATCGCGAGAGTGCGGCCCGCAGGATCGTGACCTTGTCGCCGATGCGCTCCGTTGGCGGCGCAAGGAAGGAATTGGCGATGGAAACGATCAGGTTGACCACGGCCGACGTGTCGCCGGAGAGGACCTGCATCCGTGAGATCAGCCGGTCCTCAAAGTTGTCCATATGGATTTCAGCCGCTTCGATCGCGGCATTACGGGCACGATAGTAATCGAGTGCGATCAGCAACCCCGACACGGCGAGCAGAAGCGCCACCATCACGACGCCGAGCAGGGTGCGAAGCGACCCATGCCAGGGCCTTTTCGCAGGCACCGACGCAACCTCCTTCGTCATGCCTTACATCCTCCGCTCCATGAGCCTCTGCCGCGGCAGTTGTGCGTCGATCTCGATCGGTCTTACGCCGCCGCCGGCCGTCAGTATCGATCTTCTTGATAAGATTCGCCAACTCTTTACGTCAGCGGAAGAGAACTGGAGGCGCCGTATCGCTGAAGTGCCCGAGATGGTGGACGGCGGCACGTGGCGACACCGGCCGCAATCGCCTTGCAGTTGTAAGCTTGTTACCGAAGGAACAACACCCGGCTTCCGCGCCAATTAGCAATCGGCTCACGCCAGACCGGCGTTGCAACTCTAATTCTCGAGGAAGCCATGAGCAAGAAAGTGAATTCTATCGCGGCGCTCCGGGCGTCGCTTGCGCTAGATCCGCTGGCAGTCGGCTACACCATCCCCGGCGTCGGCGATCAGAGCGAGTATGGTGACGACGGCAACAATGTAATCAACACTGGTTCCGGCCGTGACCGGATCAGCGCGGGCCTCGGCGCCGATACGGTCATCGCCGGCACGGGAGACGACGAAATCAAATACGCCTCGCCGGCAGAGCTTTCCGGCGACAAGATCGACGGTGGACTGGGCTTCGATGAACTCGAAGTCGATTTCAGCAATTCGGCCACGGGCGTTACCTTTGCCGCATTCGATCCAATCATTGCGAAGACCGTCTTCGGCGCCAGCATCGTCAATGTTGAGCAGTTCGAACTCTACGGCAGCAGCTATGCCGACAGTTTCACCGGTGGCCGGTGGGACGACTGGTTCGCCGGCCGTTCTGGCAACGACATCCTCAGTGGAGGGATCGGCCGGGACTGGCTCGACGGCGGTGACGACAACGACAAGATTTCCGGCGGCAACGGCGACGATTCACTGATGGGCGGCGACGGCGACGACTCCATTTTCGGCGGCTACGGCGAGGACTACGTTGCCGGCGACGAGGGCAACGACACCATGTCGGGCGGTGCCGGCTACGACTACATGTACGGTCACTCCGGCAACGACACCATCAAGGGTGACAGCGGCAACGACACGATTTCTGGCGGCTCTGGACGCGACTATATCGAAGGCGGCACCGGCAACGACACGCTCGCCGGCGACGCCGACAACGACACGGTCCTCGGCGGCGCGGGCAACGACTCGATCCGCCACAACATGGAAGACTGGGCCAGCGACGGTAAGGACATATTGGACGGCGGCGCAGACGTCGACACCCTCGTCCTGCACGGATTTTCCGGCACCTTCACCGCCAAGGCGTCGACTGTGAAGCAGACGCTATACAACGGCACGACCATCGTCAATTTCGAGACTTACGACATCTATGGCTCGGAAGGCGCAGACAAGCTCACCGGCTGGTCCGGCGCTGACACCCTTATCGGCAACTCGGGAAACGATACGCTTATCGGCCTCGGCGGAAACGATCACCTCAGTAGCGGCCTCGGCGTCGATGTTCTCGATGGCGGCGACGGCAACGACCTACTGATCGCCGGGAGCGGCGGCAAGGACACCATTAAGGCCGGCAAGGGCTACGACAGCGTCTGGATCGAACGATACGACAGCAAGAGCAACCTGACCTTCAGCGTCTCGGGAGCAAAGGCCACGCTTTCCGACGGCACCGTCGTGACAGATGGCGAGAGTTTCACGGTCACAACGGGCAGCGGCAACGACGTGCTTTCCGCCGGGACCGCCAGCTTCGTCGATTTCGATGCCGGCAGCGGCAACAACAGAATGACGGGTGGCAAAGGGAACGACAATTTCTACAGCACGAGTGGCAGCGACACCGTCAGGGGCGGCGACGGGAACGACCGGATCATCGATTATGGCGGCGGTACCAACCTGATGGATGGCGGCAATGGCAATGACTATCTGTCTGCCGATACGCAGGCGGGCACCGCGCTGACGACGATGCTCGGTGGCGCCGGCAACGACACGATAACGGTCAACAACGCCAGTGGCTCGACGGCCGGACGCTTCACCGTTGATGGGGGAGCGAACACCGACACGCTCTGGATCAATCGCTACGACAGCAAGGCGAACCTGTCCTTCGTGCTGTCCGCCAACGCAACGCTCGTCAACGGCGGCGTCACGGCGAAGAACTTCGAGCGTGTCAACCTCTCTGCGGGCCAGGGCCACGATTCGCTGACAGGCGGCAAGCTGGACGACGACCTGAATGGCATGGCCGGCAACGACACGCTCAAGGGGCTCGCCGGCAACGACTACCTGACGGGTTGGATCGGCGCCGACAAGCTTTACGGCGGCGATGGCAACGACATCCTCTGGGGTTCCGGCGGTCTTCCGGATACCGGCGCTGACAAGCTCTACGGCGAAAACGGCAACGATATCCTCCACATGGACGCCGGCGACTATGCATCGGGAGGCAGCGGCACCGACCGCGTCATCATCAATTGCAGCGAAGTTTCGTCCGACGTCTCCTTTGTCTTCAGCACCGGCACGGTCAAGGTGAATGCCAACACCTCCTTCGCCGGCATGGAAGTGATGGAATACACCGGCGGGTCCGGCCGGGATACGGTCACCGGTAGTGTGAACAGCGACTTCCTCGAAGGTGGTGCCGGCAACGACACGCTCAGGGGCGGCAGTGGCAACGACGTCCTTATCGACGGCAAGGGTAATGACAAGCTCTACGGTGATGCGGGCAACGACAAGTTCATCCGCTACGCCGATGAAGACGGCACCGACTATTTCAACGGTGGATCCGGCATCGACACGCTTGAAATCAACGTCGTCTCAGACCGTTCCGTCATCATAGATCTTGAAAACAACGCGAAGAACGGCGGCGTTGCCTCCGGCCTGAGCTTGGTCAGCATCGAGAACGTGATCGGCGGGAACGGGGATGACACCATCCTTGGCAACGCGTCCGCCAACACGCTGAAGGGCAGCTTCGGTGACGACAAGCTCGATGGACGCGCCGGAAACGACAAGCTCGAAGGGGGTGGCGAAGGCGATACGTTGACCGGCGGGTCCGGTGCCGACCAGTTCATCTATGCCTCGGGAAATGCGATCGGCTCCGGCGACCGGATCACCGACTTCAAGCGCGGCGAGGACAAGCTCGTCATCGACAAGGGTGTCTTCGGTTTTTCCAAGCTCGTGCTCTATTCAGGCAACGATCTGAAGGCAACGGGCAAGGCCGCCCAGTTCTTCTTCGAAAAGGACAACGGGCGTCTGTGGTACGACCGCGATGGCAGCGGCAACGAGCACGACGCGGTTCTGATGGCCACCCTCGACAAGGTGACGTCGCTCTCCGCGACGGACTTCATCCTGATTTGAGGCGGCGGTAGACGAGACTGCCCGCAGCTTTGTCTCTGCGGGGCAGGTCGATGGGAGGCTGCCGGGGCACGTCCTGGCAGCCTCCTCCACATCGCATGCTGTCAGCGATTGCTGCAGAAGCTGCTGATTTATATGACGATTGTTAAATATAGCGCCAACTAAATATTGCGATTGGGTCTTTATTTCCAACGAACCGACGCTACTATGTCCCTGACAAGGTGAGGTGTCGAATTGTCTCAGCTATCTTCCAGCCAGCCCGCTTCGCAGGAAAGACGTGCCAAGCGGCGTGTCGAACTGATCGCCTTCTTCGTGCTGGCTTTCGGAATATGGCCGTTGGTCGCCGTTGGCGTGGTGGGCGGATATGGCTTCCTTGTGTGGATGTTCCAGATCATTTACGGCCCGCCCGGCCCCCCGGGGCATTGAGGGTGTGATGCGGACAGAACCGATATCACGCCGAGAGCTTTTCGTTGGCCGTTCGGTCGCCAGAACGCCGGGCATTTGTCCCCCCGGGGCAACCCTGGAAAGCCTTGACGCCTGTACCGGTTGCGGCCGCTGTGCCGAGCGATGTCCCAGCGGCATCATCCGTCTCAGTGACGGGGTGCCATCCATCGATTTTGCGCGGGGCGAATGCACGTTTTGCGGCGAATGCAGCGCCGCCTGTCCCGAGCCGGTCTTCGTTTTGAACAATGTCACGCGGTTTGCACATGTGGCAGTGGTCGGCGATGCCTGCCTGGCGCGAAACGACGTTGCCTGCCAGTCCTGCGGTGAATGCTGTCCCGAACAGGCGATCCGTTTTCGCCCGCGCATCGGCGGACCTTTCCTTCCCGAGTTGAATGAAGCGATTTGCAGCGGCTGCGGCGCCTGTCTGACTATCTGCCCGGTCGGCGCGATCGAATTGCAGGCGCGCGACATGGAGACGGCCGATGTCTGAGCGGGCGCAGCGCTACCATATTTCCAGCGCCGTGGTTGCGACGATGCCGGCGCACACCGAGGCCGTCCTGGCGGAAATCGCGAAGATGGAAAATGTCGAAATCCACGGACACGGCGGCGGCAAGATCGTCGTCGTGATCGAAGGTACGAGCACGGGCATGCTTGGCGAATGTCTGACGCGCATGTCGCTCCTGGACGGAGTGATCGCCGCGAACATGGTCTTCGAGCATGTCGAGACAGAGGGAGAGTGAAAGCGATGACCGGAACACTGACACGGCGTGACATTTTGAAGGCCCATGCCGCCGGCATCGCCGCGGCCACGGCCGGTGTCGCGCTTCCTGCCGCCGCCCAGCCCGTCCCGGGCGGCGTCGAGGCGCTTCAGATCAAGTGGTCGAAGGCGCCCTGCCGCTTTTGCGGCACCGGTTGCGGCGTGATGGTCGGCGTCAAGAACGGCCAGGTCGTCGCCACCCACGGTGACAGCCAGGCTGAGGTCAACCGCGGCCTCAACTGCATCAAGGGCTATTTCCTCTCCAAGATCATGTACGGCGAGGACCGGCTGACCACCCCGCTGCTGCGCAAGCGCGGCGGTGTCTATGCCAAGGACGGCGAGTTTGAGCCGGTGAGTTGGGACGAGGCCTTCGACGTGATGGCCGAGCAGTGCAAGAAGGTGCTGAAGGAGAAGGGCCCGACGGCCATCGGCATGTTCGGCTCCGGCCAGTGGACCATCTTCGAGGGCTATGCCGCAACCAAGCTGATGCGCGCCGGGTTCCGCTCCAACAATCTCGATCCGAATGCCCGCCATTGCATGGCGTCGGCAGCTTACGCCTTCATGCGCACCTTCGGCATGGATGAGCCGATGGGGGTCTACGACGATTTCGAGCATGCGGACGCCTTCGTGCTGTGGGGCTCCAACATGGCGGAGATGCACCCGATCCTGTGGACGCGGGTCGCCGACCGTCGCCTCGGCCAGCCGCATGTCCGAGTGTCGGTACTCTCGACTTTCACCCACCGCAGCATGGATCTCGCCGACATTCCCATCGTCTTCAAGCCGGGAACGGATCTGGCGATCCTCAACTATATCGCCAACCACATCATCCAGACCGGGCGTGTGAACCAGGACTTCGTCCAGCGGCACACGCGGTTTGCGCGCGGCGTTACCGACATCGGCTACGGCCTGCGTCCGGACGACCCGCTGGAGAAAGCCGCTGCCAATGCCGCCGAACCTGGGAAGATGGAGCCGATCGACTTCGAGGCCTTCAAGGAGCTCGTATCCGAATACACGCTGGAAAAGGCGGCCGAGCTGAGCGGCGTCGATCCGGAGTTCCTGGAGCAATTGGCCGAGCTCTACGCCGATCCGAAGACCAAGGTCATGTCGCTCTGGACGATGGGCTTCAACCAGCATGTGCGCGGCGTCTGGGCCAACCAGATGGTCTATAACATCCACTTGCTGACGGGTAAGATCTCCGAGCCCGGCAACAGTCCGTTCTCGCTGACCGGGCAGCCGTCCGCCTGTGGGACCGCCCGCGAGGTTGGCACCTTCGCCCATCGCCTTCCGGCTGACATGACCGTCACCAATGCCGAGCATCGCAAGCGGGCGGAGGAGATCTGGCGCATCCCCGACGGCATCATCCCCGACAAGCCGGGCTACCATGCCGTGCTGCAGGACCGCATGCTCAAGGACGGCAAGCTCAACTTCTACTGGGTGCAGGTCAACAACAACGTCCAGGCCGCCCCCAACACCAGCAACGAGACCTGGCAGGGCTATCGCAACCCGGACAACTTCATCGTCGTCTCCGACGCCTATCCGACGATCACCGCCATGAGCGCCGACCTGATCCTGCCGGCCGCCATGTGGGTGGAGAAGGAGGGCGCCTACGGCAATGCCGAGCGCCGCACCCAGGTCTGGCGCCAGCTTGTCCAGGCCCCCGGCGAGGGCCGGTCGGACCTTTGGCAGCTCGTGGAGTTCTCCAAGCGTTTCACGACCGACGAGGTCTGGCCCGCCGACATTCTCGACGCCAACCCGCAATATCGCGGCAAGACCCTGTACGACGTGATCTTCCGTAACGGCGAGGTTGACCGCTTTCCGCTCAGCGACCTCGATGCCGACTACGACAACCAGGAGGCCAAGGACTTCGGCTTCTACATCCAGAAGGGCTTGTTCGAGGAGTATGCCACCTTCGGGCGTGGACACGGCCATGATCTGGCACCCTTCGACATGCTGCACGAGGTGCGCGGGCTGCGCTGGCCGGTGGTCGACGGCAAGGAGACGCTGTGGCGCTACCGCGAGGGCTTCGATCCCTTCGTGAAGCCCGGCGAAGGCGTGAACTTCTACGGCCAGCCGGACGGCAAGGCGGTGATCCTGGCCGTGCCTTACGAGCCGCCGGCGGAATCTCCGGACGAAGAGTATGACGTCTGGCTCGTGACCGGCCGCGTCCTGGAACATTGGCACTCGGGATCGATGACGATGCGCGTGCCCGAGCTCTTCAAGGCGTTCCCCGGTGCGCGCGTGTTCATGAACGCCGACGACGCGCGCAAGCGCGGCATCAATCAGGGTGCGGAGGTGCGCATCGTTTCGCGGCGCGGCGAAATCCGCTCGCGCGTCGAGACGCGCGGCCGCAACCGGATGCCGCCCGGCGTCATCTTCGTCCCGTGGTTCGATGCCAGCCAGCTGATCAACAAGGTCACGCTCGACGCCACCGATCCCATCTCCAAACAGACGGATTTCAAAAAATGCGCGGTCAAAATTGTCCCCATCGCCTGAGGCGGCCTGATTGGATGGTGGTCGCGGCAGGTGTCCTGCTGTTTGTCGCGACGGCCGCAATCGCCCAGGTGGTGCCGCAAACGGCACCGCAGCTGGTAGGGCGCACGCCCTCAATGGAGACCGGCCCTGCGGCGCCGTTGCCGAAATGGATCATCGACGATAAACGCCGGATGCGCGCCTATCCCGACCAGCCGCCGGTCATCCCGCATTCGATCGAGGGCTACGAGCTGTCGGTCAACGCGAACCGGTGCCTGTCCTGCCACAAGCGAGAGTTCACCCAGAACTCCGGTGCGCCGATGATCAGCGTCACGCACTACATGACACGCGACGGCCAGATGCTCGCCGACGTCTCGCCGCGGCGCTACTTCTGCACGGCCTGCCACGTGCCGCAGGCCGACACTCAGCCGCTGGTGAACAACGTCTTCAAGGACATGAGCGAAATGGGCGTCAAGCCCGCTGGGAGCGAGTGACGCCATGATCACATGGATCAAGAAGGTCGTTCTCTGGGCTTGGAATATCATCGCGACGCCGGCGGGCACGCTCGGCCTCGGCTTCCTGACGCTCGGCGGCTTCGTTGGCGGCGTGATGTTCTGGGGCGCCTTCAACACCGCGCTGGAATTGACCAACACCGAGCAGTTCTGCACCTCCTGTCACGAAATGCGCGACAACGTCTATCAGGAACTGACCCACACCATTCACTTCTCGAACCGATCCGGTGTGCGGGCTTCCTGCCCGGACTGCCACGTACCGCATCAATGGACGGACAAGATCGCCCGCAAGATGCAGGCCTCGAAGGAGGTGTGGGGCAAGATTTTCGGCACCATCAACACGCGGCCGAAGTTTCTTGAAAAACGCCTCGAACTTGCCCAGCACGAGTGGGCGCGCCTGAAGGCGAACGACAGCCTCGAATGCCGCAACTGCCATTCCTCGACGGCAATGGACCTGCAGAAGCAGACGGAACGGGCCGCGGAGATTCACACGCGCTATCTACTCCCCGGCAAGGCCACTTGCATCGACTGCCACAAGGGTATCGCCCATGAACTGCCCAACATGGAAGGTATCGATCCCGGCTGGAGGATGCCGCCTGAAGTGGAGGGGAAGAGCGCGGCCAATGCGACGCCGATCGGCGATCTGAGCCGTGCGATGGCCGAACTTCACGCCGAGGCATTCTGACAGCCAGGGTGGGCCCCGGTCTTGTGGGGCCCGCCTGCAGCACTACAGCGCGAGGGCGACGCAGGGCGGGCATCCGCCCCTGTTCACCCCATCCTTGGGAGGCCTACTGGGCTTGCTGACAGGCCTTCAGCGCCTTGAAGGCTGCATCGGTTCCGGCAAGCTTGACGACAATCGCCTTGCCCCCTTCCGGGGTAATCGTGACGGCGTTCTTCTTGGCAAGGTCGTATATGAAGTCAGCATTGTTCACCCACACGTATGCTCCCCGATAGCCTCCGATCACCTGGCCTTCGGCTTCACCGCTGAATTTTTGCCCGTCGACGTCAAAGAGAACCGGAATTTTCTTGCCGGAGGCGACATTGGCATCGGCCTTTGTGTAGAGCGCCATGTAGCCGCGCATCTTACCCTTCGCGTCGATGCCCATCTGGATCTGCGTCCCGTCGGCGTTGGCCTTCTTGATCAGGCATCCGGGGCCCATCTCGTCTTTCACGAGGATCTCCCAGCCGGCTTCCGAACCGTATTTCTTCTGGGCGATTGCCCCCGTTGCAGCCAGGGCCGAGAAGGCCAGGGCCATTCCCACGATGATCTCGCTTCTCATGACAGGCTCCTTTCTGTTCGGCTCGTCCCGAGCCGAAGCGCACAAAAGACCTCAGTTCAGCGGGACACCGTGCGCGACCGGCCGGTGTCGATTTTCACTGTCGTCATTCTCCCGCTTCGTTCCGCATAGCCCGAGATAAACCCACCGCGACGTGCGGAGCACGCTGGTCAACGTAGTTCGGCGGCGCTCGGCCGCTCGCAAACGAATGCATCCCTATCCCTATTGGGACAAGCAGGTCTGGATGAGGTTTGAGTTGTCTCCTGCCTTCACTCCCACGTTGCTCGGGCTGTCCGCAGCGCTTCATGGTGGGCAGAACAGGGCACAATATGCCACCATCAAAGCTCAAAATCCAGCCGGAGCACCGCAAATCGAGGCTCAAGCGGTGACAGCATGGTCGCAATGCGGCGTTGGGACTCGGCGTCGCGCCACGGCAAGTTGCTGTATCGCGAGACCTTTTTGGTAACGCGCGACATCGCTCCCGCCCCGGGAGGCAAGGGGAAAGAGTGCCGCGAAAGCGATGGCGATCGACAATGCCACGTGTCCGGTCCGGCTGACGACATGCAGCCGACCTGTAAGCGGACGAGGGCGGGGGTCAGTTTAATATTCTGTCCGGCGACCATCGCGGATCGTAGGTGAGGGTGACGGCCACATCGCGCACGCCGTCGACGCCGGCAGCACAGGTGCGCACCGCCTCCTGCAGGAAGGCCGCGGCCGGACAGCCCGGCGTCGTCGTCGTCATCGAGATTGACACGTTGCCGTCCCGGTCGCTGGAAACGTCGTAGATCAGGCCGAGGTCAACGACGTTTTTCCCCAGTTCGGGATCCATGACGATCGTCAGGGCTTCGCGAATGCGCTGGTCCAGGTCTACCCGTTCGATCTGTGACATCTATGACGCCTTTCCCAAGCGGATCATGATGCGATAGGTATCGCCATTTTCGTCGAAATTGCCGAACCACTGGTGCCCGCGCTTGGCAAGTTCCGGATAAAGCAGCAGTGGCTCGCGCGACAGCAGCGCGAAGATGACCTCGCCGGCCTGCCGGGATTCCGCTTCGGACAGGATCTGCACCAACGGTTCGGGCGGCGGCAGGTCGGTCAGGTCCAGCTCGACGACAGGATCGGGCCAGAGTTCCGGCGCGTCGGCCTCCTGGGATAGCTGCACGTCGGGCAACGCCCTGGGAACGAAACGGATCTCGAAGCCGCCTTCGATCTCGTTCACCTCATGGTCGAAACCGCGACCGTCCATGACGGCGTAAAGCGGCTGAGGTCGGAAGGGGGCCAGAAGCCTCAACCCCTGTCCTGGTTGGAGAGCGCTGACGGCGCTCATGATCGCCTGAAACGGCTCGCCGCCATTCTGCAGGATGGGCCTGACGTCAAGTTCCGCGAAGTTTTCGGTCATTGTCATCTCCAATAGGAAGAAAGAGGCGGGGCCGCGGCACGCCCGGCGGCAGGCGTATTTCGGGCGGCGCGCAGGAGAGCCGACGCGCGCGCATAAATTCGACGATAAGGCCGAGGGTTGCAAGGATCTGCAGCACCCCCGCGGCCATGAAAACCTGAAGTTCCTGGACGAACAGCGCCAGCGCCGCGACGCCCACCGTGATGATGTAGAGGCCGAACCACCATGCCGCTCTTTTCTCGTTGACGAGATCCTGGACCCGCGGCACCGCCGTCTTGCCGAGAACAGGACCGTAGCATTCCATCCAGGTCAGGAAGGGAACGATCTTGTAGAGCTGCCCGAGACCGAGGGTGGTGAGCCAGCCCATGGCCAGGACGTAGACCAGCACGGAGGCGTTCTCGGCGAGTGTGCCGTCAAGGGCGAAGGCCGCAAAGAGCATGGCCGACAACAGGAGAAGGGCCACGGCGGCCAAGCTTATCAGCGTGTTGAGCTCTGCCGTCTTGCGCCGCCGTTGCCGGAAGATGCTGACGATATCGTACACGTAAAAGCCAAGCCCGATAAAGGAGACGGCTGCTGCTGCATAGAGCGCCAAGGGCCTTGGCGACTCGATTCCCGTCAGCACAGTCGCGATCGTGGCGAGCAGCAGTGAAATGACGCCGGCGGCAAAGACCAGGTGGGTCGTCCTGCGGTCACGTTCCGGAGAGAGCAGGAACATGGAGAGCAGGCGATAGGATACACCCATGGCCATGATCGTCATCCACCCCACCAGCCCGAAGGTCGCGTGCAACCCGATGCCCCCTATGAGAAGGTTGAGCACGTGCGCATCATCGACAAGTCCGGACAGGCCGGCGGTGAAGCACAGGCCCAGCAACACCGTCACACCCATGGCAACTAGCCCGATGACGACGAAGCGTGCAGGAAGCTCCAACGGCCGCGCCGACCAGATCGTCGCAACGAGACTTGCCGCGAGTGCCGAAAAACCGGAGGCCAGTAGGACGCCGCCGGCCGGCAGGACAAGCGGGTCGACTGACACGCGGCCGTTCAGGCCGAGAAACCCTACAAGCAATGTCAGCAGGCCGGCAACGATCAGCACCAGCGCGGGCAGCGCCAGAGAAGGCGCCTTCAGCGGTTTGGCAACGAGCACCGGAACGAACTGCAAAAGAGCGCCGGAAAACAGCAGTCCCAGCCAGCCAATCGCGATGGTATGAACGATAACCAGCGTCTCCGGCGCCTCGACAGGCAGCACGGGATAACCGAAGCCTGCTGTCAGCATGACCTCCCCGGCGAGCAGGAAGACCAGTGCGACAGCGAAATAGGACATCGTCCATCGGGACAGCGTGGCACCGGGCATTTCGTCACCTCGTCGACACAAGGTCGGTTATTGGCTCAGTGTCCGCAACTACAGCCGCAACCCGCGCTGTGGTTGCGCTGGATTTCTACCCGCCAGACCTGCGGACCCTGCTCGAGATATTCCCACTGGAACTGTTCAGGATAACGCGTCTCGATCAGGTAGTGCAACGGACGGGGGTCGTGATCGCTCGTGACATGCATGATGCCGCCCGGCGCGAGGGCGGTCAGCACACCGAAGATCGTCGGGTGGCGATCCGGCGGGGCGATCGTCCGGACATCGATCAGCGGTATGTTTTCGGAATTTGACATGTTGCTTTCCATTGGCCCCTGTCGCGTTCGTTGGGCGACTGGACCAGCATCACCCCACCTCGAAAACCTAGCGATGCGCTGCCCGCTTCAATTTGTCGCCGGGCAAACAATAGTCAAAAACCGCCTCGCGGCATTTGCGATTCATCAAAGACGGAGGGTGGTCGCGCCCCTAGGGTCGCCCGCAGAGCCAACGAGTAGAGAAATCCGATGTCCCAAGCCATCATGGAAAAATACGGCGAGGCGAGATTGCCCCGCTACACGAGCTATCCGACCGCCCCGCATTTTGCCCCGCTGGAGGACAAATCGGTCTATTCCGACTGGCTCTGCGCCATTCCGGGCGGCGAGCGGACCTCGGTCTATCTGCACATTCCCTTCTGCCGGTCGATGTGCTGGTACTGCGGCTGCCATACGACGATTACCGAACGCGATCGTCCGATCCTGGACTATCTCGACGTGCTGCACCAGGAGATCGAACTGGTGGCGAAGACGAGGGGCAGGTCCTTCTCGGTCGGCGAGATCCACTTCGGTGGCGGTACGCCGACCATCATCAAGCCGGGGGAGTTCGTCTCGCTGATGGATGCGCTGCGAAGCCGGCTCGGCTTTGCCGATCAGGTGAACACGGCCGTGGAGATCGATCCGCGTACCCTGACCGAAGACATGGCCGCAGCACTCGGCCAATCCGGCGTGACGCGCGCAAGTCTCGGCGTACAGAGCTTCGATCCGGTCGTGCAGAAGGCGATCAACCGGATCCAGAGCGTCGAGACGACCAGCCTCGCGGTCGACAACCTGAGAAAAGCCGGCGTTTCGGCCCTGAACTTCGACCTGATCTACGGCCTGCCGTTCCAGACAGTCGAGTCCTGCGTGGCGACCGTCGAGGCTGCGGTCGGCCTGCGCCCGGATCGCCTTGCCGTCTTCGGTTATGCGCATATCCCGACGTTCAAGAAGCACCAGCGCATGATCGACGAGGCAGCGCTTCCCGATGCCGCCCAGCGAAGCGCGCAGGCCGAAGCGATCGCCGACGCCCTGGTTGCCGCAGGCTATGAGCGCATCGGCCTGGATCACTTTGCCCTGCCGGGTGACGAACTCGCGCTCGCCCAGAGGGATGGCCGCCTCCACCGCAATTTCCAGGGTTACACCACCGACGATTGCTCGACCCTGATCGGTCTTGGCGCCTCGTCGATCGGCAAGTATGCGCAGGGCTACATTCAGAATGAAGTGCCGCCCGGCCTCTACGCCGGTCGCGTCGCCAGCGGCGAGCTCGCCGCGGCCAAGGGGTACAGCCTGACGGCTGAGGACCGGTTCCGGGCCGAGCTGATCGAACGGGTGATGTGTGATTTTTCCGTCGACATCGCGGCGATCGCCTCTAGGCACGGTTTCGAACCGCAGGCCGTGCTCGAAGGCAACGCCGTGCTCGATGAACTCAAGCAGGACGGCCTGATCGCGATCGACAACGATGTCGTTCGGGTGGAGGAGCGCTATCGCTTCATCGTTCGCTCGGTTGCATCTGCCTTCGACGCCTACCTCGGCAAGAGCGCGCGCACCTTCAGCAAGGCCGCCTGATCCGCTTTCATCCCATTACGAACCGAAAAGAAGAAGGCCCAGCAATCCGCCGATGCTGGGCCTTCAGTGCGAGGAAGTCCAAGTGGAGCCATTCTGGACTTCCTCGCGCTCACATCGCGGATCCTTGGTCCCCCTAAACCGTCAGTCCGCGATAGATCGTGGGCAACGCCACCGGCAGCTTCGAGATGTCGCTGACGAGCGCAAAGCCGTTCCGGCCGAAGAGGGTCGGAAGGTAGTTGTTGGCATCGCGGTCGACGGTGACCGCGAACACGCTGGTGCCGGCGCGACGCGCCTCCTGCACGGCTCGACGAGTGTCCTCCAGCGCGAAACGACCCTCATAGTGGTCGATGTCGTTCGGCTTGCCGTCGGTCAGCACGAGCAGCAGCTTCTTCCGGCTCGGCTGCTTTTGCAGTTCTGCGGTGGCATGCCGGATCGCCGTTCCCATGCGGGTGTAGTAACCCGGCTTCAGACCGGCGATGCGGTCCTCGATCGTGCCGTTGATCGTCTCCCCGAACCCCTTGATCGTCTCGATGCGCACCCAGGAGCGGCGCCGCGACGTGAAGGTGAGGATGGAGTGCGTGCTGCCGCAAGCGGCAAGCCCATGCGCCAGCACGAGCAGGGCTTCCTTTTCCACGTCGAGCACGCGGCGGTCGTCCACCCATGCGTCCGTCGACAGCGAGACGTCCACAAGGATCGTCGTCGCCAGGTCCGGCGCTACCGGCCGGCTCGCCAGGTGGATGCGGTCGCTGCCCTGGCCGCCCGCGGCAAGGTCAGCGCGCGAACGGATCACGGCATCGAGATCCAGCTCGGCTCCGTCCAGTTGCGCCTTGAGGAGTTCATGGCGGGGACGCAGCACCTCGAATTGCCGCCGGACCTTGCGCATAAGTGCCCGCGTCTCATCGTTGGGGGCGCTTCTCTCCCCAAGGGTCGTCGCCGGCACGGCAAGAACGTTCGTGTAATTGTCGAGGTAGCGGCCCTTGCGGTAGTCCCACTCCGGATAGCTGATCTCGGCGGCGATGGTGGATAGATCGACCATCTCTGGCGGCAGATCGAGATCGAAGCGGAACTTCGACGACGGCCGTTCCTTGCGCTGGCCGAGCTTCATCTCGTCGAGGTCGTCGGCCGCCTTGCTGTCGTTCTCCTCGCTGTCGTCCGTCGGGCGATCGACATTGACCATCTCGGCCATCGCCAGGATCTTCTCGAAGCGGTTGAGGATGAAGGGGCTGCGGTCGGAATTTCGCTCTTCGTCGCTCTGTCGCGTCGCCAGATAGCGCGCGTTTCCGGCCATTGCCGGCCCTTCCGGACCGTTCCGGCCGGTGTCTTCGGTCTTCGTTGCCGTTTCCGCGCGGACGTGGAACTCAGGCCACAGCGGCACGCCCATCATCGGCTGGTAGCCGGCCGGCGCGTGATGGGGAAAGATCGCCGGCGGGGTGGCATCGGCAATCCCGGCGCCTTTCCGCAGCAGGCCGAGGATGCGGTTTTCCACCAGTTGCTCCACGGCGGGAAGAATGCCGCGGGTTCGTTCCTTCAGGATCGCGCTGCACAGCCGCGCATAGGTTTGGCGCAGTCCGGGCAAGGCGTCGAGAATGTTTGCGACCATCCGCTGCGCTGCTTCGATGCGTTGCAGGTCGCGGCGCAGTGGATCCGTGCCGTCGGGTTCGTCCAGTTCCATCGCCGCCATCGCCGCGGCGAGCCAGATGTAGAGATCCCGGTTCAGTTGTTTGTCGGGAAAGTGGTCGATCACCGGCGGCAGCATGGCCGTGGAGCGGTCGCGGGTGGCGCCGGCGACCTTCTCCTCGCCGAGCCCCACCAGTTGTCTTATCCGCAGGCGGTGGCGCGAGGTTCGCCCATGCGCCGGCGTCAGCTGTACCGCCGACTCTCCGCCGAAGCCTCTGAAGCAGGTCGGGAGAATCGGCTTCAACTCGTCGAAGGAAACCGCATGCTCGGGATAGCGTGGCATGCTCGCCGTCGTTCCGACGAGCCGATGCCAGAACTTGCCGACCGTTTCCTCCAGTTCGAGAAAATCGAGCATAGCCAAGCCCTCAGTTGATGACGGCGTTGGCGACTTCGACCAACGCGGAGCGGATGTCCGGTTCGTCGGTGAGCGGTTCGATCAGTGCGGCCAGGACCGCTTCTTTCACCGGCATCCCGCTGTCGATGAGGGCTGCGCAGTAGACGAGCAGGCGCGTCGAGACGCCCTCCTCGAGATCATGGCCCTTCATTGCACGCAGCCGATGGGCAAGATCGACAAGCGGCGCGACCTTGGCGGCATCCAGCCCGCTTTCGATCGCAACGACGGCAATCTCCTGTTCGCGCGGCAGGAAGTCGAACTCGATGGCGACGAAGCGCTGCTTCGTCGAGGGCTTCAGCGCCTTCAGGATGTTCTGGTAGCCGGGATTGTAGGACACGACGAGCATGAAGCTGCTCGGCGCCTCGAGCGTCTCGCCGGTGCGCTCCAGCGGCAGGATCCGGCGGTCGTCGGTGAGGGGATGCAGAACGACGGCGACGTCCTTGCGCGCTTCGACGATCTCGTCGAGGTAGCAGACGCCGCCATGGCGCACGGCGGTCGTCAGCGGACCGTCGACCCAGACCGTGTCGCCGCCCTTCAACAGGTAGCGGCCGGTCAGGTCGGCTGCGGCGAGGTCGTCATGGCAGGAAACGGTCGTCAGCGACAGGCCGAGGCGGGCGGCCATATGGCTGACGAAGCGGGTCTTGCCGCATCCCGTCGGCCCCTTCAGCAGCAGCGGCAGCTGCCGCACCAGCGCAGTCTCGAACAGGGCGCATTCGTTGCCCTTGGGTACGTAGTGCGGGATGTTTTCCTGCGAAAGCGATTGGGGAGTCTTCAGAAGGTTCATGGCGGATTTCCTTGAAAGAGAGGGGGGTGAATGCGGCTCCGTCGGGTACGGAGCCGCATTCCCTCATTCGGCCGGCTGGATTGCCGAGGAGACGCGGGGATTGCGCTCCTTGCCCGGCACGAACAAGGCCCAGAGGAACATCAGCGCGGAGATCAGGACGACAACCCCCGAGCCGAGCCGGATCCAGTAGAACACGGCGAGCTGGTCCTGCACGTCCATGTAGCTTTCGCCGAGGACACGCTGCAGGTGGACCTGGATCACGCCGGCAAAGGTCAGCGCGAAGGTCATCACCGACATGGCGGTGCACATGATCCAGAAGCTTGCCATCGACAGCCACTGGTTATACGGCGCGCGGCCCCGGATCTCGGGAATCGCATAGGCCATGATGGCGAGGTTGAGCATCACGTAGGCGCCGAAGAAGGCGAGGTGGCCGTGAGCCGCGGTGAGCTGCGTGCCGTGGGTGTAGTAGTTCACCGACGACAGTGTGTGCAGGAAGCCCCAGACGCCGGCACCGAAGAAGGCCATGACCGAGCAGCCGATCGACCAGAGGAGGGCGGCACGGTTCGGGTGTTTGCGGCCTGCCTTCCAGGTCATGACGAAGGTGAACATGACCATGGTGAAGAACGGTGCGACTTCAAGGGTGGAGAAGAGCGAACCGATCCACTGCCAGTAACCCGGAGCGCCGATCCAGTAGTAGTGGTGGCCGGTACCGAGGATACCCGAGAAGAGCGCCAGGCCGACGATGACGTAGAGCCACTTCTCGACGACCTCGCGGTCGACGCCGGTGAGCTTGATCATCAGGAAGGCCAGGACCGAGGCCATGATCAGCTCCCACACGCCTTCGACCCAGAGATGCACGACGTACCACCAGTAAAGCTTGTCGAGGGCGAGATTGATCGGGTTGTAGAAGGCGAACAGGAAGAAGATCGCCACGCCCCACAGCCCGAAGATCAGGATGTTGGTGACCACCGTCTTGCGACCCTTCAGGACGGTCAGCGTGATGTTGTAGAGGAACATCAGGCAGACGACGACAATGCCGATCTTGATGGCAAAGGGCTGTTCGAGAAACTCGCGTCCCTCGTGAATGTGGAAAAGATAGCCGACGACGGCAATCGCAGCGGCGACCAGGAAGAGCCAGAACTGCACGATGGCGATCTTGGTGCTGTAGAGCTCGGTCTCCGCTTCCTCGGGAAGCAGGTAGTAGGTCGCGCCCATGAAGCCCATCAGGAGCCAGACGATCAGGGCGTTGGTGTGGACCATGCGGACGATGTTGAACGGCAGGAGCTCGGCGAGCGTGTTCGGCAGTACGTATATCGTACCGGCGAGCACCCCGAACAGGACCTGGGCGAGAAACAGGCCGAGCGCGCCGTAGAAATACAGCATCGCGACCTTCTGGGTTTGATATTTCATGTGAAGGTTCCTTTCCCGGTCAGCCGGCGTCGTTCGGCGGCCACTTCTGCGTGTTGATGCGGCTCGTCCATTCCAGGAAGTCCGCCAGATCGTTCAGTTCCTGCTCGGTGAGATTGAATTGCGGCATCTGGCGACGGCCTTCGATGCCAGACGGCTGTGCTGCCATCCAGCCCTTCAGGGTTTCGCGGGCGGCCTCCGGGTCGGTGTCGCCGCCCCAGCGCTTCCAGACGTTGCCGATTTCGGGCGCGTAATAGGCGCCTTCGCCAAGCAGCGTATGGCAGTTGATGCAGGAGTTCTTCTCCCAGATATGTTTGCCGCGTGCGACCGAGTCGGTGAGCGTCGACTCATCGGTGGAGGTCGTGCGCACGTAGTAGTGGCTATGGGCAGTGAGCCCGATGAATATTGCGAAAAAGAAGGCCGAGCCGCCGTAGAAGACGTTTCGGGCTCCTGTCTTTGTAAGGCGTTCCGCCATTCCGAGGTCCCCTTGATTTGAGCGGCCGCATCGCCCCGATGCGTCGAGCAGTCATGCCCGCCGCAACCCCGGGTACGACCGGACGCAAACGACCATCAGTTCCTTCGGATTTTTCCCAAGTCGCTTCTTTGCGATTTGGCAAACAAGAAAGCAGTGGGGGGAGGCGTGTCTACAGGAGAGTTGGAGACGTGTTTCGCGCTCCGGCGAGAGGCCGAAACGCGACTTGCGGGTATGCCGTGGAGTGTGGCGCGGCCTTTCAGAGGGGGCCGCCGTATTCATGCAAAGTGATCGCTCAAAGCGTGTCGAGAAGGCCTGCCGCCAGTGACTTCGCCAGGATTGCGACCGTGAAAAACACCGGCCAGGCAAGAAGTGCCACGGCGAGCCTTGGGCGTTCGCGTAGGTGCATGAAGTCGAGGATGATCAGACGCGCCTTGAAGACGGTCAAGACTAGGACAGTAACGACGGCGGCAAACGGCATCGCCTCGTGTTTCCATTGCGCGGCGATCAGCCCGGAAACGATGCCCATCATCAGGATCCAGTTGGTGCTGGCAAACAGCGAAGCGGAGGATCTGGCTTTCATCGTCATCACCCGAAGTAGATCAGAGGAAACATGACGAGCCAGACAAGATCGATGACATGCCAGACGGTCGTCAGAATCAGGACGTTGCCGCGCTCGGGCCTCCGGGCGACAAGCACGAACAGGCCGGCGACGAAGGCAACGTGCGCCAGATGGAAGCCCGTGATCATGAAGTACAGCTCGAAGAAGGTGCTGAAGGTTTCGTCGCCGGCATATTTCCATTCCGAGCTGTATTCGACGAATTTGAGGGCGACGAACAGAAAGCCCAGTGCAGCGGCCAACAGCAGGCAGACGCGCTGTTGCAACAGGCTCGCGCCTTTCCGCGCCGCAAGCGCTGCCTGCCATCCGCTTGTGAGCAGGACGATCGTGTTGATGCTGGCAATGCGTGACGACAGGTGCAACTGCGCCGCATCGAAGGTCTCGGCATGAAGGATCGACATGACGAGGTAGCCGAACAGGAGGATGCCGAAGGCGGCCAGTTCGCTCCAGACGAGCACCCAGAGCAGCAGATCGCCGCCTTCGTCGGTGGAGTCGGCCTGTGACAACGGCACCATCGTCATGTGAATCTCCCGCTCTGTTTGCGCCTTGCTTGACGCATTCCGACGGCCCGCTCTTTGCCTTTTCGCAAAGACGGAAGCAGGCAGGGCGTTAGCATTGGCAAAAATCAAGAGGTTCCTGATATGTCCGACGCCCAGGCCGGCCTGCTCGTGGCCACCCCCGTCATCGTCGCCTTCGCGATCGCCCTTCACCGGATGGGTGTGCTGCAGCGTTACAGTGCTGTCGCGGCGGTTCTGTTTTCCGTCGCGATTGCCGCGGTGCTGTTTCTGCAGCAGTAAAAACTGGACTGCTGGATCCGGAAAATTCCGCCGTTGTTTGTTCCAGCGCAAAGATGACCCAACCGGCGCGTGCATAAACATGACTTAAATAGTCATGTTAAAGGGTGGACAATCACATGCACGCATCTCGCTCCCTGGCCATCGCAGGCGTTGGTCTTCTGGCCTTTTTCCATCTTCCCGCCTACGGCGCGGAGTATCCGATCGGCGAGCCGCAGCTCGTCAGCGGCATGGAGATTGCCGCGGTCTATCTCCAGCCGATCGAAATGGAACCGGCGGGCATGATGGCGCCCGCGAGCGAGACCGATATCCATCTCGAGGCCGATATTCATGCGACCGCCGACAATACGAACGGATTCGCCGAGGGCGACTGGCTGCCGAACCTCGCAGTCGATTACCGGTTGACCAGGCTGGACGACGGGCGGCAAGCCAACGGTGTTCTCATGCCGATGGTGGCAAGCGACGGCCCGCACTACGGCGACAACGTCAAGCTGATGGGACCGGGCAAGTACCGGCTTGAATTCGTGGTCAACACGGGCGGCGAAGGCCATGGCCATTTTGGGCGCCACGTCGACAAGGAAACGGGCGTGGCACCATGGCCGCAGCCGGTCACGGTATCCTACGAGTTCGTCTTCGCCGGGACAGGCAAGAAGGGCGGCTACTAGAATGCGGCCGGTAGCGGCGCTTCTCTTCGCAGCTTCGCTTTTGACGTCGACCGGCGTTGCCCATGCAGACGGCGATCCGGTCTTCGTCATCGAGTTCAAGGACGGCGCAATCGAACCAGCCGAACTGGTCGTGCCCACAGGTGTGCGCTTCAAGCTGGAGCTTCACAACACCGGCGCCAGCCCGGTCGAGTTCGAGAGCCTGGTGCTGCGCAAGGAGAAGGTGCTCGGACCGGGCGCCTCCAGCTTCATCGTCATCCGGCGGCTCGATCCGGGTGAATATGAATTCTTCGACGATTTTCACCTCGACATGCCGCCAGCCAGGCTGATTGCAAGATAGGAGCCCAGGCGCATGTCCGGGAATATGATCCAGATCGTCCTCGTCGTGTGGCGCGAGAGCATCGAGGCGCTGCTGGTGGTGGGGATTCTCAGTGCCTTCCTGATGAGGCAGCCGGAAGCGGCGCGTCGAAAGGGCCAGGCCTATCTTCGCGCCGGTATCGTCGCGGGCCTGCTGCTCGCGATGGTGATCGCCGGCATCATCCTCTTCGTCGGCGAATGGCTGGACGGCGATCGCCAGGACTATTTTCAGGCGACGATGGTGTTTGTCGCTGTCGCACTGATCGTTCAGATGGTGTTCTGGATGCGCAGTCACGGGCGGCAGATGCAACAGGCGCTCGAAACCAGCGCGGGCAGCGCCTTGGCGGCCGCGAATGGCTGGGGGCTGCTGCTGCTTGCGGCACTCGCGATTGCCCGTGAGGGCAGCGAGACGGCGATCTTTCTCTATGGGATCCTGGCATCCTCCGGTGGCAGCCTGGACTTCGACGCGATCGTGGCCATTGCACTGGGCTTCGGCGCCGCGCTCAGCTGCTACCTGATCCTGCAGGCCGGTGCCCGTGCCGTGACCTGGCGCGTCTTCTTTCGGGTGAGCGAAGCGATGCTGCTGATCCTTGCCGGTTCGCTGTTGATGAGCGGGCTGGACAGGCTGATCTCGCTGGATCTCGTGTCGCCGCTCTCCGCACCCTTGTGGGATACGTCCTGGCTCATCGATGACGGACAAGGGATCGGCGGCCTGATTGCGTCGCTGACCGGTTATCGCGCCCGGCCGGAGCTGCTGCCCCTGCTGGTCTTCGCAAGCTATTGGCTGGCCGCGGTCATCCTGCTCGGTGGCGGGAAACGGTGGAGAGCGGCGGCTGCGTCATGAACATCTTCAATGCCGTTCCCGCGACCTATGCCGTCCCCAAAAAGGCCGATCCGTGGCAGCGGGTCGGCGACTGGCTGTTTCGCCACCGCACGCACATCCAGGTTTTGCAATGGATCGTGGTGGGATTCTACCTGGCACTGTTGATCGTGCCGCTCCTTTTGCCGCTTCCCGATCGCACGGCCACTATTTGGAACAATACCATCCGCTTCGCCCAGTTCATGTTCTGGGGCATCTGGTGGCCGTTCGTCATCCTCGGCACGGCCCTTGTGGGGCGCATGTGGTGCGGGCTGTTGTGCCCGGAAGGGTCGCTCTCTGAATTTGCCAGCCGCCATGGCCGCGGTGGAGCGATCCCCAAGTGGATCCAGTGGTCCGGCTGGCCGACGGCGGCTTTCGCGCTCACCACGCTGTATGGGCAGATGACGAGCGTCTACCAGTATCCGAAGCCGGCCGCGCTCATCCTTGGCGGTTCGACGGCGGCGGCGATTGCGGTCGGCTATGCCTATGGTCGCAACAAGCGCGTCTGGTGCCGCTATCTCTGCCCGGTCGGCGGCGTTTTCGCTCTGCTTTCCAAGCTGGCCCCGCTGCATTTCCGTGTCGAACCCGTCTTATGGCGCCTGTCGCAGGAGCGGGGGGAGAAGCCGGGTGCGATCGACTGCGCGCCGCTGGTGGCCATCAAGACGATGCGCGGCGCCAGCGATTGCCACATGTGCGGTCGTTGCAGCGGCTTTCGTGGTGCCATCACGCTGGCGCGCCGCTCGCCCAGCCATGAAATTATCCATGTGGCCGGCGTGACGCCGAAGCCGGCCGAGACCGTCCTCATCCTCGCCGGGTTGATGGGGCTTGCGGTTGGCGCGTTCCACTGGAGCGCCAGCCCCTGGTTCATCGCCGCCAATCAGAGACTGGCGGAATTCCTCATCGAAGCGGGATGGGGCGCACCGCTGGAGATCACCCTGCCTTGGTGGATCCTGACGAACTATCCGGAGCGCAACGACGTGCTGACGCTCGCCGATGGCGGCTTGCTTGTCGGCTATGTCCTGGGCACGGCCGCCGCGGCGGCTGTCCTGCTTTCCGCCGCGCTGGCACTTGCTGTCCGTTGCCTCGGCCAGTGGGATGTCCGCCGCTTTCATCATCTGGCCCAGACACTGATTCCGCTGGCCGGAGCCGGTCTGTTTCTCGGGCTTTCGGCGATGACGGTGACCCAACTGCGGTCAGACGGCGTCGTCATTCCGTTCGTTGCGCAACTCCGCGCGCTTCTCCTCTGCCTCGCTGCGGCGTGGAGCGCCTACCTCGGCTGGCGCGTGGGCGGGCTCTACACCCGGTCGTCCGTCGCCCGTTTCGGCGCCATGCTGTGCCTCTCGAGCGCGTGGACAATTGCGGTCTCGGGCTGGGTGTTGTTCTTCTGGCTGTGGTAGGACGCAGTTTGGCCGTGCAGGCGTCTGCAGATCAGGTTCGTGTCCGGGCGCTTAGCACCGGGCGCGGGATCGGGCGGAGCAGGGACGCCAGGTGGGCCTTGAGGAATAGCGCCCAGCCGGCCATCCAGAGCAGCGCGGCAACGGGCATGAGATCAATCGCTTCTGCTGGAAACAAACCGGCTGCGATCCGCGCAGGAGCTGACAGCCACACGAGCATGAAGGCGAAGGCAAGGGTGGGTGAAAGAACGAGATACTCGCCCCGTCGCTGCATCGCTGCACGCCCCATGATCGCAAACATCATCGTGCCCATCGCGCCCATGGTCAGGCCGTGCAAGGCCGTGGCGACACCGATGATGTCGGGCCGGAGCAGGGCAAGCCCGACCAGCAGCAGTCCCGCCGGGAGCCAGAACCAGGCGAGGTGCAGCACGAGGAGCGCCGGATAGCGGATCGTGGCCATGAACCGCCATCTGGTCATCCGGACGAGTTGCAGGACGGCCGAAGCGATAAGACAGATGCCGGCGACAATGTCCGTTTCCAAAAGTGCTAGGCAAGCGCCCGCCAAAAGTGCCCCGATTGCAGCCGCCGACAGCCCCTGGCTGTCTCGTACACGCGCCCGGATTTGCGTGCGTTCCAGCCAGTGGCGGGTGAAGGCAGGCACGGCGCGCCCGCCGACGCCACTGATCAGAAACGCAAAGACCAAGACGGCCACGAGCGCAGTTTCCCCGGTGCGCAAGCGATTCGGTTCGACCAGCAATGCGCAATCAGTCGCGGTGAGGCCGATGACCGGTACGAGAAGCCATGCCTTTGACCAGAGACGGGCAGAGAGCAGTGTGCAGGCGAGAAACGCCGCGAGGAAGAGGAAGTAGGCGAGGACGGCGATTATCTGCAGGCCAAAGGGCAGCGATCCCGCTGCAGCGAAACCCAGGCGGGAAAGCAGCCACAGCGCCGTGAGCGCCATCGTTGTCCTGCAGGAGACCTTCCGTCCAGTCCAGGCCGGCAGAGCCGTCAGCAGATAGCCGCCGACCGCCGCGCCGCCCATGCCGAACAGCAGCTCGTGCAGATGCCAGAGGACGGGATCACCTCCGATCCCGCCAGGAAGCAGCCAGACAGACGGTGCCGCCAGCGCCCACAGTCCTGCAAACAGGAACAATGAGCGATGCGGCGCCTGCCAGAACGGATAGGCCGCCCAGCGCGTCAAGGATGCTGTCAGGCTGGAATGCCGCTGCGCTCGAAGCGCGGGAACAGCACGCCGTCTTCCAGATGCATGTGGGTCACGAGATCGTCGCAGAACTTGCGCACGCCGGTGTAGAGCGCGGTCCAGGACCCGCATGCGCCCGCCGGCAGTGCCAGCCCGTGCGTGGCATGTTCGATTTCGGCCAGCAATTTTGCCGTATCGTCATGCTCGTCGCGCATCTGGGCCAGTGGGTGATCGATCATCGGGCTGCCGCCGCGCCGCATCATCGGAAACAGCAATTGTTCCTCCCGGTGCATATGGCCATCGAGATCCTCGCGCATCGCGATCAAGGCGTCGGCGAGACCCAGCGGCGCGTTCGGATGATCGCCATGCACGCGCTCCACCTTCTGCGCCAGCGGGATCAGCCATTCGAGCTCCTCCCGGTGGACCTGGTGGTAGCGGCTGATGAGGTGGTCGATTAGCGCTCCGGTTTCCTCCGGCGCATCCCGGCCCGCCGCTGTCGCCAGAGCTTCAAGCTCGGCCACCAGCGCTTCGGGCACGAGCCCGGCTTTGCTTGCGGCATCGGCGAGCGAGACATTGCCGCCGCAACAGAAATTGATGCCGGCGCGGCGAAACAGTTCGGCTGCACCGGGCAGTTCCGCTGCGATGGCGCTCACGGTCTTGTCCAGGGAAATGTCGATCATCGGGTTGTCTCCTTCACAGAGTGATTTGGCTGTTGTCGGTGCCCTTGAACCCGCGGTCAGCGGGCGGGGCGGAAGCTCGTGATCCGGGTCGGATCGGTTTCGATGCGGCCGGCGCCGATCAGGTCCAGGCAATAGGGAATTGCGGCGAACACGGTATTGAGGCTGAGCCGGATCGAGGCAGGATTGCCGGGAAGATTGACGATCAGGGTTTTGCCTCTGATCCCGGCGGTCTGCCGCGACAGGATGGCCGTCGGCGTCTGCTGGAGGCTGGCGCGGCGCAGTTGCTCGCCAAAGCCCGGCAACTCCTTGTGGAGGATCGCAACGGTTCCCTCTGGCGTCTCGTCGCGCGGCGAGGGGCCGGTGCCGCCGGTCGTCAGTACCAGGTCGACATCCTCCTCGTCGCAAAGCGCGGCAAGCGTCGCACTCACACTGTCGCGGCCATCCGGAATGAGCCGCGAAACGGTCTCGAAGGGCGTGGTGATGACGGCGCGCAGCCACGCCTCGATCTCCGGACCGCCCAGATCGGGGTATTCGCCGCGGCTTGCGCGATCGGAAACGGTGACGATGGCAATTCTGACGGTCTTTTCGGTTTCCATGGCCGGCACCTTCATCGTTGGATCAGCCTTGCCAGGGCAGGGCGATCGGCCCCGAGGGCAATGCCAGGAGATCGATGGCGCGGGCGGCAAGGTGATCGACGATCTCCTCGACCGTCTTGGGGAGGTGGTAGAAGGCCGGCACCGGCGGCATGACGATCGCGCCCATTTCCGTCACCGCGCACATGCTGCGCAGATGGCCGAGATGCAGCGGCGTTTCGCGGGCCAGCAGCACCAGCCGGCGCCGTTCCTTCAACTGCACGTCGGCTGCGCGGGTCAGCAGCGTGTCGGCCCGCCCCGTGGCGATCGCCGACAGGGTCTGCATCGAGCAGGGAGCGACGATCATGCCGCGGACCGGAAAGGAGCCGCTGGCGATCGAGGCCCCGACGTCGGCAATGGGATGATGGCGATGAACGCGCGGCAGGAGATAGTCCAGTGCACCCGGCCCGTGTTCGAGATCCAGCGTACGTCTGGCGGCATCGGAGACGACGAGGTGGGTCTCGACATTGGCGATCTCGGCCAGCCGTTCGACGATGCGCACCGCAATCGCCGCACCCGAGGCGCCGGAAATGCCGACGACGACGCGTTCGATGCTCACGGTGCGACATCTCCAAGCCCGAGCGAAGACCAGATCTGGTCAACCTTCGAGGCGACGTCCGGTGACATCTTCAAGACCTGGCCCCACTCGCGGTCGGTTTCTGTGCCGATCTTGGTGGTGGCGTCGAGGCCAAGCTTGCCGCCGAGCCCCGACCGCGGGGAGGCGAAATCGAGATAGTCGATCGGCGTGTTCTCGACGACCATCAGATCACGGCTTGCATCGAAGCGGGTGGAAAGCGCCCAGATCACGTCCTGCCAGTTCTTTACGTCGATGTCGCTATCCACCGCGATGATCAGCTTGGTGTAGTTGAACTGCGGCAGGATCGACCACAGGCCCATCATGATCCGCCGGGCCTGCCCCGGATAGCGCTTGTCGATCGAGACCACCATCACGCGGTAGGAGCAGCCTTCCGGCGGCAGCCACAGGTCGCGGATCTCGGGAAACTGCCGCTTGACCAGCGGTACGAACAGTTCCGTCATCGCCTCGCCCAATCGGGAAGGCTCGTCCGGCGGGCGGCCGGTGTAGGTGGACAGATAGATCGGGTTCTTGCGCATGGTTATCGCCGAAAGCGTCATCACCGGAAAGCTCTCGACGGAATTGTAGTAGCCGGTGTGATCACCGTAGGGACCTTCGTCGGCCGTCTCGCTCGCCGAAACGGTGCCTTCCAGCACGATTTCAGCGTTTGCAGGCACCGGCAGCGGAACCGTAGCCCCTTGTGCGATCTCCTGCCGCTTGCCCTTGAGCAGTCCGGCAAAATTCAGTTCGCTCATCCCGTCCGGCAGGGGCATGACGGCCGAAAGGATGGTTGCCGGGTCCGCGCCGATCGCGACCGCCACCGGCATGTCGCGGCCGAGCGCCTGCCAGAGGCGATGGTGGCGCGCGCCGCCGCGGTGGGCGAGCCAGCGCATGATCAGGCGGTTCCGTCCGAGCTTCTGCATGCGGTAGATGCCGACATTGACGTCGCTCGGGTCATCCGGCGCCTGGGTGATCACCAGCGGCCACGTGACGAGCGGCGCGGGTTCGCCGGGCCAGCAGCTCTGGATCGGCAGGCGGTCGAGATCGAGTTCGCCGTCGCGCCAGATCACCTGCTGGCAGGGCGCGCGCGCTACGGAACGCGGGTGCATCGACAACGCCGCCTTCAGGTGCGGCAGCTTCTGCCAGGCGTCGCGCATCGAACGCGGCGGCTTCGGATCGCGCAGGTCGGCGAGGAGGGCGGCCAGTTGCGGCAGGCCGCCGCTGTCCAGGCCAAGTCCCCACTCGATCCGCTCCCGGGTGCCGAAAAGATTGGCGAGCAGCGGGATCGGCTGCACGTTGCCGGCGGCGTCGACCGGCTTTTCAAACAGGAGCGCCGGGCCCTCGTCGGCGAGAACGCGCCGATGGATCTCGGTAATTTCATGCACCAGCGAGACGGGACGGGAGATGCGCTTCAACCGTGCTCGGCTTTCGAGCATGGCGACGAACTCCTGGAGGCCGGAAAAGCTGCGCGGGATCGGGACATCGGCTTTCATCATTGAAGTCTTGCCGGGGAAATATTCGACCGTCTTTGCGTTTGCGCAAACTGGATCGGCGTGCCGTTCCGTAGGTTCGGCGCCGTACGTTCATTGCCGAAGGTTCGCCGCATGACACTTCCGCCCGCCTTGGTCACGCCGATCGCCGTCGCCCCGCTGTGGCTGGTCGAGCGTGTCGCAAGGACCATCTTTGCCGGGGTCCTCAGGGCTCACCCCGACCTGTTCGAGCGCCTCGGCGACTATCGGCAGATGCGCTACTGCTTTTCGCCTTCCGACCTGCCGTGGAATTTTCTCGTCGTTCCGGCGACGAGGACGCTCAACGTTTCGCGCAAGTCGCAGAAGCCGGCTTCGGACGCCTGCATCGAAGGGCCGCTCGTGTTGCTGCTGGGCCTGCTCGAGGGGCGATGCGATGCCGACGCCCTGTTCTTCTCGCGTGACCTTTCCGTCACCGGTGACATGGAGGCGATGCTGGCGCTTCGCAACGCGCTCGACGACAGCGCTATCGACCTGCCGGACGAACTCGGTGCGCTGGCCGGACCATTGGCGCCGTTCGTAACGGGCACGGCCCGTTACATCCGCAAGCAGGCGCTCGAAGGAAAGGCCGCGTCATGGAACTGATCTGTCCCGCAGGCACGCCGTCGGCCTTCCGCGAAGCCGTCGATGCCGGCGCCGATGCCGTCTATTGCGGCTTCCGTGATGAGACCAATGCCCGCAACTTCCCCGGACTGAACTTCAGCCGTCAGGAACTGCGCGAGTCGATCGGCTATGCGCGAAAGAAGAACGTCCAGACCTTCGTCGCCCTCAACACCTTCATGCGGGCCGGCGACGAGGCGCTCTGGTACCGGGCGGCCGACGATGCCGCCGCAATGGGCGTCGACGCGCTGATCCTCGCCGACTTCGGGCTGATGGCCTATGTGGCGGAAAAATACCCCGAGCAGCGCCTGCATGTCTCCGTACAGGCTTCCGCCTCGAACCGGGACGCCATTCAATTTCTCATTGACGCCTTCGGCGCCAAGCGCGTGGTGTTGCCGCGCGTTTTGACGGTCCAGGACATCGCCCGACTGACGCGGCAGATCAACTGTGAGGTGGAAGTCTTCGCCTTCGGCGGGCTGTGCGTCATGGCGGAAGGGCGCTGTTCGCTCTCGTCCTATGCTACTGGCAAGTCGCCGAACATGAACGGCGTCTGCTCGCCCGCCAGCCATGTGAAATACCGGCAGGACGGCAAGACGCTGGTCTCCGAGCTCGGCGAATATACGATCAACCGCTTCGCTCCCAACGAGGCCTCCGGCTATCCGACGCTCTGCAAGGGGCGCTTCGAGATCGGGGACACGCACGGCTATGCCTTCGAGGATCCGGTTTCGCTGGATGTCGTGGACCATATCGACGCGCTGAAGGATGCCGGGGTGGCTGCTCTGAAGATCGAGGGACGCCAGCGCGGCAAGGCCTATGTCGCCGAAGTGGTCTCGAGCCTGAAGCGCGCCCTGACGGCGCAGCCGGCGGAGCGATCCGCGCTTGTTTCGCGTCTTCGCACGATGAGCGAGGGCCAGCGCACCACCTCGGGTGCCTACGAAAAACGTTGGCGATAGGGGACATCATAATGACTGCGTTGAAGCCGGCATTGAGCCTGGGGCCGGTCTACTATCTTTGGGACGGCCCGAAGTGGCGCGACTTCTATTTCCGGATCGCCGACGAGGCGCCCGTGGAGCACGTGATCCTCGGCGAGACCGTCTGTTCAAAGCGCCAGCATTTCACCGAGCCGCATATTTCTGAGGTTGTCGAGCGGCTCGAGGCCGCCGGCAAGACGGTCACGCTCTCGACACTTGCCATGGTCACGCTGGAGCGTGAGAGCCGGCATGTGCGCGACCTGATCCGCGACAGCGTTCATGCCATCGAGGCCAACGACCTCGCAGCCCTTGGCCTCATCAAGGGAAGGCCGCATTCGATCGGCCCGCTGGTGAACGTCTACAGCGCGGCGACAGCGAGGGTGCTCGCCGCTCGCGGTGCCGACAACATCTGCCTGCCGCCGGAACTGCCGATGAGCTCGATCGAGAACATATTGCAGTCCATGCCCGGCTTTTCCTTCGAGATCTTCGCCTTCGGGCGGATGCCGCTCGCGATTTCCGCGCGCTGCGCGCACGCCCGTTCCAAAGGGCTGACAAAAGACAACTGCCAGTTCATCTGCGGCGAGGAGCCGGACGGCCTGCCGCTGCGGACCCTGGACCGCCAGTCGTTCCTGGTGCTCAACGGCGTGCAGACCATGTCGAACACCTGCGTGGTCCTGCTCGACGAGCTGCCGGCCCTTGCGGCGGCGGGGATCGCGCGGGTGCGTCTTTCACCACAGGACTGCGACATGGTCGCGGTGGCCCGGCTTTACCACGCCGTGCTCGACGGAAGCATGGATGGCGAGGAAGCGATCGCCAGGCTGATGGAGGTCTATCCAGGTGCAGACTTCTCCAACGGTTTCTATCACCAGCGGGAAGGGGCAGCATGGGTGGCAAGAGGCCGTGACGCCGCACTGGGGCACGGCTGAACGTCGACGCTCGCGGCACGCACGTCGCCTGAAATGACTTGCGAACCGCTTTCTGGGAAACGCGGCGCATCGGACTGCGATGCTCGTCAGATTATGGTGATGCGTTTGCTCGTCCAACCGCGGCGGTCAGTGCGGCTCAGAGCCAGCGCCACCCTCAACCGGCCGACCTGACGCGTCGGATCCGTTCCCCGCCCACTCATCGGCGCGGATTTCGCGTTCCAGCAGGTCGATGAAATGACCCATTTCGCCGGAGGCGGTTGTCGGCGCCATCAAGATGTCCAGCAAGCTGTCCCTATCGGTGCATCGCGGCTGCTGTCTCATCGGGCGGTCCTCTTCGTAGGCTTTGCGCCTGCGGTCTGTTCAGCCGGCGCTTTCATTTTCCGTGTCGCCTTCGAGGCGCAGCATCTCCCGGAGCAGGGTCGAGCCGAGTGCGGCTTCGGATGCGATGTCGTGGAGCAGCAGGCTGGCTTCGGAGAGCTCGCCTTCGTCGGCGGCTGCAGGGTCGAAATCGCCAAGCAGATCGAGCAGCGCTGTGACCTTGCGCTTCTGGGCCCGTACGGCTTCGGAAAGACGCTTCTTCTCCCGGCGCTGCTCGAAGTGCTCAAATCCCCGGATGGCGTCGGCCACCCGATCGCGGCAGCGGCAATCCAGGGCACTGTCCAAAACAACCGTCCGCACCCGTCTTATGGCGCCCAGAACATCGTCGCGCGGGCGAGCTCCGTCACCCTCTCCGGCATGCAGCGTAAGTTGCGGTTCCTTCATGCCTGCCCCCGGGGCGGATGCATCGATGGTCTGCATTCTCTTGCCGGATTGCCCATCGAGATGGGCAATCCGTTCTTGCATCCCTTGCCTCAGAGGCCGGCAGCAGCAATGGCAGCGTCGAGGCGCTCGCGAGCCTTCTTCGGAAGCTTGCCGGTCTTGACCGCGTCGATATTTGCCGGAGCGTCATCGACGACGACGAGCGCCACCATGCCCATGCCGACGTGCGGCGTGCACTTGACCGCATAGGCGCCGGACGTGTCGAACGTCACCTTGATGGCTTCATTGACCTTGCCCTTGAACGGCGTCGCACCCTCCGGGATCATGTCCTTGATGGATTCGGCGTTGTGGGACTTGTCGGTCGGAATGAAGGTGACCGTGTCTCCCTTGGCAATCTTGATGGAGGCCGGTTCGAAGACCATTGCCCCATCCGTGCCCTTGTTCAACATGTGGATCTCATGGTCTGCGGCGACAGCATAGCCACCGAGGGCAGCGGTCAAAAAAGCAGCGCCCGCCAAAGAACGAAGGATCATGCGCATTTTTTATACTCCTGGGTCGGAAGCCCAACCGGCTTCGTCAGGAGCAGATTACCGCAGTGCGAAAGGTAATCTTTGACATAGCGCAAACATTAACGCGCACAACCGCAGGAAAGGCTGCGTCAATCCTTCGCATGGTCAGCCAGGGCCGTCAGGCCGTTGATGTCGAGGACGATCAGCTTCTGGCGGCCGCCTTCCACAAGCCCCTTGCCTTCCCAGGCGCTGAGGATGCGCGACACGGTGTGAAGCGTGGTCCCGGTCATCTCGGCGATATCCTGCCGGGAAATGGGAAAGTCGATCCTGACGCCCGGGCCCTCCTTCTTGCCCGCCTGTTCGGCAAGGCGCAGGACGGCGTGAGCGACGCGGCGCTCGACTTCCTGGGTCGACATTTCGCGGATGCGCGTGTGTGCTTCCTCCAGTCGCTGCCCGATCGTCTGCATGGCCGTGACGGCAAGGCGCGGATTTCGGTCGATGAACTGCGGCCACAATTCGGTTGGCCAGCAAAGCGCGATGCTTTCAGAAACCGCCAGCGCCGTTCCGGGGTAGTCCGATCGCTGCAGCGCCTTTGCGAAGCCGAACAGGTCTCCGGGATGGACGACGCGCACGATGATCTGCTGGCCGTCCTCGGTCACCTGGGTAACTTTGAGCCGGCCGTGCAGGAGAAGGAAGAAATGCGTTGCCGCAGCACCCTGCTCGAACACCGCCTCGCCCGTGGGGACTCGGCGGGGCACTGCGTGACCCAGGAACTTGTCCAGATCCGCGTCGCTCATCCTGTCGAACAGCGCAATGGATCTGACCAGGCTCTTATCGATCTTCACGGTTTCCACTCCATCGCTGACCCGTACCGTTCTACGGTCAGAACGGACTACCTTGCAAGGGCAATAGCAGTTGGATTGGCCCCGCATTGATCTGGATCAGATGGAGAGGGGGCTGCCCCGATTTCCGGTCGGGTCAGCCCGTCGACCTGGGGCATTACAGGTTGATGCCCCTGTTGCGCAGTGCTCCCAGCAGCGGCGCATACCATTCGGTCGATTTGACCAGCCGAAAGCCGAGGTTGTCCGGCGGCGTACCGACGGCGCAGCCACCACCCTTCGGATCGCGGACGAACGAAGTCATCGGGGCGCGATGGTTGCCCACCGTGACATAGACGCCGCAGATGTCCTCGCTGCGGATGACCGAGCCGGCCTTGTCGAGCTGGACGCGGCGATGGCAGGTGTTGGTCCATTCCCAGACGTTGCCGCCGAAGTCGGACAGGCCGTATTCGTTCTCGCCGTAGCTGCCGAGGATGCGCGGCACGGGATCCCGTTTCGAGCGTTCGGCCGCCTCGCGGCGGTAGTCCGCAAGCCAGCGGATGGCGGGGTTGGTGCCATCGTCCTCGAGCCCGAAGGCATCGTCGGGAAAGCCAGTTCCCGCCGCAAACGCCAGCTGCTGGTCGGTCGGCAGGCTCCAGAGTTCGCCGGTCCTCTCCGACAGCCACTTCGCATAGGTCTGCGCGTCGTCGTAGTTGACGCCCGTCACCGGCACGTTGCCGAGCGAGTAGGAGACGGCTTCCGGCGATTTGCAGACACCGTCGGCAACGCAGACGCCGTACTCGGCCAGCGAGACCTGGTGCTTCATGATGGTCAGCGGCCGGCTTTCGATGACGGTCTGCATCGGCGCATCGGTCGCATAGGTGCCGCGGATAAATTCGCCGTCGCTGCGGTAGGTGAACGTGCGCGGTGGAATAGTGACCGTCTGCGGCGCGAACAGGGCGGCAGTCGACGGTTGGGGTGTCAAAAAGCCCGTCTGGTGCGCGATGCCGGCGGTCAGGCCGGCCAAGATGGCAACGGGAACAAGCGTTTGAAGAAACGGGTTCGATAATGCTGCGTGGAATGTTGACATCGTCGCCCCCCAGAGGCGAGAGCCGGCCGCGGTCGGCCGGACTGTCGGCAATGGCGATACAGGCCCGCTTGGCGGGCCTGTATCTGTTGTCGTCGTTATACCTGCGACGGTGCCAGGACGGCGGTCATCAGGTCGTCGTTCCAGTCCCCGGTGACGGCGAAGTGGCCGGCCGCGCCGAGCTCGAACGCCTCGATCAGGTTGTGGTTCACGTAGGCGTAGATGCCGGGCTGCTCGAAGGTGTAGAAGGCAGCGCCTGCAGTCCCGCCGGGGATGAACCAGGTTTCCTGGTCGCGGTCCGGCACGTTGTTGAACTTGCCGGTCTGCCAGACGTAGTCACCGTGTCCGCCGATCAGGTGCGGGCGGGTGTCGCGGTTGGCCTGCGAATGGACGATCAGGACCTTCTCGCCCACTGCCGCCTTGAGCGCATTCTCGCCCGTCAAGGCACCGACGGCACCGTTGAAGACCACGTGGCTCGGGGTCAGCGTGCGCATCACTGCGAGCGTGTCGGCATATGCGTCGCCAGCGGTTTCGTACTTCTTGTAGTTACCCTTCTCGTCCTTCGGCACGTAGAAGTCCTGTTCGCCGACATAGTAGACCTTGTCGTAGACCAGTTCCTTGCCGTGGCCGTCGGTCAGGCCTTCGCGCGGCAGGACCATGATCGCGCCGTTCATGCCCGAGGTAACGTGCCAGGGAACCATGCCGGGAGGTGCGCAGTGGTAGACGAAGACGCCGGCCTTAGTGGCCTTGAAGCGCAGGATGGCCTTCTCGCCTGGGTTGACGATCGTCAGCGCACCACCGCCAAGGGCACCCGTTGCCGAGTGGAAGTCGATGTTGTGCTGCAGAGTGTTGGTCTCCGGATTGATCAGCGTCAGTTCGACATAGTCGTTCTGGTGCACGACCATCATCGGACCGGGTACCGATCCGTCGAAGGTCATCGCATGCACTTCGGTGCCGGCGTCGTCGAGGATCAACTTCTTCTCTTCGATCGTCATGGTGAACTCGACGATCTTCGGACCACCCTCGGCCTTCTGGGTGTGCTCGTGGACAAACGGAGGCTTGACGAGTTCAACCTTTACGCGTGGGAGGTGCGAGAGATCGGTCGGGTTCATCTTGGCGGGCGCCTCTTCGGCCTGCGCGAAAGTCGCGGTCACAATCGGTGCCACAGCGCTTGCAATCGCGGCTCCAGCCAGCATTGTGCGTCTGGTTACCTGGAATTGGTCGGTCATTTGTCTTCTCCTTGGACAAGACCGGAGCTATCCCCGATCTGTTGGAGAGGAATTTACGCCACTCGCCATGGTGGTCTTTGATCCATCACAAACTTTCGCAGTTCCTTTCCTTGCGAGTTGTCAACGAGCCGCGAAACCCTTTGCTTAAGTTTGGGCCGAACAAGAGGAGCGATCCAATGACGGTGACGTCGCAATCGAAGAGGGCCGGAGGCATTCCCCGGGGGCTCTCGCAAACGGGCCCGGTGCTTTTTTCCTATGGCTTCCGGCCGTTCTTTCTCGGCGGGGCGCTGTGGGCCTTCGCTGCGATGGCGCTTTGGATCGCGGCCCTTTCCGGGCTCGATTTTGCCTGGAAATACGGCGTTTCTCACTGGCACGCGCACGAAATGTTGTTCGGCTACGCCTCGGCCATCCTCACCGGATTTCTGCTGACGTCCGTGCCGAACTGGACGGGCCGCCTGCCGGTTTCGGGGTGGCCGCTGTTGTTGCTGTTTCTGCTCTGGTTGGCGGGGCGGCTGGCGCTTGTTGCCTCGGACACGATCGGCGTCCGCGTCGCGGTCGCAGCCGACCTGCTCTTCCTGCCCGCCATGCTTCTCATCTGCCTGCGCGAAGTTGTCGCAGGCCGCAAGTGGAACGATCTGAAGGTGATTGCCGTGCTGCTGGCGCTCTCTCTCGCCAATGCCGGTTTTCACTATGAGGTGCTCGCCGGCGGTCAGCCTGAGCGGGCCTATCGGCTTGCGATCGCGGCTTATGTCAGTCTGATCATGATCGTCGGCGGACGGATCGTCCCGAGTTTTACGCGCAACTGGATCAATCGGCTCGGCCGGAAGGATTTCCCGGCGCCCTACAGTAGCTTCGACACCGCTGCGATCATCGCCGGCGTCGTCGGGCTGGGTTTGTGGGTGGCGCTGCCCGAAAGCACCCTGACTGCGGCGGGCGCTGTGATAGCGGCCGCCTTCCACTTTGTCCGGCTTTATCGCTGGCGTGGCTGGACGACATTCTCGGAAATGCTGGTCGCGATCCTGCACGTCGCCTATTTGTTCGTGCCGCTCGGCTTCATCGCGATCAGCATTGCGGCGATCGGCATCATCGACCCGAAGTCCGCTCTGCATGTGGTGACGATCGGCACGGTCGCCTTGATGATGCTCGCCGTAACGACGCGCGCGACCCGCAGTCATACCGGCCGGAACCCCGCGGCCTCGCGCATGACGACGCTTTCCTATGCGGCGATCGTGCTGTGCGCGCTGGCGCGCCCGGTGGCAGGCTTTCTTCCCGATCATGCATCGGCGGTCTACGGCCTGTCCGGTGGCCTGTGGTTGATGGCGTTCGGGCTGTTTCTTATCGAATACGGTCCGATGCTGGCACGCACGCGCCGGCAGATCCGAGCGGCATGACCTCAGGCGCGGCTACCGCTTCTTGACGTAAATACCCGCTTCCTCGGCCGCCCTGATGAAGGCTGCTCGGGCTATCTGCCTCGGAGCCCCGCTCCTCAGCACGGCGCGGAAGACCCGCTTGGCTTCGCCGTAGGCAGACCCTTGTTTGTTGGGCCACAGCTTCAGGCATTCCGACGCTTCAAGAGTGCTTCGCACCTTTTGGAGCCGACCGGGACCGTTCAACTCCAATTCCACGGATTTTGTCCAGTACATTGGATCCATTGTGGCACTCCTCCGATCCCTCCTGGGGAAAGAAACGGGCCAGGACGAGCAGTGTTCCATGCTATCCAAGCGTCGGGGATTGCAGGCACAGTCCCCGGAAGACCGCTCGAAGCCAGCGCAGGCCGTCCAGATCTAATTTACGAGCATACTATTGTGGTTGCTCCTGTCTATGGGGCGGTACCAGCGTTTCATCGCCCGGCGACATTTCCGGTCGACGGTTATGGAACAGTACCACGCTGAGCACGATGGCGGCCAAGACGCACAACAGGACCACGAAGGAAAGGCCGGACTTGTCCATGACGCATTCTAGCACCGGCGCGACACGCCTGCCGAGTGTTTGCTTCTAGTGCGTCAAAACAGGTGGTCGCTTCTTTCGAGTGTGATGCTCGTGGTCAGATACCCGATCGCAAAGGGTATCCCGAAACTCCGCAGTTGCAGGCAGAGACCGACGGTATTGATGCCGCGACCGTGACCGAAGCCAACTGGGTCAAGATATATCAGGGCGAGTTGTGTGGCCGCGCCGATTGCGAAGCCGATTGCCATTCGGACTGCCACTTTGAAGGCCAAGGTGTCCATTGCCGTTCCTCCTGCCGGCACGAACTGTGCTTTCGATCGAATGTTCCTCGCTGCTCGGCGACAAACGCGGGAGGGCGTTAGCACATTGGCCGGGCCCGATTTGGGGAACGTCCTCCTACGTGTCACAAGGACGGTCAGCAGCCACGGTCGCCACATATTCGCCTAAAAAAACGGCCAGTATAAATCCGGTATCGGGTAGATACTGTTTCCTCCTGTTGAGTAACGCATGGATAGATCGGAGTTCTTTCGGTCAGTGTTGCCGATGTTAACGATTCAGCGGCGACAGCGGACCTATGCGCTCCGGTCTAGCTGATGGGAGAATCTCATGGCACGGCTAGGTCTCATAGCAGTGGCAGCGCTTTCGCTTGCCACTTCACTTCCCCTTATCTGCGCAACGACTGCCCCAGCCGCCGCACAATCATTGAGCGGGGGCGACGACGGCGGCGATATCAGCGCCAGCGACGTACGTGAGTTTTTGAGGGATGCGCTTCGCGCCCGCCAGGATCGGCGCGACGTGCTCCGAGATTTGCTCGCCGAACGGCGTGACCGTCGTGATGAGCTCATGGACCTGATGGGAGACGGCGGCGACATGATGGGAGACCGCGGCGATCAACGTGAGCGGCTTCGCGATCTCCTCGCCGACCGACGGGACCGCCGGGATGATCTGATGGATCTGATGGGGGACCGTGGCGACCGGCGCGAACGGCTCATGGACCTCATCTCCGCACGGCAGGACCGCCGGGATGAGCTCATGGATATGATCGGACAGCGCGGCCGGCTTGGAGGAGACCGCGGCGATCTGCGGCAACGCCTGCTGGAGCGTCTTGCGGCAGGCGACGACGAAAACTGCGTCTTCATTTCGCGCAGCTTGCGGGCCGAAAACGGCGACTGGCTGGCCTTCGTTCGCAGGCGGGTCTGCCGGGACTAAAGCGCGTCGCGACTTTTCGCTGGCACGCCGTAGGTCCTTGCGCATGTCTTTGTCCCGAGACCGGTTCCCACGTTCGGGAGACAAGGCCGGATGCCGCTTCGACTGCGTGTATGATCAAGCTTAGGGATGAGCACGGCTAGCATGCGATTCCCGCCGGCGAACGTGCCCGCAAATGAAGGTCTTTTTGGTTCCACTTCGCCTTCGCAACGGATGCACACCGGGATGCACGAGGCCGGCTGGGGTATCCCTGCCCGCCAACCGAACACGAAGCCAGGAGAACACGAAGCCAGGAGAGGTGACATGAACAGGATTCTTCTCATAGCGGCAGGCCTCCTGCTGTTGTCGTTCCCAGCCTTGGGGCAGACCGCGTCTGGGTCCAGCTCCGGCGACCGAGGCGCGAGCCAGGATCGTGAAATCGAAGACCTCTTGCGCAGCATCACGGACGAGGTTTCCGGCGGGGGCGGCCCGCGGCGCGGCGCCGCCTTTGTGCTTCGCAGCGGCGATGCGACGGTGGCGGTCCGCTGCGACCCGCGGGAAACGATGAGAGACTGTGTGGACCTGACCGCGACGCTGTTGGAAAAGGCTCGCTCTGCGATGCCATCGGGCGGCGGCGCCGCCGGAACCGCACCTCCGCGGCCATAACCTGCCGCAGGCGGATGCCATCGTCATCGCCGAGCCTTGTCGACAGCAACCGGTCTGCTGCCGCAGGACGGTAAAACTCTGCCTGCGTCGGCGACTTGATCGTCCAAGAGCATCGGGCTCGGCGGTCCAGCTAGAAGAGCTGTTTCATCCCGTTTAGCCGATCCGGAAAGCGGCCGCGCAGTCATCGTTGCAGCTTGTGAGGTTGCAAACCAGTGCCTGCCGATCCGCTCTCGAAGCTCAACCGTCGCGACACGCTCGAGATTGCCAAGGTTTCCGCCAGCCACCGGACGGTGGTCTTGTAGCGGCGGATTGCAGCAAAATGCCTTCATCCGCCGACGTTGGCGTGGGGCATTTCGACGATTCAATGAGGTGGAAAGAGAATTGGCTGGGGAACCTGGACCCTGCACGATCCAAGTTCCGCAGCCGATAACGCAATGAAATCAATGCCTCACTATTGAAATTGTGCTGAGAATTGTAGCAGCGTTTTGTATGCGTTGAAGCGCTTACAGCGCCCCGTTTTGGCGTCTCAGGTTGATGTCCGTTTCTATCTGAAACAGGAAGTTCTGCGTGACACGCGGATCGACCAATTGCGAATTGAAGGCGACTGCCGTGACTGCAATCGCGCCCGACGCAAAAGCACTGTCATTCGGCGGCAATTCGGCCGGCTCGCGCACTTTCATCTGGAAAGCGACTTCGTTTGTCATGTTGGTCATTGGATCGCGACGCGTCGTCCGGACGACGAAGGACCGATCGTTCTCGGGTTCCCATACTATGTCGTTGTTGTTGGTCCGCATGTAGCGCTCAAATTCGTCAAGGGTGAAGTGAAGATTGAGCGATGTCATGCCCTCGGTCAGCACTTTACTTCGCAGCGCTTGGGAGGGCTGGCCGTCCGGAAAAGCCGATGCTGCTAGGCGTTCCGCGATCTGCGTCGGCAGGTCTGGCCGGGTCGCAATCTTGTATCCGATCATAAGAACGGTAAAGCCGGCGGCGAAAGTGAAGGCAAACTTCCACGATTTGAAATATTCAGCGTCCATATTGAAAGCTCCATACGACATCCCTCGCCGCTGCGAGTAGTTGCCGGGGAAAAGAGTAGACTGAGATTCAGGCGGTGATTGGTGCCCAGTCTTCGATCGGGATCCAGCCATCGCGAGGCGGACTTAAAATAGGTGCTGACCCGCAATATCGGGTGCCCTGTTCCGTCGTAGCGAGCACGGTGTAGGAAATGAGGAAATCTTCGGCGAGTTCGAGAATGTAGGAGTCCAGAAAAATACCCGTGCCATTCTCCACAGTGCCTAGTGCCCGAACATGCGGCAGTGTGTCTTTGTGGGTCTCGTCGAATTCAATGAAACCGGCATCCGATGCGAAAGCGGTACTCAACGGAGTTCCTGTCGCATTAGTCAGATAAATCGGAATCGCTCCGTCGGTCTGTTGCGCTCCGAAGAAGAGCGCAACGTCAGCTGGTGGAGCATCTAGAGTGATCGTTTCCGGCCATCCATATTTTTCGATCTGCCGGTTTCGCGAGCTCGGTTGTAGCACTGGTCCGTCCGATTGCGACGAACGCTTCGATGTGTCTTGCTGTTTGCGTAGTTGCACGTTGGCTTTCATGGGCTTCCATCTTGCTGTGTCAGACTGCGGCCTTCGCTAAAAGCCGGTCGCCCCTTGTATTCATTTCAGCTCCTCGAAAATTGCGGTTTTCCGCGAAGAAATCTGCCCTGTTACCGGAGTGCCACGGATTGGCGCGTGGGGTTGCCGATGGCGCGGACCCGCCCGCCAAGCCGGCTTTCCAACTTTTCGAGGTGTTTTCTCCATGCGAAGTCGTCGCGCTGGGCCTTGTCGAAGCCGAAAATGAGAAGATGGGGTTTGGTGTCGATGATGGGGCGGACATCGTTCTCGGCGATCTGGCGAATGGCCTGATGAAGCGCGGGAGCGTCACCGTTGCGGACGACTCCCTTCATCGCGTTGATGCGAACGAGGGCCTTGGCGACCTCGACATAGCCTTCCGCTAGCGACGGCGCATATTTCATCAATGCCTTCTCGTAGTCCTCGATCTGGCCTACGACGGCGGGCAGGTTGTCGCCACTGGCGCGAAGCGCGGCATTGTCAAAGTGCTTAGCCTCGCAGAAGGCGACTTCCGGCCCAGCCGAGGTGTTGCGGATAACGGCGGCGTCAAGCCGGTCCTGCTGCTGCGTAACCGCTTCTTCCGGCGCCGTTCTGGTTAGCGCGATTTCGGCGTCGATGATGGCCGGATCGCCCACGAGGAGCGGATGAAGCCCGGTTTTCTCAGCGCCGGCGAAGAGGGTTGCTGCCCGCATCATTTGGCGAAGGGTTTCGCCTCCTTCATAGAGCTCCCACGTCAATGCCGTAGCCGGCTGCTGAAACCGACCGTCGATCAGCGGCACATAGGTCTGGGCCTGCCGAACGAGATAGCTGGCGTGAGTGGAAGGTATAATGCGTCCGCCGTTCCAATCGACCTTGAAGATAGACGCGCCACGATAATAGACGTTGAGCGAGTTTCGGCGGACGGCAATGAAAAGGTCGTCCTGTGACAGGACGTCCCGCCACCAATTCGGGGCTGGCGATGCGGCCAGCACCGCCAGGGCGTCGAGAAAGTTGGCGTCGAGCTTTCGATGAGCGGTGACGGCATCCATCATGCGGCGATCTCCCACCAGTCGCCGTCTTCCTTCCGGGTAACAGAAGGCCCGAAATAGTCCGGGAAACGGCCAGGTTCGAATGTGTGAATGGGAACCAGCATCTTCGGGGCGATGGCATCCGCCAGTCGCTTCAAATCTCCGATGCTGGCGTGTCCTGAAGTGTGGGCGTGTTCCAGCGGAATACCGCGCGCGGCGAATGCCTCAGCGACCTTGCTGCCCTTGTCCTGCTGCAGATAGCCTTCCCATTGCGACCAGACGGCCACCGCGCCTTCTAGGCATTCGGCCCGGTCGAGGTCGGCAAGCATGGCGGGCCGGAAAAGCAGCGCGGCTTTGCCCGCCAAGGCTTTCAGGTCTTCGGGGAAGATGCGGTTCGCCTTGTGTGGTTCCAAGAGGTCGAAGCGCTCATCCTGCTTGATACGAACGCGCTGGTAATGCGGCACATAGACGGCGACATGCGGCCAGTCCGATTGCGGGATGTTGGCATTGCCGGTCGCACGCAGGATTTCGGCGGCGTAGAGGTCGATAACCATGGTTCGCCCGCTGCGCTTGCTCGCCCGATAGAGGCTGACCATCCTGTCGATGTTCTGCGCCGATGCTGCGACCAGCGCGATGCCGCCCGTGCGCTGGAAAATATCAAGCAACTTGGCTTCGATCTCGGGTTCGGTCGGGAACTGCCGGTCCGCATCGAGCCGTCCCAGCGTCGATCCTTCCATCAGCAACACGTCGATATTGCGGGGCGGGTTGGCAACAAGACGCTCAAATAGTGCGCCCTTGCGTCCGTGAGCACGGAAATCGCCGGAATAGAACAGCCGCTTTCCCTCCGCCTCGACTTCCAGTGCATATGCGTCATAGGCGGAATGGTCCACCAGATGAGGCGTCACGGTGAAGGGGCCGAAGGTCAGCGGCGTTCTGCTGGAAAACTCTATTACCTGATGAGGAACGTAGGGTCTCGGCAGGAAAGGCTGCGCGGCCTTCAGGATCCGGTGGGTCGCCGCCCCGAGTGCGACCGGCAAATCCGGGCCTGCCAGATGCGCCAACCCCCAATGATCAAGATGGCCGTGGGAGAGAACCAAGGCCAAGAGCTCGCGTCCGCCTTGTAAGCCTTCGACCGACGGATGAATTGCGGCATCATCAGGATCGCCATCGAGCGGCAAGCCAAGATCGAGCAGGATGCGCGCGCCCTGTGCCTCCAATTCGATGCAGCTTCCGCCGATCTCCTTGGTTCCTCGGTGTATTCTGACCCGCATCGCCCCTCCATGGATGCCGAAGCATCAACCTTGACGGGCAGCATAGACACTTTCCTGTGGCTATAGCCAGTGGTTTTTAAGGCGGCGGAACTGTTGACCTCGACCTATGAAGGGTCGAGCGCTTGTCGCGTGGAATTTACGCCGGTTGAGGGTGGAGCGGGGCATCTCGCAAGAGAAGCTGGCCGCCGACGCTAGCGTTGACCGTGCCTACCTCGGCGGTCTAGAACGACAGACGGAAAATCCCACCGTCGATCTCCTCGATAAGATCGCGGATGCGTTGTCACTCAGCGTGTCGGAATTGTTCGTCGTGCCTGACGAAGGGGCGCTACCGCCGAAGCCGCTGAAAAGCGGGCGGAAGGTGGTCTAACCATCGTTTCCAAAAAGGCAATCGCTCACATAGCTTCGCCCGCTGTTCGCCAAGAGACAGGAGTATCGGGCGCGCGCTCTGCTTTCTATCCAGTGCGAAGAATCCGGTGCGCAATCTATGCCATGCATTTCCCCACTACTTCGAATCGCCGATTATAAACGGATTTCAACGCGATTCGGGGCGAAGATGGCGACCAAGGAATTTATATTACAGGGCTTTACCAACCGCTCGCATAAGGATGTCATACGCTCGCTCTTCGGGGTCGCGGGCGTCAACCGCGTGCTGGTCAGCGCTGCGTTTGTTACCGAATACGGCGTGAAGCATATTGAAGACCTCCTGCTGGCCAATTCTGCCCACGTCTTGGTCTTTGCCGGTATCCGAAATGACATCACAAGCTACCAGGGCATGCTCAAGCTCAAGAGCCTGCCGAATGCTACTATCTATGCGGTCGATACAGGATCGCGTGGCGTCCTGTTCCACCCGAAAATCTACATGGTGAAGGGTGCTACCCACGCTCGCGCCGTGATCGGCAGCGCAAACCTGACGCTCGGGGGCATCAACAATAACATCGAAGGCGGCATGTCCTTCCGTTTTGACCTTGGCGACCCCAACGACCTGCAGGCCGTCAACTCTATCGAGCAGACATTCACCGATTCGATTATTGGGTTCCCCGACCACGTTATTGAGATAACCGGCCAGCCGATGCTAGAGGAGATGCTACGGCAGAACCGGCTTGTGGATGAGGATGTGGTGCGACCGCCGAGGCCTCCGGCACGTGGTACTGGCCCAGCCTCTGCAACGGACACTGTACCCCATATTCAGCTCCGGCTTCCGCCGTTACGCAAACCCACAAAGAAGAAGCCGGCACCTGCGGCGAAACCTGCTGCCGTCGCCATTCCTGTGCCAGCGGCGCCCGCTGCTGTGGCACCTATCATCGTTCCGGCCATAGCAGCACCGGTTGCAGGCGGTATCTCATATAAGTCCGTCTGGCAGAGCAAGCCGCTCTCCCACCGGTCACTGAATCTCAAGAAAAACCCGCTTTCGAAGACGAATCCCACCGGCTCAACCACGTTGGGTAAGGGCGTCATGGTCGATATCGACCCCGTGACTTATTTCCGCGACGATATCTTCGGCCATCTCAACTGGACAATCTACACCAACCGCGCCGGCAACGATGCGGAATCAGTGGATGCGGAATTCGACCTGTTCATCAAGGGCACGAACGTCGGACGGTTCACCCTAACTCTCCGGCATAGCTTTACACGGGCGGCGGCCGCAGCTGATGACCACAACCTCCCGACCGAGTTGAGCTGGAACGATGCACTGCCCTTCATCGCTAGAACCGACTTGCTTGAGCGCACGATGACTCTACTTATCGACCTTGGCGACCCTAACCACTTCGCAATCGAGATCGACTAACCCTCTTTGGCCAGCGGCTCGCTTGAAGTACGGTGGCGGCGGTCACGAAGGCTCCGCCACCCTTCCAATACTCGATGCTGGTCGTCACGCGACAGCCCTAGGGCGCCGAGAATGATACGGCCCTGCCGCTCAAGCACTCGATGGGTGGAGTAAGTCCGGATAGCCTTATCCAAATCCGCAAGGTCGATGTCAGCCTGTTCTGTAAGCGGAATGATCAGCTTCTCAATCTCAGACGGAATCAGCTCAAGCACGCCACCGCCGTAGTGGCGACCTTCCAGCTCTGCGCTCAGGGCAGTCAGTGGGTTGATGAACGAGCTGACAAGCTTTTCAGCGACAACCTTGCTGGTGCGGATGCGGTAGGCGGTATCGGTGGTGTAGGCGCCGATGGTGTTGAGGATAAGCCTTGGTGTGTCATGCGAGCGCTTGAGCATGCCAATCTCGGTCGAATAGACCGAAGGCACCGTATACCAAGGTTTTCTGATGCGGCATTTGTAGCGGGTGTGAAGGTTTTCCGCCTCACCCTTCGCGATGTAACTCCTTGCGGTGGCGTGCAGGGCTTCCTGCTGGTCATTAAGCCAAAGGAAATTGGTAGGATTTCCTTTGGCTGAGTTCGCGCGGTGCTGCCGCTCGTCATAAATGACGCCCGGGCAATGCTCGCTACGACCGAACATGGGGTGCGCCCACTTGCCGAGCTTGTAATCCTTCACGGTCTGGTCAGGCACGAGAAAGAATTTGTTGGCGCCGGTGACGATACCGACATCGACCTTGGCGATATCCTTGAAGCGGTGCACGTCTTCATGCTCGCCCAACTGGTCGAACAGGGAACGCGTTTCGACGCCGAGGAGCGCGCGCGTCCACTTGCCCTGGACGGTCTTGCCGTTGATGGCCTTGGGAGCCTCGAATACGTCCGTCGGGTTGAGTTCGATGAACTCACGGCCCTTGACAGCGTACATGCCCAGCCCTTCGGCCTTTTCCGCCTCGCTGGCACGCTTTTCCGCCAGCAGGATGACGGCACCCTGCAACGTGTTGGCAAACCATAGCTCTTCGGGGTCAATGATAACAAGGCGGCGGCATTCGCGGCCGAGGTACGACCGGAGCGACTGCGCATGGGTTACGTGGATGATTTCAGCCGGCACCACCATCGCCAGACGGCCACCGGCGCGTAGCATCGACATCGATGCGAGGATGAAGGGGACCCACGCGTTGGTATGCTTCGTGAACGGCAAGTCCAGTTCACGGAAAATCTGCTCAGACCGGTGCTGGAAGATTTCAGGTAGATACTGGTAGCGAACGAACGGCGGATTTCCGACGACGGCATCGAACTTGTCGAGGGCGTTTTTTCTGTGGTCGATAGCCCAGCCAAGGAAATCTTCGGCGTGGATATCGGCATGAATCCCTACGTCGGAGGCACGGGCCTTGGCTTTCCTCGCCTCATCTTCGTCCAGCTCGAATGCCGTGATCTTGGCCTTCTCGAATCCTTCCACCGCGGCAAGCGCGCCAAGGAAAGCGCCGTCACCGCAGCTCGGCTCAAGGACTCGTTTCGGAGAGATTTCCTTGACCCATCGAGCAATGAACGCAGCGAGGTCCGAGGGCGTATAGTACCCACCCCGAAGCTTTTGCGCGCTCTCATTTTCCATAAAATTCATTTTATTACTCGACTCGCCTTGGGAACGTCATTTCTGAGAATAGCGGCGGTTCCTTGTCCGAAACGTACAGGTGCGCGGCTACACGGGTGGCCTAGCAGCCACCCGTGTAGAGGTGGTTCTATAGGATTCGCTGGAGTCGTGGGTCAACCCGATCCCGATACGAGTGGAAAATAATTCAGCATGGCTCCCCTGTGTGTGATTAGTCACATCACGCTCACCCATTCGGTATGAGTCCTTTGGAACATCCTGCCAGCGCAGGCCTCGGTCCGCAAAGAAAATGTATGCGTGAAGGACTTGTTTGATGATGGAACGAATGAATATTGGAAGCGGAAGCCTCCAATTTGGTAAGGTAAGGGCCATATCGTAAGCTTATACAATGGCTTACGATATGGAAACGGTACTGCGCGGCAGGGGTGCCCTATGCCGCCTGTCCGACCATCGGCCCAGCCTCTACAGCCTTCGGGATTTCCGGTTTCATGAAACCCTCGCCATCGCAGCCGGAGGGTTCTTCCAGTTGCAGCTCCCCGTCAATCAGCCACCAGTCGCAATAGCGGCGATGAAGCGCCCGCGCATGGCCCGCCGGACCGACATCCGCGAGGATTTCGATGAACCGTTCCAGCGTCACGGCCATGAACGGTAGCTTTCCGCCCTGCGGTGATGCGAGGTGCCGGACGAAGCTCGTCGCGACGTTCTGTGCGGGCGTATTGAGGGCTGGAGCGATGAAGAGGTGCAAGCCCTCGTCATAGAGCCCGGCTTCGATCATCGTATGGGCAAGGCACATTTGCCGGAAAAGCTGCTGTGCCGGATTTGCTCGAAGGGCGGGGTTCGCGGCGTCGATGAAAAGGCCGGAACCGGGCGCGATCTCGTCATAACGGCCGGAGAAGCGCGGTAGGGGCTCGTGCCCGCTCTCGCTATATTTCACTTCAATGGCAATGAAGCGTCGCTGCCCGGCCGGGCCAAAGCCCCCAACGAGAAGATCGAAGGCCGTTCCGTCACCGCTGAAACGAAGGTCGCCCCGGCCGGGCGAGTGTTCAAAGAGGATTTCGGTGACTTCCGGCATGAAGCCCGGCGCGAGCGCGTCGAAAACCGCCGTTGCCGTGGCGAGGTCGAGTTTCAGGGGGCCGAAGAGGTTGAAGACCAGCGGCTGGGACGAAAGCAGGTTGGTCAGAAGACGAACGTCGTCATAGGCCGCGCCTGCCTCGCGATAGATCATTTCACGTTTGGCGAGCCGGGCGATGGCGGGATGAATGAAGTTCGCCCCGGTCATGCCTGCCGAGACGGCGATGGAGGACCCAAGGCGGCGGGTCTTGCCTTCCCTGCCGGGATGAACGCCGATGGGCAGGTTGCGATCTTCGCGCCAGAGGGCTTGGAGGAGCCGGGCGGCGGCGCGGAAACGGTTATCGGTCGAAATGAAGGCCCGGTTCTGGCGCAGGATCGTTTCCGGGACGAAGGGCAAGGCGGGAATGGAGCCCAGGCCGGAGGGGTCGAGGGTGGAGCCCTGCGAGGTGCGGGCGTCGGTGATGGGGGAATGTGCTGTCAATGTCATCCAAGTGTTCCGGTTGGCGACCGCCGGAGTGCGGTCCCGGATAGCTTCCCGGATGAGTGCGAGAAGTTGCCAGCGTGAAGGGGCCGGAGTGAAGAGGCTGTGAGTGCGGAGTGAAGAGAGAAGAGAGAAGAGAGAAGGAAGGGGGAAGGGGGAAGAGGAGTGCAGGAGCGCACTCCGGGAGTTCTATCCCTATTCTCGGAGAGGGTATAAGTGAATATCGCTGGCCGAACAGCATGTTCACAGGGCGTCGAAGGGCATCTGGCATAGCGTTTCGATCCCAGAGGGCGCGCATAGGAAATTTGTTTCAGATAGCCGGAAACTCGGAAGATCTCTCCGGGATGTCGGCCTCCCGAGGTGTTGCGTCCCGGCAACAGCGTCACATTTTCGGCTGCACTCATGCGTGAAACGATGCCTGGAAACTATATCTGCAAGCAATCGCTTGCAGCGAAAACGCTCCAAGTGTGATTGCGATCAATATGGAGATATATGTCCGATGGCATATCAAGATCGCTCGCAGGATTTCCCATCAGTTTCAAGTGCAGATTATGGCTCCGTTATCGAGGTGGACTTCGATTCTTTCGAGCCTGGCTTCGCACTGGAACCCTATTGCAATACGCTGGACGCGACGGAGAAGCATCCCAGATATCGTTGGACTTTGCTCGTGGACGAACCGCGACGGCTTTACAACGCCATGTCCTTTCTGACTTGGCAGACCGGCCTTTACTTCAATGTGCATGTGACGTTAACCGCTTCTAGCCTCGGTTTTGCTGACTACAGAAGGTTTCTGGTACTTATGCCGCATTGGCATAAGGAAATGAACCGATGCCTCTTTGACGGTTCTCACAAGGCAGCCGGGCGAGACCGGCACGATGGGAGAGCACGCCGTGTCAGCCGCCGTGATTTGGTGAGGGTGGACCATCCGCACTATTGGATGGGGGTTGTGGAATATGCTCGTGATCAAGGCGTCCATGTGCATGTTCTCTGCGTTGTCCCGGGATATGCGGTGAAGGCATTCGAGGAGAAAACTTGGTCATGGTGGCGAATGAAGTCGCCCGGTATGGTTCAAGCGAATGGAATTGCATTTCGAACCAGGCATCCTGCGATTGCCGAAAGACGGTATGAGCGGCAGGTCGAGCTTTTCCGGTACATCGTCAAAACTACGGATGAAAACGCGATTGTGCGTGGCCAGAAAGAACCGATCTATACGGCACGTGAAATTTTTAAACCCTATCCCAATGACTGCACACCGGTACAAATCGAGGCCGGACAACTTTGCAGGATCACGCACCGTCTAAGCGAAGCTGAGCAGGAGCTTGCCGGCTTTATGTCACGGTGTGACGACGGTCGTTTCGAGGAAATGTATAGCGGTTGGGAGATTGGAGAGTGCGAGCGGCGGGAGGCGCGGAGGCGACATGATACGCTGCTGGAAACGCTCCAGATTTGATTTTGGAACGTTAAGGCATGAAGAGTGAACGGTTGACCCGAAAATAGTGAATGAGCCCAAGCGGTTATGCTTGCGCTTGGGCTCTGGATTTTCAGAGGGGCGCCACCGCGTCAACCTGGCTCCTGAATTCGGGTTTCTAGGGCCAACGAAGCTCTGTTCCGTTAGCAATGCAGATGGCGCAAATCCAGCGGTGGCCGTATCGTTTCGACGGCCGCCGTCAACTGGCTCAAGGCCGATCCTTTCGTGTAACGAGCGGTTTCGCCCGCTGTGCTATGGCCGGTGAGGTGATCGATAACCATCGGATTCACGCCCGCTTGGTGCATGAGTGTCGTCGCCGTATGCCGGAGAGAATGGAAATCGAGGCTCTTTCGGTAGACGCCGATCTGCTGGCGATAGCGAGTGAACCATTTCGAGAACGCATGACCGAACTTGTTGTCCGCGCCGCCCGGCTTGAGTTGTGGAAACAGTGCGTAAGAGCGCTTGCCGAAGCTCTCGGCATAACGGAGGAATCCCAGACGGATCAATTCGGAGTGGATCGGTACCTTTCGCACCGCGTTCTTGTTTTTCAGTTGGCGAGGCGGGCGGTCGTTCAGGTCGAAATAGGCAATGCCGTCTTCCTCGCGAATGTCGTCGGTCTGGAGCTGGCAGATTTCTTCAAGCCGCATTCCGCTGAACAGTGTGATGAGCGGAACCCAGAATTTCTCATCCCGAATGATTTGGCCGCCTTTCGTGCTGCGTTGGCGTTCGCTTGTGCAGCCGGTCCAGATGGGCGAGGAAAACAGCGCTTTGAGATCGTCCGCCTCCCACATATCGCGTTGGTCGCTGGCCCGCTTCGCATTCGCGAACTTGAAGCCGGAAAAGATGTTGGCGGTCACTTCGCCGCCGGAAATCGCTTCCGACCAGAGCTTGGACAATGCCGAGAAATGACGCTTGATCGTTTTTTGCGTCAGCAACGGCGAGCGTTTTTCCTGCGGCAGGGCTTCGTATCGCGCAACGATCTCGGCGGGGCCAAGATCGCGATAGATCGCCGCCTTACCGTAGTCGAAGGGCATCCTTTCGGCAGTCTTGCGGAACGTCAGGGCATCGGCGCGGCTGTAGTCGGAAAGAGGGCGGTCGCCGCAGATGGCCATGAACAGTCGATAGGTGGCGTCCGCCTGGCTGGCCATTTGCTGACGCCAGTCGCCACGGGCCACCTGCGTTTGAGCGAAATCTGGATAGACCTTGGAAAATATCGGCCCCGACGGCGTTGGCGGTTCGGTTCTGGGCGATGGTGATACCGATGTCGGTACGGGCGAAGCGGCGACATCTTCGCGAAGAGCGCGGGTCAGCAGCTTGTCTTTCGGCTCGAAATTGAAGTCGCCTTCGTACCGTGCCGCCAAGGCTTTCGCGAGGTCGATACCGGCGCGATGGACGGCCTCGGCGCATTGGTGCCTTTCCTCGATATCGAGGTCGGCCCACTTCAAACCTTGGAGTTTGGCGGCTCCGATGGCGGTCCAGCTTCCATCGTGCAGCCTGTTCGCACCAAGGGCCTTGCGAATTTCTTCCGCCATTCTATGCCAATATTCGGCGCGGGCGACGCGTTGCTCTTCGGAAACAAATCGGCCTTTGGCTCGATGGGATTTTTCCTGTCGAAGCACGAGGGTATAGAAGTCCTGCACGAGGCGGGCGAGCTGATCGTCTGAGAGCATCGGGTTTTGGCGGGCCAGTTCGAAGAGGTTTTCCGACTCTCCGTATAGCCGATTAGAAAGCAGCCGTGCAGTCTTCGCGTTGCAGCTTCCGAGGCTGCGGACCAGTTCGCGCCTGCCGATACGCTCCCGAAGCTCGACAGGAACGGCTCGCCGGAAATGATAGGTTCCGCCACGGCGGACGACGTTCGATATTGCCATGGATGCCGCCAGCCACCGTATGGTGGTTTTGTAGCAGCGGATTGTAGCAAAAAGCCTGCATCCGCCGACGTTGGCGTGAGGCATTTGAACGATTTCAGTGAGTTAGGAGGAGATTGGCTGGGGAACCTGGATTCGAACCAGGACTAACGGAGTCAGAGTCCGTGGGTCTACCGTTAACCTATTCCCCACCAGCTGGCTTCGACCAAGGTGGCCGGCGCCTGTGAGGCGGGCTTATAACCAAAAGCCTCGAAGATGCAAATAGGGTTCTCGATTTTTTTTGTGGGACATCCAAGCCCGTCATTCTTGACCTGCGTGCGATTGGTTCCACCGCGCTCGATGGATCGGCCGTTGTGGCCACGAAAGCATGGGATTTTGCCGGCGCACAAAAGCAATTGTCCAAAACGGTCCGCGCTGGTAAGGTCACGGCAACGAAAAATCGAGAGAGCGCCTGCTGCAGCTCGACAGGGCTTTGCGCGGCGCGATAGGCAGACACGTGAACGACCCCGACCACGGCCAACGGCCGTCCGTTTCCGGGGGGCAGGCCACGGGTGGACCGGCAAGACCGAAGCGGTCGCGCCGCCGCAAGGGAAAGGCAAAACGGGCCCAAGGTCCGTCTGGCGGTTCCCTTTCCCCGGGCCACGATTCCAGCCACAGCGGCCTGGAAACTCGCCCCCAATCCGTCACCAAAGACGGCGATGCCGTCCGCAGGCGCAAACGTCGGCGCCGCGGCAAGGGTGGCGGCCAAGCCAACACGCCGGCAGCGGCCGAGGCCGGGTCTCCCGCGCAAGCCGTTTCGGAGCGGTCCGGGCAGGGCCATTCGAGCCGCCAGCCCCATCACCAGCGCGGCCTGCAGGGCCGCCCGTTGAAGAGTTCGGAACGGCCGCCCGAGGTTGTCGGGTCGTCGCTGAAGTCCGTACCGACGTCGATTGCGCGCCAGCCGGTGCCGCCAACAGCCGGTCGCAACGGAGGCCAGCCTTCGACGGTCAGCGGAACGCGCGGTGAGCCGAACGACACGTCGCTCTATGCCGCGCTTGATCTCGGCACGAACAATTGCCGGCTGCTGATCGCGCAGCCCACCCGTCCCGGGCAGTTCCGCGTCGTCGACGCCTTCTCGCGAATCGTGCGGCTCGGCGAGGGGCTCGCCGCAAGTGGCCGGCTGTCGGACGAGGCGATGGACCGATCGGTCGAGGCGCTGAAGATCTGCGCGGGCAAGCTGAAGAGCCGCAACATCCGCCGCAGCCGGTTGATCGCCACCGAGGCCTGCCGGCGGGCGGAGAACGGCGAGGCCTTTCTCAATCGCGTCCGGTCGGAAACCGGCCTGGAGCTCGAGATCATCAACCGGGAGACGGAAGCGCGGCTTGCCGTTTCCGGCTGCTCCTCGCTGGTCGGGCGTGAGGCGAAATCGGTCGTCCTGTTCGATATCGGCGGCGGCTCGTCAGAAATCGCCGTGATCCGCATAGGCGAAAATCGTTCCAGCCGGCTTGCCAATCACATCACCCACTGGACATCGCTTCCGGTCGGCGTCGTGACGCTGTCGGAACGCCATGGCGGCCGCGACGTCACGCCCGAGAGCTTCGCGGCCATGGTCAGGGAAGTCGAGGCGATGCTTGCCGATTTCGACTGCGCGGCGCACGGCGCCCATGCACCTGAGGACTTCCATCTGATCGGAACGTCCGGGACCGTCACCACGCTCGCAGGCGTGCATCTCGACCTACCGCGCTACGACCGGCGCCAGGTGGACGGCGTGTGGCTCTCCGATGCGGAGGTGACCGCCATGCAGGCGCGGCTGCTGTCGTGGGATTTCTCCGCGCGGGCCGCCAATCCGTGCATCGGTCCGGACCGGGCCGATCTGGTTCTGGCCGGCTGCGCCATTCTCGAGGCCATCCGCAACCGCTGGCCCTCGACCCGCATGCGCGTCGCCGACCGCGGCCTGCGCGAGGGCCTTTTGACCGACATGATGGCCGATGACGGGGTCTGGCGACGCGGCCGCCACCGCCGGCCGAACCGCAGCCAATCCGGCCGATCGGAAGGACGAGAAAAATGACCAAGCCCCCTGTCGGCGGCAATCGCTCCGGCCGCAAGCTCGGCCAGAAGGTGAAGAAGGGCAAGCTCAAGGCGTCGTCGCGGCGCTGGATCGAGCGTCACATCAACGACCCGTACGTACAGCGCGCGCGGCTCGAGGGCTATCGCGCGCGCGCCGCCTTCAAGCTTCTGGAGATCGACGAGAAACACAAGATCCTCGAAGGCGCCAGGCGCATCATCGACCTGGGGGCCGCGCCGGGAAGCTGGTCGCAGATCGCCGCCAAGGTGACGAACTCGACCGACGCGGATCCCCGCGTCGCGGCCATCGATTTTCTCGAGGTGGACCCGCTGCCGGGCGTGAAGATCCTGCAGATGGATTTCCTTGATCCGGAGGCGCCCGAGAAGCTGATGGAGGCGATCGGCGGCACGCCCGACCTCGTCCTCTCCGACATGGCAGCACCGACCACCGGCCATCGCCAGACCGACCATCTGCGCACCATGCACCTGTGCGAGGTCGCCGCGTACTTCGCCGTCGAGGTGCTGGCCGAGGGCGGCCACTTCCTGGCGAAGACGTTCCAGGGCGGCACCGAGCGCGACCTGCTGAACATGCTCAAGCAGAATTTCCGGCAGGTCATTCATGTCAAGCCGGCGGCCTCGCGCGCCGAATCGGTCGAGATGTTCCTGCTTGCCAAGGGCTTCAAGGGACGCGGCAAATCGGGGGCGGGGGCGGAAGCCGAGGCGGACGAGGAAGCCTGATGCTGCTCTATGTGACCGTCGGCACGAACGACCTCGAACGGGCCGGCAGGTTCTATGACGCGATCCTGCCGCTGCTCGGCTATCGACGCCAGAAACAGGCCGGGGGCGAGATCGGCTACGGTGCGGACGAGGACGTGCGCTGCCGTTTCTGGGTGGTCGAGCCGTTCAACCGCGAACCGGCGACGTTCGGCAATGGGGTGACGGTCGCCCTCGACGCGCCAAGCCGGGCTGCGGTGGACGCATTCCACGCCGCCGCACTGGCAAACGGTGGAACGGACGAGGGTGCGCCGGGCATCCGGCCGTACCATGCCGATTTTTATGCCGCCTTCGTGCGCGATCTCGACGGAAACAAGCTGTCGATCGTTTGCGAGCGCCCCGAGTAATGTCGTCTACTTAATCGCCACGGTCTCTTCCTTCGTCGCGATCCGGTGGCCCGAGACCGAGGCGCCGGCATTGCGTGCCATGGTCAGGAACGGCACGAGGGCGATGAGTGTCAGCACTGCGATGATCATGAAAGCGATATGGAAGTCGCGCAGTTGGAGCTGCGTGCCCGTCAGCATCGTCTCGACCTCCAGGATCGTACCGGCGATCGCAACACCGAGCGCCAGGCTCATCTGCTGCAGCACCGCGCTCATCGAGGTCGCCTTGCTGGCGTCCTTGTCGGCAATGTCTGCAAACGACAGGGCGTTGACGCTGGTGAAGAAGAACGAGCGCGCGAAGCCGGCCAGGAGCAGCACGAAGGAGATCAGCGCCACCGATGTGTCCGGCGTAAAGAGGCTGTTGACGGCGGTGAGCACGGCGCCGGCGACGGTGGCGACGATCAGCGTCGTGCGGAAACCGGCGAAGGTCAGCACCCGCTTGGCGAGGAATTTCGTCGTAATGGCGCCGACCGCGCCGGTGAAGGTGATAAGCCCGGACTGGAATGGCGAAAGGCCGAAACCGACCTGCAGCATCAGCGGCATCAGGAAGGGGATCGCGCCGACCGAGAGCCGAAACAGCGTCCCGCCGATCGCAGCAGCCCGAAACGCGCCGTCCCGGAAGAGGGCCAAATCCAGGAGCGGCGCCGGGTGACGCCTGGCATGGCGCACATAGAGCCAGCCGGAGAGGAGCCCGACTGTCGTCGCGGCGAGACCGATCTCCGGCGGAAGCGCCGGCAGGCTGATGACCGAGAGACCGAACATCGTCCCGCCCGCGGCGACGGCGCCAAGCAAAAAGCCCTTGATGTCCAGTGGCGCAGGCGGGGCTGACTGGATGTCCGGCAGGTAAATGCCGGACAACACGTATCCGACGATGCCGACCGGCACGTTGATGAGAAAGATCCAGTGCCAGGCGAAATAGGTGGTGATGAAGCCACCGAGCGGCGGTCCGGCGAGCGGGCCGACGAGGGCCGGGATCGTCAGCATCGCCATGGCCGAGACGAGTTCGCTGCGCGATGTGCTGCGCACGAGCACCAGCCGCGCCACCGGCGTCATCATTGCCCCGCCCATGCCCTGGATGAAGCGCGAGACGACAAAGGCCACCAGGCTGTTCGACACCGCGCAGAGGATGGAACCGAAAATAAAGACGAGAATCGCCAGCCGGAAGATGCGTTTGGCGCCGAAGCGATCCGCCATCCAGCCGGAAAGGGGGATGAAGATCGCCAGCGACACCATGTAGGCCGTCAACGCCAGCTTAAGCGTGATCGGCCCGACACCGAGATCATGCGCAATTGCCGGAAGCGAGGTGGCGATGACCGTCGAATCCATCTGCTCCATGAAAAGCGCGACGGCAAGGATGAGAGGGACGATACGGTTCATGCGATACGCCGCGGATCGATATGGGGAGAAGGTGCGGTCAAAAGGGCCTCGGTACATCGCCGCCCGTCAGTCGTCAGCCTTTTGCGCCTGCTTCGAGCCTCTGTCAAACTCAATCCGGCCATTTTGCTATTTCCAATCCGTCATGAACGTGTTACGAGCCCTCGCCAACTTCCAAGACTTATCTTGCAAGCGACCAGGTGGACCGTTCCCAAGCGTTCCCTTGGCCCGCAGCCTATTACACCGAAGGGATTGGCCATGGCACGCATCGTAGAAACCGCAACGGGACTGGAAGCACTCACCTTCGACGACGTGCTGCTGCAGCCGGGTCACTCGGAGGTCATGCCGGGTCAGACGAACATCGCCACCCGCATCGCCAGGGATTTCGACCTCAACCTGCCGATCCTCTCGTCGGCGATGGACACGGTCACCGAGGCGCGGCTGGCGATCGCCATGGCCCAGGCGGGCGGCCTCGGCGTGATCCACCGCAATCTCACTCCGATCGAGCAGGCGGAGGAGGTCCGGCAGGTCAAGAAGTTCGAAAGCGGCATGGTGGTCAATCCCGTGACGATCGGTCCGGACGCCACGCTCGCCGATGCGCTGTCGCTGATGAAGGCGCACGGCATTTCCGGCATCCCGGTGGTCGAGAACGGCACTAAGGGTGTCGCCGGCCGCCTCGTCGGCATCCTGACGAACCGCGATGTCCGCTTCGCCTCGGATCAGAAGCAGAAGATCTACGAACTGATGACGCGGGAGAACCTCGTCACGGTCAAGGAGAATGTCGAGCAGCAGGAAGCCAAGCGTCTCCTCCACAAGCATCGCATTGAAAAGCTTCTTGTCGTCGATGCCGACGGGCGCTGCGTCGGCCTGATCACGGTCAAGGACATGGAGAAGTCGCAGCTCAATCCGAACGCCTCGAAGGACGCGCAGGGCCGCCTTCGCGCCGCCGCGGCGATCTCGGTCGGCGACGATGGCCTCGAACGGGCAGAGCGCCTGATCGACGCCGGCGTCGACCTTTTGGTGGTCGATACGGCGCACGGCCATTCGCAGCGTGTTCTCGATGCCGTGGCGCAGGTGAAGAAGCTCTCCAACGCCGTCCGCATCATGGCCGGCAACGTCGCGACCGTCGACGGCACGAAGGCGCTGATCGACGCGGGGGCGGACGCGGTCAAGGTCGGCATCGGCCCGGGCTCGATCTGCACGACCCGCATTGTCGCCGGCGTCGGCGTTCCGCAGCTCGCCGCGATCATGGCGGCGGTCGCTGCCGCGCGCGATGCCGATGTTCCGGTCATCGCCGACGGCGGCATCAAGTTTTCCGGCGACCTTGCCAAGGCGATCGCCGCCGGCGCCTCGGCCTGCATGGTCGGCTCGCTTCTCGCCGGCACGGATGAAAGCCCGGGCGAGGTGTTCCTCTACCAGGGCCGCTCCTTCAAGGCCTATCGCGGCATGGGTTCGGTCGGCGCGATGGCGCGCGGCTCGGCCGACCGCTACTTCCAGGCCGAGGTTCGCGACACGCTGAAGCTCGTGCCGGAAGGCGTCGAAGGCCAGGTGCCCTACAAGGGCCCGGTCTCGGGCGTCCTGCACCAGCTCGCCGGCGGCCTGAAGGCGTCGATGGGCTATGTCGGCGGCCGCGACATCAAGGACTTCCAGGAGAAGGCGACGTTCGTGCGCATTTCCGGGGCGGGCCTGCGCGAAAGCCACGCCCACGACGTCACGATCACCCGCGAAAGCCCGAACTATCCGGGCGCCATGGGCTGAGCGGCTACACGGTTGATTTAAACGCAAAGCGGCGGTCGTCGATCACATCGGCGGCCGCCGTATCAATTTGTGCGACCGGCGTAAGTCGGTTGACCTCGGTCAACTTCCAATTCGTCCGCATTGCTCATAATCTTTCACGCGCGCCCGGTGTGGCGGCTCATGCCACCCGCCCGCACCAGAAACACGTCGTCACTATTGGAACCTGCCTGCGCTTCTACCGATTGCCGGGACAAGCGTGCAAGCCCAAGGAGACCTGCAATGGCAAAGACGATGAAGGCCGCGATCGTGCGGGAGTTCGGCAAGCCGCTGACGATCGAAGAGACGGACATTCCCGAACCGGGTCCCGATCAGATCCTCGTCAAGTATGAGGCGACCGGCGTTTGCCACACCGACCTGCATGCGGCCAACGGCGATTGGCCCGTCAAGCCGAAGCCGCCGTTCATACCCGGTCACGAGGGCGTGGGTTTCGTCGCCAAGCTCGGCTCAAAGGTCAAGCGCATCAAGGAAGGCGACCGCGTCGGCGTGCCCTGGCTGCATACGGCCTGCCGCAGCTGTAGCTATTGCAACACCGGCTGGGAGACGCTGTGCGCCGAGCAGCAGAACACCGGCTATTCCGTCAATGGCACCTTTGCGCAGTACGGGCTCGCCGACCCGGCCTTTGTCGGCCGCTTGCCTGACAATCTCGAATTCGGTCCTGCTGCCCCCGTCCTCTGCGCCGGCGTCACCGTGTACAAGGGACTGAAGGAAACCGAGGTCAAGCCCGGAGAGTGGGTGGTCGTCTCCGGGATCGGCGGGCTCGGTCACATGGCCGTGCAGTATGCAAAGGCCATGGGCATGAATGTCGTGGCCTCCGACATCTTCGAGGACAAGCTGGCGCTGGCCGAAAAGCTCGGTGCCGACATGATTGTCGATGCGCGCAAGGCAGATGCGATCGAGAAGGTCCAGAAAGAGATCGGCGGCGCGCACGGTGCACTGGTCACGGCGGTGTCGCCTAAGGCCATGGAACAGGCCTACGGCTTCCTGCGCTCCAAGGGGACGATGTCGCTCGTCGGTCTGCCGCCGGGCTTCATCTCGCTTCCCGTGTTCGACACCGTCTTGAAGCGCATCACCGTGCGCGGCTCCATCGTCGGCACCCGGCAGGATTTGGAGGAATCGCTTGAATTTGCCGGCGACGGCAAGGTCGCCGCGCATTTCTCCTGGGACAAGATCGAAAACATCAACGACATCTTCAAGCGCATGGAAGCCGGCAAGATCGACGGCCGCATCGTGCTCGATTTGAACGGTTGACCGCGCCGGTGGGGCCGGCGCGCGCCGTGGATCACGCCACCGTGAGGAGGTGTTGCTCGGACATTGTTCCGCGTTGGCATATTCTTTCGCGCGAGCGCCCAACCGAGGGGCGCAAGGAAACGCGGGAGAAGACATCATGGAGCGGACGCCGAAGATTACGCAGGCGATGATCGACGCCTATGACGAGTACACCCACCTGTCTCTTGACCGCCGCCGCTTCATGGCGCGGCTGACGGCGCTTGCCGGGTCTGCCGCGGGAGCTGCCGCCATCGCGCCGCTGCTTGCCGCCAACAGTGCCAGCGCCCAGATGGTCGCGGAAGGCGACCGCCGGCTGACGACGGAGGAGGTGTCCTTCGCCGCGCCGAAGGGCCAGATGAAGGGGTATATCGCCTGGCCGAAGGACGCGCAGGGTCAGCTTGGCGGTGTCGTCGTCATCCACGAGAACCGCGGCCTCAACCCGCATATCCGCGACGTGGCGCGCCGCATGGCGCTGGAGGGGTTCGTGGCGCTGGCCCCCGATTTCCTGTCGCCCGATGGCGGCACGCCGGCCGACGAGGACAAGGCGCGCGAGATGATCGGCAATCTCGATCGCGAGGCTACCGTCGACAATGCCGTGGCGACGGTCTCCTATCTTTCCAAGCTCGACCGGGTGAATGGCAAGGTCGGCTCCGTCGGCTTCTGCTGGGGCGGCGGACTGGTCAACCAGCTGGCGGTCGCCGACCCGAACTTGAACGCCGTCGTCGCCTACTACGGCGCGCAACCGCCGGCCGAAGCCGTGCCGAACATCAAGGCGGCAGTAATGCTGCACTACGCCGGGCTTGACCAGCGGATCAATGCCGGTCTCGATGCCTACAGGAAGGCGCTCGAGGACAACGGCAAGACCTTCGAGATCTTCATCTACGACGGCGTCAACCATGCCTTCAACAACGATACCTCCGCCGCCCGCTACGATAAGGCGGCCGCGGAGCTTGCATGGAAGCGGACGGTCGAATTTCTCAAGAAGAACCTGGCCTGACGAGCAGACGTACCGCGCTTTTCTGCGCAGCCGAGGACAAGTTGGACAGGTCTTTCTTGGCGGCAGGGGGCAGACGCATTACTGGCCCCGTCCTCACCACCCCGGCATCAGGTGCCCGGGCCGCAGCCGCTGCAGCCGCGGGAACTGCTTGACGTCGGCCTCCGGCAGGTCGTCGTTGACGGCGAGCGGCGAGATGTTGTCGAGGCAGGCGGTGATGTGGCTGGTGATCGCATTCATCAGTGACGGCGACAGTCCCGGCCGTTTCATGATGCCGATCTGTACGGGCGCGAGCGGCGGGAAGCCGTCCGCCTGGGTCAGTACCTTCATGCCCGGTCTCAGCGCCGACTCCGGCAGGACCGAAACCGCCATGCCGGCCATCACGGCGGCGGCGACGACGGTCGAGGACCAACTCGTGAACAGCACCTGGTAGTCCCGGCCGACGGAGTCGAGCGCGGCACAGGCGACCTGCCGCCACTGGCAGTCCCGCCGGCCGACCGCAAGCGGCACCGGCGCGTTTTCCGGCAGCGGATGGTTGGCCGACATGACCCAGCAGAGCGGCTCGGTCCGGACGACGTCGGACTGGCGCTGGCGCGGGTTGTGGGTGACGAGCGCGATGTCGAGCTCGCCCTTGCCCATCTTCTCGGCGAGATCGACCGAGGGTTCGCAGACGATATAGAGCTCCACGTTCGGATGCGTCTTGGCGAACCGCATGATGATCTCGGGCATGTAGCGGTCGGCATAGTCGTCGGGTGTTCCGATCCGCAGCGTGCCCTCGAGGCGGTTGTCGTCGAAGGCGGCGATCGCCTCGTTGTTCAGGCGGATCATCCGCCGGGCGAAGTTCAAGAGCCGCTCGCCTTCCGCCGTCAGCCGGTTGCCGCGCCCGTCCTTCATGAACAACTGCTTGCCGATGCGTTCTTCGAGGCGTCGCATCTGCATCGAAACCGCGGACTGGGTCTTGAAAACCCTCTCAGCAGCCCTGGTGAAGGAGCCGGTGTCGGCGATTGCGACGAAAGTCTGGAGCTGATCGATGTCTAGCGGGGCGGACATGGCGACATTCCATAAGAGGGTTTGATTGATACTATTAAAAACATTCGTTGGACTGATCAATGTCTATCTGCGACAAAGAGCCACAAAGTGAATTGTCGCGCTGCCGGCCTTTCATTTTGACCTTCTGTCTCACGTAGTCCTGTGGGGCGGCGAGATTATTTTGAAGTACTGAAGAGATTTTGACCGCCAGTCGTCCCGATTGGCGAAACGAATATGGCTGTGCGCGCAGTTTTCCGCCGAGTGAGGCGATGCGCCTTGCCGGAAAGGAGAAATGCCATGCGCATGATTGAAAGCCAATTTGGTCACGGGGTTGCCAGCTATCGCTCGCCCGTTGCGTCCGTTCTTGCCGGCCTTCGTATGTCCGCGACCCGGATCGTGCGCACCTGGCGAAACCGTTCGGCGCTCAATCGACTTCATGATCTCGACGATCACATGTTGCTCGATATCGGGCTGCGGCGGGAGGACGTGCGCAATGCGCTTATCTCCTCCTATTACTGGGCCGATCCCGACATGCACCTGACGATCACGGCGCGTGACCGCGCCCGTAGACATTTGCGGAGCGGCCGTCCCGACTAGGGCGCTCCCAGCTTCCCCGCAGGGTGAGAGCCAATAACCCTGCCGCTTGCCCGGCGCGCGACCCTCCCAGGTCCCGCCGGGCTTTTTCTTTGCGATGTGCTCAGCAAGTCAATCCGGCTTTTTGCCCGGTTCCGCTGGCGACCCCATCGACGATGCCTTGCTCATCGTGTCGAAGATGCTTTCGATGCTCTTCTGGTAATCCTTCTGCATCTCGATCCCGGCGTCGAACATGGTCGTCACCAGTTGCGTCAGCGAAGCGGCCGGTGTCCCCGCCTTGTCCGCGGCGGGCGCTTCGGCCGATGTTCCGCTCATGCCCGTCATCATGTCGGTAAAGGCTTTGGCGAAAGGATTGTCGAGGAAGGGATTTTCGGCCGGCTTCTTGTCGGAACCGGTGCCGAAGAAGGCCTGGGTGAAGGGATTGTTGAAGGGATTGGTCTGCGGCTCCGGCTTCTTTGCCATGCCGGTCGCCTCCATCCACTGCCGCGTGGCAGCGGCGAAGGGGTTGTCCGAGTCCTGTTGGGTGGCAGCGAAGAAGGGCGCGACCGACTGCTTGAACAAGCCACCCATCAGCGTGCTGGCGACCACCGGCAACATCTGCTTGTAGATCTCCTGGCCGATACCGGTCATTTGCGCCGCTTGCGCGGCGACTGCGCGCGACACATCCTTCGAGCCGAAAAACTGGCCGAGCAGGTCGTTGCCTTCCGCGATGCCGCTCGGCGTGAAGGCCTTGGTCATGTCATCGAAATATTTGGCATAGTCACCCGAATAGAGGGCCTTGAGAAACGAACCGAAATCATAGGGATTGGCGGCGCTGCGCTTCAGCCCTTCCGAGAAGGCCGGCATCAGCGCCGTGATGGCGTCGTTCGCCTGTTTCTGCGCCAGTCCGAACTGCTTTGCCATCACATCCAGCGCGCCGCCGTTCTGTGCCTGCAGCATCAAGTCGTAAAGCGGGATCATCGCCGGTCCTTTCGTCATTGGTGCGGGCATTCCCATGCGGCACGCACCCACCCGGCGTTGTGCACCGTGGCTTGCGCGGGAGCATGTCTCTCGCACTATAACGGGAATATGCGGGACGAAAACCGCTTTCTTGCCGAGACGGCTGCGGGCGATCAGTACTGGTAGTCGGTGAAGACCGGTTCGACGGACCGGTTCCAGCGGCCATTGTAGAGCGCCAGCATGTCCTCTGCGAGCGTCGACTTCTTGGCCAGGACCTCTTCCAGCGGTGCAAGGAACACCGACTCGTCCACACCATCGCCGTTGACCCTGCCGCGCGCGACAAGTCCGGAACGAGCGATCGACAGCACCTCGCGGCCGACGTCCCAGAGCGTCGCGCCGCGGTGTCTTGCATCGAGGCCCTGCGAGGGGACTGCGTCGCGGAGAGTGGCGACCTCCTCGACCGTCCAGTCGCGCGTCAGGTCTTCGGCGGCCGAAAGGGCTGTGTCATCGTAGAGCAGCCCCACCCAGAAGGCCGGCAGCGCGCAGATGCGGCGCCAGGGGCCGCCGTCGGCGCCGCGCATCTCCAGGAAGCGCTTGAGGCGCACGTCCGGGAAGAGCGTCGAAAGATGGTTGGTCCAGTCGCCGATGTTGGGCTCCCAGTCAGCGATCTCGCCCCTGAGCGCCCCGGCCATGAACTGGCGGAAGGTGATGTGCGTACAGTCGTGGTACTTGCCGTCGCGCACGACGAAGTACATTGGCACGTCCAGTGCCCATTCGACATAGCGCTCGAAACCGAAGTCGGCGTCGAAGGCAAAGGGGATCAGACCGGCACGATTGTTGTCCGTATCGCGCCAGATATCGCCGCGCCACGAAAGAAGGCCGTTCGGCTTGCCCTCGGTGAAGGGGGAGGAGGCGAAGAAGGCGGTCGCGAGCGACTGGAGCTTCAGCGACACCTGCATCTTGCGGCGCATGTCGGCTTCGGAGGAGAAGTCGAGGTTCACCTGGATCGTGCAGGTGCGGTACATCATGTCGAGGCCGTGCGAACCGACTTTTGGCATGTAGCGCGTCATAATCTCATAGCGCGACTTCGGCATGCGGGGGGTCTCGGCGAGCGACCACTTTGGGCTGCCGCCCATGCCGAGGAACCGGATACCGAGCGGTTCGGCGACTTCGCGCAACGTCGAAAGATGCTGGTTCGATTCCTTGCAGGTCTCGTGGATGTTCTCCAGCGGCGCGCCGGACAGCTCGAACTGGCCGCCCGGTTCCAGGGAGATCGCGCCGGCGCCGGCCGGGCCGGCAAGCCCGATGATGTTGTCGCCGTCCATGATCGGGTCCCAGCCGCTCTTGGCCTGCATGCCGGTCAGCAGCGCGGAGATGCTGCGCTCGCCGAAATAGGGAACCGGGCCGTTGTCGGCGGTGAAGAATGCAAACTTCTCATGCTCCGTGCCGATGCGAAACGCGTCCTTCGGCTTGCAGCCGGAGGCGAGGTATTCGGTCATGTCCGCTGTCGAGCGGACCGGCGTCTGGTCGGTGGTATCACGGGCCATGGGCATCTTCTTGTCAGGTGGGCACCGGCCGAGTGGCCGGGCAAGTGGAGGGTGCTTGGACCGTATTTATGTGCGGCGCAAGCGAATTTCTTTCAAGATGCCATCAAAAAAACGGAAAGGTCGTCCTTGGCGCAGGCAATGTCGCAGCAGCTCGAACTGGCTATTTCCAGTCACCAATCGTGGCCTGGATGATGGCCAGGGCCGCGACCGCAGCGGTGTCCGCCCTGAGGATGCGGGGGCCGAGCGGGATCGGCGTTACGAATGGCAGGTTGCGCAAGATTGTCCGCTCGCCGTCGGAAAAGCCGCCTTCCGGACCGACCAGAAGCGCCAGCTTGTTCTCCCGTACCGCATTGAGCGCGGGCAGCGGATTTTGGCTGCCATGTCCCTCATCGCAAAATAGGATGCGTCTATCCTGCGGCCAGTCCTGCAGCAGTTCATCCAGCCGCCGGGGTGCCGAGACCTGCGGGATGGCGAGAATGCCGCACTGCTCCGCGGCCTCGATCACGTTCGCCTCGATCCGGTCCAGGCTGGAAATCTTGCCTTGCACGTGCTGCGTCATGACCGGCTGCAGCAGGCCCGCGCCCATCTCCACGGCCTTCTGCACGAGATAGTCAAGACGGCCGACCTTCAACGGCGCGAAGAGATAGTGCAGATCGCTCGGTGCGGGCTGCGGCCGCGTCTGTTCCACCGGGGTAAGAAGCAGACGCTTGCGGGTCGGGTAGGAGAGCTGGGCCCGCCACTCGCCGTCGCGACCGTTGAAGGCGAGGACCTCCGAGCCATCTTCCGCCCGCAGCACGTTGGCAAGATAGTGAAACTGATCTTTCGCGGCCTCGAACGCCGCCCCTGCGGACAGGTCAGCTTCGACGAAGAGGCGTTGCATGCGGTAGTTGGCGCGCATTGTGATCCCTGTCAGCCGAACAAGCCGTTGAGAAGACTGAAGAGGATGGCGGCGGCCATCGCGGTGAGCGGTACGGTGATGATCCACGCCGCGACGATGGTCATGAAATGCGAGCGTCGCACCAGGCGGCGCCGGCGAATCTCGTCGGGGTTGCGATCCTCCAGTTCCTCAAGGTCGATGATGCCGCCACGCTTGCGGATGTACTCCAGGCGGCGTCTCGAATTGCGCGTGTACCATTCGCGGAAGAACCCGACGCCGAAGACGGAGCCGACGGCAATGTGGGTCGAGCTGACCGGCATGCCGAACGCCGAGGCGACGAGGACCGTCACCGCCGCCGACAGCGCTACGCAATAGGCCCGCATCGGGTTGAGCTTGGTGATGTCCTTGCCGACGAGCTCGATGAGCTTCGGCCCGAACAGCAGCAGCCCGATCGAGATGCCAAGCGCACCGATCAGCATCACCCACTGCGGCACGATGGCATCAAAGCCGCCCTGTGCCGTCTGCGCCGCATGGACGATCGCGGCAAGTGGGCCGACTGCGTTGGCCACGTCGTTCGCACCATGGGCGAAGGAGAGCAGGGCTGCCGAAATGATCAGCGGAATCCGGAAGAGCCTGCGCAGCGACTGGTTGCGGTTTTCAAGGCCGATCGATTGCCGCGCGATGAAGGGAAGGCTTGCCGCATAGGTCAAGGCGCCTGCTATCAAGCCGAGCAGGACGCTCGTGCCGAAGCCGATATCGAGCAGATGTTCCAGCGGGCTGATCAGGAGATAGGCCGTGAAGCTGCCGCTCATCAGCCCGATCAACACCGGCACCCAGCGGCGCGCCGCGGCGATCTTGTCGTCGCGATAGACGATCGTCTCCTTGATGAAGAAGAGGAGCAGGGCCGCAATCATGCCGCCGAGCAGGGGGGAGGCGACCCAGCTCGTGGCGATACCCGACATGAGTTTCCAGTCGACCGAATCTGTGCCGGCGGCGGCGATACCGGCGCCCATCACAGCGCCGACGATCGCATGTGTCGTCGAGACCGGCGCGCCGAGCCAGGTGGCGGCGTTGATCCACACCGCGGCGGAAAGCAGCGCGGCCAGCATGGCGCGGATCAGCGTATCCGGCGGCATCGACGACGGAGCGACAATTCCCTCCGAAATCGTCGAGACCACGTCGCCGCCCGCAAGCATGGCGCCCAGCGTCTCGAAGACGGCAGCGATGGCGAGGGCCGCGGCCATCGACAGGGCGCGCGAGCCGACCGCCGGGCTGACGTTGTTGGTGACGTCGTTGGCGCCGATGTTCATGGCCATGTAGGCGGCAAGTGCTGCGGCGGCGACGATGACGGCAGCACCAGGACGGTCGATCACGAAGGCGCCGGCGACGATCATGGCAAGCGCGAGGAAGATCAGACCGATGCCGGGGGCGAGCAGGCCTCGGGAAATGAAATTCGTCGCCTCCTCGAGGCGTGTCAGCTTGTCGAGATCCTTGTCAAGCGTCGGCTTGCCCAGCCGCGTGGGGGTATTGTCCATCCGGTTGCTCCAGGGGTTACCGTGGCACTACTGCCTCAGCACAACGAGAGCAATATGGCGGGATCTTCAGGCGTGCGCATTTTTTGCCTGAACAGGCTGGTGCGGGGCTAGCCAGCTTTGTTCGAAGGCCAGGAACAGTTTCCTCAAGCCGGGTTCGGCAACGCGTGCGGCGGCCTCGGAGCAACTGACCCATTCCAGGCGGCGTTCTCCCTTTTCGGGAAAGTTCTTGGAAAGTTCGTGCACTTCCAGCGAATAGACCTGGACCTTGCAACGAACCTTCAGCCCCTGGGGAAGGCCTTTCTGATACATATAGTGGCCGATCGGTTCCTTGTGCACCTTGCCCTTGACGCCGGCCTCCTCATAGGCCTCGCGCTCGGCGACGGCATAGGACGGCCGCCCCTCCATCGGCCAGCCTTTCGGTATAACCCAGCGTCCGGTATCACGGCTGGTGATGAGGAGGACCTCAATCTCGCCCCGCTTCTTCCTGAATCGGAAGCACAGCGCGGCGTACTGAATCCGGGCCGGCCGCCGGAGCATCAGTCGCACGTCGCTGGCAATTCGGGTGAGGATATTCAATCTCTTCTTCATTCCTTCCAGCCGGTTCCGAGGCTGATTCGTTTTGGACAGGTGTCTGTGGAGTATGGGCGCATTTGTACCACTGTAAACGGCTGCGCCATCGCTGATCCTGCCGATAGCCGTGAAAAGCGGCAATTACGCGGTGGAACCTGGACCCTAATCGCTCTTGACAGCGGAGCGGTGCTGCATCCGCAGTTGTGAAATGCGCTGCCACTCGCCTGTGCGTTCCGCCTCGCGGATGGCGCTGTCGATATAGTCTATATGGGCCTGTGCAGCCGCTTTTGCCATGACGGGATCGGCGTTAAGGATGGCGACGCAGATCGCCTCATGCTGATCGAGCAGGTCGCCACGGGCTTTGTCCGAAGCGAACACCAGATGCCGGTGGAAGAAAATCCCCTGCTCGAGCAACCGGTAGCAGGCCCGCAGCGTATGCAGCAGGATGATGTTGTGTGCAGCCTCGCCGATCGCGTTGTGCAGGTTCACGTCGGCGGCAAGCTCGTCCTCGAAGCGACCACTTGCGTGGGCTTTCCGCATGTCCTCCAGAATGGTTTTCAACGCCTGCCTGTCATAGGCCGTTGCCCGCTGGGCGGCGAGTTCGGCGGTGATCCCCTCGAGCGCGCGGCGGTATTCGAGAAAATCGATCGTGGCGCGCCGGTGGCGGGCGATCAGGTCGACCACCGGCCTGGAGAAGACCTGGCCGATGATATCGGCGACATAGGTGCCGCCGCCATGATGGCTGACGAGAAGGCCGCGGGCCTCCAGTTCCTTCAGGGCCTCGCGCAGGATCGGTCGCGACACGTCGAGCCGCTTCGAAAGCTCTCGCTCGCCCGGCAGCCGGTCGCCGTCGCGCAGGACTCCTTCGAGCAGAAGCAGTTCGATCTGGCGGACGACCTCGTCTGCCGTACGGCTGTGGCTGACGCGGGCGAACAGGTCGAAGGGCGTGTCGGCAGGCAGGCTTTCCATGGCCGAAGGATAACAGTCCGCCATCACTGGTCAATAAACTTGTCCACGAGGGTAGGCGGGCGGGCGACCCTGCCCGATGATCGATGCGATTGCGAGCAAGGACGGGGCGCGACCGATAGAGACTTGTGGATGGGGCAGATTTTCAACTGCCTGCGTCAATGCGCCGTTTTTTCCGGCAATTGTCTTTTGCTAAACAAGCCAAGATAAATGCATCACGAGGGGGACGATGCAGGCATGACCAATGGAAGCTTTGCCTTTCCGACCGCTGCGGCCCGGGCGCAGGCGCTCGGGGAGATACACGCCAGGCCCTACGCGCTGGTGCCGTCGCCGCGCGTCATTTTTCAGCTCGCGTTCCTGACCGAGGGTGGCACCGGCGTCGATCACGCGGTGCTTTCCGACCTCTCCCGTACGCGCGGGGTTTCGCCGCCGGCGCGCGACGCCAGCCACCATGCGATGAGTTGGGGGCAGGGGACGCTGCGTTGGGAGCGTCATACCGAGTTCTCGACCTATTTCTGGGACTGCCCGGTGCCGGAGAAGTTTGGCGACGTCGTTCCCGTCCACCCGTTCGGCGATAGTTTTTCGCCGCCGGGTACGCTGATCTCCGGCGTCCGCCTGGAGATCCGCCCGGACACGCCGCAGACGCGGGACGCGATCGGCAATTTCGACCCGACAAGCCTTTGCTACAGCGAGGTCAAGGACGGGCAGGCGGTCATCCTCACCGACTTCCGACAGAACGGCGACGGGCTGACGCAGATCCTCGTGATCGACCGCGGCATGACCGAAGCCGGGCGCGGCGCACTGGTGCAGCGCCTGCTCGATATCGAGACCTACCGGACGCTGGCGATGATGGGGCTGCCGCTCGCCCAGTCATTGTCGCCGGAGATCCGCCGCATCGAGGACGGTTTGACGGCTGTGACGCAGCGCATGAAACAGCATGCCCGCGACGAGGCCGATCAGATGCTGTCCGAGATCACGCGCCTTGCCGCCGAACTCGAGGCCAACGCCGCGCTTAGCCTCTATCGCTTCGGCGCCAGCCGTGCCTACTACGGCATCGTGCAGGAGCGCATCCGGACGCTGGCGGAAACGGCGATTCCCGGCTACGAGACGCTCGGTTTCTTCCTGGAACGGCGGCTGGCGCCGGCCATGCGCACCTGCCAGTCCGTCGAGGAGCGGCAGGCGAACCTGTCACGCAAGCTCGCGCGCGCGACAGCGCTCCTGCGCAGCTGGATCGACGTGGAACTGGAGCAATTGAACAGCGGCCTGCTCAATTCGATGGACCGGCGCGCCAAGCTGCAACTCCGCCTGCAGCAGACCGTTGAAGGATTGTCGGTCGCGGCGATCTCCTACTATGTTGTCGGCCTGTTCGGCTATCTCGCCAAGGCCGCGAACGGCCTCGGGCTGCCGGTCAAGCCGGAAACACTGACGGGCCTCTCCGTACCGGTCGTCGTCCTTGGCATGTGGCTGCTGGTGCGGGCGATCCGGCGTCGGCACGCCGAAGAGGACGCGCACTGAGCATCAGCCGGGTGCCTGGTCATGCTCCCAGTACGGTGTCGGTCCATAGAGGTCGGCGAGGTAGTCGATGAAGACGCGGACCTTGGCCGGAAGGAACTGGCGACTGGCGTAGATCGCCGAAAGCACGACGTTGCGCGAACCTTCGTACTGCGACAGCACCTGTACCAGCCGGCCGTCCCGTAGTTCCGGGCCGATGTCCCAGGTCGAGCGCAGCGCGATTCCCATGCCGGCGATCACCGCCTCACGCACGACCTCACTCGAGTTGGTGATCAGCGTGCCCTGCGGCCGATAGGCCACTGCACCCTCCGGACCCTCTAGCCGCCAGACATCCTGGTTGTGCGGCGGCAGGCAGGTGTGTTGCGCCAGGTCGGCGATTGTAACTGGCGCGCCGCGGCGTTTGAGATAGCCAGGCGAAGCGGTGAGCACGCGCCGCACCGGGGCGAGACGGCGGGCCACCAGCGAAGAGTCCTCCAATTCGCCGATGCGGATCGCTAGGTCGAACGCCTCGCCGACGATGTCGGAGAAGTCATCCGTCAGCACGAGATTGACGGTCAGTTCCGGATTGGCCTCCATGAAGGGCATCAGATGCGGCGCGATGTGCAGCCGCCCGAAGGAGGTCGGGGCGGAGATCCGCAAGACGCCGCGCATGGCACCGGCGCGGCCGGACACAAAGGCTTCCGCCTCCTCGATGCCGGCGAGGATGCCGAGGATGCGCGCGTGGAAGCCTTGCCCGGCTTCCGTCAGCGAGATCTGCCGGGTCGTGCGCTGCAAGAGCCGCGTGCCGAGCCGTTCCTCCAGGCGCTTGATACGCTTTGAAACGACGGCGGGCGAGAGCCCGAGCGCCCGGCCGGCGGCGGACATGCTGCCGGTCGTGACCACGCGCGAGAAAATTTCCAGATCGCCCAGGTTCGTCATAAATGTTATCCATTTTCGTCCTAGCGGAAAAAATGCTTAGCATTTGCCTGCCCTCCGGCAAAGTGGTAAACAAAAAATACCATTTTGCCCGATTTGGAGATCTCAAATATGGAGCAGATCGGCTTTCTGCCGCCGAAGCCCGCGGTGTTGTCGCGGCGGAGCGAGATCGTCGAAGACCTTCTGGATCTGTTGCCGGAGGGGTGCCTGGTGCATGAGCCGCGTGCGCTCGTGCCCTTCGAGACCGACGCCTTCGTCTCCTATCGTCGCGTGCCGCTGGCCGTGGCGCTGCCGGAGACGACCGCTCAGGTCGCCGCCGTCCTGAAATACTGCCATCGCTACGGCATTCCCGTCGTTCCGCGCGGCGCGGGGACATCGTTGTCGGGCGGCGCGATCCCGCAGGAGGACGCCGTCGTCCTGGGGCTTTCCAAGATGTCGCGCATCCTGGAGGTCGACTATGCGAACCGCACCGCCACCGTCCAGGCCGGGGTGACCAACCTTGCCATTTCCGACGCCGTCTCCGCCGACGGCTATTTCTATGCCCCTGACCCGAGCTCGCAACTCGCCTGCACGATTGGCGGCAACATCGGCATGAACTCCGGCGGCGCGCATTGCCTGAAATACGGCGTCACGACCAACAATCTGCTCGGCGTGAAGATGGTGCTGGTCGACGGCACGGTGATCGAGCTCGGCGGCAAGGCGCTGGACGCGCCGGGCCTTGACCTGCTCGGCCTCGTCTGCGGCTCCGAGGGCCAGCTTGGCGTCGTCACCGAGGCGACGGTGCGGCTGATCGCCAAGCCCGAGGGGGCCCGGCCGGTCCTGTTCGGCTTCGACAGTTCCGAGGAGGCCGGTGCCTGTGTCGCCGACATTATCGGCGCGGGCATCATCCCGGTCGCAATCGAATTCATGGACAAGCCGGCGATCGAGATCTGCGAGGCCTTTGCCCAGGCCGGATATCCGATGGACGTCGAGGCGCTTTTGATCGTCGAGGTCGAGGGCTCCGAGGCCGAGATGGACGGCATGCTGGAGAGCATCATCACGATCGCCCGCCGCCATGGCGTCAAGGTCGTCAAGGAAAGCCAGTCGGCCACGCAGGCGGCACTGATCTGGAAAGGCCGCAAGTCCGCATTCGGCGCGACGGGGCGGATCGCCGACTACATCTGCATGGACGGAACCGTGCCGCTCAGCCAGTTGTCGAACGTCCTGCGCGGCACCGCCGAGATCGTCGCCCACCACGGGCTGCGCGTCGCCAACGTCTTCCACGCCGGCGACGGCAACATGCATCCGCTCATCCTTTTCAATGCCAACGACCCCGAGGATGCGGCCCGCGCGGAGGCAGCCGGCAACGAGATCCTCAAGCTTTGCGTCGACGCCGGCGGCTGCCTCACCGGCGAGCACGGTGTCGGCATCGAGAAGCGCGACCTGATGCGCCACCAGTACAGCGAGGCCGACCTGGTCCAGCAGATGGGCGTGCGTGCAGCCTTCGATCCGCAGTGGATCCTCAATCCCTCGAAAGTCTTCCCGCTGGAGGGGCGACCGGCCGCATGACCATGATTCATGATCCCCTGTCCGAGGAGGCCGCCTCCCGGATCATCCGCGCTGCCAAGGCTTCGTCCTCGACACTCGAAATCCGTGGTGGCGGCACTCGCACGCTTTTGCCCGGCCCGGCGGGCCGGGACGTGCTGTCGTCGGCCGGTCTCTCCGGCATCGTCGCCTACAATCCGGCCGAGATGACCATGACCGCGAAATCCGGCACGCCGCTCGACGAGGTCGCCGCGGCCCTTGCCGAAAGGCGGCAGATGCTGTCCTTCGAGCCGCTCGACCTGCGGCCGGTGCTCGGCACGGGTGGAATTCCGACGATCGGCGGGGTTTTTGCGACCAATGCCTCCGGTCCGCGCCGCTTCGTCGCCGGTGCGGCGCGCGACAGCCTTCTCGGCGTCCGCTTCGTCAATGGCACCGGCGAGGTCGTCAAGGCGGGCGGGCGTGTGATGAAGAACGTCACCGGCCTGGACCTGACGAAGCTGCTCGCGGGCTCGCGTGGCACGCTCGCCTTCCTGACGGAGGTGACGTTCCGGCTGCTGCCTGTTCCGGAAACGGCGGCCACGATCGTCGTCTCCGGCCTGAACGACGCGGAGGCCGCAGCCGCAATGGCAACGGCGATGTCGATGTCGGTGGAAGTCTCCGGCGCGGCACACCTTCCCGAAAGCGTCTGCGGACGGTTCGTTGGCGGCCGTCTGCCGGACGGGGCGGCGACGGTGCTGCGGCTCGAGGGCCTGGCCGCCTCCGTCGCGGTGCGCGCCGAAAAGCTGCAGGCGGCGTTGGCGTCGTTCGGCGCGATCTCGTCCCTTAGCGCCGAAGACACAGCTCTGCTCTGGCGTGAGATCCGTGACGTCCACCCCTATGCCGACGGCACCGCCCGCCCGCTGTGGCGCGTCTCCGTCGCGCCGACGGCAGGCCACCAGCTTGTCGCAGCGCTTCGCCTCGAGACGGGCGTCGATGCCTATTTCGACTGGCAGGGCGGCTTGGTGTGGTTGCGCATGGAGGCCGATCCCGAGGCGGAACTGGTGCGCCGCTACATCAAGGCGCTCGGCGGCGGGCACGCCACGCTGATGCGCGCCGCGCCGACCGTGCTGGCAGCGACGCCTGTCTTGCAGCCGCAAGCCGAAGCGATCGAGCTCTTGAGCGCGCGGATCAAGGAAAAGTTCGATCCGGCGGGGATATTCTCCGGCGCATCTGCAGGCGAGGCGTAGACGATGCAGACCAATTTCACCGCCGAGCAGCTTGCCGATCCGCATGTCGCGGCATCCGAGACGATCTTGCGCAAGTGCGTCCATTGCGGATTCTGCACCGCCACCTGTCCGACCTACGTGACGCTCGGCAACGAGCTCGACAGCCCGCGCGGTCGCATTTACCTGATCAAGGACATGCTGGAGAACGGCCGGCCGGCTGACGAGCAGGTCGTGACCCACATCGACCGCTGCCTGTCGTGTCTCTCCTGCATGACCACCTGCCCCTCCGGCGTCGACTACATGCATCTGGTCGACCACGCCCGCATGCACATCGAAAACACCTATCGGCGCCCGTTCTGGGATCGGGTGACCCGCAACCTGCTCGCGGCCGTGCTGCCCTATCCGCGGCGCTTTCGGCTGGCGCTGCGCGCCGCCGCTCTCGGCCGACCGTTCGCCGGCGTCTTCAAGCGGGTGAAGGGGCTGGAGCCCTTCGCTGCCATGCTGGCCCTGGCGCCCCGGCATGTGCCGAAGCCGTCGCCGAGCGCCCGGCCCGGCACGCATCCGGCCACAGGAACGAAACGCGGTCGGATCGCGATCCTGTCCGGCTGCGCGCAGCCGGTGCTGAAGCCGGAGATCAACGAAGCGACGATCCGGCTCCTGACCCGCCTCGGCGTCGAGGTCGTGGCGCCGGCCGGCGAGGTTTGCTGCGGCTCGCTCGTTCACCACATGGGCCGCGAGGAGCAGGCGCTCGAGGCGGCACGCCGCAACGTCGACATCTGGCTTCGCGAGATCGAACGCGGTGGGCTCGACGCGATCGTCATCACCGCGTCCGGCTGCGGCACGACCATCAAGGACTACGGCTTCATGCTCAGGCTCGACCCGGCTTACGCGGAGAAGGCTGCGCATGTCTCCGCGCTCGCCAAGGACGTGACGGAGTATCTCGCCACCCTCGACCTGCCGCATCAGGAGACGAAGCGTGTCACCGTGACCTATCACTCCGCCTGTTCGATGCAGCACGGCCAGAAGATCACCACGCTGCCGAAGACGCTCCTGAAGAACGCGGGCTTCACCGTGCGCGAACCGGCCGAAGGGCACCTGTGCTGCGGCTCCGCCGGCACCTACAACATCCTGCAGCCGGAAATCTCCGAGAAATTGAAGGCGCGCAAGGTGAAGAACCTGGAGGCGACGAAGCCGGACGTGATCGCCACCGGCAACATCGGCTGCATCACCCAGATCGCCACGGGCACCGACGTGCCGATCCTGCACACGGTCGAGCTGCTGGACTGGGCCTATGGCGGGGTAAAGCCGGCGATGCTGGCGTAAGGAGGCGCCCCGCCAGGGGCGTCGCAAAGTCCGAATGAAGGGGGCGCGGGATCGTCAGGTCACGCGTCGTCAGTTTGACGGGCGGTTTCGCTTCTCGGCTCAACTCTCTTCCCGTCTCCCCGGACTTGATCCGGGGTCCAGCAGCGCCGCGTCTGCGGCGCCAAAGACTCTTTTGGCGCTCAAGGACTTGAGCGCGCTGGATGCCGGCTCAGGGGCCGGCATGACGGAGGAGTTTGCTTACCCGCCGAAGGTGCCGAAGATCGTCCGCAGCACGTCGACGCCGCGGTCGTCGTAGCTGACCTTGCCCTGCTTGTTGCCGGGGCCGACGACGACCACCTTTGCGCCCAGGTTAGCGCGCTCGTAAAGATGCTCGACGTCCTTGTTCATCATGCGGATGCAGCCGGACGACATGTTGAGGCCGATCGACCAGGGCTCGTTGGTGCCATGGATGCGGAACGCCGTGTCGTTGCCGGCCTTGCTGTAGAGATAGAGCGCGCGGGCGCCGAGCGGGTTGTTGATGCCGCCCTCCATGTAGGGGGGCAGGATCCGGCCCTTCTTGCGCTCGCGGATGACCATCTCCGGCGGCGGCGTCCAGCCCGGCCACTCGGCCTTGCGGCCGACCTTGACGACGCCCGACCAGCCGAATCCCTCGCGGCCGACGCCGATGCCGTAGCGGATCGCCCGGTTCTTGCTTTCGACGAGATAGAGGAACTTGTTGTTGGTATCGACGATGATCGTGCCCGGGGGTTCGTCCGTCACCAGGCGCACCATGCGTCGATGGTACTTTTGCGCGACCGGTTTTTGTTGCGCCACCCTGACGATGTCGGTGGACGCCACATTCGGCATACCGGCCGATCCAGCGGTGAAGGCGTTCGCGGATGCGGCCGGCAGGACGGATGCGAGCGCGACGCCCGCCGCCAGCAGCATGTGCACGAGTTTCGTCATGTGGATTCCCTCTCGCTCCCGAAGTGCCGCGGAAGCTAGCGAAGTTTCGTCGCATTTCAAGCGGTCAAGCGTATGGTAAAGAGCCTGTTAAGCCAATGGGGTGTCAGTAACGCCGTCACTGTTGCGCACGGCACACAGCAAAACGGCGGCATGATTGCTGCCGCCGCCGAGCTTTCAACCCTTGATGCTTGCGCGGATGCGCTCAGATCACGATGACCTTGGTGCCGACATTGACGCGCTCGTAGAGGTCGACCACGTCCTCGTTGCGCATGCGGATGCAGCCGGAGGAGACCCCGTAGCCGATCGTCCAGGGGGCATTGGTTCCGTGGATGCGGTAGAGCGTCGAGCCGAGATACATGGCGCGCGAACCGAGCGGGTTGGCAGGGCCACCCTCCATGAAGTCGGGCAGGTAGTGGCCCTTGGCGGCCTCGCGCGCGATCATTTCCTTTGGCGGCGTCCAGCTCGGCCATTCCCTCTTGGAGGTAACCTTGTGCGTGCCGGCCCATTCGAAGCCGGGCTTGCCGACGCCGACGCCGTAGCGCCGGGCCTTGCCGCCATCGAGAACCAGGTAGAGGAAGCGATTGTTGGTGTCGATGACGATCGTACCGGCCTTGTGGGTGCTTTCGTAGTCGACGATCTGCGGCAGGTACATCGGATCGATCTGGCGCGTGGCCGGCTGCCCGCCGTTCACCGCGGCAAGCTGCACGCCGGCTGTGTTCGGATGCACGAACCGTTTCTGCTGTGCCGACGGGCGCGTGTCGGTCCTGCGCGTCGTTACGGCCGGCCGGATACCCTGTCCGGTCAGTTGCATCACCCAGGGAGCGGTCAGGTCGGGGCTGACGACCACCGGCGGCCGGGTGGCGTAGCGGTCGCTCGCCTCAGCCACCGGAATGGCGCAAAGAAGGCTTGCGGAAAGCAGAAGGGATTTTTTCAACATCGGGCGTACTCTCAACCTTTCGCCGGACATGATGGTGCCGTCACCCGAATGGGCGGCGGCATGTCGAACGCAAATGGGCGCCGTCTTGGCGCATCGTCCGCGATGGTCGCACCGGGCTGGAAGCGAAAGGTAAATTCCCGTTCGTTAAATGGCACCGGAACCATGAAACCTTCGGGTAGGGTTATTGCCGCCTTTCCGAATCTGGTTGATGAATGGTAAAGCGGAACAAAGCAGAAACGCGGAGAGCGAATATGACCGAGAAGGGGATTGTCACGGGCGAGGATGGCCGGCAGCGTTGCGCCTGGCACGGCAACCTGGACGACTACCGCCGCTATCACGATGCGGAATGGGGGCGTCCCGTCACCGATGACGTCCGCCTGTTCGAGAAGATCTGTCTCGAAGGCTTCCAGTCCGGCCTCTCCTGGCTGACGATCCTGCGCAAGCGCGAGAATTTCCGTGCCGCCTTCGCCGGCTTCGACTTCGACCGGGTGGCCGCCTTCGATGACGAGGACGTCGCCCGCTGCCTTGCCGATACGGGCATCGTGCGCCACCGCGGCAAGATCGTCTCCACCATCAACAACGCCCGCCGGGCGCAGGACATGCGTGCGGAATTCGGCTCGCTGGCGGGCTATTTCTGGAGCCACGAGCCTCCGGCGGGGGAACGCCCGGCCGTCATGGACTATGAGACGCTGATCGCCAATCCGAGCACGCCGACCTCCGTGAGGATCTCGAAGGATCTGAAGAAGCGCGGCTGGACCTTCGTCGGACCGACCACCGTGTATGCATTCATGCAGGCGATGGGGCTGGTCAACGATCATCTCCCGGGTTGCTTCTGCCAACCGGAGGTCGAGCGCCTCCGCCAGGAAATGAACAGGCCAGCCGGGGCCGCTGCCTTGAGCTAGGAAACCGCGCGGCCGATGGCAGTTCCGGATAATCCTGTGGGGAGAATGTTGTCGATTCAACCGAGTTTGTCGGATCACGTGTATTTTCTGGCGAATCATGTATCGTTCCGGTTGCGGGGCGATCAGATCAACCGGGAAGTTTTTGCGTTTCCAGCCTGGGTGCACCGTTCAGGGCTGAATGATTTGGCCAGCGGGGAAGTCATGGCGCAAAACGGAAACACACTTGAAGTTTGGGCCTGTAACAAGGCCCAGGAAATCGTTCTGCGCGAGGGGTTCGACCTGATCCGCTCGGCAAGAACCGGCAGCAGCATTGAAATCCGGCAGCACAGCCTGACGCTGGCCAAGGCAATCGCCGCTTCGCTGCTCGAAGCTTCGGCTGCGACCGAAAAGCAGTATACGTCCGCGGGTGAATAGCCGGCTGCGCTGGGATCGAGCCCGGCGGTAGTCGCGCCGGGCCCGTCGCCTAACGGTTACTTGGCGTTCTTTTCCAGCCAGGCCTTCATCATTGCGATTTCGCCTTCCTGGGCCTTGATCACCTCTTCGGCCAATTGACGCATGGCCGGATCCTTGCCGTATTCGAGCTCGATCCTGGCCATGTCGATTGCGCCCTGGTGGTGGGCGATCATGCCGCGGGCGAAGTCGACGTCGGCATTGCCGCTGAACTCGATATCCATTCCGGCGTGCATCTTGGCATTGGCCTCGGCGAAGGCTTGGCTTGAGGGCCCGTTGTCCCCCTTCGGCTCGCCCATCTGCATGGTGCTGCCGTCCATCATCTGATGGGTGGAATGGTCCTGCGCAACAGCGGGGGACGCGAGAAGCAGCGCCAGGGCGACGCCCGACGCGAAGTGTCTGATGTTCATTTTGAAAGTGTCCTATCTGAATTGTATGTCTGCGGGGCAGCGGCCCGTGTGGCAAGGTCTTCAGAAGGCTCGGCTTCGGGGTGGCGGTTCCAGTGGCAGGACGTATCCGCCAGCCAGCGTGTCGCTGATCGCGACGGGGCGGGCGTGGGGAGTGAGCGGCGGCGCGATCTGCTCCGCCTCGGCCACAACGGCGAAACAGGCCGAGCACAGCAGCGGGTGGACCGCCTGGTGCTTCTGGTCACCTTGATGCTCGTGCTTGGAGCCGGTCCGATGATCGGCGTGTTCGGTTGCCACCGCGGCCGCATGCAGCGACGCAGCCATCGCGGGCGTCCAGCCGGCCAGGAGGGCGGCAACAAAGGTCAGGATCACGAACAATCTTCTCACGTCGCTGATGTAGGACGGCAATCTGGACGTGAAAAGTCCCCGATCGGCCTTTTTTGCTTCTGCAGGTTTCGCGTGCGGCCACCGGCCACTTTCATCACGCCGTTTGGGGCTCCCGCAACTGCGGTCGCCCTTGCCGCACCCGGCCCAATCCGCTAGGGAAGCCTCCAAAAGCGATATCAGCATTTTTGGGCGCCCCGATGAGCGAAAAGCAGAAGAAACCGCAGAAACTGAAGGCGCGCCTGCCGCGCGGCTTCGTCGACCGTTCCGCCGCCGATATTCGCGCCGTCGAAGAGATGACGGCGAAGATCCGCGAGGTCTACGAGCGCTACGGCTTCGACCCGGTCGAGACGCCTCTGTTCGAGTACACCGATGCGCTCGGCAAGTTTTTGCCCGACAGCGACCGCCCGAACGAGGGCGTGTTCTCGCTGCAGGACGATGACGACCAGTGGATGTCGCTGCGTTATGACCTGACCGCGCCGCTCGCCCGTCATGTGGCGGAGAATTTCAACGAGATCCAGCTGCCCTATCGCACCTACCGCGCCGGCTACGTTTTCCGCAACGAGAAGCCGGGACCGGGGCGTTTCCGCCAGTTCATGCAGTTCGATGCCGATACCGTCGGCACCGCCGGCGTCCAGGCCGACGCCGAGATGTGCATGATGATGGCCGACACGATGGAGGCGCTCGGCATCAAGCGCGGCGACTACGTCATCCGCGTCAACAACCGCAAGGTCCTCGATGGGGTGATGGAAGCGATCGGCCTCGGTGGCGACGACAAGGCCAATGCCCGCCTGACCGTGCTGCGCGCCATCGACAAGCTCGACAAGTTCGGCCCCGAGGGCGTGCGCCTGCTGCTCGGCGAGGGGCGCAAGGACGAGAGCGGCGATTTCACCAAGGGTGCCGGGCTCGGTGCCGAGCAGATCGAGAAGGTTCTCTTCTTCGTCGGCATCAAGGACTATGCCGAGAGTGCGGACGATCTGGCTGCAATCGTCGCTGGAACCGCCAAGGGGCCGGAAGGTGTCGAAGAACTCAATCAGATCGGCCACCTGGTGACGTCCGCCGGCTACGAGCCTGACCGCATCAAGATCGATCCCTCGGTCGTGCGCGGCCTTGAGTACTACACCGGCCCGGTCTTCGAGGCAGAACTGCAGTTCGCGGTCACCAACGACAAGGGCGAGAAGGTCGTGTTCGGCTCGGTCGGCGGCGGTGGCCGCTATGACGGGCTCGTCTCGCGCTTCATGGGCCAGCCGGTGCCGGCGACGGGCTTTTCGATCGGCGTCTCGCGCCTGATGACGGCGCTGAAGAACCTCGGCAAGCTCGGCACCGACGAGGTGGTGGCGCCGGTGCTCGTCACCGTCATGGACGGCGACACCGAGAGCATGGGCCGCTACCAGCGCTTCACCCAGGCGCTGCGGGCTGCCGGCATCCGCGCCGAGATGTACCAGGGCAACTGGAAGAAGTTCGGCAACCAGCTGAAGTATGCCGACCGCCGCGGCTGCCCGATCGCCATCATCCAGGGCGGTGACGAGCGCGCGCTCGGCGTCGTGCAGATCAAGGACTTGATCGAAGGCAAGCGGCTTGCCGGCGATATCGAGGACAACGTCACCTGGCGCGAGGCGCGCGTGGCGCAGGTCGTGGTTTCGGAAGAAGACATGATCCAGCGCGTGCGCGAGATCCTGGCCCATCAGGCCGACGATCGGAGCCGGGCGGGCAGGGGCTGAGGGAAGGCGTGCTATGCCGCTGATCAATCTTCCTGCCTTCGCCCCCGACCTGCTCGCCGAATTCGCAAGCCTTGGCACGGAGCGCGTCGACACGCCGGTGATCCAGCCGGCCGAACCGTTTCTCGACATGGCCGGCGAGGATTTGCGCCGGCGCATCTTCATGACCGAGAGCGAGACCGGGCAGAGCCTTTGCCTGCGACCGGAATTCACGATCCCCGTCTGTCTGCGCCATATCGAGACCGCGACCGGGACGCCGAGACGTTATGCCTATCTCGGCGAGGTGTTCCGCCAGCGGCGCGAGGGTGCGAACGAGTTTTATCAGGCCGGCATTGAGGATCTCGGCGAGGGCGACGTTGCCCGCGCCGACGCGCGTGCCGTCCATGACGCGCTGATCGTGCTCGGCAACCGGCTACCTGGCCGCACGCTCAAAATCGTGCTCGGCGACCAGAGCGTCTTCGAGGGGGTCGTGGCCGCGTGCGGGCTGCCGTCCGGCTGGCAGAAGCGCCTGATCCATGCCTTCGGCAATCAGGATCGGTTGCGCAAGCTCTTGGCGGAGCTGTCACAGCCCGCCGCCAAGGGAGTGTTCGGCCCGGAGGTGGAACGTCTGGCGAGCCTTGGCCTGCTGGAGGAGGAGGCGACGCTCGCCCGCCACATCGACGAGACGATGCAGGCGACCGGCTACTCGACCAACGCCAGCCGCAGCCCGGTCGATATTGCCCGGCGGCTTCGCGAGAAGATGACGCTGGCAAGCACCCGTCTCGACGCCGGCACGCTGGACACCCTGCGTGCATTTCTCGCCATCGAGACACCGTTTGCGGACGCGCCCAAGGCCCTTTTCGATTTTGCCCGTACGGCCGGCCTTGCCATCGACGAGGCGCTGTCGCGTTTTGACGCTCGTGCAAAGGCGCTGGTGGACGCGGGCGTCGATCCCGCTTCGATCACCTACCGCAGCGCGTTCGGCCGTCCGCTTGATTACTACACCGGCCTCGTCTTTGAGATCACCGCCAACGGCAACCCGGCAGTGCTGGCCGGCGGGGGGCGTTTCGACCGGCTGATGACGCTGCTCGGGGCGACGACGCGCATCCCGGCCGTCGGCTTTTCGCTTTGGCTCGACCGCATCGAACAGGCGATTTCGGAAGGTGTCTCCGCATGACCATCACCATCGCGCTGCCTTCCAAGGGCCGGATGAAGGAGGATGCCTCGGAGATATTTGCCAGGGCGGGCTTCACGATCGCCTCGGTCGGCAACGACCGCTCGTATCGCGGGCGCGTCGAGGGCCGCGACGACATCGAGATCGCCTTCCTCTCGGCCTCGGAAATCTCCCGCGAGATCGGCAACGGCTCGATCGATTTCGGCGTCACCGGCGAGGATCTGGTGCGCGAGGGGCTGGCTGAGGCGGACGCCCGCGTCGAGTTCTGTTCCCGCCTCGGCTTCGGCCATGCGGACGTCGTCGTCGCGGTGCCGGAAATCTGGCTCGACGTCGACACCATGGCTGATCTCGGCGATGTGGCCGCTGATTTCCGCGCCCGTCATGGCCGCCGCCTGACGATCGCGACGAAATACTGGCGGCTCACGCAGCAGTTCTTTTCCGGCAACCACGGCATCCAGCTCTATCGCATCGTCGAGAGCCTCGGCGCCACTGAAGGCGCGCCGGCCTCCGGCTCGGCCGACATCATCGTCGACATCACATCCACCGGCTCAACGCTCACGGCCAACCACCTGAAGATCCTGTCCGATGGCGTGATCCTGAAGTCCGAGGCGTGTCTCGTGCGCGCCCGCAAGCAGGAGCATGAGACAAATCCGGTGGTGGCGGAGATCATCCAGGCAGTCGGCAAGGTCCTTTGATTGGAAGGGCTGGTGGCGGCAAGTCGGCCATCCTATGTAGGGTGCTCCGACTAAAACGAGGAGTTGTCCGTGGCCGACCTATCCGCCTTCCCGATCACCAAGAAGTGGCCTGCAAAGAACCCCGACATCATCCAGCTCTATTCGCTGCCGACACCGAACGGCGTGAAGGTTTCGATTGCGCTGGAGGAGCTTGGCCTGCCCTATGAGGCACATCGCGTCGATTTCGGCGCCAACGAGCAGAAATCTCCGGAGTTCGAGTCCCTCAATCCGAACGGCCGCATTCCTGCGCTGATCGATCCGAACGGTCCCGACGGCAAGCCGATCGGTCTCTTCGAGTCCGGAGCGATTCTCTACTACCTCGCCGAAAAGACCGGCAAACTGGTCCCCGCCGACGCAGCGGGCCGTTACGAGACGCTGTGCTGGGTGATGTTCCAGATGGGCGGCGTCGGGCCGATGTTCGGCCAGTTCGGCCATTTCTACAAATTCGCCGCCGAGAAGGTCGCCAACAATTCCTATCCGATGGAGCGCTATCGCGATGAGGCCAAGCGCCTGCTCGGCGTCATGGAAGGCCGGTTGAAGAACCGGCAGTGGATCATGGGCGACACCTACACGATCGCCGACATCGCGCTGTTCCCGTGGGTGCGTGGCGCGGATGTGTTCTACGGCGGCCGAAACGTGATCGGCTACGACGATTTTCCCGCCGTGATGGACTGGTTGGAGCGCTGCCTTGCCCGTCCGGCGTCGGGCAGGGGCATCGACGTCCCCACCAAGGAGTGACGCAAAGGCGCGACCGGGCGGCGCGGCCACGCGTTGACGCCGCCGGTCTCTGCGCGCTACCTCTGACGAAACGCAAGGACGCAGGAACAGCATCGTGACCGGAAGATTGGTAGTCGTGGGCGGCGGTCAGGCCGCGTTTGCCTTGGTCGCAAAACTGCGCGCGCTGAAGGACATGCGCCCGATCACGATCGTCGGCGCCGAAGCAAGCCTGCCTTACCAGCGCCCGCCGCTTTCGAAGAAATACCTCCTCGGCGAGGCCGACCTCAGTCGCCTGCAGTTCCGCCCCGAAGCCTGGTACCCTGAAAACGATGTCGAGATCAGGCTTTCGACGGAAGCGATCTCGATCGACCGGGCCGCAAAAACCGTCACGCTTTCCGACGGATCCAGGCTCGATTACGAGTACCTGGCCCTTGCGACGGGTGCGACCCCCCGCCGTCTTCCTGCTGAGATCGGCGGCGACCTGAAGGGCGTCTACACGGTGCGCGATTATCTCGATGCCGACCGGCTCGGGCTGGAGATGACCGAGGGGCGCAAGGCGCTGGTCGTCGGCGGCGGCTATATCGGGCTGGAGGCGGCCGCGGTCGCCCGGGGCAGGGGGCTCGACGTCACCGTCATCGAGATGGCCGACCGCATCCTCCAGCGCGTCGCCTCGCCGGCGACCGCGACGATCCTCAAGGCAATCCACACCGCCCGCGGCGTCGATGTCCGCGAGAAGACGGGTCTTGCCCGGCTCCTTGGCGAGGACGGCCGCGTCACCGGGGCGGAACTCTCGGATGGGACGGTTCTTCCCGCCGACATCGTCGTCGTCGGGATCGGCATCACGCCGAACGACCGACTGGCGCGCGACGCTGGCCTGGAGGTCTCGAACGGCATTGTCGTCGACGCGTTTGCCCGCACCTCCGACCCGGCGATCTTCGCGATGGGCGACTGCGCGGTCCTACCCTTCGAGGACAGGATGGTACGGTTGGAATCCGTGCAGAACGCTGTCGATCAGGCCGAGGCCGCCGCCGCCGTCATCGCCGGTGGCGATGAACCCTACCTGCCGAGGCCCTGGTTCTGGTCGGATCAGTACGACGTGAAGCTGCAGATTGCCGGCTTTTGCATGGGCTATGACGACACGCTCGTCCGGCTGGGCCAGCGCGAGGGCAGCGTGTCCGTCTGGTATTTCCGCGAAGGCCGGTTCATCGCCGTCGATGCGGTCAACGACGCCAAGGCCTATGTGGTCGGCAAGAAGCTTCTTGAACTCGGACGCAGCCCGGATCGGGCGCAGCTCGAAGATCCCGCCTTGGATCTGAAGACACTGACACTTTGACCGGCCGGCGGGCTTGCATCTGAAGATAAAGCAGCCCTGGCCGGGCGTACCGTTTTGCGTTCGTTAAGCATCACGCGGCATAGGGCTGCACAGATCCGCCCTTCGCGGCCGGGTTCATCCAATCTTCAGCATTCTGCGGCTGAGTGCGGCTCCGTGCCCATTCTACCGGATTTGTCATGCTCCGCATCCTCACCTGCCTCACCGTAGAGCACGATCTGCGGTTGGTTCTACTCGCTGCCTTGATTTGCTTCTTGTCCTGCTATGTCGCGGTGTCGCTGATCCAGCGGGCGAGATCCGCCTCGGCAAAGGCACGGCTGCTGTGGCTCGGCGCGGCGGGTGTCGCGAGCGGGTTCGGCATCTGGGCAACGCACTTCATCGCCATGCTTGCCTACGATCCCGGCGTCGTCATCGGCTACGGTCTGGAGCTGACGCTCGCCTCGCTGATCGTCGCCATCGCCGTGACGACGATCGGCGCCGCTCTTGCGACCTATGTCGCCGGCCCGGTCGCCGCAGCCTCTGGCGGGCTCATCGTTGCCGCCGGCGTCGCCAGCATGCACTATCTCGGCATGTCAGCGCTCGAACTGCCCGGAGAGATCGTCTGGGACCACGCGCTGGTTGCCGCATCTCTTGCCGGCGGTGCCTTGTTCTGCGGGTTGTCCCTGGTGCTCTGCATGCGCCGCGGAGGGGCGACGGCATCGCGCCTTGGCGCGACCCTCTTCATGGCGCTTGGCGTCGTGTCGCTGCATTTCGTCGCGATGGCGGCCGTCACCGTGATGCCCGGGCCGATGCATGTCAACGACAGCGCGGTGCTGTCTCCTGCACTGATGGCGCCTTTGATCGCGGTCGTTGCATTCTCCTTGCTTTTCACCGGCTTGACGGCTGCGATCTTCGCACGACAGACCGAGACGGCGCTCAACGATGGTCTGCGCCAGTTCGCGCTGCTGGTTCAGGGCGTTTCCGACTATGCGATCTACATGCTCGATCCGAAGGGCGTCGTCACCAATTGGAACGCGGGTGCGGAACGCAACAAGGGATACAAGGCCCACGAAATCGTCGGTCAGCATTTTTCGCGCTTCTATGACGAGGCCGATCGCGAGGCAGGCCTTCCGGAAGAGGCGCTGAGGATCGCTCGCGCGGAAGGCAAGCACGAAGCCGAGGGACGCCGTTATCGAAAGGATGGAACCCATTTCTGGGCACATATCGTCATCGATGCGATCCACGACAATGACGGCACGCTTATCGGCTACGCCAAGATCACCAAGGACGTTACCAAGGAAAAGGCGGATGCCGACCGCATCGCCGAGGTCAGCAAGAACCTCGACCTGGCTCTGGAAAACATGTCACAGGGCCTGTGCCTTTACGATCGCGACGAGCGGCTCGTGTTCTCCAACAAGCGTTTCGCCGAGCTGTTCGATTTTCCCGGCGAGCGCGTAAGAGCCGGTCTCACCTTCCGGGAACTGATCGACCGTGCGCTGGCGGACACCTATCGGATGCCGGAAATCTGGCTGCCGAAGGCCTCGGAACTCTATGCGCGGCATCGTGCAATCATCCAGCAGAGCGGCGCCGTCGTGGAGAAGCTTCCGAATGGCGTGTCCGTCCAGATCCGATACCGGGTCCTTCCCGATGGTGGCTGGGTGGTGACCTATGAGGACATTTCAGAGCGCTTGCGCAACGAGGAACAGATCGCCTTCATGGCGCGGCATGACGGCCTGACGGGGTTGCCGAACCGCGCGAATTTCAACGACAGTCTCGCCGCTGCCGTCGACCACGCCGACCGCTACTCCGGCAAGGTCGCCGCAATCGGCATCGACCTCGACAAGTTCAAGGAAATCAACGACACTCGCGGCCATTCCGCAGGCGATCAGGTGCTGATCACGCTGTCGCAGCGCATGCAGGCCTGCCTCGAGCCCGACGAAACGATCGCCCGCTTCGGTGGTGACGAGTTCGCCGCCTCCAAACGCTTCGACGACATTGCCGATCTCAACGACTTCATTGCGCGCCTGGAGGTTTGCTTCCAGGAGGACATCGTTATCGACGGGTACGAAATCAAGCCGGCCGCGAGCCTCGGCGTTGCCATTTATCCGCAGGACGCCAGCGACCTTGAAGCGCTTCTCAACAACGCAGACCTGGCCATGTACCGGGCCAAGGACGCGCTGATGGAGACCGTTTGCTTCTATGAGGTCTCCATGGACGAGGCCGCGCGAAGCCGCCGCCTTATCGCCAAGGATCTCTGGCTTGCGATCGAGCGCAACGAGCTTCAACTGCACTATCAGGTCCAGAAGGCGGTCGATTCCGGATCCATCACCGGTTACGAAGTGCTGCTGCGTTGGCACAGCGCCGAGAGAGGCACGATTGCGCCATCGGATTTCATTCCAATTGCCGAAGAGTGTGGAGCGATCATCCCACTCGGCGAGTGGGTGCTACGCGAGGCTTGCAAGGAGGCCGCGAGCTGGGAGAAGCCGCACAAGATCGCCGTCAACCTTTCCCCCGTTCAGCTCGGCCATGCCGACGTGGCAGCTCTGGTGCATCGCGTTCTGATCGAGACGGGTCTTTCACCCCAGCGGCTCGAGCTGGAAATCACGGAATCGACCATCATCGGCGACAAGCAGCGCGCCCTCCACACGCTGCGCCAGATCAAGGCGCTCGGCGTCACCATCGCGATCGACGATTTCGGAACCGGCTATTCGTCCCTGGAAACGCTCCGTTCTTTTCCGTTCGACAAGATCAAGCTGGACCGCAGCTTCATGAACGAGGTGGAGGAAAGCCCGCAGGCAAAGGCGATCCTCCGCGCGATCGTGGCGCTCGGGCAGACCTTGGAGGTGCCTGTGCTCGCCGAAGGCGTCGAGACCAGGGACCAACTCGATATCCTCCGCTCCGAAGGATGCGCGGAAGCGCAAGGGTACTATCTCGGTCGGCCGCAGCCGATGACCGGCACGAGTGAAACAAGGGCCGCCTGAGACCGCGGCGACCCTGCGGTCTCAGGCCACGGGTTGCTAGGCTGTCTTCTTTCACTGCGACATGAAGCAGTGGCCGGTGCGATCGAGCTGGAAGCGGGGAAAAAAGAAGACGCCGATGATCGTGCCCGCATAGCGCTGCTCGAGGCCAGTCGATTCGCCGATGCAGAAGACCGGCTGGCGTGGCGCGCCCGTCGTGTTGATCGTCGTTGAAAAACAGAAGCTCGAGGATGCCGTCGCCGCTTGCTCGAACAGTTCGAGAACGCGGTTGCGATCCTGCGGCTCATAGCAGCGCACGAGGTTGAGAAGGCCGCAATTGCGTTGATCCAGCCCGTGCATGCGCGCAGCTTTGTCACCCAGGCGAAAGAGGCCATTCGACAGGTCGCCCGTCCAGCGCTCGGTGATACAGTATTGTGTCAGGAGCTCATTGTCCGAGGCATCGAAAGAGACGGAGCCGGGCACGAATGGCGAGACGAAGGCGGACTTGGCAATCTTGAACACATCTAACCCCAGCCGGCAGGCCCGGCTCGACCACGATGCCGCCTGTTAGCTGCGGCGCAAGCAAACTGATTGTCTCGGTGAAGGTACGGGCTTCAGCCGATTGAAATATACTCCGCGACGCCTTTCCGGTTCGCGGAAAGAGGCCTGTGAACGGTTGGCCGCCGGTGGACCACGATCCGGCCGGCAATTCCACTATGATTGGTCGTTCTATGATTTCAACGGGCAGTTTGGTTGCACGGTTAACGTGCCATGGTTCCGTGTCATTGTGCCGATTGCCCCCTCGCCAGTCTATCGCTCGCTTCAGGTGCGTCTATACTGCTAATTTTGCAATCGGCAAGAACTGGAAACTCAAATAGTCCAGTATCCGCAAGTTAATTCGGTTCGTGACTGACAAATGTCAACAAAAAGGGCGGCCCGCAGACCGCCCTCCTGTATGTCATTAGACTTTCGTCTAATTACATCATTCCGTCCATGCCCATGCCGCCCATGCCGCCCGGCATGCCGCCGGCAGCTTCCTTCTTCGGGAGCTCGGCGATCATGGCTTCGGTGGTGACGAGCAGGCCGGCAACCGAAGCTGCGTCCTGCAGAGCGGTGCGGACGACCTTGACCGGGTCGACGATGCCCATGGCGATCATGTCGCCGAACTCGCCGGTCTGGGCGTTGTAGCCGAAGTTGTCGCTCTTTTCGTCGAGGATCTTGCCGACGACGATCGAAGCTTCGTCACCAGCGTTCTCGGCGATCTGACGGGCCGGAGCCTGCAGGGCGCGGCGAACGATGTTGACACCGGCTTCCTGGTCGGCGTTCTCGCCCTTGACCTTCAGCTGGGCGGAGGCGCGCAGCAGAGCGACGCCGCCGCCCGGTACGATGCCTTCCTGAACGGCAGCGCGGGTCGCGTTGAGCGCGTCGTCGATGCGGTCCTTCTTTTCCTTCACTTCGATTTCCGTCGAACCGCCGACGCGGATCACGGCAACGCCGCCGGCGAGCTTTGCAAGGCGTTCCTGCAGCTTCTCGCGGTCGTAGTCCGAAGTGGTTTCTTCGATCTGGGCCTTGATCTGAGCGACGCGGCCTTCGATTTCAGCCTTCTGGCCGGCACCGTCGACGATCGTGGTGTTTTCCTTGGAGATCGAGACCTTCTTCGCACGGCCGAGCATTTCGAGCGTGACGTTTTCGAGCTTGATGCCGAGGTCTTCGGAGATCACCGTGCCGCCCGTGAGGATGGCGATGTCTTCGAGCATGGCCTTGCGGCGGTCGCCGAAGCCAGGAGCCTTGACGGCAGCGATCTTCAGGCCGCCACGCAGCTTGTTGACGACGAGCGTCGCAAGAGCTTCGCCTTCGACGTCTTCAGCGATGATGACGAGCGGCTTGCCGGTCTGGACGACGGCTTCGAGAACCGGGAGCATCGCCTGCAGGTTCGACAGCTTCTTCTCGTGCAGGAGAACGTAGGCGTCTTCCAGGTCGGCGACCATCTTTTCCGGGTTGGTGACGAAGTAGGGCGACAGGTAGCCGCGGTCGAACTGCATGCCTTCGACGACTTCGAGTTCGGTTTCGGCGGTCTTGGCTTCTTCAACCGTGATGACGCCTTCGTTGCCGACCTTCTGCATGGCTTCAGCGATATCGAGACCGATCTGCTTTTCGCCGTTTGCCGAGATCGTGCCGACCTGTGCAACTTCTTCCGAAGTGTTGATCTTCTTGGCCTTGGCCTGGAGGTCCTTGACGACTTCCTTGACTGCGAGGTCGATGCCGCGCTTCAGGTCCATCGGGTTCATGCCGGCAGCAACGGCCTTGGCGCCTTCGCGGACGATGGCCTGGGCCAGAACGGTTGCGGTGGTGGTGCCGTCACCGGCGATGTCGTTGGTCTTCGAAGCGACTTCGCGGACCATCTGGGCGCCCATGTTCTCGAACTTGTCTTCCAGTTCGATTTCCTTGGCAACGGAAACGCCGTCCTTGGTGATGCGCGGAGCGCCGAACGACTTGTCGATGATGACGTTGCGACCCTTCGGGCCGAGCGTGACCTTCACTGCGTCAGCGAGAATGTCGACGCCACGCAGCATCTTTTCGCGCGCGGTGCGGCCGAACTTGATTTCTTTGGCTGCCATTTTCAAAACTCCTGGTTTCGAAATGCCGGTGGTCCCGGCTTGAATTTACAGAAACGTTCGTGGGGAACCGGCGATCAGCCGATGATGCCCATGATGTCGGCTTCCTTCATGATCAGAAGGTCTTCGCCGTTGAGCTTGACTTCGGTGCCCGACCACTTGCCGAACAGGACGCGGTCGCCGACCTTGACGTCAAGAGCGACGATCTTGCCGCTTTCGTCACGGGCGCCCGAGCCGACGGCGACGATTTCGCCTTCCTGCGGCTTTTCCTTGGCGGTATCCGGAATGATGATGCCGCCCTTGGTCTTTTCCTCGGACTCGACGCGACGTACGACGACGCGGTCGTGGAGCGGACGGAAGTTGGTGCTTGCCATTGTCTAATCCCTCGATCAAATGACATGTCCCGGATCGGGAACCGATCCGGTGGATTTGTGTTAGCACTCGCCATAGATGAGTGCTAGCCTGACCGAGATAGGCTCGGGTCCGGATCGAGTCAAGAATTGGCCACCAAAAAAGTTGGCCCCCGTGGATTCGATTGACTTAATTGCCGGGATTATGTTTAACGGTGCCATGGGGTTTGCGAATGCCCCACGAGGCGCCATGCCAAATTTCGCGTCCTTTATAGCACTATCGAGGGACGTATCATGGCTTCCTACAATGCAATCTCTCCCGAAAAACTCGTCAGGCTGATCGGCACGCCGAAAGCGCCGGTCATCATTGATGTTCGCGATGACGACGATTTCGCCGCCGCTCCCTACCTGCTGCCGACGGCGATACGCCAGGGCCATTCCGATGCCGAGGCCTGGGCCGCGACGCCGGCCTACCGCGACCGCGGGGTGGTCGTTGCCTGCCAGAAGGGGCTGAAGCTCAGCGAAGGCGTTGCCGCCTTGCTGCGCCTTGCCGGCGCGCAGGCGGAAATCCTCGAAGGCGGTTTCGCCGCATGGCAAGCGGCTGCCCTGCCGCTTGTTCCGGTCAGGAGCCTGCCACAGGACAGGACGGCCGGCGGCACGCTCTGGGTCACGCGATCCCGCCCGAAGATCGACCGGATCGCTTGCCCTTGGCTGATCCGGCGGTTCGTCGACCCCGCGGCAAAATTCCTTTTCGTCTCGCCGTCGGAGGTGGAGGCGGTGGCCGCGCGCTTCGGGGCAACGCCCTTCGATATCGAGGGTGTGTTCTGGAGCCATCGCGGCGAGCTTTGCAGTTTCGACGTGTTTGTGGAGGAGTTCGGGCTTGCCTTCCCCGCCCTGAAACACGTGGCGCGGATCGTGCGGGGCGCCGATACCAACCGACCGGATCTCGAGCCGCAGGCATCGGGCCTGCTTGCGATTTCGCTCGGCCTGTCGCGCATGTATGCCGACGATCTCGAACAGTTGGAAGCCGGCATGCTGATCTATGACGCGCTCTATCGGTGGGCGCGCGATGCCGCCGACGAGATGCATGACTGGGTCTCGCACACGCCCCGCAAGAGGGACGGCCGTGAATAAGCCCATTCTGTCTGGCGGTGCCGATCTGTCGCCGCCGCCGCATCCCTCCTTCCGCGAAGCGCTCGGCGTCTGGACGAAGATCGGTCTGCTGAGTTTCGGCGGTCCGGCCGGCCAGATCGCGCTGATGCACAAGGAACTGGTCGACGAGCGCCGCTGGATCTCGGAAAGCCGGTTCCTGCATGCCCTGAACTACTGCATGCTGCTGCCGGGTCCGGAGGCGCAGCAGCTTGCCACCTATGTCGGCTGGCTGCTGCACGGCACGCGCGGCGGTATCGTGGCGGGAACGCTGTTCGTGCTGCCGGGCTTTCTCGTCATCTGCGCGCTGTCGGCCGCCTATGCGGTCTTTCAGCGAACCGACTGGCTGCAGAACCTTTTCTTCGGCCTTAAGGCAGCGGTGCTGGCGATCGTGCTCGAGGCGCTGGTGCGGGTCGCGAGCCGCGCACTGAAAACCCCGTTCATGCGCCTGCTGGCAGCGCTTGCCTTCATCTGCCTGTTCGTCCTTGCGCTGCCCTTTCCGCTGGTCATCGCTGCGGCAGGCATTTGCGGCTACCTTGTCGCGCGAACCGCGCCGGGTCTCCTGCAGCCGCCGGCCGGTCATAAGGCGCACGCCGTCGACAAGCCTTCCGTGATTGGCGATGCGTTCCCCGACCGGCAGCGCGGCATCGGCGCAACGCTCGGTATCGTCGTTGCCGGCGCCGTTCTTTGGGCCGCACCCTTTGCTCTTCTGCCGCTGCTTCCCGCTGGGCCGGGTGCGTTTGCCACCATCGGTGTCTTCTTCTCCAAGATGGCGGTCGTCACCTTCGGCGGCGCCTATGCGGTGCTCGCATATGTCGCGCAGCAGGCGGTCGAGACCTATCACTGGCTGAAGCCGGGCGAGATGCTGGATGGATTGGCGCTGGCGGAGACGACGCCGGGGCCGCTGGTTCTCGTTCTCTCCTTTGTCGGCTTTCTCGCCGCCTTCCGGGATACGGCGGGGCTCGATCCGCTCGCAGCCGGCCTGCTGGGCGCATTCCTCACCACCTGGGTCACCTTCGTTCCCTGCTTTCTCTGGATCTTCCTTGGCGCGCCCTATGTCGAGCGCCTGCGTGCCAACGCTGCCCTGTCCGGCGCGCTGGCGGCGATCTCGGCCGCCGTCGTCGGTGTCATCCTCAATCTTGCCGTCTGGTTCGGCCTGCACGTGCTCTTCCGCGAAGTCGGCGCATTGCGGCTTGGCCCGATCTCGATGGCTCTGCCGGAACCGGCCTCGATCGATGTGCTCTCGCTCCTGTTGACGATCGCAGCAGCCGTGATGCTGTTCCGCCTGCGCCTCGGCATCGTCTACACGCTGCTCGTCTGCGCAGTCGCGGGGTTTGCGCTCAACGCGCTCATTTAGCCGCGGCAGCGGCAAAATTGTCGGCAGGCCCTTGTTTTCTCGATCCGGCTTTGCGATGTCAGCCGGGCTTATCAGGATCGGGAAACAGCATGGCCAAGCGCATTCAGTCCTTCCGCGAGATCACGGGTCAGTACGACGTCGTCCTCTGTGACGTCTGGGGCGTGCTGCACAACGGCGTGGAAGCCTTCGCTCAGGCCTCTGAGGCATTGGTGGAGGCCCGCGCGGCCGGACTGACCGTCGTGCTGATCACCAACTCGCCGCGCCCCCGGCCCGGCGTGCAAGTGCAGATCCGCGGCCTTGGCGTCCTGGACCAGGCCTATGACCGCATCGTCACCTCCGGCGACGTGACCCGGTCGCTGATCACCGCCGGCCCGGAAAAGATCTATTTCATCGGTGCGCGCAAGGACGAGGCGCTGCTCGAGGGGCTTGGTGTGCAGGCCGTCTCGGCAGAAGAGGCGGGCATTGTCGTCTGCGCGGGCCTGCGTAACGACGAGAAGGAAACGGCGGACGATTATCGCGGAGAGCTGGAGAAGCTCGCCACCCGTCATCTGCCCTTCATCTGCGCCAACCCCGATCTGGTCGTGGAGCGCGGTCATCGGCTGATCCCCTGCGCCGGTGCGCTCGCCAAGCTCTATGAAGAGATGGGTGGAAGCACGCTGATCGCCGGCAAGCCGCATCGACCGATTTACGAGAAGTCGCTGGAGGAGGCGCGTGACGTGCGGGACGGGTTCGACCTTTCCCGCGTGATTGCGATCGGCGACGGCATGCCGACCGACGTGCGCGGCGCTGAAGCCTTCGGCCTCGATGTGCTCTATATTTCCGGCGGCATCCACGCCAAGGAATACGTCAAGGACGGCGTGACCGACGAAGCGAGGCTGAACGCGTTCCTGGCGCGCGAAAAGGCGGCGCCGAAATGGTGGATGCCACGATTGCAGTGATTGGACGGCGAGGCCGCATGACCGTATTTCATCGCAACGAAACCAGGGAGCCGCTGCCCGAGCATCTGCGCGCGGGTGTGATTGCAATCGGCAACTTCGATGGCGTTCATCGCGGTCATCAGTCCGTCTTGCAGCGGGCGCTGGACATTGCGAACGCGCGTGGCGTGCCGGCGCTGGTCCTCACCTTCGAGCCGCACCCGCGCACGGTCTTTCGCCCCGATCAGCCCGTCTTCCGCCTGACGCCGGCGCACCTGAAGGCGCGGATCCTGGAGGGGATGGGGTTCTCGGCAGTGATCGAATATCCCTTCAATCGACAGTTTTCGCAGACAGCGGCAGCAGACTTCGTCCGCCAGGTGCTGATGGAGTGGCTGCACGCCAGCCATATCGTCACCGGCTTCGACTTCCATTTCGGCAGGGGCCGGGAGGGCGGTCCGGCCTTCCTGATGGCGGCCGGTGAGGAAAACGGCTTCGGCGTGACCCTGGTGGACGCTTATCGCGACGAAAATGCCGAGGTGATTTCGTCGAGCCGTATCCGCGAACTGCTTGCCAAGGGCGACGTGGCCGAGGCGGCGGGCCTGTTCGGCTACCACTACACCGTCGAAACCGAGGTGATTGGTGGTAAGCAACTCGGCCGGACGCTCGGCTTTCCGACCGCCAACATGCAGCTTCCCCCCGAGGTGGAACTGCGCACCGGCATCTATGCGGTTCGTTTTCGCCGCGGCGATGGCACGCTGTTCGACGGCGTTGCCAGCTTCGGCCGCCGCCCGACCGTGGACAGCAACGGCGCGCCGCTGCTCGAGACCTTCGTCTTCGAGTTTTCCGGCGACCTCTATGGCGAGACCTGTACGGTTTCCTTCTTCGAACACCTGCGCGACGAGCTGAAGTTCGACGGTCTCGACGCGCTGGTCGTGCAGATGAAGCGCGACGAGGAGGAGGCAAGGGCGCTCCTTTCCGGCGTGCGCCCCCTCGGCGAAATCGACCGGCTGCTCTGTTGCTAAAGAAGAAAACGCGCGCGGCCGCGCCACCGCACCTTTTCAACTGGCCGAAAACGCCGTAATACCGCGCGTCATGATGTTCTACCGGCTGACCATCGACCTGCGAATTAGTGGCCCGGCCTTCCGCGCGCTCTGAGCGAGGCCGGAAGGTCCGGGATTTCGGGCGTTGCGAACCACGCCCCCGCCGTCACCGACAGACAGATCCCCTCTTGCAGCGCGACAATTCGCGCGATGAAGCGATAGCCAAGCCATGACCGACACGCCCGAGAAGATCGACTATTCCTCCACCCTCTACCTGCCGCAGACGGATTTTCCGATGCGCGCCGGCCTGCCGCAGAAGGAGCCGGAAACGGTGGCCCGCTGGCAGAAGATGGACCTTTACAAGAAGCTGCGCGCTTCCGCCGCCGGCCGCGAGAAGTTCGTCCTGCACGACGGACCGCCCTATGCCAATGGCAACATCCACATCGGCCACGCGCTGAACAAGATCCTCAAGGACGTCATCAACCGCTCGTTCCAGATGCGCGGCTATGACGCCAACTACGTTCCCGGCTGGGACTGCCACGGTCTTCCGATCGAGTGGAAGATCGAGGAGAAGTACCGCGAGAAGGGCCAGAACAAGGACGAGGTTCCGGTCAACGAATTCCGCCAGGAATGCCGTGACTTCGCCACCGGCTGGATCAAGGTGCAGACCGAGGAGTTCAAGCGCCTCGGCATCGAGGGCGACTTCGAAACCCCCTACACGACGATGAACTTCCACGCGGAAGCCCGCATCGCCGGCGAACTGATGAAGATCGCCAGGAGTGGCCAGCTCTATCGCGGCTCCAAGCCGATCATGTGGTCGGTGGTCGAGCGCACCGCGCTCGCCGAGGCCGAGGTCGAGTACGCCGATGTCGAGAGCGACATGATCTGGGTAAAATTCCCGGTCAAGGAAGGCCCGGACGCACTGGCGGGAACCTTCGTCGTCATCTGGACCACGACGCCCTGGACGATCCCCGGCAACCGCGCCATCGCGTTTTCCTCGCGCTACGCCTACGGCCTTTATGAGGTCGCGACCGCCGAGAACGATTTCGGTCCGCAGCCGGGCGAGAAGCTGATCTTCGCCAAGCGCCTGGCCGACGAATCCGCCGCCAAGGCGAAGCTGACCTTCAACTTCGTCCGCGACATCGAGGCCGATGAACTGGGTGGGATCACCTGCGCCCATCCGCTGCACGGTCTCGGCGGCGGCTACGACTTCAAGGTACCGCTGCTCGACGGCGACCACGTCACCGACGACGCCGGCACCGGCTTTGTCCACACCGCCCCCGGCCACGGCCGCGAGGACTTCGACGCCTGGATGGATAGCGCGCGTGCGCTGGAAGCCCGCGGCATCTCGTCGGCGATCCCGTTCACCGTCGACGACGCAGGCTACTTCACGTCCGACGCGCCCGGCTTCGGTCCGGATGCGGAAGGCGGTGCCGGCCGCGTCATCGACGACAAGGGCAAGAAGGGCGATGCCAACGAGCGTGTCATCAAGGCGCTGATCGCCCGTCATGCGCTGTTCGCGCGCGGCCGCCTGAAGCATTCCTACCCGCATTCCTGGCGCTCGAAGAAGCCGGTGATCTTCCGCAACACGCCGCAATGGTTCGTCTACATGGACAAGGAACTCGGCGACGGCACGACGCTGCGCTCGCGCTCGCTGTCGGCGATCGACGACACCCGCTTCGTCCCTGCGGCCGGTCAGAACCGCCTGCGCGCGATGATCGAAGGCCGTCCGGATTGGGTGCTTTCCCGCCAGCGCGCCTGGGGCGTGCCGATCGCAATCTTCGCCGACGAGCAGGGTGAAATCCTCGTCGATGAGGCCGTCAACGCCCGCATTCTCGAAGCCTTCGAGAAGGAGGGCGCCGACGCCTGGTTCGCCGACGGCGCCAAGGAGCGCTTCCTCGGCAACGACCACGACCACGTCCGCTGGACGCAGGTCATGGACATTCTCGACGTCTGGTTCGACTCAGGGTCGACCCACACCTTCACGCTCGAAGACCGCCCCGACCTGAAGTGGCCGGCCGACGTCTACCTGGAAGGCTCCGACCAGCATCGCGGCTGGTTCCACTCGTCGCTGCTCGAAAGCTGCGCCACGCGCGGCCGCGCGCCCTATGACGCCGTCGTCACCCACGGGTTCACGATGGACGAGAAGGGCGAGAAGATGTCGAAGTCGAAGGGCAACGTCGTCTCGCCGCAGGATGTCATGAAGGACGCCGGCGCCGACATTCTGCGCCTGTGGGTGATGACCACCGACTACTGGGAAGACCAGCGCCTCGGCAAGACGATCATCCAGACCAACATCGACGCCTACCGCAAGCTCCGCAACACCATCCGCTGGATGCTCGGCACGCTCGCGCACGACAAGGGCGAGGAGATCGCCTATGCCGACATGCCGGAGCTGGAAAAGCTGATGCTGCACCGGCTTGCCGAACTGGATAAGCTCGTGCGCGAGGGTTACGACGCCTTCGACTTCAAGAAGATCGCCCGCGCGCTGATCGACTTTTCCAACGTCGAGCTTTCGGCCTTTTACTTCGACGTCCGCAAGGATGCGCTCTACTGCGACGCGCCATCGAGCCTGCGTCGCCGTTCGGCGCTGGCGGTGATCCGCAAGGTGTTCGATTGCCTGGTGCTGTGGCTGGCGCCGATGCTGCCGTTCACGACGGAAGAGGCCTGGCTTTCGCGCAAGGCCGATGCCGTCTCGGTTCACCTCGAACAGTTCCCGGAAATTCCGGCCGAGTGGAAGAACGACGCGCTGGAAGAGAAGTGGGAGAAGATCCGCACTGTCCGCACCGTCGTCACCGGCGCGCTCGAGATCGAGCGCCGCGAGAAGCGCATCGGCTCGTCGCTGGAGGCCGCTCCAACGGTCCACATCGCCGACCCGGCTTTGCTGGCGGCGCTTGAGGGCGAAGACTTCGCCGAGATCTGCATCACCTCGGCGATCACGCTCGTTGCCGGCGAGGGGCCAGCCGAAGCCTTCCGTCTGCCGGAGGTTGCGGGCGTTGCCGTCGAGCCGAAGCTGGCCGAGGGCAAGAAGTGCGCGCGGTCCTGGCGCATCACCACCGATGTCGGCTCGGATGCGGACTATCCGGACGTCTCCGCGCGGGACGCGGCGGCGCTGCGCGAGATCGGCTTCCGCGCTGCGGCCTGAGGGCTCAACCCGACGAAAGGTTGTGCACAAGACACGCAAGATACCGGATGAATTGCGCTTTTGCGCTTCATCCGGTATTGCTGCCTGAAAATCGTCGGATTTTTACGCCAACGCACGGCATTCGACGGACGTGATCGAAGCGATTCACCGGCTTTGCTGGGAAGGGTTTGCATGAGAATGACGCGAGGAATTCGACTGGGCGCCAGCGTGGCGGCACTGCTTGGCGCATGCGCCATTCTTTCCGGCTGCATCGGCGGCCCGACCTACGGAACCGACAAGACAAGCGGCGAGCAGCTGATGGACGACCTCGGCAATTCCGTGATGCTCAGGACGCCGAACAGCGGCGACAAGAAGATCGCCTATCAGCCGCGCGGCGGCCTCGTGGTCCCCAAGGATCAGGGCCAGCTCGTGGCGCCGCAGAAGTCGCTCGCCTCCACCACCGACAATCCGCAATGGGTGGAAAACCCCGAAGACATGCGCGATCGCCTCAAGGCCGAGGCGACCGAGAACGAGCGCAAGATCGGCTACAATTCGCCGCTGCAGACGCAGCACAACACGATGCGCCAGCTCTCGACGAAGGAACAGACGGAGCAGTATCGCGAGGCGCGCCGGGTGCAGCAGGGCATCTATTCCGACAAGCGCCGCTACCTCAGTGATCCGCCGCTCGACTACCGCAAGATGCCCGAAGAGGCTGCCGCCGACCTCGGCGAGCCGGAGAAGAAGAAGGAGCGCCGGCGCCTGAAGGAGGCCAAGATGGCCAGCGGCGGCTCGACCTGGTGGCCTTTCTGATCCGATGAGCTACCGCATTCGCAACGCGACCGCCGCCGATGCGGCGATCATCCTGCGTTTCATCACCGAACTGGCCGTCTACGAAAAGGCGGGTCATGAGGTCGAGGCGACCGTCGAAACGCTGACGGCTTCGTTGTTCGGCCCCGGGGCGGTGACACGCGCGGTGATCTGCGAAACCGAAACGGGCGAACCGGTCGGATTCGCCGTGTGGTTCTACAACTATTCCACCTGGCAGGCCCGCAACGGGCTCTATCTCGAAGACCTCTACGTGACGCCAGAGCATCGCGGTGCGGGCGTGGGACGCAAGCTCCTGCGGCATCTCGCGCAGGTCGCCGTGGCCGAAGGCTGCGGTCGCTTCGAATGGAGCGTGCTCGACTGGAACGAGCCGGCGATCCGCGCCTACGACGCGATCGACGCCGAACCGCAGACCGAATGGATTCGCTACCGCCTGGCGGGCGACAAGCTGAAGGCATTTGCAGCCGGTTGATTGAGTCCGTGTGGTGAAAGCCGCAAATTTCATTTCACATCTCATATCTTCTTAACCCGGCAGGGTTAGCTTCCGCCGCATGTTGGGTATCAGCAGAAAAACGGCCATGAAGGCTGCGGTTACGACGGGAGCCTCCGTCGTTGTTTCCGTTTGCATCGTTCTGTTGCTGGTGCCGATGCTGGGCGGCCACCCGGATGGTCCGGGCTTTTGGATGAGTGTCCTTTGTCCGTTGCTTATCGGCGGCCCGGCCAGCACCTACCAATTCCACCAGAAAGAAATAACCGCACGTCAACGCGACGCCCTGGCGCGTATGCATGTCGAGTTGGAAGACGCACATCTGGCGTTGAAAAAACTTCATGCTGACCTTGAGCGCAGGGCCAGAACCGATTCTCTGACTGGCGGCCTCAACCGTGAGGCGTTCTTCGCCGGCTTTGAAGCGGAAGGGGCCAGCAACGCGGGGCCTGTTGCGCTGTTGATCGCCGACGCGGATCACTTCAAGAAGGTTAACGATGCCTTCGGTCATCTCGTCGGTGACGAGGCGTTGCGAATGATCGGTGCCGTCATGGCCCGAACCGTCGGAGAAGGCGTTCCGTGGGCCAGGATTGGTGGGGAAGAATTCGTCGCCTTCCTGCAGGGGGCGGATCGCACGCGCGCCATTCAGGTGGCCGAGCGCATCCGCCGCTCCGTTCTGGCAAGCGGCCTCTCGGCCGACGGGCAGCCGGTCCCGTTGAGTGTCAGCATCGGAATTGTGTGCGGCGACGGCCCGTTCGATCCAACGGAGTTGTTTCGTCAGGCGGATGCAGACCTTTATCGCGCGAAATCCGCGGGTAGAAATTGCATCGTGATGGACGGATGCGAGGTATCCGCATCCAGCATGGCTGCTTGAGATCAGTCGCCCTCGCGACGCTCCCGGAAAAACTGCCTGAGTATCTCTGCCGCCTCGATCTCCTGCAGGCCTGAATAGACTTCGGGCGCATGGTGGCAGGTGGGTTGGTGATAAAAGCGCACGCCACTGTCGACGCCGCCGCCCTTGGGGTCCTCGGCGCCATAATACAGCCGCCGCAGCCGGGCAAAGGAGATGGCGGCGGCGCACATGGTGCAGGGTTCAAGCGTGACATAGAGGTCCGCCTCGTTGAGGCGTTCGTTGCCGAGGATTTCGGCCGCGGCGCGGATGACCAGGATTTCCGCATGCGCGGTGACGTCGTGATCCGCGCGCGTGCGGTTACCGGCGCGCGCGACGACCTTTCCTTCGTGGACGAGAACGGCGCCGATCGGCACTTCGCCGCGTTCGGCAGCCCGACGCGCCTCTGCCAATGCCTGGTCCATGAAGCTATTCGTCATGCCCGCTCACAATTTCTCTTAACCCCGGTCGCCTGACCTGATACGACACGCCGAAACGGTAGGCAAACAACATATGACATCCAGAGACAAGCCAAAACGGCCGGGCGCAAAGCCCTTCGACCGCGATCGCAAGCCGCGTGACGGCGCCGGCAAGCCCGATGGCAGGAAGCCGTTCGGCGCGGGCGCAAAGGCGGCCGGCTTCGCCAAGTCCGAACGTGGTTCTTCCAAGCCGCAGGGATCGTGGAAGGACGAAAAGCGCGACTTCGGCAAGAAAGCCGGAAAGAGCGCGCCGGCTGCTGCCGCCAGCCCGTCCACCGGGCAGGAACCCGAACGCATCTCCAAGCTGCTCGCGCGCGCAGGCGTGGCTTCGCGCCGCGACATCGAGCGCATGATCATGGACGGACGGGTTAGCGTGAACGGTGTCGTGCTCGACACGCCGGTCGTCAATGTCACCTTCTCAGATCAAATCGAGGTGGATGGCGTTCCCATCCGCGGCATCGAGCGGACGCGCCTGTGGCTCTATCACAAGCCCGGGGGGCTGGTGACGACCAATGCCGATCCCGAAGGGCGCCCGACCGTGTTCGAGCACCTGCCGGAGGACCTGCCGCGCGTGATGTCGGTCGGCCGTCTCGATATCAACACCGAAGGCCTGCTTCTTCTGACCAATGACGGCGGCCTCGCACGCGTCCTGGAACTGCCGACCACGGGTTGGCTGCGCCGCTACCGCGTGCGCGCCCACGGCAAGATCGACCAGGAAGCGCTGGACCGGTTGAAGGACGGCATCGCCGTCGACGGCGTGCTCTACGGCGGCATCGAGGCGACGCTGGACAAGGTTCAGGGCTCGAACGTCTGGATCACGATGGGGCTTCGCGAGGGCAAGAACCGAGAGGTCAAGAACGTGCTCGGCGCGCTCGGCCTGGAGGTGAACCGCCTGATCCGCATTTCCTTCGGACCGTTCCAACTTGGCGACTTGCCGGAGGGCCAGGCGCTGGAAGTTCGCGGCCGCACGCTGCGTGATCAGCTCGGCCCGCGGTTGATCGAGGACGCGAAGGCGAATTTCGAGGCGCCGCTCTTCGAGCACCAGCACGACGACAGGGAAGAAGCCCCCGCGCACGCCCAGAAGGGTGACCGCGAGGAGCGTCAGCCGTTCCGCGAAAAGGACGGCGACCGTCGGGAGAAGGCGCGGGCGCGCCTGGACACGAAGCGAGACGACCGGTTTGGCGACAAGCGGGACGATAAGCACCATCGCGACCGCGACGATGATCGCTTTTCCACCCGGCCCAAGCACGAACCGGGCAATCGTGCCCGCAAGTCGAACGTCTGGATGGCACCCGGCGCCCGTCCCGTAGCGGAGAAGAAGCCGCAGGCGGCCGAGGGCGAGGAAGCCGTCAAGCGCACGCCGCGTGACCGGCCGGAAGGCGCTCCAAAGACCAAGCGCTACGGCCGGACCCGTGATGGCGAGGCGACGAAGACGAAGCACAAATTCGATCCTGACCGGAAAAAGCCCGGCGGCCGTTTCGAGGAACGCGGCGATCGGGACCGCAACCGCGACAGTGGCGGGCGCGGTCCGCGTGTTCTCGGCGCCGGGGATGAAGGCGGCGAATGGATCCGCGCCAGCGAACCGGAAGCGCAGTCGCGTGACGATCGCGGCGGTGGATTCGGCCGCCCGCGCTCCGGGGCCGGCGACGCGCGTGCTCCGCGTGATTTTGGTGATCGCGCTGGACGCGACGACCGCAAGCCACGCGGCAAACCCTTCGGCGATCGCGGTGGGGACAAGCCGTTCGGCAAGCGCGAGGACAGGCCCTTCCGCGGGCGTGAAAACGACAGGGGTGAACGCTCCTTCGGCGACAGGCCTTCCGGTGGCCGAGGCGGCGAGCGTTCCTTCGGCGACAGGCCTTCCGGCAACCGAGGCGGCGAGCGTTCCTTCGGCGACAAGCCTTCCGGCGGTCGCGGCGGTGAGCGGTCGTTCGGCGGCAAGCCGGGTGGCAAATCCTTTGGCGGCAAACCGTCCTTCGGCAAGCCGGCGGGTGGCCGTCCGGGCGGCAAGCCCGGTGGTGGCAGACCGGCAGGCAAGCCTGGTGGCGGTCGCCCGACCGGCGGCAAACCGCGCGGCCGGGGGAACTGACGCGTCGTGCGGATTGTCGGTGGAACATTGCGCGGCCGCGCGCTCGCCACGCCGAAGGGTGCTGACATCCGGCCGACCGCGGACCGCACGCGCGAGAGCCTCTTCAACATCCTTGCGCACGCCTATCCCGAGCATGTCGACGGCGCCCGCGTCCTCGACCTGTTTGCCGGAACCGGCGCCGTCGGTCTCGAGGCGATCTCGCGCGGCGCTCGCGCCGTGCTGTTCGTCGAGCAGGGCGTCGAGGGGCGCGGCCTGATCCATACCAACATCGAGGCATTTGGCCTGCAGGGCAAGGCCAAGATCTTCCGGCGCGATGCGACGTCACTGGGTGGGGTCGGGACGATGGAGCCTTTCGACTTTCTGTTCGCCGATCCGCCCTACGCTCTCGGTCTGGGCGAGAAGGCCCTTGACGTCGCGGCAAAAGGCGGTTGGCTTGTGCCCGGTGCGCTTGCCATCCTGGAAGAGCGGGCGGATGTGACGCCCGCCGCCGTCGACGGCTATGAGCCGCTGGAGGTCCGCACGTTCGGCGACACGCGGATGCATTTCTACCGGTATACGCCCGCCTGACGACTTACGGGCGGAGGAGGTTCGATGCTGAACGATGCCCCCAAACCGGACGCCTCAAGAAGCAATGCGCGGCAAGCGACGCCGACGGTTGCCATCGCCCTTGGTGGCGGTGGTGCGCGCGGGCTTGCGCATATCCATGTGATCGAGGTCCTGGACGAACTCGGCATTCGGCCGAAACTCATCGCCGGGTCGTCGATCGGCGCAATCATGGGAGCGGCAATGGCGGCGGGCCTCAGCGGCAAGGAAATCCGCGAGCATACGCTTGCAGCCGTCGGTCGCCCCAGCGAAGCGCTTGGCCGTATCTGGGGCTTGCGGCCAGCCACTCTCGCCGAAGCCTGGACAAGCAAGTTTCGCATCGGTCAGTTCAATCTGGAGCGTGTCCTGCGGGCCTTCCTGCACCCGCAAATACCCGATCGGTTCGAGGACCTGCAGATTCCACTGAAGGTCATCACGGCCGATTTCTACGAGCAGTGCGAGCGTGTCTTGGAGCGCGGCCCCCTGTACCCGGCGCTTGCGGCCTCCGCCTCGCTTCCGGCGGTATTTCTTCCCGTGCGCATCGGCGGGCGCATTCTCATCGATGGCGGCTTGTGGAACCCGATACCGTTCGATCATCTCATGGGAGCGGCGGACGTTACCATTGGTGTCGATGTTGTCGGCAGGCCGACCGGCGACGAAGGCGCAATCCCCAACAGCATCGACAGTCTCTACGGAGCAAGCCAGTTGACGATGCGCTCGATGATCGCGCTCAAGCTGAAGCAATGCCGGCCCGACATTTTCCTCCAGCCCGAGGTCGGCCGGTTCAGGGTTCTCGATTTCATGCGCGCGAAGGACATCCTCGTTCAGTCCGCCGGCGTGCGCGACGATCTCAAACGGGCGCTTGAAATGCGGCTTTCCTCAAAAGTCAGCGGTCAGGAGTAGCAGGCAGCGTCAGTCGGCGGCCGTCCGTGCCATGACGGCGATGTCTTCGTCTTCCTCGTCGTCGTCTGCCACCTGCTCGGTGTGCTTCGGCTTGATCAGCGGCTCCGGCCGTACGGGGCGCGAATGAAGCATGTGCCTGCCCGCCGTCAGGCCTTCCGCCGCCTGCAGGATGAGGCGCTCTTCGTCGCGGTGGCGGATATCGTCGCTGATCGCCAGCGCCTCGTCGTCGTGGACACCAAGTGCCTCCAGGGTTTTGCGACCGAACAGCAGACCCGACTCGAAGGTTTCACGCACCTCGACGTCCACGCCGCGGGCCCGGAGGGACAACGTGTGGATGCGGTCGTAGGAGCGGACGTAGACCCGCGCGTTCGGGTAGTCGGATTGCACCAGATCGACGATCCGGTCGGTGATGTCGGCCTTGTGGGTGCAGACGGCGACGATCTTTGCCTTCTCGATGCCGGCAGCCCGCAGCACCTCCTTGCGGGTCCCGTCGCCGAAGTAGATGCGAAAGCCGAAGCTCGCCGCCTGCCGGACGCGGTCGGCGGAGAAATCGATGACGGTGACGTCGCGCCCACCTGCCAGAAGGATCTGCGAGGCGATCTGGCCGAAGCGGGAGAAACCGATCATCAGCACGTCCGACCCGGCGCCTTCGAAGTCCTCCTCGATCTCCTCGCGGCCGTCCTCGCGGATGAGCACGCCGACCAGAAGCGAGGCGATCGGAGTAAGCGCCATCGAGACGGTGACGATCACCACCAGCAGCGAAGCGACGGCTGACGAGAAGACGCCGGCAGCCGCAGCGGCGGTGAACAGCACGAAGCCGAATTCCCCGCCCTGCAACAAGAGCAGCGCGACCCGCACCGCATCGTTGTGCGGCGAGCGTCCCATGCGGCAGATCAGATAGATCACGACGGCCTTGGCCAGCATCAGCACCGGCACGGCGATGAGGATGACCTGGTAGTTCCGGAACACCACGTCGATGTCGAGTGAAAGCCCGACGGCCATGAAGAAGAGCGCGAGCAGAATCCCGCGGAACGGTTCGATGTCGGCCTCGAGCTCGTGTCGGTAGGATGATTCCGAAAGCAGCACGCCGGCGAGAAAGGCGCCCATGGCCATCGACAGCCCAGCGAACTGCAACAGCGTGGCAGAGCCGAGGACCACGAACAGGGCCGCTGCTATCATCGCCTCGCGCGCGCCGGTGCGGGCGATGACCTGGAACAATGGATTGAGCACATAGCGCCCGATCATCAGCATCGCGGCGATGGCCGTGATGGCGACGATGAAGTCTTGCAATGCGGTGGTCGTGTCCTCGGGTGTCTGCTTTGCCAGCAGCGGGATTAGCGCCAGCAGCGGAACGATGGCAAGATCCTGAAACAGCAGCAGCGAAAAGGACCGCTGCCCGTAGCGCGTGTTCGTGTCACCTTTTTCGTCCAGGATCTGCAGCGCGAACGCGGTTGAGGAAAGGGCAAGGCCAAAGCCGATGATCAGCGCCGCCTGCCACTCCTCCACGCCCATCAAGAGAACGAGGCCGGTCAACACCACTCCGGTCGCCACGACCTGTGCGGTGCCGAGGCCGAAGATCTCCCTGCGCATCTGCCACAGCCGCGAGGGTTGCAACTCCAGCCCGATAAGGAAGAGCAGGAAGACGATGCCGAGTTCGGCTACTCCCAGGATCTCCTCACCGTCATGGATATAGTGCAGGATCGGACCGATCACGACGCCCGCCGCGAGGTAGCCGAGAATGGTGCCGAGCCCGAGCTTCTTGAAGATGGGCGCAGCCAGAACCGCGCCTCCGAGCAGGAGCAATGCTTCGGCAAACAGGGCATGCGTATTTGCCATGCGGGTGCGCGTCCTTCGGTATGTTAGATCGGTGAGGCCAAGAATCACGGGTTCGACCCTTGATGCCTCTGCCAGTGCACAATAAATGGGGCAGGAATGAAAGGCCAAATCATGTCCGAGACCATCGATTCCGAAAGCCTTCTCGCCCGCGCCGGAGAACTCATCGACCATGCGGTCAGAGCGGGCGCCGAAGCGGCCGACGCGGTCGTCGTCCGCGGCCGCTCCCGCTCCGTCACGGTCCGCCTCGGCAAGGTGGAGGGAACGGAAGCTTCCGAGAGCGACGACTTCTCGCTTCGCGTCTTCATCGGCAAGCGTGTGGCGAGCGTTTCGGCTAATCCCGGTTTCGACCTTAAGCTTCTGGCGGAGCGTGCCGTTGCGATGGCCAAGGCGTCACCTGAGGATCCCTTCGCCGCCTTGGCCGACCCGGCGGATCTGGCGAAGACCTGGCCGGACCTCGAATTGTTCGACCCGGCCGAGGTCTCTTCCGACGATCTGGCGGGAGCAGCCCTTGCCATGGAGGAAGCCGCGCTGGCGGTTGCCGGCGTGACGAACTCCAGCGGCGCAGGCGCCTCAGCCGGCATGGGCGGGCTGGTGCTGGCCACCTCGCACGGGTTTTCCGGCGCCTATTCCGCCAGCCGCTTCGGCCGCTCCGTCAGTGTGATCGCGGGCGAGGGCACCAAGATGGAGCGCGACTACGATTTCGACAGCCGGCTCTATTTTGCCGATCTGCGCGACGCCGACGACATTGGCCGTATGGCGGGCGAGCGCGTGGTCAAGCGTCTCAATCCCCGGCAGGTGCCGACGGCCAAGGATGTTACCGTCGTGTTCGACCCGCGCATGGCGCGCGGCATGGCCGGTCACATCGCCAGCGCCATCAATGGCGCCTCGGTCGCGCGCAAGACGAGTTTCCTGCGCGACAAGATGGGCAAGCAGGTGCTGAAGGCCGGGCTTTCGGTGACCGATGATCCGCTGGTCGTCCGCGGCTCGTCCTCGCGCCCGTTCGACGGCGAGGGCGTCACAGGCGAGCGCCTGGTCATGATCGAGGATGGCGTGTTGAACCACTGGTTCCTGTCGACCTCGACGGCGCACGAACTGGGCCTGCACACCAACGGCCGCGGCGTGCGCGGCGGCACCGCCGTCAGCCCGGCCTCCACCAACTTCGCGCTTGAACCGGGCGATATCCTGCCCGAGGATCTCATCCGCTCGATCGGCACGGGCTTTTACGTGACGGAGCTCATTGGGCACGGCGTGAACATGGTGACAGGCGAATACAGCCGCGGCGCCTCCGGCTTCTGGATCGAGAACGGTGAACTGGCCTACCCGGTCTCGGAAGTAACGATCGCATCCACCCTGACGGACATGTTCATGCGCATGACGCCGGCCAACGACATCGACAGGAAGTTCGGCGTGGCCGCGCCGACGCTTGCCATCGAGGGCATGACTCTCGCAGGCAAGTGAACATGGCCGCTAGCTAGCCGGGGTCGAATGGAAACTGGAGCACACATGCCGGACGGCGAAGATCACGCCCGGTGGGAAGACGATCTGGCGCTGCTGCTCGAAGCGGCGCGGGCTGCCGGCGCCCGCGCAATGGAATATTTTTGCAACAAGCCGGACGTCTGGTGGAAGAATGAGGGGCGTTCGCCCGTCAGTGCCGCCGACATCGCCGCCAACGATATCCTCAAGTCAGCCCTGCTTTCGGCGCGACCAGACTATGGCTGGCTGTCGGAGGAAACGGACGATGATCCCGAGCGTCTGTCCCGCGACACGCTCTTCGTCGTCGATCCGATCGACGGCACGCGCGCCTTCATCGCCGGCAAGGATCAGTGGTGTGTCAGCGCTGCTGTGGTGCATCGCGGCCGGCCCGTTGCCGGCGTGCTGGTGGCGCCGGCGCTAAACGAGGTCTTTGCGTCACGGATCGGCGGACCATCCCTGAGAAACGGATCGCCGGTTCGCGTGTCCGAACCGAATGGAGAGCGCCCCTTGCGACTGGCGGGGGGGGAGGACATGGTGTCGCGGTTGGATCGCGGCGTGCTCGGCGCCCTCGGCACGATCCAGCGCATTGCGCACGTGCCCTCGCTTGCCTATCGTCTGGCGATGGTGGCGGACGGTAGGATCGATGGCACGCTGGTCAAGGTCAATTCACACGACTGGGACCTTGCCGCCGCCGACCTCATTCTTGCCAACGCGGGCGGTGGACTGGTAACGCTCGATGGTGCCGCGCTCACCTACAACCGGCCCGAAGTCCGCCACGACGTCCTGTGCGCGGCCGGAAATGCGTGGCTCGGAAGGTTGATAAGCGCCTCATGCGACCTTGCCGACCATTGACCTTTTTGCGCGGATAGCCCAAATCCGATGTGAAATTATATCACAATTGAAGAGAACATCATGACAGAGACCGGCGACAACAAGCAGCGCCTGCATCTCGTTTTCGGCGGCGAATTGACGACGCTGACGGACGTGCAGTTCCGCGACCTCGAAAACCTGGATATTGTCGGGATCTATCCCGACTATGCGAGCGCCCTGGTGGCGTGGAAGTCGAAGGCGCAGCAAACCGTCGACAACGCGCACATGCGGTATTTTATCGTGCACATGCACAAGCTGCTCGACCCAGAGAACGCTTGACGCCTTCATTTTGCCTCGCGGCTGCTCTTGATGCCGCGGGGCAACCAATGACCGAGACCCCCATGAACGCTTTCGGACGGATCAACGCAGCCGGCAGGTGCCGATGAGCAATGCTCTCGCGCGCCTGGCTCTGTCCGCCTATCGCTGGGTCGGCCTTGGCCTCTACCCGGTCATGCGCCCCTACCTGGCCTTCCGGGCCGCGAAGGGCAAGGAGGAGCGAGGCCGCCGGGGCGAGCGCTTCGGTCGCGCAAGCGTCGAGCGACCGGCCGGACCGCTTGTCTGGATCCACGCGGCAAGCGTCGGCGAGACCAACGCGGTGTCGCCGCTGATCCGGGAAGTGCGCCGGCGGGGGATCAGCGTGGTCCTGACCACCGGCACCGTGACTTCGGCGCGTGTGGCCCGCGAGCGGCTGGGCGACAGCGTCATTCATCAGTATGTGCCGCTCGACCTGAAACCCGTCCTGAATCGCTTTCTCGACCATTGGCGCCCGGATCTCGCGATCATGGTGGAGTCGGAGATCTGGCCGATGACCATTCTCGAGCTTGGCGCGCGGCACATCCCGCAGGTGCTCGTCAACGGGCGGATGTCCGACCGCTCCTTTGCGCGGTGGCAGAAGCGCCCGGCGATCGCGGACGCGTTGTTCGAGAAGTTCGCCCTTGTCATCGCCCAGTCGGACGCGGACGCGGAACGTTTCCGCACGCTCGGCGCCCTGCCGGTGCTCGTGTCCGGCAATCTGAAGGTCGATACGGACGCACCGCCGCATGATCCCGCCGTTCTCGCCGCCTACCGCAGCCAGCTAGGCACCAGGAAGACCTGGGCGGCGATCTCCACCTTCGAGGGCGAGGAACTGGCGGCCGGAAATGTTCACGCCGCGCTCAAGCAGCACATCGAGCTTCTCACCATCATCGTGCCGCGCCATCCTGAGCGTGCCGACGCAATTGAGGAAGCGCTTGTCGCCAAGGGGCTGAAGGTGGCGCGTCGGACGCGCAATGATCCGCTGACGGCGGACACCGATATCTTCCTGGGGGACACGATCGGCGAAATGGGACTCTACCTGCGCATGACGGAAATCGCTTTCGTCGGCCGCTCGCTCTTCGGCGAGGGAGGGCAGAACCCGCTCGAGCCGGCGATGCTTGGCTGCGCCGTTCTTTCCGGCCCGAATGTTCAGAATTTCCGCGACAGCTATCAACAGCTTGCCAAAAGTGGCTGCGCCAGGATGGTGCGTGATGTCGAGATGCTGGCTAAGGGCGTCGGCTATCTCCTCGTCAACGATGACATGCGCCACAAGATGATCGCAGCCGGGCAGGATTCACTACAGGAAATGCGTGGGGCGCTGACGGAAACCGTCCGTGGCCTCGAACCCTATCTCAACCCCTTGACGGTAAAGGCGCGGCTTCATCCGCGCGAGGCCTGATGAGCGGCAACTCCATGGAAAAGACACACACGATTTCCGGTATCCTGTTCGACAAGGACGGGACGCTGCTCGATTACGCGAAGAGCTGGGTTCCGGTGAACTACGAGCTTGCGCGCCTCGCGGCCAAAGGCGACGAGGATCTGGCCCGCCGATTGCTGGTGGCCGGAGGCATGAACCCGGATACCGGTCATGTCGCCCCCGATACGCTGCTTGCCGCGGGCAATACGGTCGAGATTGCCGAAGGCATGGTTGCCGCCGGTTCGCCGATGACGGTGGCGGAGCTTTCGACACTGTTCGACGGCCTTTTCGCGCAATCGGCATCGATGGCCGTGGCCGTCACCGATCTTGCCGGGTTCTTCGCCGCGCTGCACGCCAAGGGCTATCGCCTCGGCGTTGCCTCGAGTGACAACGAGCAGTCCATCCGGCAGACGGCGCGCCGCTTCGGGTTCGACCAGTATCTCCACTACGTCGCCGGCTACGACAGCGGCTTTGGAATCAAGCCCGAGCCGGGCATGGTGATGGGGTTCTGTGCCGCGACCGGTCTGGACCCGCATGAGGTCGCCGTCGTCGGCGACAACAATCACGACCTGCACATGGGACGCAGTGCCGGTGCCGGCTTGACGGTCGCGGTCCTCACCGGGACCGGTTCGCGGGAATCCCTGTCGGCGGCTTCTGATTATTGCCTCAACGACATCACCGAGCTTCCCGCCCTGTTGCCCGATGACGGTGCACCGCGCCGGGCAGTCGCCTGAAACCATTGCATTCCTTCATTTTCCGGGCATTGTTAGTGCGATTGCGGCGGGCATGCGCACCGAAATGCGCCGCAAGCGAGACTTACGCAGCCATGACTTCTGGGGCTTGCCGTCGCAAAGCGATCGGATCGGGGGGTGGAATGGTTTCTGAGGCTCCGCCGTTCTGGTGGACGAAGCCGGATTGGCGCGCCTACGCGCTGTGGCCGGTGTCGCGGCTCTACGGCTTGATTGCCGGGGCCCGCATGCGGCGTGCGCGCCGCACTGCCATCCCCGTTCCGGTCATCTGCGTCGGCAATTTCACCGTCGGCGGCGCCGGCAAGACGCCGACGTCGATTGCGCTTGCCCGGGCCGCCAAGGCGCGCGGCCTGCGGCCCGGATTTCTCAGCCGCGGATACGGCGGATCGCTGGATGTCATCACCGTGGTCGATCCGGGTCGCCACCGGGCTCGCGACGTCGGCGACGAGCCGCTGCTCCTGGCGCGTGAGGCACTGACGGTGATCTCGCGTCGCCGCGTCGGCGGGGCGCGGCGGCTGGTGGATGAGGGCGTCGACCTAATCATCATGGACGACGGGTTCCAGAGTGCCCGGCTTGTCTTCGACCACGCGCTGCTCGTCGTCGACTCGCGGCGCGGCATCGGCAACGGCTACATGATACCGAGCGGCCCCGTGCGGGCGCCGCTGTCCGAACAGATGCACCAGGCATCGGCCCTTCTGGTCATCGGCGATGGAAATGCAGCGGACGCGCTGATCCGGCAGGGGGCGCGGGCCGGCAAGGCGGTCCATACGGCAACGCTTGCGACCGTCGACGTGGCGGACCTCGTCGACAGGCCGGTGCTTGCATGGTCGGGGCTTGCGGATAACGAGAAGTTCTTTCGCACCGCCGAGAGCACCGGCGCGTCGCTCTACGTCACCCGCAGCTTTCCGGATCACCACCACCTCTCCGACGACGAGGTCGCCGACATCCTCGACCATGCCGAGGCGCACGGCTACGGCATCGTGACGACGGCCAAGGACAGCGTACGCCTGGCGGGTGGGCACGGGCGATCGGAGGAACTGAGGCTCAAGAGCCGCGTGATCGAGGTGGAGATCCGCTTCGACGACCCGCGCGCACCGGACAAGATCATCGAGGCGGCCCTGGTGTCCGCCCGCAAGCGCAGGCTCGGGACTCCACGAAGCCCGTGACGCTGCACGTTGGCGCGGCACGCAGCAGGCTGACCGGGATCAGTGGGGCTGATTTGGCAGCGCGCCGGCTCGCTTTTCCGCTTCGAGGGAGGCGGTCGCATCGACATAGGCCTCCTGGCGGGCGACGCTCCAATAGCGCAGCTCATCGATGGGGATCTGTTCTCCGGTCACGGCGCAGACGACGTAAGCGCCGGGCATGAGGATCTGGAAATCGCCGTCGAGGTAACGGATCTTGGCCTCACGGCTTCCTTCAATTCGGTTCATCGTCCGCGTCTCCTGTTGCCTGCGCCTGCTGGCCGGGAAGGGGCGTCGCGAGGCGCTCATGGTGGCAGGTTCCTGGTTGCCGTCTCGCCCCGTGCTCGGGCATGGCCGTCATTCCAGTGCCATATCGCGGCGGGTCGCCGAACGCCAGCAGTTTCAGCTTCTGCCGAACAGTCGCTCGATATCGGCAAGCTTGAGTTCGATGTAGGTCGGCCGGCCATGGTTGCATTGGCCGGAGCCTGGGGTTGTTTCCATCTGTCGCAAAAGAGCGTTCATCTCCTCCGGCCGCATCCGCCGCCCCGAGCGCACCGAACCGTGGCAGGCCATGGTCGCGGCAAGATAGTCAAGCCGGCTGGCAAGCCCGTTCGCCGTGTCCCATTCCGCAAGCTCGTCGGCGAGCTGCCGGACAAGGCCGGCCGCATCCATCTCGCCGAGCATCGCCGGCGTCTCCCGCACGGCGACTGCACCGGGCCCGAAACGCTCGATGCCGAGCCCCAGTCGCGCGAAAGCCTCCGCATGGGCGACGAGGCGGTCGCAGTCGTCCTCCGGCAGATCGACGATTTCCGGAATGAGAAGCGCCTGCGCCGGGATGGGGCGTGCGTGCAGCGCGGTGCGCATCGCCTCGAAGACAAGCCTCTCATGCGCGGCGTGCTGGTCGACGATGACGAGACCGTCCTCGGTTTGCGCGACGATATAGTTCTCGTGCAGTTGCGCCCGCGCTGCGCCGAGCGGATGGCGCTGCGGTTCCGTCTCAGCGGCGGTCGGGACCATGGTCGGGATTGGCTCGGCGCGCGCGGAGGGCTGGATACCCATGTCGAAGCCGGCCTGGTCGAAGCCGGCTTGCCGGATCTCCGAGAAACCGTTCAAGGCAGGCTGTTCCGCGAGCGGCCGATAGGGGGACGTCGACGGGCTCCAGGGCTGGGAAGGGCGAGCTGTCTCCGGCCGGAACGCCCGCATCAATCCGGCGGCGCCCGACGTCGCGGCGCGGTCGCCCTCGCGCGTCAACGCCTGGCGGATCGCGCCGATGATCAGACCACGCACCAGTCCGGGATCGCGGAAGCGAACGTCCGATTTCGCCGGATGCACGTTGACGTCGACCAGTTCCGGGTCGATGGCGATTTCGAGGACGGCGACGGGATAGCGGCCGCTCGGCACCGTCTCGGCATAGGCACCGCGCAGCGCCGACCAGATCAGCTTGTCCTGCACCGGCCGCCCGTTGACGAAGGCAAATTGCTGCAGGCTGTTGCCGCGGTTGAAGGTCGGCACGCCGGCAAAGCCGGTCAGCCGCACGCCTTCGCGTTCGGCGTCGATCTCGATCGCATTGTCGCGAAAATCCTTGCCCAGCACCTGGGCAATGCGGGCCAGCCGGTCGCTTCCGGTGGCCGGCAGTTCCAGCGTCGAGCGGTCCGGTCCGGAGAGCACGAAGCGGACCGCCGGGAAGGCGATCGCCATGCGGCGCACCACCTCGGTGATGGCGGCGGCCTCCGCCTTCTCGCTCTTCATGAATTTCAGCCGCGCGGGTGTGGCGAAGAACAGGTCGCGCACCTCGACCACCGTCCCGCGGTTGGCCGGCGTCGGCCGCACCGGCTCCACGCGGCCGCCGACCACCGCAATCTCCGAGCCTTCCGGGGCATCGGCCGTCCGGCTCTGGATCGACAGCTTCGCCACCGAGCCGATCGAGGGCAGCGCCTCGCCGCGAAAGCCGAGCGTGCGCACGTCGTCGAGACTGTGGTCGATCTTCGAGGTGCAATGGCGCCGGACGGCAAGCGCCAGATCGCCGGGCGACATCCCCGAGCCGTTGTCGCTGACCCGCAGGAGCGTCTTGCCGCCGCCGGCCGTGGCGATTTCGATGCGGGACGCGCCTGCGTCGATGGCATTTTCGATCAGTTCCTTGGTCGCGCTCGCCGGCCGCTCGATGACCTCGCCGGCGGCAATCTGGTTGATCAGGGTTTCGGAGAGCTGGCGTATCGTCATGGTCGTATTTTCCGGGATTCGCGCTCGTGTGAAAAGGGCCAAAGTTCCCGGGCCCTGCTTCTCCCGGCTTTTCAGCTGACAGCCGATAGTCCTGTCGTTGCGTCGCTTAAGTCGACTTTAATAAAATGCTGCGAATCTGTCGCTCTCGCTTGTATGAGCACAAGCCGGCCGGATCGACCGGCGGACCATTTCAGCGCTGCTGGCCGCTGAATTTCCTCGCGTCCAAGGGCATTCTGCCTGATCAGCATGGTTGAATAATCGCATGGACGGCGGGGACTGCAGAGAATGAACGATGGTACGTCCATCGACGCAGACATCCAATCCGGAATGTTCGACGCGGCCTGCGACCTCCTGGGCGTCGGTGCGTTCATCTATGACAGGAACGACTGCCTCGTCTTCGCCAGCCGTCAGATCCACCGCTTCCTGCCGATCGGCCTCGATGTCCTGCGGCCCGGCGCGCGCCTGCGCGATGTGCTGGGCGCCGTCTTCGACGCGGGCATCCGCTACGGTATTCCCGCCGAACAGCGACACAGGGTGGTCAATCGCGAGGAATGGATCTCGGCGCGCATTTCCGCCCATTGGCGCGAACAGCACGAGATGGTGGAGCGGCTCGGCAAGGACCGCTGGGTACGTTTTCGCAAACGCCGTCTGCCGAACGGCTACAATATCTCGACCCTGACGGATGTCTCGGAACAGCGCAAACAGGAAGAGCAATGGCGCGCCGATCTGAAACGGGTCGCGCTGACCGAGCACGTTCTCGACACGCTGCCGCATCCGCTCATCATCAAGGACCGAAACCTCGTCTATCTCGCCGTCAACAAGGCGTTCTGCGCCATCCACGGAGTGGAGAGTGAGGCAATCCTCGGCCACACGGCTTGGGATCTTGTCGATGCCGAAAATGCGATGCGCATCGACGCAAGCGACCGCGGCGTTCTCGAAACCGGCATACCGTCCCGAAGCGAAGAGCATATCGTCGGAACGGACGGCAGCCACCTCTACGTGGTCACGCGCAAGTACAGGATCGGCACGCCGGACAACTCCTTCCTCGTCACGCTTATGGACGACGTCACCCATATCGTCGATCCGAAGGAAGAGTTGGCGGCACATCGCTTCACCTTGCGGGTGACGACCCAATTCGTGAAAGCCGAAAACTGCTTCGATCCGGCTCGTGAGGCAGAAACGCGGCTGTTGCTGCAGCAGTGGTGTCAGGATGACGAGGCAGATATTGCCGGCAAACGGATCCTGCTGGTGACGCCGACGCGCCGGACCGAAGAGTTGCTGATCGGCGAGTTGCAGGCGCGCGGTGCCGACAGCTGTGCGGTCCGCTCGCTTGCAGAGTTCAACACCTTTCTCGACGTCGCAAACAGTTGTGGCGTCGGCCTGGACCTCATACTGCTCGACGACACCATGGATGGGTTCGAGGCCATCGCCGAGGCCGGCGGCGTGCCGGTGCGGGTTATCACGCCAGACCGGATCGGGGTCGACTTCTTTCGGGCGCTGGTGGAACCGCATGCGGTGGTGGCGGAGGCCATGCCGATCGATGTCCTCGCCCCCTCGGCGCTGTTCGATGACTGGTATATTGCGACAGACGCCGACTCGATGTCCCCGATCGTGGAGGGAGATATCGAGGTGCTGGTCGCCGAGGACAACCAGATCAATCAGTTCGTCTTTTCGCAGATCCTGGAGGGCATGGGCGTATCGCACCGGATCGCCGAGAACGGCGAGGAGGCGGTCGCCCTGTGGCGCAAGCACCAGCCCCGACTGGTGCTCATGGACATTGCCATGCCTGTCATGAACGGGCTGGATGCAACCCTCGAGATCCGCGAGGCGGAAAAGCCGCTCCAGACCCGTACGCCCATCGTTGCGGTCACCGCCCAGGCGTTGAACGTGGACATGCAGAACTGCCTCGATGCCGGCATGGACGACTACATCACCAAACCGGTCAGCCCAGACATGATCGAAAGCATCTACAAACGGTTCGTGACGCAGAAACGCGCCCAGAATGCCGCCTGAGGGCGCGTATCCCTGTCAACCCCCATTTTTCAGGGGGTGACGTGGGGCGATAGTGTAACCGCTTGCTATGCCTTTGTTAATTCTCGTGCCTCATTCTGTCTTTCGGAGACAGTACGTGTCGGGAAGTCGGTAAATGAAATCGGGTGAGTATTCGGATACGGACGTTTCTCCAAGCGATCTGCATGCCATGGCCTACACAGACCCGCTGACGGGTCTGGGCAATACCTACCGCCTGCGCGACAAGGTGCGCCAGCTGGCCGCGGAACGCGCGGAAGATCCTGCCCCCTTTGCCGTGGGGATTGCCAATCTCGACGGGTTCAAGCCGATCAATGATCTGTTCGGACCCGAGGCCGGCGACGAGATCCTGTGCCAGGTCGCCCATCGCCTGAAAGCCTGCATTCCGGACGGAGCGACGGTTACCCGCCATGGCGGCGACGAGTTCGCCTTCCTGTTCCCGCTCGTGTTCGAGCGCAAGGGCGCTGAAAAGCTGGCCCACATGCTGCGTGAAGTGCTTTCGGCGCCGTTCGACCTCGGCGACCGCAATGTCCGGCTGTCCGCGTCCTTCGGACTTGCCATCTACCCGTTTGCCGGCGAGGAATTCACGGACCTCCTGAAGAGCGCCGACACCGCCCTCTATCGTTCGAAGCGTCGTGGCCGTGGGCAAGTGACGGTCTATTCGCAGGAAATTGCCCAGGAGATGAAGCGCGCGACCCATCTGGAGCAGGCGCTGCGCAACGCGATCATGGCCAACGAGGTCGATGTGCATTTCCAGCCGATCGTCAGCCTCCGCAACGACATGGTGGTCGGCTTCGAGGCGCTTGCGCGCTGGTGTGATGCCGATCTCGGCTACGTTTCCCCGGCCGTTTTCGTGCCGCTTGCGGAAGAGCGCGGCTTCATCGATTCACTGTCCGAAACGCTGCTTCGCAAGGCGGCGGAAGCGGCCCTGTCCTGGCCGAAGGAACTGTTCCTGTCGTTCAACCTCTCCTCGGCGCAACTGATGGACCCGAAGACGAGCCTGACGACGCTGGCGATACTCAACCGAGTCGGGCTCGACCCGCGGCGGCTGGAGCTCGAAATCACCGAGACGGCGGTCATGACGGATGCCGCGACCGCGCAGAAGATCGTTGCGGAGCTGCGCGGTGCCGGCGTGCGAGTCTCGCTCGATGATTTCGGCACCGGTCAGTCCAGTCTCGGCCGCCTGCGCGATTTCACCTTCGACAAGGTGAAGATCGACCGCGCCTTCGTTTCACGCATTTCCGACGACCGGGTGTCCGAACACATCATCAAGGCGATCGTCGCCATGTGCGAGGGGCTCGACCTGGAGGTCGTGGCGGAAGGAATCGAGGATTTTTCCGAGGCGCTGAAACTGAAGGCACTCGGCTGCGGCATGGGGCAGGGCTATTTCTACGGCAAACCTGCCGATGCGGTCGCGACAATGCGATTCCTGGCCGAACGCTACATGCGCGTCGAGCCCGAAGTGGCCCACGGCTGAGGCCCCGTTCCGGGGGGAGCGCTTAATCATTTGTTTGCCATTCCCCTTAGCCGGAAATAAATTCGCCTGACCTAACGTAACGGCATCCAAATAAGAAAACGGGGTAACGGGATGCTGCAGAACATCAAGGATATGCCGGTCAGGACCAACGACCGCTCTAAGGTCCGCATTTTCGTGACGGTCAAGGTGATGCACGAGAAAAGCCGTGCAAGGGTCGTCGACCTTTCCCCGACCGGCATGGCACTCGACATCGAGAAGCCGATCCGGATCATGCCAGGTCAGATCGTCACCATCGAAAGCGAGGAACTGGGCCAGTTGACGGGGACGGTTCGCTGGTACAACAACGGCCGGCTCGGTCTTCAATACAAGCTCAACACCAACGCGCTGGCGCAGATCTCCTCCTATTTCCGCTTCTTCCACGAGGAAGTGAAACCCGTCATGAGCCGCTGAAGGCGGCTTCTGCCGGCAAACGCTAACGCCTGCCTTCCTCCAGCAGCCAGTCGCGCACGCGCCGCGCCTGGCTGTTGAGTTCCCGCGAACGCGGCCAGACGACATAGAAGGCCAGCCCTGTCTCCAATACGTGGCCGCCGACTGGCACCAGCGCGCCGGATCCGATCTGCTGCGCGATCAGGTGCTGCCAGCCGAGCGCGATACCTTCGCCCGCCAGCACGGCCTGGATCACGAGCACATAGTCGTTGATGGCGAGGCGCCGGGACTGTGCAGGATAGCGCAACCCCGCGCTTGCGAACCACTCCGGCCAGTCGCAGGCCTGCCGCACCGGTTCCTCCAGATGAATCAGTGGTTGGCGCAACAGGTCCTGCGGCGTCCTCGGCATGCCATGCGCGTCGATAAAGGCGGAACTGGCGACGGCGGTGATGACCTCCGGTGCGAGCAGGGCGGCATGGTAGCGCGGCCATTTGGCGGGATCGCCACCGCGGATGCCGAGCGGAATCGGCTCCTCCTCCAGATCGAGGTCGCGCACGCTCGTCTGGATCCTGAGATCGATTTCCGGCAGGTCCTCGCGCAGCTTTGCCAGCCGTGGCAACATCCACATGGAAGCAAAGGCCGTGGAGGCGGCGAGCGTCACATTGACCTCGCGCCCCTTTGCGCGGATGTCCTCAGCCGACTTCTGGATACGCCAGAGACCGACCGAGACCTCCGTGTGGAAGCGTTCGCCCGCGTCGGTCAGTGCAACGGCACGATGGACGCGATGGAAAAGCGGCACGCCGAGCTGCTCCTCCAGCCCGCGGATTGCGTAGGAGACCGCGGCCTGGGTCATGCCGAGTTCCTTGGCCGCATGGGTGAAGTTCTGGTGCCGCCCGGCAGCCTCGAAGACGATCAGGCTGGCGGCCGAGGGCAGAAGGCGACGAAGTGTTTCCATAAATCCAGCTTATATCTGCCCCAAGTTTTTTCCAGCGTTACATGGGCCTTTTTCCCGTCTAGCCTCTTTTGCAGTTATGGAGGAAGACATGGTGGCGACGGCGACAGTTGAAAACGCGACACGGCGCGGAAGGGGGGGACGGCCGCAGCGCCGGGAGGGTTCCGCAAATGTGAAGGGTGTTCCCTACATTCAGCGCAACATCCCGACCTACGACATCCTGTCCGAGGAGAATCTGCAGAAGATCGAGCGAACTGCCGACCGCATCCTCGCCGAGGTCGGGATCGAGTTCCGCGACGATCCGGCTGCGATCGACCACTGGAAGCGGGCGGGTGCGAAGGTCGATGGCTTGCTGGTGCGCTTCGAGCCGGGCATGCTCAACGAGATCGTCTCCACCGCGCCCGCGCAATTCACCCAGTTTGCACGCAATCCGGCCAACAATGTCGAGATCGGCGGCAAGAACGTCGTCTTTTCTCCGGCTTACGGTTCACCCTTCGTCATGGATCTCGACAAGGGGCGGCGCTACGGCACGATCGAGGATTTCCGCAACTTCATCAAGCTGGCCCAGTCCAGCCCGTGGCTGCACCATTCCGGCGGCACGATCTGCGAGCCGGTCGACGTACCGGTCAACAAGCGCCATCTCGACATGGTCTACAGCCATATCAAGTACTCCGACCGTGCCTTCATGGGGTCGATCACGGCGGAGGAGCGGGCCGAGGATTCCATCGACATGGCGCGCATCCTGTTCGGCGCCGATTTCGTCGACCAGAACTGCGTCATTCTCGGCAACGTCAACGTAAACTCGCCGCTCGTCTGGGACGGCACGATGACGCGGTCGCTACGGGCCTATGCCCGTGCGAACCAGGCCGCGGTGATCGTCCCCTTCATCCTCGGCGGCGCCATGGGGCCGGTGACGAATGCTGGCGCGATCGCGCAGTCCTTCGCCGAGACGCTTGCCGGATGTGCGCTGACGCAGCTGGAGCGCAAGGGCGCCCCGGTGATCTTCGGAAACTTCCTCTCTTCCATGTCGCTCCGATCGGGCTCGCCGACCTTCGGAACGCCCGAACCGGCGATCGGCTCGATGGTGATCGGCCAGCTCGCCCGCCGGCTGAAGCTGCCGTTGCGATGCGCCGGCAACTTCTCCAACTCGAAGCTGCCGGACGGCCAGGCGATGCAGGAAGGCCTGATGTCGATGCTGTCGGCGATCCATTGCGGGGCCAACTTCATCCTGCATTCCGCCGGCTTCCTCGACGGTCTGCTCGCCATGTCCTACGAGAAGTTCGTGATGGACGCGGACCTGTGCGGGGCGCTGCATTCCTATCTCGCCGGTGTCACCGTCGACGACAACACGCTCGCGATGGACGCCTTCCTGCAGGTGGGGCCCGGCAGTCATTTCCTTGGCTGCGATCACACGATGCGCAACTACCAGACCGCCTTCTGGGATTCGGCGCTGTCGGACAATGAGCCCTTCGAGAAGTGGAGCGAGGAAGGTGGTTCCACGGATATCGCCACGCGCGCCAATCGCCAGTGGAAGAAGACGCTTGCGGAGTATGAAGCACCGCCCCTGGATGTAGCCGTCGACGAGGCGCTCTGCGATTATGTCGAGCGGCGCAAGGCCGACATGGCCGATGCGTGGTACTGATCGCACCCTGCGAACAGTCGGCCAATCCAAAAGAAAAGCCCGGCAACACATCGTGTTGCCGGGCTTTTCACTCCTGTTGCCCGCTTACTTTGCGGGTTCCGTCGTCGGAGCTGGTGCTGATGTCGCCGGAGCCGGCGTCATCGTCGTGGAGCCCGTTGCGGTCGTATCGACCGTGGAGCGCTCGGCAACCTTCTGCGACAGCGTCTTGAATTCCGGCGCTGCCTGCAGGCTTTCCGCCGTTTCGGTCGTGGTCAGCTTGACGTCGCCGCTATCGGGCGCCTGACTGATGGCAATGTTGCCGAACGGCACGGCGACCCACTTCTCGCCGATCCCCAGGAAACCGCCGACACCGATGACTGCAGCGGTGATGCCGCCGTCCTTCTCCATGATCAGGTCGTTGATCGAACCGATGCTCTCGTCCGCTGCGTTATAGACGGACTGGCCGATATAGGTATTGGCGCTGACCTGATCCGCCGACTGCTCGGTCAGATAGGTTTTGTCCATCACAGTGGTCATCGCCGGATCGGCGGATGGAGCGGTCGTGGTAGCTGCATTGTCCATCGGTTTGGCGGGATCCGCACTGGCGTCAGGCGTGGCGGGCTGACCCATCGTCTGCGTCTGTGTCTCAGGCTGCGCTGGTTGCGTCGTATCCTGCGCGAACGCTGCCGGGGCGACGGCCGCTCCGAGGAAAATCGCACCAGCAGCAACGGAAGTAAGAAGCTTCTTGGTCATTGTGAGCCTGCCTTTCTTCTGCGTTGGGTATCAAGGGCGGAGGACGCTTGCTGCCTCCGTCCGCACCAGCTGATGTTTGAAAAACTCGCTTGCTGAGGAATGGTTCCCGCGGAAATTGGTATCTCCAGGCCGTTTCCCAAATGAAAACAGCTTCGGATGCCAAGCCGAAGCTGCAACGAAAAGCGGCGATTGTGCCGGGTTCAGAGCCGGAAGGCCGGCTCGAACCGTCCCCTTACGGCGATGCCGAGTTCGAACGTCCGGCCTGCTCCCGGGTCCGATGCACGCGCCTTTTCGTCCATCCCCTGCCAGGCCGAGGTGACAAGCAGCCGGTCCGCTTTTGCGCCAATAAAGGCCGGGCAGCTCGCCTGTGTCGCCGGCACGGCGTAGCGCCGGACCTTCATGCCATCCGGCTGGTACACGTCGATGGTCCCGGCACCCCAGCGCGCGTTCCAGATCAGCCCGTCCGCATCGCAGACCGAACCATCGATACCGCCGGGGTGCCCTTTCTGCTTGCTCAGCACCTCGGGCGCACCGGTTGGCAGACCGGTAGCGGGATCGACCGCGACGCGCATCAGATCGTTGACGGTGGTATCGGTGAAATAGGCGGTGGCGCCGTCCGGCGAAAAGCAGATGCCGTTCGGAATGGTGATGTTGGAAAAGAGCGGCGTCACAGTGCTGCCGGCGACATGGTAGATGGCACCGGCATCCTTCTCGGCGTCATATCCCATCGTTCCGATCCAGAGCGCCCCGCTCGCGTGTACGCGACCGTCGTTGGACCGGTTGCCGGGTTTGTCCTCGATCGCAGCAAAGTGTTCGAGCTTTCCCGAATTTGTGTCACGAACAAAAAGTCCGTCGTCGGAGGCGATCAGCTGGCGCGACGGATCGATTGTCGCGATGGCGCTGCCCATGAAGGGCAGGTCATGGACTCGCTTCGTCGAGGATGACAGGTGCAGTTCGTGCAGCTTGCGACCCGTGATGTCGAACCACCAGGCGGTATCGGTCGCGGGATCGTAGCTCGGCCCTTCGCCGAGCTCGCTCTTAACCTGGCACAAGGTCCGGCCGGTGAAGGGTACAATGTCCGTCATGTCAGGCTCCATAGACGCGGTCATAGGCTGCGATCGTCGTACGGGCGCGCGCGGCAACGTCCGCAGCGGCCATGTCCGGCTTGTAGAGGCTCGATCCGAGGCCGAAGCTCCTGATGCCGGCCTTTGCATAGTCGGCGAAGTTCGCCTCGGAAACGCCGCCCACCGCTGCAATCTCGAGATCGGCGGGTAGAACGGCGCGGATCGCGTTTATGCCGGAGGGTCCGAGCACGCTGGCCGGGAAGAATTTCAGCCCGGTCGCACCGGCACGGGCCGCGGCGAGCGCTTCGGTGGGTGTGAAGACACCCGGCATCGTCACCATGCCTTTGGCCGCAGCGAGCGAGATCACCGCCGGTTCGACGTTCGGGCTCACCATCAGGCGTCCGCCGACGGCGTCGAGTTGTTCGACCTGATCCGTCGTCAATACGGTCCCGGCCCCGATCAGGCAGTCGTTTGGTGCCATTTTCGCGGCGGTCTCGATCGAACAGAACGGATCGGGCGAGTTGAGCGGGATCTCGATCGCCGTGAAGCCGGCTTCGATCAGGGCGCCGACGACGCCTTCGGTCTCGGCGGGCTTCAACCCGCGCAGGATGGCGATGAGCGGCCGCTTCATCGCGGGAAAGGGAATGCGGCTCATAGGGTGACCTTCCTTCGCAAGACTATTCAAAGAGCCCAGAGGCTGCGGGCCGCCACGGCAAGCCCGGCGCGCACGGCAATATCCGCGTCGACGATCACAGGCTCGACCCCGGCGCAATCCAGTGCGCTTTCATAAAGCGCGCCAAGCGCGCCGGAGGCAACGAGCACCACGGGCGCCCCCGGCTCCGCAGCGTCAAGCGCGCCGGCGATTTCGAGGCCGATCAGGGTGCCGGAAATCAACGCTTTCGCGTCCGCCGGGGCAAAACCGTGAAGGAGCGTCCCCGACCGGGCAGCGAAGAGAAGACTGGTTGCGGCGGCCGGGTTGCGTATGACCTCCTCCACCGCCCGCCGGAAGGCGTCGCTGCCACCGTCGACCGCGTCTGCATCGGCGATCGAGTGCTTCAGGATGGTGTGGCTTGCAACGGCGTCGAAAAGCTCCCCCGTCATGAAGGTGTGGAACCGGGTCACCATCCCGTCCGAAACATGCACCCATTTGCTGTGCGTGCCGGGCATGCAGACGAGGCTATGCCCGTCGGGGAGATCGGCGAGCGCGCCGAGAAGCTGCGTCTCTTCTCCGCGTATGACGTCGGGATGCGCCCTCTCGCGCTGCGCAAGTCCCGGCAGGATGCGGATGTCGGCGGTGGCATCGGGCACGCGCGCGGCGGCGAAGGGGATGGTGGAAAGCGCTGCTGGAACATCGATGTAGCCGGCCTCGACCCAGCCCTGCCGGGCGCCGGCCATGCCGCAGATGATAACGGGCAGATCTGCCGGGGCCAAGACGGCGTCGCGATGGTTCGCCAGCACCGCGCCGAAGCCGGCCGTCGCCGCCGCCACCATGCCTTCGTTGCTGCGCCGTTCATCAAGGACGCTGCCGTCGTTGCCGATCAACCACAGCCGAAAACTGGAGGTGCCCCAGTCGACTGCGACGTAGGCTGGCTTCACCATCAAAATACTCCTCCGTCGATGATCATGGATTGCGCAGTCATCGCGCTCGATGCGTCGGATGCGAGAAACAGGCAAGGGCCACTGATGTCGTCGGGCGTCAGCGACCGTTTCAGGCATTGCTCCTTCAGCATGGCTGCAATCGCCTCTTCGTCGAGCCACAGGCGCAGCTGCCGGTCGGTCAGTACCATGCCGGGCAGGATGGCGTTGACCCGGATATTGTCCGGGCCGAGCTTGCCGGCGAGCGATTTCGTCAGGCCGATGATGCCGGCTTTCGCCGCGGCGTAGGCCGGCACCTCGCCCATGTTCAGCATGAACGCGATCGAGGAGACGTTGATGATAGAGCCGCCGCCGGCCTGGCGCATCGCCGGTGCCACCGCCTGGATCGCGAAGAACACGTGGCGCAGGTTGACCGCCTGGTTCTCGTCCCAATAGTCTGGCGTGACCTCGGCAAGGTCATGCCGGCTGTCGCGTGCCGCGTTGTTGACCAGCACGCGAACCGGACCGATCGCCGCGCTGGCAGCTGCAATTGCCGACCGGTAGGCTTCGATGTCGCGAATGTCCGCCTTGAGGAACAAGGGCCGGTGCGGCACCGCCGCGGCGAGGCGGTCGACGAGCGCCATGCTTTCGTCTTCTGCGATATCGACGAAGGCGACGCGGGCGCCCTGGCGGGCGAACGCTTCGACCAGGGCTGCGCCGATGCCGGAACCGCCGCCAGAGATCAGCACACCGCGACCTCGTAGCTCCGGATAGCTTGCGGCGGTCGCGGACATGACGTCTCCTTGCCGACTTCGGAATGAACGCGATTTGAGTTCCAATATATGGAATTCAGTTTGAATATATGGAATTATGTTCACCGGTTCGAGGTTGTCAAGCAGTCGCGCGGAGAGGAACATGGTTAGGCGGAACGGGGTGGAATCGGGGGCTTCGAGCACGGGGACACTCGGCAAGGCGGTCGCCGTTCTCGAACTCGTCGCGCTTTCGGACCGGCCGATGCGCTTTACGGAGATCCTGGAACTGGCGGGGCAGCCGCGCGGCACGCTGCACCGCCAATTGAGCCATCTGCTCGAGGAGGGGCTGCTCGACCTGAACGCCGACCATTGCTACGAGCCCGGCCTTCGCCTGCTGAAGCTTGCCTCCAGCGCCTGGACGCGCAGTGACCTGCGCCGATTGGCAGCCCCGCATTTGCAGACGCTGCACGAACTGACCGGCGAGACGGTCCACCTTGGCGTACTGAAAGGCTCGGAGATCATCTATCTCGACAAGGTCGAAAGCCGCCAGGCCGTGCGCATGGCCTCGCAGATCGGCAAGGCCTCGCCCGCTTACTGTACCGGGGTAGGCAAGGCCGCCCTTTCAGTCTTGCCGGAGCCGCATCTGCTCGATCTCCTGCGTGATGTCCCGTTTCGGCGCTTCACGGCGCAGACGATCACCAGCTTCGGGGCGCTGAGGGTGGAACTCGAGGCGATCCGCATGGCGGGCTACGCCTTCGATCGGGAGGAGCACGAGCCGGGAATTCGCTGCGTTGCCGCCGCAATATCCGATTCAGGACTGAGCTTTGTGGGAGGCGTGTCGGTGACTGGACCTGCATACCGGGTCGGCGAAGAGGTGCTGCAGGCCTGGGCGCCGCTGGTGCAGAGGGTGGCGGCAGCGATCACGGAGGAAGTCGCCGCCCGGCTTGGCCCATCGCGCTGATCCTGAACCGAGTCCGGGAACGTGCGGAGGCAAAAATCCGAAGCCATTTTACGGTAAATTAGCAAAATGCGCTGGACGGACTTGGGGGGCGTGTTTAGCTTCCACTTCTGAGTGAACATTTCTGGGTGCTTCGTCGTAGCCTTGCGAGGAAGATGGCGCGCCAAGGCATGTTTTCGGGGAGAGAATGGGGAGGATGCCGGGATGGGCGTGCTAACGCTCGCAAGCCGCGGTTGGCTCCAGAAAGACTTGGAATGACCGAACAGCTTGTTGGGATGGCACCACAGACACCGCCTCACTGGGCGCGTCGCTTTGCCGAGGTCGGTTCGGAACGCGAGGTCTCGACGCTGCTGTCCGAAGTGACGAAGGGGTATGGCCTGTCCCGCTACCTCCTGATCAACGTTCCCGACAGCGCATCGACCGAAATTTCCCCCCATGTCCTGATGACGACCTGGCCTGCCGAGATGCTGCGGGGCTACGACCAGGCAGAATTGATCCTGGGTAGTCCGGTCATTCACCACCTGCGGCGCAGCACGAATCCATTCACCTATGACATGATCAGCACCAACAGCGACCGGCATGATGGCAAGGCGCAGATCGCCATTCGCCTGTTTGCGCAATACGGTCTGCCGCGCGGTGCTTATTTCCCGGCCCACAATCCCCTCGGGCAGCGTGGCGCCCTCGCATTTGGCGGCAATCGCTCCGTGCTGACGCACATGGAGATGGCGGAACTGAACGCCATCGCCAACCTCGCCTTTACCAGGGTACTCGAGTTTCGGAGTGGGGCGCGGGTGCGTGCATCGTTGTCCCGCCGCGAAATCGAATGCCTGTCCTGGGCGTCCGCCGGCAAGACGAGCGCCGAGATGTCGGAGATCCTTGGCCTGTCCGAATACACGGTCAATCACTACCTGAACCGGGCAACGCGCAAACTGGACGCCGTCAATCGCGTTCAGGCGGTCGCCAAGGCAATTCGCGCCGGGCTCCTGAATTGACCGTGGTCGAGGCACAGGTCGGTCGCGACTTACGCAGATCCAAGCGGAAGCTTGCAGATCGCGCAGAGCATGGATGCAGAACGACATGACGGCGGAAGAAATAGGTCGCGAGGAACCGAACGGGTCTGATGCCAGCGCCGAGATTGCGAGCCTTGAGACGCAGTTCGACGTGGTTCGTTTTCTGCGGCGAACGGGTGAATCCTTTTCCTTGAAGCACTTCATCGCCTTCCTGCTGCCCGGGTTCGAGGCGGAGAAGCTGGGCGCTCATTCCATCGTCAGCAATTGGCCCGCGGAGGTCATCGCAAAATACGATGCCCTCAAGATGGTTCGCCGCAGCCCTGGCATCCGCAAGCTGCGGGCGACGACGATCCCTTTCTCCCTCGACTTGGCGGGTTGGGTCGAAGGCGCCTCGCAAGAAGATGATCTGGCCAACCTGGCAGAGTTCCTGCAGGGTCATGGCATGCAGGCGGCGCATGTCTTCCCGGTCCATGACGCGCTCGGCAATCGTGGCGCGATCGTCTGGACTGGCGAGAAGCGTACGCTGAGCTTTGAGCAGCGGCTGTTGCTGCAGATGATCTCGATACAGGTGTTCAACCGCCTGGCGGAGATCGGGGCCGCCTGGAAGACCGGGCAGGTGGTGTTGACGGAGCGCGAGATCGAGTGCCTGAGCTGGACCGCCGCCGGCAAGACGAGCCTGGAGATCGCCGAGATCCTCGGCCTCTCCGAACACACGATCAATCACTACCTCAATCAGGTGACGCGCAAGCTCGAGGCGGTGAACCGCACCCAGGCCGTGGTGAAGGCGATCCGTCGCGGGTTCATCACCTGAAGTGCTGCAGTGCGGTGCTATCCATGCGACGCCGGCAATGACCCGGGCATCTTGCCGCACCGGCGGGCATGGAGAGGGGAGCCGTGCTGAATACCGTTCCGCTTCGACCGGGAATGCGCTATCAAAGCGCCAACGAATATCGGCGAGGTTGGCATGACGGACGTTTCGAAAGACCAGGTACTGGAAAAGCTCAAGTCGGTTCGCGGACCGGACATGGATGGCAATATCGTCGACCTCGGCATGGTCTCCGACGTGTTCATTTCCGACGGCAAGGTCTATTTTTCGATCACGGTTCCGGCAGAGCGGGCCAAGGAGCTTGATCCCATGCGCGCCGCGGCGGAACGTGTGGTGCGCGACATCCCTGGCGTGAAGGCCGCGATGGTGGCGTTGACCGCCGACAAGAAGGCGGGCGCGGGTTCGGCGCCGGTGTCGCGACCGGCACCGCAGGCGCAGGCAGGACATGCGCACGGTGCACACGGCCAGCAGCCGCAACGAGCCAAGAGCGGCGTTCCTGGCGTGGGAGCCATCATCGCGGTTGCCTCGGGCAAGGGCGGCGTCGGCAAGTCGACCACCTCGGTCAACCTGGCGCTGGCGCTTAAGGCGAACGGTCTTCGCGTCGGTATTCTCGACGCCGACATCTACGGTCCATCCATGCCACGCCTCCTCGGGATTTCCGGCCGTCCGCAACAGATCGAAAACCGCATCATCAAGCCGATGGAAAACTACGGCATCAAGGTGATGTCGATGGGCTTCCTCGTCGACGAGGACGTGGCAATGATCTGGCGCGGCCCGATGATCCAGTCGGCGCTGATGCAGATGCTGCGGGAGGTGGCATGGGGCGAACTCGACGTGCTGGTCGTCGATATGCCGCCGGGCACGGGCGACGCCCAGCTGACGATGGCGCAACAGGTACCGCTTGCCGGCGCTGTCATCGTCTCGACGCCGCAGGATCTGGCGCTCATCGATGCCCGCAAGGGTCTGAACATGTTCAACAAGGTCGAAGTGCCGGTGCTCGGACTGGTCGAGAACATGAGCTACTTCATCGCGCCGGACACCGGCAACCGCTACGACATCTTCGGCCACGGCGGCGCGCGCCGGGAGGCCGAGAAGATCGGCGTTCCCTTCCTTGGCGAGGTGCCGTTGACGATGGATATCCGCGAGACCTCCGACGCCGGGACTCCGGTCGTGGTCTCCAACCCGGAAGGGGCGGCGGCGAAGACCTATCGCGACATCGCCGCGCGCGTGTGGAGCGAACTGAAGGCAAAGCAGGCGACTGGCGCCCACGCCGCGCCGAGCATCGTTTTCGACTGACGCCGGGCAGTCCCGGCGGTGAGCGTTAGGGCGGGGCTTGATTTCGGAGCGGCGCTGCGCAATATGCGCATCCGCCTCGCCGACCCGCTTGGCGGAAAATAGCGTAAAGGTGCGCGTTTGGTCTTCTTCGGAGCCGCCCGCAGGTGATAACGGTCTATCGTTCCAGCGGGGAAGCAGTGCTTCTGTCGCCCGAAATGCTAGCGGATTCCGTTTCGGTTCCGGCGGATGTCGTTTGGGTCGACCTCCTCTCGCCAACCCATGAAGAAGATGCTTTCGTCGAGAAGATCCTCGATATCGACGTGCCGACACGCGACGAGCTGAAGGATATCGAGCCGTCGAGCCGGCTCTACACTGAGAACGGCACCGTCTACATGACGGCCTCGGTTGTCTGGAAGGCCGATAGCGATCAGCCGGAACTGACCGACATCGCCTTCATCCTGACGGATCGCTGCCTCCTGACGATCCGCTATGCCGAACCTCGCTCGTTTGAGCTCTTCCGGGCGGCCATGCCGCGTTTGGCCGGGGGCTGCGGCACAGGCACGGCAATAATCACGCGTCTCTTGGAGACGATTGTCGATCGGACGGCCGAGATCCTCGAACTGTCCGTGGCAAGGGCAGACCAGCTCTCGCTCGAAGTGTTCGGCGACAAGCGCCACATCCATCGAAGGGCGCCGCGCTATCTCGAGGAGCGGCTGGTGGCGGTCTCCGCCTTGCATCGGCTCGTGGCGAAGACACGTGACAGCCTGATGTCGCTTTCGCGGCTAACGATATTCCTCTACACGGTGCCTCCGCTGCAGGCGGACCTGGACAGTCGGGAACTGTGCCGCACCGTTTCGCGCGACATCCAGTCGCTTTCCGAGCACGCGAACTTCATCGCGAGCAACATCTCGTTCCTGCTCGACGCCTCGCTGGGCTTGATCAATCTCGAGCAGAACCAGATCATCAAGATTTTTTCCATCGCATCGGTCGTGTTGCTACCGCCGACACTGATCGCTTCGATCTACGGCATGAATTTCGAATTCATGCCGGAACTGCACGTTGACTACGCCTATCCGCTGTCGCTGACTGCGATGGTTGTTTCAGCTGTGGTACCTTTTTTCTTCTTTCGCTGGAAAGGCTGGCTCTAGGGCCTGTTCAAAAACGATGTCGCACACCGAAGCACACGCAGCAACCGGCGGTGGCCGGGCGCGCACGCTGTTTCTCCTCGCGCTCGGCTCGATCGGCGTCGTCTATGGGGACATCGGCACCAGCCCACTCTATGCCTTCCGCGAGGCGCTGCGCCCGATTTCCTACGATGGCGTCACCCGGGATGAAGTCGTGGGGCTGATCTCGCTGGTGATCTGGACGCTGACCATCATCGTGACCCTGAAATACGTGCTCTTCCTGCTGCGCGCCGACAATGGTGGCGAGGGCGGCACGCTGTCGCTCCTTGCCCTGTTGCGGAAGACGGCGAACGGGCACAAGGCCGTTCTCTTCTTCATGGGGCTCGCCGGTGCAGCGCTCTTCATCGGCGACGCCATGATCACGCCGGCGCTTTCCGTGCTTTCCGCTGTCGAAGGCGTGAAGCTCGTCACCCCCGACCTTTCCGACTATATCGTGCCGATCTCGGTCTTGATCCTCGTCGTTCTCTTTGCGGTGCAATCCTGGGGTACGGATGCCGTCTCGCGGTTTTTCGGCCCGATCATGTCGCTCTGGTTCATCGTCATGGCTGCTGCCGGCGCTGCGCACCTGGGCGACGACCCAGGCATCCTTGCGGCCTTCAACCCCGTCTACGCCGTGACCTTCCTCTACAATCACGGCTATCTCGGCTTGGTCGTGCTCGGCGCGGTCTTCCTGACGGTAACCGGGGCGGAAGCGCTCTATGCAGACCTCGGACATTTCGGTCGCAAGCCGATCCAGTGGGCCTGGTTCTGCCTGGTCTTTCCGGCGCTGACGCTGAACTACCTGGGGCAGGGGGCCCTTGTCCTGAAGCACCCTGAGGCGATCGAGAACCCCTTCTTCCTGCTATTCCCGAAATGGGCGCTGCTTCCCGCCGTGATCCTGGCCACCGCGGCCACGATCATCGCCAGCCAGTCCGTCATCACCGGCGCCTTCTCGATCGCACGCCAGGCAATCCACCTGGGCTTTCTGCCGCGCATGGAAATCTTCCATACCTCGGCAACCCAGACCGGGCAGATTTACCTGCCGGCCGTCAATGCCGTCCTGCTTTTCGGGGTGATGTCCCTTGTGTTCATGTTCGGCTCCTCCGAGGGGTTGGCAACCGCGTACGGCATCTCCGTCACCGGGGCGATGGTGGTCACGACCGCACTCGCCTTCGAGTTCCTGCGCATGCGCTGGCGCTGGAGGCCCGCCGTGGCCGTGCTCGTGCTGCTGCCGCTGTTCCTGCTGGAACTGGTCTTCCTCGGCGCCAATCTGCTGAAGGTCCACGACGGTGGCTATGTGCCGATCCTGATCGCGGCCGCTTGCACGCTGCTCATGTGGACCTGGGTCCGCGGAACGGCGCTCCTTCGCGACAAGACACGGCATATCGAGGTGCCGCTGGATGTCTTTGTCAAGTCGATCGAAAAGAAGAGCGCCCATGCTCCCGTCTCTGTCAGCGGGACTGCGATCTTCCTGACGAGCGATCCGGATTTCACGCCCGCAGCCCTGCTGCACAACATCAAGCACAATCACGTGCTGCACGAGCAGAACTTCATCCTGACGGTAACCTCGACCAACACGCCGAAGGTCTTGCCGGCCGACCGCTGCAGCATGGAGCGCATCTCAGACCGCTTCGCCCGCATCCAGATCCGCTTCGGCTTCATGGAGACACAGAACGTGTCACAGGCGCTCGGGCTTTTCCGCAAGTCGGGCGTGAAGTTCGACATCATGTCGACCTCCTTCTACCTCGGCCGGCGCAAGCTGGTGCCCGATCGCCATTCGGGCATGCCTTACTGGCAGGATCGCCTCTACATCGCCATGGCAAATGCGGCGGTCGACCCCTCGGACTACTTCCGCCTGCCGACGAACCGCGTCGTCGAGCTCGGCTCCCAGGTCATCATCTGAGGCGCACCGCCAAGGCGAACGCCGGTGCCATTGCGGCGATCGCCGTCCAATCAGCTTCGGACATTCTGGAGCTGCCGGCGTTAACCGTCCATCAAGGTTAATTCTTCATTCTCCGTCAATGAAACGAGCCGGTTCGCCCCGCTTTCTCGGGGTCGGCTTCAGCAAGAGTGATCGCCAGCAGGTTCACCTCCCGGCTTGTCGGGTGGCGATGCCGCTTGGCCGTGTGTTGTCGGAGTGTGCCGGTGCGTATGCGTATCGTTCGTGTGAAGGGGTCGGCCCTGTGGCGGCGCGATTGGCTTGCCCCGGTGGCCTTGGGACTTTCCCTCTACGCAGCGTTGCCCGCCGAAGCCGGCCATTCCGACCTGGCGACCTTCATCTCCGGCGTCAACCGGAAGGGCGGGAGCCAGCAGGTGGTCATGACACCTTCGCCCGCCGGTTCAATTCACATGGTCGATGTCGCCTTCAACGACCCGATCACGACGAGTGCGCTTTCCAGCGGCGCCGGGCTGGAACTGCCCGGCGGGGCGGAGGCTTCGATGATCGCCGCCCGCAAAGGGCAGGGCGGAGTGCCGGATGAGGACCGCGTCAATCGCCGTGAAAAGAAGAAGCGCATCGTCGCCGTGACGCCGGTGGCGCCGCCGAAGGCCTTTTCCGCCGGGTCGGTGCTCGACCGGCAGGCATCGCTGATGAGACCCGATTTCGACAATGCGGAGCGCATGCGCTTCATAGCGCCGAAGATCAAGGGCAAAGAAATCGAGATTGCCACGGCCTTCTACCGGAAGAAGCCGGTGGTGAAGGATCCCGGCGTGCCGGCCATGCTGGCGGATCTGGTTACCAATGACAGCGCCGACGTTCTTGCCACCGCCTATGCCCCGCCTGAGGCTGACTATGCCCGCGTCTCGCCGTTCGATTCGATCCTGACGAAGAAGGATACGGCCGGCGGCCGGTTCATCCCGGAGATTGCGCCGGAAGACCATGCCTGGGCCGCCACCGTGCTTCCCGCGACCGTTTTTTCCGCGGCCGAGCAGAAGTGCCTGACGAACGGGATCTACTTCGAGGCGCGCGGGGAAACGCTGAAGGGCCAGGCGGCCGTGGCCCAGGTGATCCTGAACCGCGTCCGCAACCCGGCCTATCCGAAAACGATCTGCAGTGTGGTCTACCAGGGGCAGGAACTGCGCACCGGCTGCCAGTTCTCCTTCACCTGCGACCGAATCCCAGACCTCGTGCTGGCGCCCTGGCACTGGAAGACAGCCCAGGAGATCGCCCTGGCGGTCACCGCCGGCAAGATCTGGCTGCCGGAAGTGGGCTCGGCCACCCATTACCACGCCACCTATGTCAAGCCGAACTGGGGCCCGACGATGCAGCGGGTCGCCAAGATCGGCAAGCACATCTTTTACCGCACCTATGGTGGAGGCTGGATCTGAGTCTGCTGCCGGTGGCGTGGCAAGTGGCCGCGCCGCCGGCGATTCCCTGTCGCTCAACCGGGGGTGATTCCCAGATTCCGTTCTAATATTTTGATTTTGCTGATTAAATTTAGGGCCCGTCAAAGCTCCGCCCCGCCTTGACTATGCAAGTCCCTAAAACTATGTTGCGCCCGACTTCAAACGGGCCTGAAGCTGGCTTAAAACCTAACCGTGAATATGTCCGCAATAGGGCGCAGCGCGCCGCGGAAACGGAAGGAAACGCCATGAGCGACGGCCGGAAGGAAAGTCTGGAAGAACGCAGGCAGCGCCTTGACGCGGAACTCGCACAAAGGCGTAAGGATGATAGCGCAGTCGACGCAGCCGAGGAGAAGGCAGCCGAAAGCCGAAAGGGCTATGCGGTTGCGATGAAGCTCTCCAGCGAGTTCGTCGCCGCGGTCATTGTGGGCGCGCTTCTTGGCTACCTGGTGGATCGCTTTGCCGGGACTGCGCCGTGGGGCATGATCGTGCTCCTGTTGCTCGGTTTCGGTGCGGGCGTATTGAACGTGATGCGGTCGGCGGGAATGGTGGCTTCGCCGCATCCGGTCGACAGGATGGCCGGCAGAGATGCCGGGCACAAGAAGAACGGGGACGGCGCCTGAGCGCTGTCTGGGTTAGAGGAATAACCGTCCGGCGGGCGGCAAACGAGAGAGATTAGCGGTGTCCAACGATCCGACCCATCAGTTTCTGGTCAACAAGATTGTTCCGATCGAAATTGGCGGAATCGATTTCTCCTTCACCAACGCTTCGCTGTTCATGGTGGCGTCCGCCGCCGTCGCCGCGGGCTTCCTCTACATGACGACGTCACAGCGCGGCATCATTCCGAGCCGCATGCAGTCCGTCTCGGAAATGTCCTATGAGTTCATCGCCTCGATGCTGCGCGAAGGCGCCGGCAGCAGCGGCATGAAGTTTTTCCCGATGGTGTTCTCGCTGTTCATGTTCATCCTGACCGCGAACCTTCTCGGCATGATGCCGTACTTCTTCACGGTCACCAGCCAGATCATCGTCACCCTTGCCCTTGCCCTTCTGGTCATCGGTACCGTGATTTTCTACGGCTTCTTCAAGCACGGTTTCAGCTTCCTGAAGATTTTCGTGCCGCAGGGCGTTCCCGGCGTGCTTTTGCCCTTGGTCGTCGCGATCGAAATCATTTCGTTCCTTTCCCGTCCCATCAGCCTCTCGGTTCGTCTGTTTGCAAACATGCTGGCCGGCCACATCACGCTGAAGGTTTTCGCAGGCTTCGTTACGTCGTTGAGCGCGCTCGGCGCGCTCGGCATCGGTGGTGCGATCCTGCCGCTCATCATGACCGTCGCAATCACCGGTCTTGAATTCCTCGTCTGCTTCCTCCAGGCCTATGTCTTTGCGGTACTGACCTGCATGTACCTCAACGACGCTGTGCATCCGGGTGGGCACTAAGGAATAACAGTCGTTTGCTTCCGGCCGGTTTTGCCGCCGGAAGCGCTATCTAAGCCGCAACAACCCATTCGAAGGAGTTCATCATGGAAGCGGAAGCAGCAAAGTTCATCGGCGCAGGTCTCGCTTGCTTTGGCATGGCCGGCACGGCTCTCGGCCTCGGCAACATCTTCGGCAGCTACCTGTCCGGCGCTCTGCGCAACCCGTCTGCTGCTGACGGCCAGTTCGGCCGCCTCGTATTCGGCTTCGCCGTTACGGAAGCTCTGGGCATCTTCTCGCTGCTCGTCGCCCTGCTGCTGCTCTTCGCCGTCTAATAACGGCTGGAAGACCGGACCACGGCCGGCTGCGGCCGTGGTCCGCTTACTGTTTGAGTGCACCTGGAGGTGAGCATGTCTGCGACCGCGGCCAAGGCCGAGTCCATCCCATTCACGATCGCTCAGGCCGAGACCACGACGGAAACGCACGACGCTGCTCCGGCGGGCGACGCGCATCAGGCTGCTCCGGCGACCGATGCCCAAGGCGCTGCCGCTCCCACTGGCGAACTGCACACCGAGACGGGTGTCGCCCACGGCGAAGAGAGCGGTATATTCCCGCCGTTCGACGCATCCACCTTTCCCTCCCAGGTCCTGTGGCTGGCGATCACCTTCGGCATTTTCTACCTGATCATGTCCAAGATCATCGTGCCGCGCGTCGGCTCGATCCTCGAGACGCGCCACGACCGCATCGCCCAGGATCTTGACGAGGCCGCTCGCCTGAAGACCGAAGCGGACACCGCAATTTCGACCTATGAGCAGGAACTGGCCGATGCCCGCACCAAGGGCCACGCCATCGCCGCCGAGGCTCGCGATGCCGCCAAGGCCAAGGCTGACGCCGAGCGCCTGAAGATCGAAGAAAGCCTCAACGGCAAGATCGCCGCCGCCGAGACCCGCATCGCCGGGATCAAGGACAAGGCCCTCGCCGACGTCGGCGCAATCGCCGAAGAAACCGCTGCGGCTGTGATCGAGCAGCTCATCGGCGGCAAGACCACCAAGACCGAGATCGCGGCCGCGGTGAAGTCGGCGGCAGCGAAGTAAGGAAGCGGACCATGGCATTTGACGCAACTTTCTACGCCTTCGTTGGTCTCGTCCTCTTTCTGGCGCTGATCGTTTACCTGAAGGTCCCCGGCGCGATGGGCAAGGCCCTCGACCAGCGGGCCGACAAGATCTCGAACGAGCTCATGGAGGCCAAGCGCCTGCGCGAAGAGGCCCAGAGCCTGCTGGCCGAATACCAGCGCAAGCGCAAGGAAGCCGAGGCAGAGGCAGCCGCCATCGTGGCGACCGCGCAGCGCGAGGCAGAGGCGCTGACGGCTGAAGCCAAGCAGAAGACGGAAGAGTATGTAACCCGTCGCACCGCACTGTCGGAGCAGAAGATCAAGCAGGCCGAGGCCGACGCGATCAACGCCGTTCGTTCGGCCGCCGTCGATCTCGCCATCAGCGCCGCCGAGAACGTGCTTTCGAGCAAGTCCGATGCTGCCACCAGCAAGTCGCTGTTCGACAAGGCCGTCGCGGAAGTGAAGACCCGCTTGAACTAAGGGTCGGTGACATTCCCAAGAGAATTGAAAGGCCGGAGCGATCCGGCCTTTTGTCGTTTGAGGTCGTGCGGCGACTTCTCCTGCGTAGGTAAGCCGGAGTTTGGCAAGGGCCCTTGAGTTTCGGGACGCTGGCTGATCGTTTGATGGGTGACGGGCTGAGCAGCGGCAGAAACGGTTCACGCGCCGAAAAACACTTGGCTTGCATGCTTTTCGGCAAGCGTTGCAATGGGTCTATCTTCGTCGGGAAGGGGCACTGTCCTCGTCCATTTCCTAAACCGAAGCCATCTCCTTCGACGCGGACATCAACCGGCGTACGGGTCGGACAGCGTCAGTCTTGGGCGTCCACCCTGAATGGTCGAAAACTCATGCGATGCAGAGTACAGGGGCCGAACTCACCGATCGCCGCGCGATGGCGCTCTGTCGCATAGCCGGCATGGGCGTCGAAGCCATAGCCCGGATAGGTGCTTTCGGCACAGGTCATCATCCGGTCGCGAACGACCTTGGCAATGATGGACGCCGCGGCAATTGAAAGCACGCGGGCGTCCCCTTTGACGACCGCCTTGCCCGCGCAGGCAAGTCCGGGCGGGACGTCCAGTCCGTCGGTCAGGACCAGGCCGGGCCGCGCGGGAAGGCCGAACACCGCTCTGCGCATCGCGTCCAGACTGGCTTTGCGAATATCCGTGCGGTCGATCCGGCGCGCGCTCGAAGAGGCGACTGATACCATCGCGGTCGCCAGGATCTCGGTAAACAGCGCCTCGCGCTTTGCCGCCGTCAATTGCTTGGAGTCGTGCAGGCCATCCGGAATTCTCTCCGGGTCGAGGATGACGGCCGCCGCCACCACCGGCCCGGCGAGCGGCCCGCGCCCGGCCTCGTCCGCACCGGCGACCGGCCATTGGCCGGCCTTGCGGGCGGCCAGTTCCATCAGGAAGTCCGGGCCTTCGGGAAGGTCGAAGAGGAGGGGGGAATCGGTGGTCGCGCGGCGTGGCATGCGGCGACCCTCGCACGACCGACCGATTCCCTGCAAGTCCCTCGGCGAGGCGGCACCGAGGGAACCACGACATTGCTGGGGACGGTGCAATGTCGATTTCGTTTGGCAGTCGGATCATGTGGCCGTTGTCCTTGCAAGCCTTTGGCTTGCGACCGGTCTCAACCGCCAGGAGTGATGTCAGAGCAACGAGAGCTGGACGCCGCTGCCGGACGGTGGAACGAACAGATCGGTTGAAAGGCTCCGTCGGATCCGGTTCAGCTTGAGCCGCTTGGCCGCCAGCTCGAACCGCCGCGCGATCTGCCAGGCGTATGGGCCGGCGCCCTTCATCCGCTTGCCGAACTCGGCGTCATAGTCCTTGCCGCCCCGCATCGAGCGCACCAGCGACATCACGTGTCGATAGCGATCCGGATATTCCCGCAGCAGCCAGTCCCGAAACAACGGGCTGACTTCGAGCGGCAGACGCAGGAGCACATAGCTCGCCTCCTGGGCACCGGCAGCCTTGCCGGACTCAAGGATCCGTTCCAACTCGTGGTCGTTCAGGCCGGGGATAAGCGGCGCCGCCATCACGCTGACCGGAACGCCGGCCTCCGACAATGCACGCATTGCTTCGAGCCGCCGCGTAGGCGTTGCCGCGCGCGGCTCCATCGTGCGGGCCAGCTTGCGGTCGAGCGTCGTCACCGACAGGCCGACCCAGGCAAGCCCTTTTGCAGCCATGCGCGAAAGGATATCGATATCGCGCATGACGAGGGCCGACTTGGTGACGATCGAGACGGGATGGTCGGCGGCTTCCAGGACTTCGAGAATCTGGCGCATGATGCGCCACTCCTTTTCGATCGGCTGATAGGGATCCGTGTTCGTGCCGATCGCGATCACCCGAGGCCGGTAACCGGGCTTGGAAAGTTCGCGTTCCAGCAGTCGCGGTGCGTCGGGCTTGGCAAACAGCTTCGCTTCGAAGTCCAGCCCGGCGGAAAGCCCCATGAAGGCGTGTGACGGGCGGGCAAAGCAATAGATGCAGCCGTGCTCACAGCCGCGATAGGGGTTGACCGAGCGATCGAACGGGATGTCGGGTGACTCGTTGCGGGTGATAATGCTGCGCGGCTTCTCCACCTGCACTTCGGTCTTGAACGGCGGCAGGTCCTCCAAGGATTCCCAACCGTCATCAAAGCTCTCTCGTGTCTGCGGCTCGAAGCGGCCGGAAAAGTTCAAGCCGGCCCCGCGTCCGCGACGCCGATCAATATCGATGCGCAGACCCGTCTGCGCCATCAGCGCATCGGCAATATCGACCGTATTGGCGGGCGCGAGCGCGCCCTCCCTGAGGCTTTGCAGTTCGGTCATCGGGGTTCTCCATTGAGGGGATCTCTCCCCTCCAATGACTTTATTCCTAACAGTGAAAAGAGAACAAGACAAGAACAAATCTTGTTTTCCGCGCAATTGCCCCAAAGCTCCGCCCGACCGGTTGGCGCCGTCCGTGCGGGCATCAGAAGCTCCAGGCGGATTCGCCAATGCCTTCAGTGGCTTTGTTTGCTGCAATGCGGTATTGGTCGCAAATGCTGACGGTCTTGATGGAATGCCACAATGACGAGCCCGAGCTGGCGCAGACCCTGTCCGCGCTTGTTCCCGGCGCCGTCGAGGGATTGGTGCGGGATGTCATCGTGCTCGATCATGGTTCGTCCGATGGCTCGGCCAAGGTGGCAGACGCTGCGGGCTGCATTTTTCTGACGCATTGGGACCTGCATGAGGTGGTAAGCTCCGCACGGGGCGAGTGGCTGCTGCTGCTGGAGCCGGGAGCCCGGCCATTAAGCGGTTGGACCGATGCCGTCGGCGAATATATTGGCACGAGCCAGGCGCCCGCGCGCTTTGTCGGCTCGCACAATCATCGCCGGCCGTTTCTTCGGCGGCTGCTCGGTCGGCGAACCGCGCTGGAGCAAGGACTGCTCCTTTCGAAACGACAGGCAATCGCGCTTGCCGCGCCAAACGCCAGCCTCGCGGGGATTGCAACCGGCGTCGCGGCCCGGCAACTGGTCGCCGAGATCGTACCCGCCTGGGCGGTTCGCGCGATGCGGCAGAAAGTCGGGGCATAGCCCAAGAGAAGGTGGCCGGCTGCTTATTTGCGCTTAAGGTGCTCGTCGAGGCGCGGCATGATCTCGACGAAGTTGCAGGGCAGGTGGCGGTAGTCCAGTTGCGCGGCAAGGATGCCGTCCCAGGCATCGCGGCAGGCGCCGGGCGAGCCGGGCAGCACGAAGATGAAGGTCGCGTTTGCGACGCCGCCGGTGGCGCGGGACTGTATGGTCGAGGTGCCGATCTTGTCGTAGGAGATGCGGTGGAACACCTCCGAAAACCCGTCCATCTTCTTCTCGAACAACGGCTCCAGCGCTTCGGGCGTCACGTCGCGGCCGGTGAAACCGGTCCCACCGGTGGTGATCACGACGTCGACGCCGGCATCCTTCGTCCAACCTTCGACCTGCGCGCGGATCGCCGCCTTGTCGTCCGCAACGATCGCGCGCGCGGCGAGCCGGTGCCCGGCCTTCTCCAGCCGCTCCACCAGCGTGTCGCCCGAGCGGTCGTCTGCGGGCGTGCGCGTGTCGGACACGGTCAGAATGGCGATCGAAAGAGGAATGAAGGGTCTCGTCTCGTCAAGCCGTGCCATGTGGTTCCCCTCCGTCATAACTTTCGGTCGCAACAACGAACCAGTCTGGCCGCGCCGATTCCAGCACGGCGGCGGCCCGGTGCGCCGCATCCGCGGTATCGTACAGGCCAAAGCAGGTGGCACCAGAGCCGGACATGCGTATCAGACGGGCGCCAGTTCTGATCAACTCTGTTCGTACCGCGTCGATTTCCGGACAGATGGCGCGCGCCGGTTCTTCCAGATCGTTGCGCATTGATTGCATCGCTGCAAGCCATGCCGCCGCGTCGGTGAGGGCCGCCGGTGGAGCGAGGCGCGGGTTTTCCTTCGTGGCAAGCCGCCGGAAGATGTCCGGCGTCGAAACGCCGACAAGGGGATTGACGAGAACGATCGGAAAAGAGGGCAGTGCGTCAAGCATGGTCAGCTGTTCGCCAATGCCACGGGCGACGAGCGGCCGCGAAGAAAGGCACATCGGGACGTCGGCGCCCAGTTGCAGCGCCAGGTCCGCCAGATCGGCTGCCGTAAACGAGGCGCCCCAGTGCCGCAAGAGCGCGCGTAGGGTAGCGGCCGCGTCGGCAGAGCCGCCGCCGATGCCGGAGGCGACAGGCAGGTTCTTTTCCAGGTGCAAGTGAACGGGCGGGGCGGCCTTGCCCCTGTGCTGCAGCGCCGCCCGGAGCAGGTCGCGTGCCGCGAGCACGAGATTGCTGGTCGCCGGTGCGTCCCGCAGCTGGGGCGCAAACCGACCCGATAGCCTGAACCGGTCCGCCTCCGCTGGCGCCACGCCGACGCGGTCGCCGAACCGGGTGAAGGTGACGAGCATGTCGAGGAGGTGGTAGCCATCGGCCCGTCGGCCGACGACATGCAGCGCCAGATTGATCTTGGCTGGTGCCGCCTCTGCCAGCACGAAACCCGTCATGCCTTCATCGAAAGCCATTGCCGGATCAGGATTTCTTGTCGCTTTCCGTGACCTTCAGCGATGGGGTCTTGATCGGCTCCTTGCCGTCGGTCGCCTGGGCAGCGGCCGGCGGTGCATCGGTGGGCTCAGGCAGTCCGGATTCGATTTTCGCCTTGATCTTGGGGATCTCGGCTTCTTCGGGCTTGAGACCGAGTGCGCGGTTCCACTGGAAGGTCGCCTCCAGCTTGCGGCCAACGCGCCAGTAGGCGTCGCCGAGATGGTCGTTGATCGTCGCATCGCCCGCCCGCAATTCGGCGGCGCGCTCCAGTTCCGCCACCGCGTCGTCGAACTGGCCGAGGCGGAAGTAGGCCCAGCCGAGCGAATCGACGATATAGCCGTCGTCGGGCTTGACGCTGACGGCCTTGCGGATCATCTCCAGCCCTTCCGCCAGATTGATGTTCATATCCACCCAGGAATAGCCGAGATAGTTCAGCACCTGCGGCTGGTCCGGGTTCAGCTCCAGCGCCTTGCGGAAGTTCGGCTCGGCGAGTTCCCATTTCTTCTGGCGTTCGTAGGCGATGCCGCGCTGGAAGAAGATCGTCCAGTGCGAGCGGTTGGGTACGTTGCCGATCACCTCGACCGCGCGGTCGTAGACCTCGCCCATCTCCTTGTATTCCTTGGCATCGGAAAGGACGCTGCCATAGGCGAGATAGCTGCGCAGGTCCTGCGGATCCGCTTCGATCAACGCCTTCAGGTGCTTCTTGGCGTCGTCCACCTTGCCGAGGTCGGCGAGCTGCAGACCGAGCTGTAGCTCGGAGATGCGGCGCATCGGCGAATCCTTCGGTACCTTCTGGTAGTACTCGATCGCCAGTTCCGGCTTCTTCTGGTTTTCCGCAATGCCACCGAGCAGAACCAGCGTGTCGGGGCTGTCGGGATCGAGCGCGCGCGCGATCTGCAGATAGAGCGACACGATGTCTTCCGCGCCTTCGCGGTTCAGCGCGCCGCCGATCGAAAAGAGCACGGCGGAAGCGCCCTGGGCTGCCGTGCGAACCTGCTGTTCCTGCTTCTCGCCCTTTGTGACCCCCTCGCGCAGGGCCTTCAGCGGCGCGTAGTTGGAGATCAGGTTGTCACCCACCGAGATCGCGTCAAGCGCCTTCTGTGTGTTGCCCTCGCGCGCCTCAAGCCGGGCAAGCGTCATCACGGCCCGCATGAAGGTGTCGGGTGCCGCACTGCCGCCGTCGCGATCGAGTATGGCGTCGTTCAGCCGCTTGCGGGCCGTGGCCTTGTCACCGGCAGCGGCGGCAATGGCGCCCGCATGGTAGTTCTTGAAGATCGCGAACCAATCGGGACCCTTCATGTCCGAAATGGTGGCAAGCGCTTCCTTCGTCTTGCCGTCGCCGAACTTCGCCCAGGCGGCCAGCAGGCCGTTCATCATGCGGTCCAGATCGTTCGGGCCGCTGTAGCGCAGGATCTTATCCGCGGTGCGGTACTCGCGCTTGCGGATTGCGTCCATGCCGCGCACGATGGTCGTGATCCGCTCGACGGCTGCATCACCCTTCAGCGCCTCGGCAAACTTCACACCCTCGTCGAACTGACCGTCCATCAGGAGCGTGATCATCAGGCGCTCTTTGACCTCGACGTTGGTCGGGTCGTATTGCAGCGCAATCCGATAGAGCGCGATGGCGTTATCGAAGTCCTTGTCGACATCGGCGGTGCGGGCGGCAAGGAAAGCGCCGGAGAAGCTGTTGACGCTCTGCGGATCGAAGGGGGTCTCCTCGGTGGCGGCGGCAGGAGCATCTTGGGCCGTGGCGGCCGGGAGGCCCGCAAAGGCAACGCCGGCCACGATGGCAACGCCCGAAAGAAGCCTGATAATCAGGGAGTGCCGCATAAAGATGCCTTTCACAACTGCGGTGCCGGCAGCTGCGGCCGCCGGCACATCGCGATCCTGTCCAAATCAACTGGACTCATGGCTTGAGAGAATGGCTTTTTTGGCGCGGTGCGGCAAGAATTTCCTGCACAGCGGAAAGCAAGTCTTTGCGATCAGCTGACGCGGGAAATGCAGAAATCGATCACTTCCAGGAGCGCGGATTTCCATGGACTTGCCGGCAGCGGTGCCAGAGCGTCCCGGGCGATCGTGCCATAGTGCTGCGCCCGAGCGATGGTGTCCGACAGGCCGCCGTAGCGGGTGATCAGCCCGAGGGCATGCTCAAGGTTGGCGTCGTTGCTCTCGCCGCCCTCGATCGCCTTGCGCCAGAACGCGCGGTCCTCGGCGGTTCCACGCCGCCAGGAAAGGATGACCGGAAGGGTGATCTTTCCTTCGCGAAAGTCATCGCCGACATTCTTGCCCAGATCGGCGGCCTTGCCGCCATAGTCGAGCGCATCGTCGACGAGCTGGAAGGCAAGCCCGAGGTTCATGCCGTAGGACCGGAGTGCATTGCGTTCGGCCCGGCTGGTGTTCGCGACGATCGGACCGACTTCGGCGGCGGCGGCAAAAAGGGCCGCCGTCTTGGCGCGGATCACTTCGAGATAATCGTCCTCGGTCGTCTCCATGTTCTTGGCGACGGAGAGCTGCATCACCTCGCCCTCGGCGATCACGGTCGCCGCGGAGGACAGTACATCGAGCGCCTCCAGCGAGCCGACCTCGACCATCATCTTGAAGGCCTGGCCGAGCAGGAAGTCGCCGACGAGGACGCTCGCCTGGTTGCCCCAGATCATCCGGGCCGTCGATTTTCCGCGGCGCAGGTTGCTTTCGTCCACGACGTCGTCGTGCAGGAGCGTTGCCGTGTGCATGAACTCGACGCTGGTCGCGAGCTTGATGTGATGGTCGCCCTCATAGCCGAACATCGAGGCTGCCGCGAGCGTCAGCATCGGCCGCAGGCGCTTGCCACCGGAAGATATCAGGTGGTTGGCCACTTCCGGTATCATCTGGACGTCGGAACCGGCCTTCGACAGGATCAGTTGGTTGACCCGCTCCATGTCGGCTTTCGTCAGGTCCACCAGGGGTTTGACCGACGCCAGTTTGTTTTTGCCCTCGTCAAGCGGTATCACGACGCCCAAATGCCTGGACTCCTGTTCAATTCCGTTGCGGGACAATAGAAAGGGGGGGCTGTCTGAGCAAGAGGCGAATTGTCCCGGAAGCTCAAATATAGCTGGAAAAACGAATGATTGAACTGATCCGCGCCAACGATGCAGTCCTGCTCTCCTTTGCCGACAGCCTGTTGCGGGATGCCGGCATCCATTGTCTGATCGCAGACCAGGGCATGAGTATCCTTGAGGGCTCGCTCGGCATGCTGCCGCGACGGCTGCTGGTGGATGCGGAGCGCGAGGACGAGGCATGGCGGATCCTGCGGGATGCCGGGCTCGGCGCGGAGTTGCGGCCGTGACGAGGCTGCAAGACGAGGTTGCTGTCGCCCAGACCATCGATGCCTTTCATCGCGGCCGGTTTCACATCGTGCAGCCGAAGGGTGGCGGGCATCGGTCCGGCATGGACGCAATGCTGCTCGCCTCGCTCGTGGTTGGGGAGGGGGCGATGCGTGTCGCCGATCTCGGTGCCGGAGCCGGGGCGGCGGGCCTTGCCGTCGCGTCGCGGATCGAGGGCGCGCATGTGCTCTTGGTCGAGCGCTCGCCGATCATGGCCGACTACGCCCGCAAAAGCCTTGCACTACCGGAAAACCGCCGGATTGCCGGTCGTATCGAGGTTGTCGAGGCGGACGTGACTCTGACGGGCCGAGCGCGGCTTGCCGCGGGGTTGGAGGACGAGGTGCAGGACCACGTCGTCATGAACCCTCCGTTCAACGATGCCAGCGACCGCCCCACGCCGGACGCGCTCAAGGCCGAGGCGCATGCGATGCAGGACGGCCTGTTCGAACAATGGATCCGCACCGCCGGCGCCATCATGAAGCCGGGTGGCCAGCTCTCCCTGATCGCCCGGCCGGAATCGGTTGCGGCGATCATCGATGCCTGCGGCAGGCGGTTCGGTGGCATCGAAATCACCGCCTTGCATCCGCGTCCCGGCGAAAGCGCCGTGCGCATTCTCGTGACGGCGATCAAGGGCTCGCGGGCGCGCCTGACCCTGCGTGCGCCGCTCGTCATGCACGAGGACGACAGTCACCGTTTCTCAGCCGTTGTCGACGATCTCAACAACGGACGGACGGGTTATGCGCGGCTGACGACCGGCCGGCAGCGGGCGCGATGACGGTTGCACGCGTCTGACGTGCGGCGCGCTGGCGCAATCGGCCGGATTTTGTTGCAAAACCATTGCGTTTTTCCGCTGCGTGCATACATCTGGCGATGAAACGCGCATTGGAGACACGATAACGACATGGCCGGCTTTTTCAGGAAGTTGATGCCGAAGCGGTTCCGCAAGGAAGGCGTCACAATCCCGGTCGTGCGACTGCATGGCGCGATCATGGCAGGCGGAGGCCCGTTCCGTACCACGCTCAATCTGGCGGCTGTTGCCCCCATCCTTGAAAAGGCCTTCGCGATAAAGGATGCGCCCGCCGTTGCCATCGCGATCAATTCACCTGGCGGCTCCCCGGTGCAGTCGCGCCTGATCTTCCAGCGCATCCGCGATCTTTCCAGCGAAAAGAACAAGCGCGTTCTCGTCTTCGTCGAGGATGTCGCCGCGTCGGGCGGTTACATGATCGCGCTTGCCGGCGACGAGATCTTTGCCGATCCGACCTCGATCGTCGGTTCGATCGGCGTGGTTTCCGGCGGCTTCGGTTTTCCCGATCTCCTGAAGAAGATCGGCGTCGAGCGGCGCGTCTATACCGCCGGCGAGAACAAGGTGATCCTCGACCCGTTCAAGCCGGAGCGGGAATCCGACATCGACTACCTCAAGTCGCTGCAGGTGGAGATTCACGACGTTTTCATCGGCATGGTCAAGGAGCGGCGCGGCCCGCGTCTGTCCAGTGATCCGGACCTCTTTTCCGGTTTGTTCTGGACCGGGCAGCGCGGTCTGGCGCTGGGGTTGATCGATGGCATTGCCGACATGCGCGCCGAAATTCGCCGTCGGTATGGCGACGATGCAAGGCTCCAGTTGATTTCGCCGGCGCGCGGACTTTTCGGCCGCAAGATACCAGGAGTGGGTGCCGAACTGCTGGCGGGATCCGCCGAGCAGGTCGTGGTTGCCGGAATCAGTGCGCTCGCCGAGATCGCCGAAGAGAAGGCGCTCTGGTCGCGCTACGGCCGATAGGTCGGGGAGGGGAGATGCCGCAACTCATATTCCTGCTGATCGTCGTGGCGGTGGCCTGGCTCGGCTATCGCAAGTTCGTTGCCGATGCCGAACGGCTTTCGCGCAAGCGCCGTGCCGCAGAGAAAGAGCACGAAACCGGGGCAATCGGCACGCTCGTGAAGGACCCCGAGACCGGCGAATACCGGCTCCGCAGGGACGACGAATAGGCGAGCCCCCAGCTGACGCTTGTACCGTTTCGGGACGTTGCCACCACCTTCCGTGCCGGTTCGGATCGTTAACCAGATCGCGTAAGGTTAACGCCGTATAAAGGCCTGCCGATCCGCCGGCGCGCATTGCGTTGGCCCGTGAAAATTATGAAAACCTGCCATTCCAGATTGCATTGAACGGGAAGGCAGACACCATGGCTTCGCTCGACCTCGCCAGCATCCGCACCATCGTCGTCACCGGTGGCGCCGGCTTTATCGGCTCGCATGTGGTTGACGATCTCCTTGAGACCTGCCCGGTCGCGCAGATCCGTGTCCTTGATGCCTTCACCTATGCCGCCAACATGACCAACCTCGACCGCGCCATGCGCTCCGGCCGGGTGACCCTGCGCCAGGGCGATGTCGGCAATCTCGATCTCGTCACCGAACTGCTTCGCGGCGCCGACCTGGTCGTGCACGCGGCCGGCGAAAGCCATGTCGACCGATCCTTCCTTTCGCCCGAGCGCTTCAGCGTCTCCAATGCCATCGGCACCCAGATCCTCGCCGAGGCAATGGCCAGGCGCCAAGTGCCGCTGATGATCCATGTGAGCACGGCGGAGGTCTATGGTTCGTCGAGTGCGCCGCTAGCCGAAACGGCGGCCATGCAACCGGACAACCCGCTCGGCGCCTCGAAGGCCGCAGCCGAAATGCTGCTTTCCGGCCTGTCCGTGGTCTACGATCTCGACATCCGCGTGTTGCGCCCGGTCAATATCGTCGGTTCCCGCCAGAACGCAGAGAAACTGTTGCCGCGGTTTCTCGAGCTTGCCGCCGTCGGCAAGCCGCTGACGATCCATGGCGACGGCGGCCAGCGCCGTTCGTTCCTTGCGATCTCCGACTTTTGCTCAGGCTTGCGCGCCGTCGCCAATCGGGGTGAAAGGAACGGCGTCTACAACATGTCCGGACCGGAGACCTACTCGGTGCTGGAAGTTGCCCGCATGGTGCTGGAATCGGCTCCTGACCCGGTTTCCGGCTTGACCTTCAACAACGGCCGTCCCGCCGACTACAGCCGTGCGCCGGTCTTGACGGAGGCCATCGCCGGTCTCGGCTGGCGCGCAGAGGCTTCGCTGCGCGGGGAACTGAAGGCGCTCGCCGGTTGGTATCGCTCAAGGTTGACGCCGCTGTCGCGCACGGTCTTCCGCAACGCTCCCGATCTGGCACCCGGCGACTCGACGGTCGCGACGCAGCCGGCCGGCTCCGGTCTCTTCCGTTCGCTCGAGCGGCATTGACGCGGCGGGGGGCGAAAGCGGCCGCTGCACCCTTGACCCTGCCTGCGTGCCGTGGCACCTGTCCGCGCATCCCAAAGACCCATCCGGACCGGACCGATGACCTCTGCCGCCCTGCCTGACCACATGCACCCGACGCGCTCCTTCCAGGGGCTGATCCTGACGCTCCACAATTACTGGGCGGACAAGGGGTGTGCGGTCCTGCAACCCTATGACATGGAGGTCGGTGCCGGCACGTTCCATCCGGCAACGACGCTGCGCGCCCTCGGCCCCCGTCCGTGGAAGGCCGCCTACGTCCAGCCGTCCCGCCGCCCCTCCGACGGCCGCTACGGCGAGAATCCGAACCGCCTGCAGCACTACTACCAGTACCAGGTGATCCTGAAGCCGAACCCGTCGAACCTGCAGGAGCTCTACCTCGGCTCGCTCGCCGCGATCGGCCTCGATCCGCTGCTGCACGACGTCCGCTTCGTCGAAGACGACTGGGAAAGCCCGACGCTCGGCGCCTGGGGCCTCGGCTGGGAATGCTGGTGCGACGGCATGGAAGTCTCGCAGTTCACCTATTTCCAGCAGGTCTGCGGCATCGAGTGCGCGCCCGTCGCCGGTGAGCTCACCTACGGCCTCGAGCGCCTCGCCATGTACGTGCAGGGCGTCGACAACGTCTATGACCTCAACTTCAACGGTCGCGAAGGCGAGGACAAGATCACCTATGGCGACGTCTTCCTGCAGGCCGAGCAGGAGTATTCCCGCCACAACTTCGAATTCGCCGACACGGCGATGCTGCACCGCCATTTCATCGATGCGGAAAAGGAATGCCTGGCGCTGCTCGCCGCCGGTGCCCCCGGCGACACGGCCAACGGCTACCACAAGTGCGTGCTGCCGGCCTACGACCAGTGCATCAAGGCCAGCCACGTCTTCAACCTGCTCGACGCCCGCGGCGTCATCTCCGTCACCGAGCGCCAGAGCTACATTTTGCGGGTGCGCACTCTGGCGAAAGCCTGCGGCGAAGCCTTCCTGCTGACCGACGCCGGCGGCGTGAACTGGGTCGAGAAGGCGGCGTAGTAGACGCTTTCAGCCAATTGTCGCGTGCAACTTGACGATGCTGCAGGCGTAGGTAACCTTGCTCGAATAACGGGTGGGGGAAACTATGAGCACAATCGATGAGAGTTTGCGTGCGATCTCCGAACGCGTGAAATCGCATTCTAGTACGATGGCAACCGAGGAGGCAGTTAAGACTGCCGTCGTTTTGCCATTTCTGAGGACGTTGGGTTACGACGTCTTTGACCCCTCTGAGGTCATCCCTGAATTCACCGCCGATGTAATGGGAAAGAAGGGCGAAAAGGTCGACTACGCGATAAAAATTGATGGCGACATTCGAATACTAGCCGAATGCAAACCGATATCCGTCGCGTTGGATAAGAAACATCTTGATCAGTTGTACCGGTACTTCAGCGTCACGAATGCGAAGTTTGCAATCCTGACCAACGGACGAACTTTCAATTTCTATACCGATCTCGAAGCGCCGAATAAACTCGACGCCAGGCCGTTTTTTGTGTTCGATGTGGCAGACTTCAATGCAGGCACGGTCGCGGAGCTGCGTAAGTTCGAGAAGGCGACGTTTGATGTTTCGGCCATTTTGGCAACGGCTGAAAGGCTCAAATACACGTCCGGGATCAAACAGGTTATCTCCAAGCTGATCGAGGATCCAACTGACGATTTTGTGCGCATGGTGGCGGGGGACGTGTACGAGGGGCGCTTGACCGCTTCAGCGCGCGAGATGTTGACAGGGGTTGTGCGAGCCGCATTCAGGGAAGTCATCATGGACTCCGTGAAAAGTCGGCTGTCGAGCGCGCTTGCGGACACACAGGAAGTAATCGAGAAGATCGATGACCCGGCGGCGGATGAACCAGAAATCATCACCACGGACGAAGAGCGCGAGGGCTACATGATCGTGAAGGCGATCGTGCGAGATACCATCAGTCCCAGGCGCGTGACGATGCGCGACCAGAAGACATACTGTGGCATATTGATTGATGACAACAATCGAAAGCCACTGTCGCGGCTTTGGTTCAATCGCTCCGTAAAATATATCGGACTGTTCGACGGTGAAAGCGAAGATCGCATCATCATCAATTCGCTGGACCAGATATACGATCACTCTGAGCGATTGAGGGCGACGGCGGCAAAGTACATAAACGGCACGTAGGCGAAGCCTTCCTGCTGATCGACGCTGGCGGCGTGAACTGGGTCGAGAAGGCGGCGTAGTAGACGGTCGACCGTTCGCACATCGAATGGGTGGGGTTCATGGACGCCTCTCTCCGCTCACGCTTCTGCACGAATTTTCACGCCCATCTCTTGCGCCTTCGGTGCAGGAGAGGCGATGGGTTGCGACTGGCAGTCGTAGGTCTGCAGCGCCCGGCGCACGCCGGTCGGCCGTTCCGCTGGCATGCCTTCCGTATAGGCGATGAAGAGAGCGGTGAAGCCGAGGATATTGAGGGCGGTTGCGAGCGTTTTCATCGCCGTTGGCCTTGCGGGGTTGATGCGATCTGATGGCCTACTATGACGCCGACTGCCCAGCCTCGCGGTTCCCGGGGGAACAGGCTGGATTTATCTTCGCTGACATGGACGGGCTGCGCGAAACCGATGCCGCAAGGGCGGCGTCGGCTTACCGCTCGCAAGATTTGCATTTTCTTGTCGCAACTGCCGGATGAAGTCGCTTGAAGGGCTTCCCTCTGTCTGCGTGAATGATACCTTCGCGACGCTTCGCCCTTTCAACGGAGGACACCATGATCGGTCTGGCAATCGCAGCGGTGGTCGCGTTCTACGCGATCCTTCTTTACAACGGCCTGGTGAAGGCCCGGCAGGTCAAGGAAGAGGCCTGGTCGGGCATCGACGTACAATTGAAGCGCCGCGCCGATCTGATCCCGAACCTGATCGAGACGGTGAAGGGCTATGCGAAACACGAGCGGGAAACGCTGGAGCAGGTGGTGGAACTGCGCAACAAGGCGCAGGCGGTGCCTTCGGGCGATGTTGCCGGGCGCGCGGTCGCCGAAGGTATGCTCGGCCAGGCGCTCGGCAAGCTGTTGGCGCTCGCCGAGGCCTATCCCGACCTGAAGGCCAACCAGAACTTCAGCGAGTTGCAGCAATCGCTCGAAACCATTGAGAACGAGATCCAGATGTCGCGCCGCTACTACAACGGCGCCGCCCGCGACCTGAACGTCAAGGTCGAGAGTTTTCCGTCCAATCTGCTGGCGACCGCGTTTTCCTTCGTCAAGGCGCCCTTCTTCGAGATCGAGAACGCCGCCGACCGCGCCGTCCCTACGGTGAAATTCTAGGAACCGGAGCGGGCCATGTCGCGGATCGCAACCTGCCTCCTGTTCCTGTTTGCGCTTCTAACGGCCGGTGTCGGTCAGGCGGCGGAGTTCATCTCCTCCTTCCATGCCGATATCGACGTGGCCAAGGATGGGGAGTTGACCGTCACCGAGACCATCAAGGTCAATGCCGAGGGCAATCTCATTCGCCGCGGCATCTACCGTGACTTTCCGCTGACCTTCGTCGATGATCAGGGACGGCGGCGGCAGGTCGGCTTCGAGATCCTGGACGTGCTGCGGGACGGCGATACCGAACCCTATCACACCGAACAGGAGAGCGGGGCGATCCGCATCTATTTCGGCGCCTCCGACGTGCTGCTCGATCCGGGGCCGCACACCTATGAGCTGACATACCGGACCGATCGCCAGATTCGCTACTTCGACACCCACGACGAACTGTTCTGGAACGTCACGGGAACGGAATGGGCGTTTCCGATCCGGCAGGCCTCGGCGACGGTCACGCTGCCCGACGATGTCGAGCCGCAGGACCTGACGTTTTTCACCGGCGCCTATGGCGATACTGGCAACGACGCCCGGGCGAGTTCCGCCGGCAGCCAGGCCGAATTCGTCACGACCCGTGGGCTCGGCGCGCACGAGGGGCTGACGATCGGCGTCAAGCTTCCAGCCGGCAGCATCGACCGGCCGAGCGCTGCTCAGGAGCGGCTGTGGTTCCTCAAGGACAATGCCGGAGCGCTGATCGGCATCGGCGGGCTGGCGCTGGTCGCGCTCTACTATCTGCGCGCCTGGACCATCGCCGGACGCGACCCGGCCGGCGGCGTCATCGTCCCGCAGTGGCATCCGCCGGACGGCACCTCGCCGGGGCTCGTGAACTACATCGACAACCGGGGCTTCGGCGGCGAGGGCTGGACGGCGCTGTCGGCCGCCCTGCTGAACCTCGCCGTGAAGGGGTACGTCACGCTCAACGACCTGAAGCAATCGATCGTCGTCATGCGCACGGCAAAGCCGGTGGACGGCAAGCTTCCGACCGGCGAGGGCGTCCTGCTGAAATCGGTGAACGGCGAAGGCGACAGTCTGACCATCGACAAGGCCAACGGAACCCGCGTCCAGACGCTCGGTTCCCGCTTCCGCCAGTCGATGGAAGCGGAGCATCGCGGCAAGTACTACCACGCCAACTGGGGCTATATCGTCGGTGGCGTCGTGCTGTCGGCGCTCTGCCTGCTGGCGCTGCTCGTTTTCGGCAACCTGTCCGAGGACGGAATCGCGCTGGTCGTCTTCCCGGCGGCGGCGGCCTTCTTTCTCTCCGTCTTCGCTGTATCCTTCGGCAAGTCGCTAAGGGGCGCCAGAAGCCTCGGCCAGCGCATCATGTCGGTCGTGATCGTCGCCTTCTTCGGTTTCGTGTTCCTGAGCATCTTCGGTGCCGTTCTTGCCGGTCTTGTCGCAAGCGGCGTCGAAAGCGGCAACCTCGCGATCCTTGCCGCCGTCGGCGGCATCATCCTGCTGAACCTGCTGTTCTATTTCCTGATGGGTGCGCCGACGCCGATCGGCCGAAAGATGATGGACGGCATCGACGGGCTGCGGCAGTACCTGACGCTTGCCGAAAAGGAGCGGATGAATCTCGCGGGCGTGCCGGAGATGTCGCCGCAGCACTACGAGACGCTGTTGCCCTATGCGGTGGCGCTCGGCGTCGAAAAGCCGTGGTCGGCGACCTTCCAGCGCTGGCTTGCCGCTGCCGCAGCCGGGGCAGCAGCAGCAGCGGCGTACCATCCGAGCTGGTACAGCGGCGACGGCTTCGGCTCCGGCAATTTCGCCGATCGCATGGGCGGCTTCGCCGGCTCGATGGCCGACACCATCACCGCCTCACTACCGCCCCCGCCCAAGAGTTCGTCGTCCGGCTTTTCGGGCAGTTCCGGCGGCGGCTTCTCCGGCGGCGGTGGCGGCGGCGGTGGCGGCGGCGGATGGTGAGCGCAGTGGCGTGGCCTGAGACTTTTCCGCCATCGAACGGATGACATTTGCCGCCGGGCTTGCTAAGTCCGCCGCAGTCCAACGATCTCCACGAAAAGCACCACAATGCCCGATCTTCTGCTTGAGCTCCGTTCCGAGGAAATTCCCGCCCGCATGCAGCGCAAGGCGGCTGGCGACCTGAAGAAGCTCGTCACCGACGCGCTGGTCGATGCCGGTCTCACCTACGAGGGTGCCCGGGAATACTGGACACCGCGGCGGCTGACACTCGACATCCGCGGCCTCAATACGCGCTCGAGCGACGTGCGCGAGGATATCAAGGGACCGGCCACGTCGGCTCCCGAGCAGGCGATCCAGGGCTTTCTGCGCAAGGCAGGCCTGGCCTCGATCTCCGAAGCCCATGTTCATTCGGATCCGAAGAAGGGCGATTTCTACGTCGCTCACATCGTCAAGCCGGGCCGGCCAGCCGACGAGATCATCGCCGAGGTGATGCCCGGCATCATCCGCAATTTCCCCTGGCCGAAGTCGATGCGTTCGGGTGCGGCATCTGCCAGGCCGGGCGCGATGCGCTGGGTCCGCCCGCTGCAGTCGATCGTCTGCGTGTTCGGCTCGGAAACCGAGGAGACGCGGGTCATTCCGTTCGAGATCGACGGCATCGTCGCGTCCAACGTCACCTACGGCCACCGCTTCCATGCCCCGGAGGCCTTCACGGTCCGCCGCTTCGCCGATTATGTTGTCGGCCTGGAAAAGGCCAACGTCATCCTCGACGCTGAACGCCGCAAGCAGATCATCGCGGCGGATGCCGCCAATGTCGCCTTTGCCAACGGCCTTGAACTGGTCGAGGACGAAGGGCTGCTCGAAGAGGTCTCCGGCCTCGTCGAATGGCCGCAGGTGCTGATGGGCACCTTCGAGGAGGAATTTTTGACAATCCCGGCGGAAATCATCCGCCTGACGATCAAGACGAACCAGAAATGCTTCGTCACCCGCCCGGCCGGCGGGGAGGGGCTGTCCAACCATTTCATTCTCGTCGCCAACATCGAGGCGAAGGACGGTGGCAAGGAGATCGTCCACGGCAACGGCAAGGTCGTGCGCGCCCGCCTGTCCGACGCCCGCCACTTCTGGACCCGCGACCAGCACGACCTGCCGGATCTCGAAACGCTTGCCGCGTCGGCGGAAAAGTTCGGCCTCGACCTGAAAAAGCCGCTCGACCAGCGCATGGCCAAGCTCGACGCCCTGAACGTCACCTTCCACGCCAAGCTCGGCACGCAGGGTGAGCGCGTGCAGCGCATCCGTCATCTCGCCGCCGAACTGGCGAAGGTCACCGGTGCAGATCCGAAGCTCGTCGATCGGGCCGTCGTGCTCGCCAAGGCGGATCTGCGCACCGAGGCCGTCGGCGAATTCCCGGAACTCCAGGGCATCATGGGCCACAAGTACGCGCTGCTGCAGGGCGAGTCCCAGGCCGTCGCCGACGCCATCGAGGATCACTACAAGCCGCAAGGCCCGTCCGACCGCGTGCCCTCCGATCCCGTCGCCATCACTGTCGCGCTGGCCGACAAGCTCGATACGCTGATCGGCTTCTGGGCGATCGACGAAAAGCCGACCGGCTCGAAGGATCCTTACGCGCTGCGAAGGGCGGCGCTCGGCGTCATCCGCATCCTGCTGGAGAAGGGGACAAGGCTGGGTTTGTTTAACTCCCTCAATTCCCACTTTAAGCTTGCAGACAACGCGATTGATGAACTCGAAATTGCCAAGAAGCGGCAACAGGGTGGAGACTTCATGCACGCTCGCGCGATCGTTGGTGACGGATTAAGCCACGAGCGCGACCTGCTCTCCTTCTTCCACGACCGCCTGAAGGTCTATTTGCGCGATCTCGGCGCCCGCCACGACCTGATCGACGCGGTGCTGACGCCGGATGCCGACGACCTGTTGATGGTCGCCCGCCGCGTCGAGGCGTTGACGGCCTTCATCACCTCCGAGGACGGCCAGAACCTGCTCGCTGGCACCAAGCGCGCCACGCAGCTTCTCGCCGCCGAGGAGAAGAAGGGCACCGTGGTCGCCGACGGCATTGCCTCCGACCTGTTCCGGATTGCCGCGGAGAAGGACCTGCACGATGCCATCGTCGTTGCCACGGGCGAGGCAGCCGACGCCGTCGCCAAGGAGGACTTCCAGTCCGCCATGACGGCGCTGTCGAAGCTGCGCGCCCCGGTAGACACGTTCTTCGATGACGTACTCGTCAACGACGAGGATGCGGCGATCCGGGCCAACCGCCTGGCGCTGCTCGCCGCGATCCGCTCGGCCACCGGCACGGTTGCGGATTTCTCGAAGATCGCGGGATAACGCTGAACCGCGAGTCGGGAAGTTGTTCCCGGTAAAAGGAGCGGTGCTGATGCCCGGAAAAATCCTCATCAGCGCCTGTCTCATGGGCCTGCCGGTTCGCTATAACGGCGCGTCCAAGCCGTTGCTGCACGAGGCGATAGCGCGCTGGCAGGTAGAGGGGCGGCTGGTAACGGTCTGTCCCGAGCTGGCGGGCGGCTTTGCCGTTCCGCGACCGCCGGCCGAGATCGAAGCGGCGATGACCGGAAACGAAGTCCTCGACGGTATCGCGCGTGTCCTGGAGTCGACCGGTGGCGACGTGACGGAGGGTTTTGTCGAGGGCGCCTTGCGCGCGCTTGAGATCGCGCGTGAGAACGATTGTCGATATGCGCTTCTGATCGACGGCAGTCCGTCCTGCGGCTCTGGCTTCGTCTATGACGGTAGTTTTTCTGGAAAGCGCCTGGCCGGCGCGGGTGTCACGGCGGCCTGTCTCAAGCGGCACGGCATTGCCGTCTATGCCGATACCGAGATCGACGGTCTCATCGCGCGCCTGGCGGAAGACGATGCCGACGGCTGATAAAGCTTGCGCCCCTGCTTCTCTTCAGGGGCGCAAGATATCTGCCTTTGCCGGCAGATACCCTATCAGCCTGGAGGGGCCGATGGGGCAGGGAACCCTATTACTATGGGGTCAATTGACCCGAAGTTCAAATCCTGACGGATCAAGCTCTCGTGAACCGGCCTCTTGAGAGCCCGCCGCGGCAGTAGCGGAAACTGCGGCCGAACCGGTTTCGAGTGCGCCCGTCTTGGCTTCGGGGTCGATGATGTTGCCGGTTTCGGCCGAATTTGTGGCCTCGGTGTTCCCCGTGCCCTCTTCGGGTGCCTTGCTGACGAAAATCACCGGCGAGCCGCCGAGCCAGGCCTCGCTGCGGAAGACCTTTCTTTCACCGCCGACTTCGCGGATCTCGACCTTTTGCGTGCCGGGTTCGATGTCGGGCACGATGTAGGTCTTGCTCCGCTTCGTTTCCTTCAGTGCCGGGCAGTCGGCGCAGGAAATCGTCTGGATGCTACCTTGGCCCTTGCCGCCGGAGGCGATCGGTTCGATCGAAGAGGCAAGGGCAGGGGCGCCAAGAAGCGCAAATGCAACGGTTGGCAAGAGGCTACGCATCACTGGTTCTCCCGTAAGGTCGACGGAAAGACTATGCGTTTTCCGTTACATTCCGGTCAGGAGAATTGGTAAACATTGAATGATGCGTCGTTTTGTGCCGCTTGCCGAAGTCGGCCGCTTCAGGCCTTTTCGCGTTCCACCGCGCGCCAGCCGATATCCCGGCGGCAAAAGCCGTTTTGCCATTTCACCTGATCTGCCAGGGCGTAGGCGCGGGCCTGCGCCTCGGCGACGGTGGGCGCCACCGCGGTTGCGTTCAGCACCCGGCCGCCGGTCGCGACCAGTTCGCCGTCCTTCAGCGCTGTGCCGGCATGAAACACCTTGGTCGTGTCGCCGTCCGCCGGAATGAATCCGATCGGCGTGCTCTTGTCGTAAGCGCCCGGATAGCCCTTCGACGCGAGCACGACGGTCAGCGCCGTCTCATCACGCCAGGTGGCGGAGACCTTGTCGAGCGAACCGGTTGCCGCAGCGTGAAGCAGCTCGAGCAGGTCGCTCTCAAGCCGCATCATCAGCACCTGGCACTCCGGATCGCCGAAGCGGACGTTGTACTCGATCAGTTCCGGCCCGTTCTTCGTGATCATCAGGCCGGCGAAGAGCACGCCGGTGAAGGGATGGCCGTCCGCCGCCATGCCGCGAATGGTGGGCTCGATGATCTCCTGCATCGTCCGCTCGACCATTTCCGCCGTCATTACGGGAGCAGGCGAGTAGGCGCCCATGCCGCCCGTGTTCGGGCCGGTATCGCCGTCGCCGACGCGCTTGTGGTCCTGGGCCGAGGCGAGCGGCAGGGCGTTCTTGCCGTCGCAGAGGCAGAAGAAGCTCGCCTCCTCGCCGTCGAGGAAGGCCTCGACCACCACTTCCGCTCCCGCCGCACCGAAAGCGCCGTCGAAGCAGTCGGCGATGGCCGAAAGCGCCTCGTCGACTGTCATCGCCACCGTCACACCCTTGCCGGCGGCAAGCCCGTCCGCCTTGATGACGATTGGAGCGCCCTGTTCCATCACATAGGCCTTTGCCGAAGCTGCATCCGAGAAGCGCTCGTAGGCGCCGGTTGGGATCGCGTACTTGGCGCAGAGATCCTTCGTGAAGCCCTTGGAGCCCTCCAGTTGCGCGGCCGCGGCCGAGGGGCCGAAGACGTCGATGCCATCGGCGCGCAGCCGGTCGGCCAAGCCCGCCACCAGCGGCGCCTCGGGGCCGACGACGACGAAGGTGATGCTATTGTCGCGGCAGAAGGCAGAGACGGCCGCATGGTTGTCGACGTCGAGCGCTGCAAGCGTCGCGTATTCGGCCATGCCGGGATTGCCGGGAGCGGCAAAGAGCGTGGTCAGGCGTGGCGACTGGGCAATCTTCCAGGCCAGTGCGTGCTCGCGCCCGCCCGAACCGATCAACAAAACCTTCATGGCCAATCCCCTGCAATCTGAGTGTGCCCGCCGGTTAAGCGGGTGGGGGCTAAACGTCAAGTGCTGCGTTTGCGGGAATCGCGGTGTGACAATGGAAGGTGCGGTTCACTTTGCGATGACACGCCTCTGCACGCCAGGTTCGGCGTCCTGTTGCCCGGATCGGCAATCCCGCACATCGACCTTGACCCGAGCCAGCCGGACTGCGAACTAGGTGCATGAGCATCAATCCCGATTCCGGACGCGTTGCCGACGCGCCCTCCGACAACTGGGTCTATCGCGTTCTTCCCCGCTCGCTCTGGCCCTATGCGCAACTCGCCCGCTGGGACCGGCCGATCGGCTGGCAACTGCTGATGTGGCCCTGCCTGTGGTCGGCCGCACTCGCCGCCAACGTGGCGCGGGCAGCTTCCTCCTACTCACTGTCGCAGTTTGTCTGGCACCTGCTGCTGTTCGTCATCGGCTCGATCGCCATGCGCGGTGCCGGCTGCACCTATAACGATCTGGTCGACCACGAGATCGACAAGGCGGTGGCGCGCACGCGCTCGCGGCCGTTGCCGTCGGGCCGCGTCACGCGTGGCCAGGCGAAGCTGTTCATCGCCCTGCAGGCGCTGGTCGGATTGCTGGTTCTCCTGCAGTTCAACCTCTTCTCGGTCATGCTCGGCGTAGCTTCGCTTGCGATCGTGGCGATCTATCCCTTCGCCAAGCGCTTCACCGACTGGCCGCAGTTCTTTCTCGGGCTGGCCTTCTCCTGGGGCGCGCTGATGGGCTGGTCGGCGCAGTTCGGCACGCTGTCGCTCGCCGCCATCGCGCTCTATGGAGGCGCCGTTGTCTGGACGATCGGCTACGACACGATCTACGCCCACCAGGACAAGGAAGATGATGCCTTGATCGGCGTTCGTTCGACCGCGCGGCTGTTTGCGGAGCGAACCCGCCAGTGGCTCGTCACCCTTTATGGACTGTCTGTGCTGCTGATCCTCGCGTCGTTCGCTCTCGCCGGTGTCGGCGTCCTCGCCTATCTCGGGCTCGCCGTAGCCACCGGGATGCTGGTCTGGCAGATCGTCACGATCGATATCGACGACCCCGAACAGTGCCTGGCACTGTTCAAGTTCAACGGGGTCGTCGGTCTGATCGTGTTTATCGGCCTTCTCGCCGCATTGCCTTTCGCCTGAGGTTTTCAGGCGGATTTCAGGATATTCGCCCGCGCGTCGTCCGGATCCACCCGGCGTGCGCCGCCATAGATCGTCGTGCGATCGAAGCCGATGCCTGAAGCGCCGGAACGGCGGTTGGTGGCGACGACCTGGAATGCGTTGAGCGCGCCACGGTGGAACGAGAGGGCGCAGAGCGAGAGATAGAGCAGCCAGATGCGCGTCTGCGGCATGCCGACGAGGGCAGCGCCCTCTTCCTTGCGGTCGTAGAGACGGCGTACCCAGTGTTCCGTCGTGTAGCCGAAATGTTCGCGCACGGCCTCGACTTCGTGCACTTCGAAGCCGGCCTGCTCCAGCGCGCCGGTGGTCATGCCGATATGATCCAGCTCGCCGCCCGGGAAAATGTACTTGATGATGAACTGCATGTAGGGCGTCAGCCGCGGGAAGTCTTCCAGCCGCGCCGTGTTGCGGCGGAAGCTGGCCTGACCGAAATAGACGCCGCGCGGGCGCATGTGCTTGCGCAGGTACTTGTAGAAGTCCTGGTGGTTGGCGATGCCGACATGCTCGATCATCTCGACCTGGGCGATCTTGTCGAAGATCTGGTCGTCTGCGAGGCTGCGGCAGTCACGCAGTTCCACCTTGACCCGGTCGCCGAGGCCCATGTTCGCGACCTTGGTCTTCACGTGGGCGAACTGCTCCTCCGACAGCGTCGTGCCATAGGCCTCAACGCCATAGTGCCGAGCGGCATAGCACAGCAGGCCACCCCAGCCGCAGCCGGGGTCGAACAGCTTGTCGCCAGGTGCCAGGCGGAGCTTGCGGCAGATGAGGTCGAGCTTGTTCAGCTGTGCTTCGTCGAGCGAGGAGTCCGGTGTCGGGAAGTAAGCGGAAGAATACACCATCTCCTTGTCGAGGAAGAGTTCGTAGAACGCGTTGGAGAGGTCGTAGTGGAAGCCGATCATCTCCTTGTCGTTCCGGCCGCTGGTCGGCGTGACGCCGGCCTTTTTCGTGAAGCGCTTGACGAAGGAGGAGACGGAATAGCTCTTCAGAAGGATGGGCAGGGCCATCTTCAGCATGCGCGCCTTGTTGACCTTGCGCGGCAGTGAGAGGAACTGCAAGTGGTCGACCTGGCGCATCGCATCGATCGGGTTGGCGCCGACGACGTCGAGGTCGCCCGTCGCGTAGAGTTCGGCAACGCTGATCAGCGACGGCTGGCGCAGCAGGCGGCGCAGCACGTTGGCGGAAGCGATGACGAAGCGGATCTCTTCCTGGGCGCCTTCACCGAGCGGGATGATCGTGCCGTCCCAAAGCTCCAGGCAGATATTGACGTCGAGATGTTTCGCCAATTCGCCGATGACGGCTTTGGCTGCTTGCAATTCACGATCAGTACCAAGTTCACGCGACATATAGTGACTTCCTGACGTTGAAGAAAAACGCACTGCAATGTGCGGCTTCATGGCCGGTTGTCAACCTCTGATTGCCTTGCCGTAACGCAGCAAGTGCGCGCCGACGGGGGAGTCTGGTGCGTCAGGGTGGTTCGAAACGGTGGCGCGCCGGGCGATCGGCTGGAGGAGCGCCGCATCGGCTTTCCGGATATGCACGACGAGGGGGAGAGCTTTGCTGATAAGCGTTCGCCGCGCGGTTCCCTCGCCGGGGTGTCAGAAGTGGTTCTGGGAGAGCAGCGAACGAAAAAGCCGACCGCAGGGGGCGGCCGGCTGGGGCAATTCCGGCGCGCGATCGCGAGCGGATTTGCCAAAAGGATAGGTCGTCGTCGCGACTGGAGGAAGCGCAAACGCCCTATGGGGTCATGTCGTCATTGCATGTTCAACGGCGCGCGATGATCTCGCGGCCGTCGATCATCATCTTCAGGCCGAGATCGCCGGTCGAGCGGCGGACGAGAAAGCGCGGCCGGCGATCGGCGAAGTAGGTGTGGTGGCGACGCTTGCGTGCCGGGCGGGCGGGAAGCGAGCCGAGGTGCATCTCCAGCGGCCGGGCGACCCCGTCGGCCTCAACCATCAGCATCGGGATGCGATAGGCGTCGGCCCAACTGCGCCAGTCCGCGGCGATATCGCAGAGGTCGTGCGCGACGAGCAGCGGAATGCACAGGTCCGGATCGTCGTGGTGCAATTCGAGCGTCACCGTGACTTCGCCATTGCCGTGGTCGATCGCGCGAGCGGCCACGCCCTTGAAGGCGCGGGCGGGCAGGGCAAACGAAAGCGGCAGGCCGCTGGAGGGCAGGATCTTGCGCAGTACGGCGCCGCGCTCGTCGAGCGTGATCGTCACGTCGCTCATATCGCTGCGCAGGGCATAGGTGATCTGCTGGGGGAACCGCTTGGGGTCGAGCCGAAGTGTGCTTCCGGCCCAGGCCGGCTTGGAAACGGTGTTCAACATGTCTTTCGCCCTTGTCTTCCTTGAGAGCCGGTGACCGGTCTTCTCCGGGGACTTTTTCGTCCCTCTGTGTGTGACGGGAAGATTAGGCGCCGTATCTTCCGCTCCGCTTAAAAATCGCGGTTAAGAAAACTTTGCCCGGGCAGATGGTTAGCAAAATGCCGCTTGGTCAGGGTTTCCGTTTCGTCAATGCGTCGGTTCGACAGCCACGGACAAGGCAATCCGGCTAGGCTCGGAAAAGCAATGGTGCACGCGTGCGCCGCCTGCTGCAGCAAGGTGCAAAAGGGATAGTCTTGCAATGCTTTCGACCTATACGAGCTATAATCTCTTCGCCAAGGATCTGCTGACGTCGCTGAACCGTGTTTCGCAGCAGACAATCAATGCGCGCGAGGCCGAGTACTATAAGGCGAACATCGGCAAGGTCGGCTCGATCGACGAATTCCTGGATGATTACCGGCTCTACAATTATGCGGTGAAGGCGTATGGGCTGGAGGAGATGGCCTATGCCAAGGCTTTCATGCGCAAGGTCCTGGAAAGCGATCTGGCCGACTCCAACAGCTTCGTCAATCGTCTGACCGATACCAAATACCGTACCTTTGCGCAGTCCTTTTCGTTTCAGAGCGAAACCGCGATTGCCCAGTCGGATGCCCAGTTGGATGAGGTGATCGGGCTCTATACGGCGACGGTAAACAACGCCGGCAAGGTGCAGCAGGAAGAGACGCGCTACTACAACATCGTCGTCGACAAGGTCACGACGGTCGACCAGTTGCTTCAGAACGAGCGGATGAGGGCCTACGTCTTCACGGCCTTCGGCATCGACCCGGCCACGTTTTCCTACCAGGCCGTGCGCGGGGCGCTGACGAGCGATCTCGACGATCCCGACAGCTATGTGAACCAGACGTTCGGTGCAGCGATTGTCGACTACACGGCGAAGATCGCCGCTGCGAATGCGCAGCTTGCCGATCCCGACCTGTCCGCCCAGACAAAGGCGGCGCTGAAGTCGAAAATATCCGGTTGGAATGCCCAGATCTCCTCGGCGGAGAAATTTCTGGCGCTGGCGGCTGCCTACAATTTCAATATTGACGGAACCCTGCCGGCCGGCACGCTGGCGCAGACGGAGGTGCAGAAGACAGCCACCAACAAGGCCTATGTGCTCTCCACCCCGCGCGTGACCTCCGCCGCGGCCCTCTTGACCAAGGCGCACTTCGAGGAGGCCGTTGCCACCGCCACCACGGTCGATGAGCTTCTTAAGGACACCCGTGTCCTGAATTACATCAAGGTTGCCTACGATCTGAACGGCGTCACCATCATGCCGTCGACGATCAAGAACATCCTGACCAGCGATCCGGACGATCCGGGCAGCTATGTCCATACGGTCGGCAAAGGCGACGAGAGATATGTCGCCCTGGCCAAGGCATTCAACTTCCAGCCGGACGGCACGCTCGCGGCCGGCGATCAGGCGCAGAGCGCCGAAAAGACCGCCGAGGCCGGTCGTCTCTACATGACCCGCTACAACGACGCGGACGATGCAGCCGACGAGAAACTCATCAGGGAATACAAGGTGAAGGCCGGGCTCCTCACCAACGTCGACGAATTCCTCACGACGCCGAGCATCTACAAGCTCGCGCTCAATGCCTTCGGTCTCAATCCGAGCAGCGAGAGTGCCTACAAGATCAAGCAGGTCATGTTGAGCGACCTCAACGATCCCAAGAGTTATGTGTACCGCCTGAAGGACAGCCGCTATCTCGAATTGGCCAAGGCCTTCAATTTTGACGACAAGGGCGCCATCGACGTGCCCGTCATGGCCCAGACCGGGGCGGAGATCCAGATCGTCTCCAAGGCCTATGTGATCGAAAAGTCCCGGTTCGGCACGGCAGACGACAAGAAGAAGGCGGAGTCTGAGGCGAAATATTACGCCGAGCAGATCCAGACAATCGGATCGCTCAAGGAGTTTCTTGCCAATTCGCGGCTCGTCGACTTCGTCCTGGAGGCAAACAACATCGATCCGAAGACTGTCCCGGAAGGGTTCATGGCGCAGATCTTTGCCTCCGACCTCGACGATCCGGACAGCTTCGCCAACCAGCAGCCCAACCGCAGCTACCGCACCATCGCCGCCTCGTTCAATTTCGGTGCGTCGGGTCAGGTGGAGCGTCCGCATGACACAGCGATCCAGACACGTCGCGGCATCTATCAGACCCTCGACTATTACGTCCGCCAGGCCATGGAGGTCGAGGCGGGCGAAGACAATGCGGGTGTTCGTCTGGCACTCTATTTCGAGCGCAGCGTGAATTCGATCTCCAGCGCCTACGACATTCTCGCCGATGACGCCCTGTATCAGGTCTTCAAGACCCTCCATGGTCTCCCCGACGAGATCGGCGGCGCCGACATCGATGCTCAGGCCGAACTGATCAAGCGCTATATGGACCTGAAGGATCTGCAAGATCCGGAAAAGGTGTCGAAGATGATCACCAAGTTCGCCGTCCTCTACGACCTGGAGAACTACAGCGAGACGTCCGGTGCCGTTGCCGTTCTCAGTGGTGGCGGAAACATCAGCGCCGACACGCTGTGGAGTGTGGCCCAATTGCGAAGCGGCGGGAGGTAGCCAGGCCGACTGGGCGCCACGGCTTGCGTCCGGTCAGAGGCCTGTCCGCAGCACCTTGTCCGGGTTCATGATTCCGGCCGGATCGAAGGCGTGCTTGATGCGGCGCATCAGGTCGATTTCGATCGGTGCGCGGATCTCGGCCAGTTCGTCGCGCTTCAACTGGCCGATGCCGTGCTCGGCGGAAATCGAGCCGCCAAGCTTCAGCACGATGCCGTGCACGACCGCGCTGACGTCCTTCCACCGGTCGAGAAAGGCCTGCTTGTCTGCGCCGACGGGTTGGGAAATGTTGTAGTGGATGTTGCCGTCGCCCATGTGGCCGAAGGCGCAGATGCGCGCTCCCGGGATCATCGCAGTTACGGCATCGTCCGCTTCCGCCATGAAGGCCGGAATGCTGGAGACGGGGACGGAGACGTCGTGCTTGATCGATCCGCCTTCGGGCCGTTGCGCCAGCGACAGGCTTTCACGCATGTGCCACAGCGCGCGCCGCTGCTCGCCGCTTGCAGCGATGACGGCATCCTGGACCAGTTCCTTCTCAATGGCGTCTGCGAGCAGCGCCTCGATCATCTCGCGAGCGGCCTCGCCCGAGACCGAGGTCGAGACGTCGATCAGGGCATACCAGTCGTGGCGCGTTTGCAGCGGGTCGCGGACGCCGGGGATGTGCCGCGACGCGAAGTCGATTCCGATCCGGGGCATCAGTTCGAAGCCGGTCAGCGCCTCACCGCAGCGCTGCGAAGCCAATTCGAACAGCGCCAGCGTATCGGCCACGGAGCGCAATCCGGCAAAGGCCACCTCGTGCCCAGCGGGACGGGGAACAAGCTTCATGACCGCTCCCGTGATGACGCCGAGCGTGCCTTCGGCGCCGATGAAGAGGTCGCGCAGGTCGTAGCCGGTATTGTCCTTCTTCAGGCGCCGCAGCCCGTCCCATACTTCGCCGGTCGGCAGCACCACCTCCAGCCCGAGGCAGAGCTGGCGGGCGTTGCCGTAGGCGAGCACCGCGGTGCCGCCCGCATTGCTCGAGAGATTGCCGCCGATCTGGCACGTGCCTTCCGATCCCAGCGAGAGAGGAAAGAGCCGGCCGGCCGCCTCGGCCGCCTTCTGGATGTCGGCCAGCACGCATCCGGCGTCGACGACGATGACATTGCCGACGGGGTCGACATCGCGGATGCGGTTCAGGCGGGAAAGCGAGAGCACGACATCGGCAGCACCCTCCCGCGGGATCTGCCCCGCCACGTGTCCGGTGTTGCCGCCCTGCGGCACGATTGCGGTGCCGGTCGCGGATGCGAGCTTGAGGATCTCGGAGATCTCGCCGACGCTCCCCGGTCGCAACACCAGCGGGGTCGTTCCGCGGAAGATTCCCCGCGTCTCGACCAGATAGGGGGCGACTGCGCTCGCATCGGTGAGTGCAAATTTCTCGCCGGTGATGGCGGAAAAGCGGGAAATCAGATCAGCCGGGAGTGCAGTCATGGCGGTCCTCGTTCAACTCCTGGGGGCGGCTGCGCGTTCGAGCCGGTCATTGATTGCCTCACCCAGGCCCGTGGCGGGAATTGGCGAGAATGCGATCGAGCGGGCGCCGGTCGCGTCCGCCTTCTGCATATGGCCGAAAAGGTTGGCGGCCGCCTCGCGCAGGTCGCCGGTCGGGCTCAGGTCGAGCACGATGGCCGCACTTTCCTCGCCCGGCAGTGCCGTTCCTCCAAAGCGGATCAGCGCTTCGCCCGGAGCGACGCGGCTGGCATTAAGTCGCACGCCCGCCGCCGGCGCATAGTGTGAGGCAAGCATGCCCGGCGCCTCGATCGTCGCTCCGGCGCTCTTCTGCCGGATCACCTTGCTGCCGGTCAGCCTTTCGACGTCGGAGACGTCGAGCCCTCCGGGCCGAAGAAGGTGGACGGCACCGTCGACCACCTTCAGGATGGTGGATTCCAGTCCCACTTTGGCCGCGCCGCCGTCGAGGATCAGTTCGATCCTGTCGCCGAGATCGGCATTGACGTGCCCGGCGCTCGTCGGGCTGATCCGCCCCGACGTGTTCGCACTCGGTGCCGCGAGCGGCCGTCCGAACGCGGCAATCAACCGATTGGCAAAGCCGGAGGGCACGCGGATGCCCACCGTGTCGAGCCCGGCACAGACGAGCGGATGAATGGACGTATTCGCCCTTACCGGCAGGACCAGCGTCAGCGGACCCGGCCAGAACGCTTCGGCGATCTGGCGGGACAGCGGATCAAAACAGGCATACCGTTCGGCCATCTCAAGATCGGCCATGTGGCATATCAGCGGATTGAAGCGTGGCCGTCCCTTGGTTTCGTAGATGCGGGCGATGGCCTCAGGATTGGTCGCGTCCGCCGCCAGGCCGTAGACCGTTTCCGTCGGTATCGCGATCGGCAAGCCTCTCGCAAGTACCGCGACTGCTTCCTCAAGGGTTGCTTCGGGATCCGTCCTCGTGTCGATGACCTTTGCCATCTCGCCCCTTCTTTGCGTTTGATGGCACTCGCTTTACAGCCTTTGACGGCCGGATGCCAAGTTTTAAGGACACGGTGAACGAGCTTGCGGAAAATCGCATCCAATGGCGTCGCGGCGTTAGATGCTTCGTAACCGATCGCTGGTAATGCAGACAGAACAGGGGAGTGGGTGCATGAACATGAACCAGAGGAAATCCTCGACGAACGACATTGCCTTGCGTATCGCCACAGCGATGCACCAGATGGGCATCGACGCGCTGCCGCGAAATTATGAACTGGTCTACGAGGCCTATGCGGGCGCCAATCCTGATCTGGTCCGCGAGTTTGTCGCTCTTGGCAAATTCAAGACGCAAGCGTCTCTGGACGAGCTTGGCCGCAAGTATCTCCCCCACCATCACGAAGAAGGCGTGCTGCAACGCTCGGCTGGCGCCGTCCGCGACGAGATGGCCAACTTCATGGCGTTGCTGCAGCAGGAGGAGATCTCGCTCAGCGACTATGGCCGTTTGATCGGAGAGGCATCGCAGGCGATCTCCGCCGATAGCCCGGAGTCGTCCTCCGCGCTTGGCCTGTCAATCGAGCGGCTGCGCCAGGCGACCGAACAACAGGCCACCCGCAATGCCGCGATGGCGGCGAGCGTCGCGGCGCAATCGGAAAACATGGACGCGATCCAGCGCGACCTGGCTTCGTTCGAGGCAACCAAGTTCGCCGATGCGGCGACGGGTCTGGGCAATCGCCGCGCCTTCAACAAGGCGGTCGCCAAGGTCTACGCCCATCCCGAACTGCCGGTGTCCTGCGGCCTGGCCATCGTCGACGTTGATGTCTCAAAGCGCTTTTCGCCCGCTCAGGCCGAGGCGCTGAACGACTACCTCATCCGCCACTATGGCGCCCTGGTGAAGCGAGCGACGCCGGCGACCGACGTCGTCAGCCGTTTCGACGGGCTGCGTTTCGGCTTCCTGTTCTATACGTCCGACGAAAACGAGATCGTCCGGTTATTGGCGATGCTGCGTTCGGCCTTTGCGGCAGCACCACTGCGACACCCCGAGACGACGCGCAACCTCGGCTGCCTCACATTCTCGGCCGGTGTCTGCATGGTGGACGGGATTGGAAATGCCTTCGATCTGGTCACCTTCGCCGATAAGGCGCTGCAGCAGGCACAGGCGGCGGGCGGCAATCGCCTCGTCGTCCATCGCGGCGGCAACGACGGCGGGCCCGACGGCAAGGATTGGATGCTATACAAGAACGGCTAGGTCGCTTCCGGATCCTTGTGCATCTTTTGCGCGATCGATCGCGTTGATTGCCTTCTTGCTCTGGTAGTATCGGATAACCAACATTAGCGTTGCCTAATGTGGCGATTGGTGCAAACTTGTGCGCCTTCGTTCCCTGATCATCGTCTTTGAAAGACGGGGAGGTGTGTGGTGACGCTTGCTATCAACGATGTGGCGCCGGACTTCCAGGCGCAGACGACCGAAGGCGAGATCCGGTTCCATGACTGGCTCGGTGATTCCTGGGCTGTGCTGTTCTCGCACCCGAAGGACTTCACACCGGTTTGCACCACGGAACTCGGCTACATGGCGAAGATAAAGCCGGAATTCGACCGGCGCGGGGTCAAGATCATCGGCCTTTCCGTCGATCCGCTCGATCGTCACGCCGGGTGGGCGAGCGATATCGAGGAAACGCAGGGGCATGCGCCCAATTTCCCGATGATCGCCGACGTCGATTTCAGCGTCTCGAAGCTCTATGGCATGTTGCCGGCCTCGGTGTCGGGCGACCCCACCACACGGACACCTGCCGACAACCAGACCGTGCGCAACGTCTTCGTCATCGGCCCCGACAAGAAGGTCAAGCTGATCCTGGTCTATCCGATGACCACGGGTCGCAATTTCGACGAGGTGCTGCGGGTGATCGACTCGTTGCAACTGACGGCGCAGCACAAGGTTGCGACCCCGGTCAACTGGAAGCAGGGCGAGGACGTGATCATTGCCGGCTCCGTATCCGACGATGACGCGCGGAAACAATATCCCGATGGCTGGCGTGCGCCCAAGCCGTACATCCGGATCGTGCCGCAGCCGGGGACGTGAGGCAGGCGCCGTCCCGGCGTCCCGGTACGGTGAACGGTTGATGGAGGGTGCCGATGATTTTCCGCCAACTCTTCGACAGTGTCTCCGGCACCTACACCTATCTCATCGCCAGCCGGTCGGGAGGCGAGGCGCTTATCATCGACCCGGTGCTTGAAAAGGTCGAACGATACCTGCTTCTGGTGGAGGAACTGGATCTCAAGCTCGTCAAGGCGGTTGACACTCACCTCCATGCCGATCACGTGACCGGCCTCGGCGCGTTGCGCGACCGCACCCATTGCATAACGGTGATGGGCGAGCAGACGGCAGCCGATGTCGTCTCCATGCGTGTTTCCGAAGGCGACCGGATCGCTATCGAGGGCCTGAGCCTCGACGTACTCTACACGCCCGGCCACACCGACGATTCCTACTCCTTCCTGATGGGCGGGCGTGTGTTCACCGGCGACACGCTGCTGATCCGCGGCACCGGGCGGACCGATTTCCAGAACGGCGATCCGCGGCAGCAATACGACTCCATCTTCAACAAGCTGCTCAAGCTGCCGGAGGAAACGCTGGTCTATCCGGCGCACGACTACAAGGGCGACACGGTCTCGACCATCGGTGAGGAGAAGCGGTTCAATCCCAGGCTGAGGGTCGGCTCCGTCGACGAATACGTCGACGTGATGAACAATTTGCACCTGCCCAATCCGAAGATGATGGACGTGGCCGTTCCGGCCAACATGCGGGTCGGCCTCCATCAGGAAGAGATCGCCCGGAAGGGCTGGGCGGTAACGGCGGCAGAGGCATTGGCGTTGCGCAACAGCAGGGAAGTCGTGATCGTCGACCTGCGCGAGACGGCCGAGCGTCAAAAGCACGGAACCATCCCTGGCTCGCTCCACGCGCCTTATCCGGATCTGCAGGAGAACGTCGGCGCTGGCGGGATGCTGCATGAACTCGCCGCCACGACCGGTCGGCGAATCGTCTTTTACTGCGCCTTCGGCGAACGCTCGGCCATGGCGGTCGAGGCCGCCCAGGATGCCGGGCTGACCAACGCCTGCCACATCGAGGGCGGGATGGCCGCCTGGAAGAAGGCAAACGGTCCGGTCGTCCGCTAGCGCGTCTTCAGATGGTTGCGCAGGCCGACGCTCAGATCGCGCGGATGACCTTGCGCAGTTCCTCGTTGCGGGCACCGAGCATCAGCACGCTCTTCATCGCCAGCTTCGCGTCATGGGTGTGGAACAGCACTCCGTCGTCGCCGACCGTTCGGTTGATCTCCAGCCGGTCGCCGCTCTTCGCCGGGCATGTCGCCACGGCGAAGTACATGCGCGAGAATTTTGGGCTGATCGCCTCGAAGAACCGTTCGCCGTCGCCAATCTCCGCATAGAAGTTGGCCATGTAGAACGACCACTGGACGTCTTCTTGCTTGGCAAGCCTCGTCTTGGAAACAGTGACGTGGCAATAGCCGAGATGAGGCATCGAGGCGAGAGTGCGGTGGAAGATCAGCTTTGGAAAGCGGATCGCTCGGTGGAAGCCATTGATGCGCTCATGGGTGAGGGTGCCTGCCTTCTCCAGTTTCCGGCCGGTCTGCTCGGCAACCTCCGGGTAGCTCATGTACCGCTTGTCGGTCCGCTTCCAGTCGCCACGCGTTTCCAGCTTTCCGGTTCGAAGAAACTCGGTATGGGCGAGTGACTGCCTGCCTTGCGCGCGCTTGAGGGCGGTGGCGTCGTAATACTTAAATTTCGGCGTAGGCTGCACGAGGGTACTCCGGGAGGCGACGCTTTTGGAGGAGGATCATGCGTTGTTATGGTTAACACCACCCTTACGCGGAACACAATCGACGGACGGACTGCGCAAGGCCGGTCAGGCCGTGTGCTCGACCGCCCGGGCGGGCCGCGACAACCTTGCCGTCGTTTCTGATCGGAATTTGCTTAATAGTTCTGATAGTTCAGCGGCGTTACCGGATCCGTGCCTGGATGCGCCGCGGCGGGTGTAACCGCGCCTTCCGCGGCCGTGGGTTCGCCGTTCGCCGATGATGCAATCGTTCCGGAGATGGCGTCGCCATCCTTGTTCTGCACACTCGCGCTGGCAGCCGCAACAACGCCCGCAATCGTTTCTGCCGCAATTTTTACCGGCATCGATTTGGGCTCTTCGTCTGCCGCGCCGCGGTTGATCGAGGCCGTCACGATCTCGTCGACCCGGATTTCGTCGGTAGCATCGAACGGCTTTTCCGGCAAAAGATCGCCAAAGGCCCAGATCTTCACCAACTCCGAACGGCTCACCGGCGCAACATTGACGTCGATGTCGTTCAGCGTGCCCTTCACGCGATAGGGACAGCGCCGCTTGTTGCAGTTGGCGGCGGCGGAAAACTGCCAGAGCGCATAATTGTCCCAGTTGCCGAGTGGGAAGACGGCTTGGATGCCTGGTTTGTAACGCGCGTACCACAGCGGCAGACGCGAAAGGATGCGGTACTTGTCGCGGTTCGCGGCGATGTATCTTGCCGTCGAGTGGTTGGTGTAGAGAACGGGGTAACGTCCGGTGCGCGCGCGGATGTGGCCGGCGAAGACCTGCGCGTCGGCGAGCGACATGTACTGCTCCGGGTCGACGCCTTCGATATCGAGCACCATCATCTCGCCCGGTTGAGGCTTGGCGTAGTCGAGGAAGTGGTTGGCCTGGTCGACGGGATTTCCGGGACGCGCGAGATGATAGGCGCCCCACAAAAGGCCCTGGGCCTTGGCCAGCAGTCTCCGCGTCTCGTAGAGTTCCCGGCTGACCGCGTACTTGCGCCACATCGTCTTGCAGTGCGCGACCGTGTCGCCGTCGTGATCGCCCTTGCAATTAAAGCTCTCCGGCAGACCGTCGGATGCCTTGGAGATGAAGCCGACGATGCGTTTGTCGGTCAGCATCAGCGGCCAATCGATCTCGTTCAGCTCGTAGGCATCGACGACGATAGCGTTTTCCGGCTTTCTCCAGGGCTCCAGGTCGGTCGCTGAGAGTGCGCCGGGCATGGCCAAGAGGAGCGCACCGGCGGCGGCCAGTCTCTTCATCGTCGTCATGCTTCGATCCCCGCTTCTGCCCCTCCGCCCCGGATGGTGCCGTCGACATGGTTAGCAAGACGTTAACAGGGCCTGGCTTTACCGCCCGGTGCTGCGGTTGATTCCCGGAACGACGGGAGCCGCGGCGTCCATGCCGGTCCTTGTTGTGCGCGAGATGAAAAATTCCCCCTGCCTTACATTTCCGAAAGGTGTTTCTAATCTACACACGTGAGATCCGTTGAAAAGTGCGAATGGGTCTTTTCTGCTAGAGGGCGAGATCGACACGGCCATTGAGCGGGGCTTTGCGTTGACGTTTACGTAAAAAGAAATACTCTGCCGCGCATTGCGCCGGCCCCGTTCGACCGCCATGTTTCCGGTCGAAGCGTCCGCATGACGAATTAGTGGAGGTCACCATGTACAAGGCACCGGTCGATCAGATCGCGTTCACGCTTCGCCACGTGGCCGGCCTCGAGGCCGCATTGGACGAAGGCCGGTTCGGCGAATTGTCTGGCGACCTGGTCGACGCGATCCTCCTGGAAGCGGCGCGTTTCGCCAGCGACGAGATCGCGCCGCGGGCTGAAACCGGTGATCGCCAAGGTGCCGTCCTGCGGGATGGCCACGTCGCCACGCCAGAAGGCTGGCCCGCGCTCTACCGGGCCTGGGCGGAAGGTGGCTGGAACTCCCTGACGGCACAGCGCGAGTTCGGTGGGCAGGGACTGCCGCACATGCTTCATGTCGCGACGATGGAGATGTGGAACAGCGGCTCGATGGCCTTTGCCATCGGCCCGACGCTGACGATCGGCGCAATCGAAGCCCTCTCCGCACATGGATCGGACGCGTTGAAGCAGACCTATCTGCCCAAAATGGTTTCCGGCGAATGGATGGGATCGATGAACCTCACCGAGCCGCAGGCCGGCTCGGATCTCGGCGTGATGAAGACGCGCGCCGAGCGGCGTGACGACGGCACCTACCGCATCTTCGGCCAGAAGATCTTCATCACCTACGGCGAGCACGATTTCACCGACAACATCGTCCATCTCGTGCTGGCGCGCCTGCCGGATGCGCCGGCGGGAACGCGCGGCATCTCGCTGTTCCTCGTTCCGAAATTCCTGGTCAATGCCGATGGATCGCTTGGCGGCCGCAACGACGTGTTCTGCCACTCGATCGAGCACAAGCTCGGCATCCACGCCTCGCCGACCTGCACGATGATCTATGGCGACGGCCGGTTCAGCGAGGAGCCTGGGGCGATCGGCTGGCTCGTCGGCGAGGAGAACAAGGGCCTCGCCTGCATGTTCACCATGATGAACAATGCGCGCCTTGCCGTCGGCATGCAGGGGGTGGCGATCGCCGAAGCCGCGACGCAAAAGGCGATCGCCTATGCCAGGGAGCGCACCCAGGGCAGGGCGCCGGGCTGGCAGGGAGAGGGGATGAGCCCGATCATCGAGCACCCGGACGTCGCCCGCATGCTTTTGACCATGAAGGCGCTGACGCAGGGAGCGCGCGCCATCGCCTATGCCTGCGCCTACGCGGTCGACATGTCGCATGTCACTTCAGGCGAGGAGGCGCGGCACTGGGCCGAGCGGGCGAGCCTGCTGACGCCGATCGCCAAGAGCTGCGCCACCGATGCCGGCGTCGACGTCGCCTCCCTCGGCATCCAGGTTCACGGCGGGATGGGCTTCATCGAGGAGACGGGGGCTGCCCGTCTTTATCGCGATGCCCGCATCGCGCCGATCTACGAGGGCACGAACGGCATCCAGGCGATCGACCTCGTCACCCGCAAGCTGCCGCTCTCGGACGGCACACAGATCAAGGGTTTCATCGAGGAACTGAAGGCGATCGCGCGCGCCGTGGCCGCTTCCGACGACCCGGCCTTCGGCGAAACCGCCTCCCGGCTTGCGTCGAGTCTCACCGATCTCGAGGCCGCTACCGCCTGGCTCGGCGAGGCGCTGGCGGATGGCCGCCAGGCGGAGGCACTCGCGGGCGCAACGCCTTATCAGCGTCTCTTCGGCCTTGTCCTGACAGGTGTCTACCTGGCCAAGGGGGCGTTGGCCGACGCCGGCGACGGCCGCGGGAAGGAGCGCACCGCGCTGTGCCGCTTCGCTGCGGAGAATCTCATTGCCGAGACCGCGGCGTTGAGGGATCGGGTGGTGAACGGCGCTGCAAGCCTTGCGGCGGCGCGCGCGGTTTTCGGCTGAGGAGAGAAGAGAGATGAGCGACCACATCCTGATCGATCGTCCCGAGACGCTGCCCGGCGTACAGGTGATCCGCCTGAACCGCCCGGAGAAGAAGAACGCGATCACCCGCGCGATGTACCACACGATGACGGATGCGTTGCGCGCCGCCGACGTCGACCCGTCGATCCGGGTCACGCTGCTGCTCGGGTCGGAGGGCTGCTTTTCCGCCGGCAACGACATGGCCGAATTCCTGGCCTTTGCCGTGGGGGGCACGATGGGGCGGGAGGTCGTCGATTTCCTGCACGCGCTTGCCGCCCACACCAAGCCGCTGATCTCCGGTGTGGACGGTCTTGCGATCGGCATCGGCACGACTATCCACCTGCATTGCGACATGACCGTTGCCTCGCCGCGGTCGCTGTTCAAGGCCCCGTTCGTCGATCTCGCGCTCGTGCCGGAGGCCGCCTCCAGCCTGATCGCGCCGCGGCTGATGGGCCACCAGCGTGCCTTCGCCCTGCTCGTCGCCGGTGAGAGTTTTTCCGCCGAGGAGGCCCATGCCGCCGGCTTGATCTGGAAAGTCATGGACGCGGTCGAAGCCGAAGCGATGGAGATTGCGAGGCGCCTGACAGCCAAGCCGCCGGAGGCCTTGCGGGCCGCACGCGAACTGCTTCGCGGCAATCGCGAGGAGATCGCCGGCCGGATCGACGAGGAGGCGCATCATTTCGCGGTGCGGCTGCGCAGCGCCGAGGCCCGCGCTGCCTTCGAGGCCTTCATGGCGAAGAAGTAGCAGGCTGGGCGTTCACCGCCCGTTGGAACAAGTTGGCCAGTTCGTCTATTGTCATCCGATCCACGGTTCAGACAAACGTCGGATCGGTGGTCACGCGCGCTGCAAAGTGCATCGCGTTGAAATGGAGTTCGAGAAATTGAGCGTTGCCTTCGTCAAGGAAGAGAGTGCCGAAACGGCTGCGGAAACCCTGTTGCCCGACCGCCCGGTTTCGCCGCACCCGAATCTCGTCACGGAAGCGGGGCTGAAAGCCCTGGAATTGCAGCTTCAACAGGCACGCGAAGCCTACCATGCGGCCAACACGATCGAAGACGTGAACGAACGGCGCCGGCAAACGGCCGGCCCATTGCGCGATCTGCGCTACTTCACCGAAAGGGTCCGGACGGCTGAACTCGTTCCCGACCCGACGTCGTCCGAGATCGTCGCGTTCGGGAGCACGGTGACGTTTGCCCGTGACGACGGCCGCGTCCAGACGTACCGGATCGTCGGCGAGGACGAAGCCGATCCGAAAGCCGGTTCGATCTCCTATGTGTCTCCCGTGGCCAGGGTTCTCATCGGCAAGGCGATCGGCGATGCCGCCAGCGTCGGCGAGCAAGAACTCGAGATCACCGCCATCGCGTAAGGCGTCCAACCATCCGTGTTGATTTGGCATCAGAAGCGCGTCCCCGGCCTGTCACCCGGCGGCGAGCTTTTCCTTGCAATCATGCTTGATCATTGCCGCGGCCAGGTTCTCTCGCCCGGTACCGGTCGCCTGGGCCTTTGCCGCAGCCATCTCCCGGCACCAGTCGGCGTCAAGGACTTCCTCCGGGATCCGGGTCATGCAGGACGACAGCAGCAGGAGCGAGCATAGGGCAAGGACACGCATTCGCAGGCTCCGTTCAGGTGTCGCGAATCCATATCATCCCCGGGGCCGAAAGGAACCTGCATTCGATGCTCCGCCATCGCGTGGAAGGCGATCTCGTCACCGCCTCGCAATACCCGGCGGCAATCCTCTCCCGCCTACTTCTCCAGCGTCGCTACCGCCTCCACATGCGACGACCAGAGGAACTGGTCGATCGGCGTCACGCCGGTGATCCGGTAGCCGGCGGCAACGAGGATGGAGAGATCGCGGGCGAGCGTCACCGGATTGCAGGAGACAGCGGCGACCTTCTTCACGCCCGAACGGGCAAGTTCCCGACATTGGTCTTCGGCACCCGCCCGTGGCGGATCGAAGACGACGGCGTCGAACACCTTCAGTTCCGAGGCCATCAGCGGACGGCGGAACAGGTCGCGCTTCTCGATCGTCACCGGTTTCAGCCCCTGCGCGTGGCGAGCGGCATGATCCAGCGCCTTCAAGGCCTTCTCGTCGCCTTCGACGGCGTGAACGCGAGCCGTCCGGGCGATCCGAAGGGCAAAGGTTCCTGACCCGGAGAAGAGGTCGGCGACGCGCTTTGCCTTGCCGATGTGGTCAAGCACGAGGGCGGCCATTGCCTCTTCGGCCTGGATTGTTGCCTGGGTGAAGCCACCGGCCGGTGGGATGACTGGCACCCCATTAAAGTCGATCTGTGGCTTCTGCGGCTCGATCAGGATCTCACCGTCGTTGGACACGCGGGCGATGCCACGCAGGGCGAGCACGCATTCGGTGACGGCGCGGCGCTGCTTGTCGCCGATCTTGCGGATCCCCTCGAAGGCGAGATCGAGACCGCTGAGCGTTTCGAGCACGGTCAGCCGGAAGCCCTGGCTGTCGGTCGCCAATGCGTCGGCGACCGTGCGGATCGCATCCAGCCTCGAAACAATGCCCGGGCTGCTGATCGGGCACTCGTCGATGTCGACGATGTGGTGGCTGGATGCCTGGTTGAAGCCGAGCAGCATGCCTTTCTCGGTCTTGCGGGTGGTGAAGACCATCCGCCTCCGCTCACCGGGGCGGGCGATGACGAGCGGCGCCACGTCGGGCGTCAGTCCCTTGGACTTGAGCGCGTCCACCACGAGGCCGCGCTTGTAGGCGTGATAGAGCCCGTCGCCGGCGTGCTGCAGCGAACAGCCGCCGCAGGCGCCGTTCTTGCCGTCAGGGCCGAAATGGTGGCAGGCCGGGGCGATCCGGTCGGGCGAGGCGACGGAGGTCGACATAACCGTCCCGTGGTTCTTTACCCGGGCGATCGCCACGGTTTCACCGGGAAGCGTGAAGGGGACGTAGACGGGGCCATCCGGACCGGCGGTAATGCCGTCGCCGCCGCTGCCGAGCCTGTTGATCGTGACCGTTTCGGTGCTCATGGTTTGCGTCCTGCGAGAAGATATTCCTGGTTGCCGTCGCCGCCGGCAATCGGGGAGGGGATGATGCCAAGGCTGCTCCAGCCCATCTCCTCAATAAGCCAACGCTCGAGCGTTGCGGCAACCTCCGGCCCCGTTGCGGGATCCTTGAGAAGGCCGCCCTTGCCGATCGCCTCGCGTCCTGCCTCGAATTGCGGCTTGACGAGCAGCACGCAGAAGGCGCCGGGCCGTGCCAGCGAAAGCGCCGGCGGCAGCGCCAGTTTCAGCGAGATGAAGGAGACGTCCGAGACGACGCAGCCGATCACGCGTTCGCCGACCTCCGCTGCCGACAGCACGCGAGCGTTCAGCCCCTCGAGGTTGGTCACGCGCGTGTCCTGCGCGATGCGGGGATGCATCTGACCGTGGCCGACATCGACGGCCACGACATGATGCGCACCCCGTTGCAACAGCACTTCCGTGAAGCCGCCGGTGGAGGCGCCGATGTCGAGACAGTCGAGCCCCGTCGGATCGAGCCCGAATTGGTCGAGGGCAGCAGCAAGCTTGAGTGCTGCGCGCGATACATAGGCGCGCGCCGGATCATCGAGTTCGATCGAGGCATCAGGGCCGACGGTCGCGCCCGCCTTGGTCGCGACCTTGCCGTCGACACGGACGGTGCCGCGGTCGATCGCGTCACGGGCGCGCGAGCGGCTGTCGAACAGGCCGCGCGCCACCAGAAGCTGGTCGAGGCGTTGGGATGTGGCGGGTTTGTCGGTCATCGCCTCTCATGGCGTGTTGCGGCCATGGAGGCAAGTCCGTTGAGTCGGTGGAGGCTAGCGGAAGAGGAAAATCAGCCGGCGACGCCGACGCCGATATCCTTCTGGCCGAGCGCCTTGAAGACGGTGGTGACGATGCCGGCGCGGTCAAGCCCCGCCTTCGCATACATGCTTTCCGGCTTCGCCTGCTCCATCCAGATGTCGGGCAGCACCAGCGGCCGCACCTTCAGCCCGGTTTCCAGCAGGCCTTCGACGGCAAGGAACTGCAGAACATGGCTGCCGAAACCGCCGACCGCGCCTTCCTCGATCGTCACCAGTACCTCGTGATGGCGGGCAAGCTGGCGGATCAGGTCGTGATCGAGCGGCTTTGCGAAACGCGCGTCGGCCACGGTGGTGGAAAGGCCTGCGGCATCGAGGTCTTCGGCCGCAAGCAGACAGTCCGCAAGGCGGGTGCCGAAGGAAAGCAGCGCAACCTTCGTTCCCTGCTTGATGAGACGGCCCTTGCCGATCTCCAGGATTTCGCCGCGCTCCGGCATTTCTACGCCCACGCCCTCGCCGCGCGGATAGCGGAACGAGATCGGACCCTCGTCATAGGCGGCGGCTGTTCGCACCATGTGTTTCAGTTCCGCCTCGTCGGCGGCTGCCATGACCACGAAGCCTGGAAGCGAAGAGAGATAGGTGGTGTCGAACGATCCCGCGTGGGTCGGGCCGTCGGCGCCGACGAAGCCGGCGCGGTCGATCGGGAAGCGAACCGGCAGGCCCTGGATCGCTACGTCGTGAACGACCTGGTCGTAGGCGCGCTGCAGGAACGTCGAATAGAGGGCCGCGAACGGCTTGTAGCCTTCAGCGGCAAGGCCGGCGGCGAACGTCACCGCGTGCTGCTCGGCGATCCCGACGTCGAAGAGGCGAGCCGGATAGATCCCGCCGAACTTGTCGAGACCCGTGCCGTTCGGCATGGCGGCGGTGATGCCGACGATCTTGTCGTCGAAACCGGCCTCCTGGATCAGCGCGTCGGCAAAGACGGAAGTATAGGAGGGGGCGTTCGGCTTGGTCTTGGCCTGCGCGCCGGTGATGACGTCAAACTTGTTGACGCCGTGGTACTTGTCGGCGGCGGCTTCCGCCGGCGGATAGCCCTTGCCCTTCTGCGTCACCACATGGATGAGCACCGGGCCCTTGCCGTTGTCGCGGACGTTGCGCAGGACCGGCAGCAGGTGCTCGAACGAATGGCCGTCGATCGGGCCGATATGGTAGAAGCCCATCTCCTCGAACAACGTGCCGCCTGTGACGTAGCCGCGTGCGTGTTCCACGGCGCGGGTGATCGCGCGGTCGACCGACTTGCCGAGATAGGCAGTCATCTTCTTGCCGAGCTCGCGCATGCCCATGTAGGTGCGGCCGGAAGCCAGGCGTGCCAGATAGGCGCTCATCGCGCCGGTCGGCGGGGCGATCGACATGTCGTTGTCGTTGAGGATGACGATGAGGCGCGCGTCGAGCGCCCCGGCATTGTTCATCGCCTCATAGGCCATGCCGGCCGACATGGCGCCGTCGCCGATGATGGCGATCACGTTGCGGTCTGCGCCCGAAAGCTCGGACGCCACCGCCATGCCGAGACCGGCCGAGATCGAGGTGGAAGAATGCGCTGCGCCGAAGGGGTCGTACTCGCTCTCCGCGCGGCGGGTGAAGCCGGAAAGGCCGTCTTCCTGCCGCAGCGTGCGGATCCGGTCGCGCCGGCCAGTCAGGATCTTGTGTGGGTAGCACTGATGGCCGACGTCGAAGATCAGCCGGTCCTTCGGGGTGTCGAAAACCTTATGGATGGCGATGGTGAGCTCGACCACGCCGAGGCCAGCGCCGAGATGGCCGCCGGTCACGGATACGGCATCGATCATCTCGTCGCGCAGTTCGGCGGCGAGTTGCGGCAGGTCGCGATCGTCCACCTTCTTCAGATCTGCCGGGGTGTTCACCTGATCGAGCAGGGGGGTCGCTGGCAATTGTCTCACTCTTGATGCCCTTTTGCCGACCGCCGGCTGGCCGAGCCTTCGCCGGGCCGCGCCGATGGTCCTGTTCTGCCTGTCATTGCCGATGCGGCGGCGCTTTGCAACCTTCACGCCAACTTATGCGCTATTTGCCGACAAGGAAACCGGCCGAGCGCCGGATTACGCGCTTGTGGAACGACAAGAAGGCTTTGTCGGGGCACGCATAGCGTCAGCCTTCTGGCAATGGGATGAATTCCTCCTCATCGCCCGGCACGATATCGAAGCGCCCCGTCCGCCACTCCTGCTTGGCCTGTTCGATTCGTTCCTTCGAGGAGGAGACGAAATTCCACCAGATGTGGCGTTTCGAGCCGAGCGCCGCACCGCCGAACAGTGCCACGTGACAGCCTTCGGCGCCGGCCTTCAGCGTGATGGCATCACCGGGACGAAACACCAGCAGCCGGTCGGCCTCGAACCGATCGCCGGCCACGTCGAGTTCGCCGGACAGCACATAGATAGCGCGCTCTTCCCAGTCGGCGGCCAGTGGCGCGCTGGCACCGGGCGCCAGCATCAGGTCGGTGTAGAGCGTGTCGGTGGGAGCCTTGACCGGCGAACGATGGCCTTCGTAGTGGCCGATGATCACGCGGCCCTGAACGCCGTCGGACGCAAAGACCGGCAGTTCCTCATGCGTCGTGTGGATGAAGGCCGGGTCGATTTCCTCTTGACCGTCGGGAAGGGCGAGCCAGGTCTGGAGGCCCGAAAGGCTGTGCGGATGGCCGCGGACGTTTTCTGGCGAGCGCTCCGAATGGACGATGCCGCGGCCCGCCGTCATCAGGTTGAGGTCGCCGGGGCGGATGACCATTTCGGTCCCCAAGCTATCGCGGTGCTTGATTTCGCCGTCGAACAGATAGGTGACGGTCGAAAGGCCGATATGCGGATGCGGCCGCACGTCGATCGCCTGTCCGGCCCTGAACAGGGCCGGTCCCATCCGGTCGAAAAAGATGAAGGGTCCGACAAGGCGGCGTTTTGCCGTTGGCAGCGCCCGGCGCACTTCAAAGCCGCCGAGGTCGCTGGTGCGCGGAATGATCAGGTGTTCCAAGGCGTCGCAGGCGGCAGCGTCACCTGCGACAGGGTCCGGTCCGGGGAAGAAGCTCATGTCGCGCACTCCGTTTCAAAACATGTGGGAACAGTGAACAAGAGGCGGCCGGTCGTGGCAAGTGGTCACGCGGGATTGCCGCGTGAACACAGTGTTCAGGGCAGGGGGGCGGCGACCGTCTGCCGGTCGAAGGATTTTTGCGCTGCCTCGATTTCCTCGTTGTTTTCCCGCAGCCAGTCGACCAGTTCCGTCACCGGCTTGAGGAGCTTGAAGCCGAGAGGGGTCAGCTCATAGTCGACGCGCGGCGGGATCGTCGCGAACATCGTGCGCGTCACCAGGCCGTCACGCTCAAGGTGCCGGAGCGTCAGCGTCAGCATGCGCTGGGAGATTCCCTCGACCTGCTTCTTGAGTTCGTTGAAGCGCAAGGGGCCGTCGCAGAGGGTCTCGATGACTGACAGCGACCACTTGTCGCCGACCCGGTCAAGGATTTCGCGGCTCCCGCCACGAGCGGTGTGGCGGCGTTCGGATGGGGAGGGATAGTTCAGCATGAGAGGCCTGCAATGAATTGGGGCAAGTGCTTGAAGGGAGAGAACTGTGTTTCGCGCTATGTCAGGGTTGGGAGGAGACCCATGAACGCTTGATAATGCTCGTCATTTCCCTTCGTCACGTCTCGCCTGTCGCATTTCTATTGGAGCGTGCGTCGAGCATTTCGTCGGCACGCGCATAAGGCGACCCCATTTAATGAGGTGGCTCCTTATGTGGGTCCTACTTGGTCTGTCTCATCAATTTTGGCAACCCCCAAATGTTGGGCTATGCAAAAACGCCGAGGCAAAATTGGCCAGCGGGGAGCTCTGATCACAAGTGTGAAAAGACGCCAAAACGTCAAACCCCAGCTGTTGCGGACAGCCGGGGTTGGATGCAGGCCAGGTATCTGGGGTAAGCGATGACACAGGGTCACGATTGTGTGACCCGATGGCATTTGGGGTGTTAGCCGTTATCGAGCGGTTCGACACCCTGTGGGTTACCAGCGCGGTCGAGCCTGATCTTCTCGATTCGATTCTCGGCAGCGTTGAGGAGTTTCTCGCAGTGCTTCTTGAGCGCTTCGCCGCGTTCATAGATCTCGATCGACTTGTCGAGGGCGACGTCGCCGCGTTCCAGCGCGGCCACGATCCTCTCGAGCTCTTCCACGGCCTGCTCGAAGGAAAGCGCAGAGACGTCCGCAATGGGGGTCGATGTGGTCATGATCAGCCTCTCATCAGCCGGTGGATATGCAAGGCGGCCGATTCGGCCAGCCCCTGGAGGTCGTAGCCGCCTTCAAGCAGGCTGACCACCCTGTGCGATGCGGACCGTTCGGCAACGTCCATCAACTTCGCCGTCGCCCAGTCGAAGTCGTCGGCGACGAGGTGGAGTTGCGCCAGCGGGTCGCGGTGGTGGGCGTCGAAGCCTGCGGAGATGACGATCAGGTCGGGCCGGAACTCGGCGACCCGCGGCAGCACGCGGCTCTTGAAGGCTTCGCGAAAATGGTCGCTGCCGGTCTCGGGCGAAAGCGGCGCGTTGACGACGTTGCCGGCGCCGATTTCGTCCTTTGCACCGGTGCCGGGGTAGAGCGGCATCTGATGGGTGGAGCAGAAGAGCACCGACGGATCGTCCCAGAAGATGTCCTGCGTGCCGTTGCCGTGGTGAACGTCCCAGTCGACTATGGCGATGCGCTCGGCGCCATGCGCTCTTTGGGCGTGACGCGCAGCGATGGCCGCGGAGTTGAACAAGCAGAAGCCCATCGCCTTGGATTTCTCGGCGTGATGGCCGGGTGGCCGGGCGGCAATGAAGGCGTTGTCCGCCTCGCCGGAGAACACCGCGTCGACAGCCGAGATCGCGCCGCCGATCGCGGTCAGCGCCGCCTGGAGACTGGCAGGGCTGGCATAGGTGTCGGACTCGAACTGGTTGATACCCTCTTCGGGGATCTCCTTCATCACGGCGCGCAGGTGGGCCTCGGGATGGGCAAGGAGGACGAAGTCCTCGTTTGCCTGCTCGGCCGTCTTGCGAACGAGCGACTGGAAGCGCTCGTGCTCAAGGGCAAGGTTCAGCGCCCGCAGCCGGTCGGGCCGCTCGGGATGCCCCTCGGGTGTCTTGTGCTCGAGAAAAATCGGGCTTTCGAAGAGGAGCGTCGTCATGATCCGAGGCTATCCGCTGCGTAGAATATGGTCCACGGGAAATGGGGGCACGCGGCGTGCTTTTCAACAGCCGTGCAAATTGCAGTAGGCGGGCCCCAATGGCACCCGCCATTAGTGCGGATCAGGTGCGGACCGGCAGCAGCGGATAACCGGCCAGCACGGCACGGCCGGCCAGCATCGCCACGAAGGCCTTGATCAGATCGCCGGGGATGAAGACGAGCGAGGCGAGCGTCGTTGCGACGAATGCCTTGCCGCTCATGTAGGAGAGCCAGGCGATGCCGAACAGATAGACGATGCCGATGCCGCCAACGACCGCAGCGACGAGGAAGCCGAGGAACTGCTGGAACTCGGGCTGTCCCTCGCGCACAAGCCGCTCGGCGATCAGTCCGGTCACATAGGCCCCCGCAACCCAGCCGACGAGATAGCCGGCAGTGGGGCCGGCGAAGACGGCAAGTCCGCCGCGCCCGCCCGACAGCACCGGCAGGCCGATCGCCACCAGAAGCACGACCAGCAGAACGGCGGCCGCACCACGCTTGGCACCAAGGATGCAGCCGGCCAGCATGACGCCGAGCGATTGTGCGGTGATGGGAACTGGAATGAAGCCGAGCGTGATCGGTGGCAGCATGCCGAGCACGACGATGATGGCAGCAAAGAGGGCGACGAGGACGATGTCTCTGGTGGTCATGCAGGGCTTCCCGGCTAAAGGCGCGGCGTGCCGAAGATCGGTTCGGCAGGGCGTGGGCTTCGAATTCGGCAGCATGTCGAGAATTGCAAGCCGCTAATATGGGTTATTGACGGCGAAACCCGCGGGCGTCAATCGCCATGGCGACCGTATCCGCGTCCTTCAGCGTCAGGATGATCAGCGGCAGCAGAATTCCCAGCGGACGCACGCGCAGGCCACGCGCCCGGTGCGCGTCGCGGATGTCGGTGTAGCGCGCCAGGATTTCCGGCGTAAACCGCAGCACCAGCCCGACAGCCAGGCTGACGTCGGCGGCGCGAACGAAGCCGAAGCGCTCGAGCGGGCGCAACAGCCGCGTGATCTCGTCCATGAACGCAGAGATCGTCGTGGTGGCGGTGACCGCAGCGGCGAGCAGCACCAGGGCGGTGAGCCGGAACAACACGGAAAGCGCGTCTGCGAGCGAATGGAAGAGGTAGTTTGCCAATGCCACGAGCATCACGGTGAACAGCACGAAGCGAACCCGGCGAAAGGCCTCGCGAGGAGGAATGCCGGTCGAGCCGTATAATCCGGCAGCGACAATGGCGCCGCCCGCCAACACCCAAGGGCCGTCCAGAAGAAACAATCCGATTGCCGCGGCGAACAGCAGGATCAGCTTGGCCCGACCAGACAGACGGTGAAGCGGCGTATCGCCCTCGATGTCGAGGCCGGTCAGCATGCGGCGATTTCCCGATAGGTGCGGACAGCTTCGGCTGGCGTCGTGTCGGCCGCAAGCCGGCCCCGATGGAAGAGCAGCACACGGTCGAAGCCGTCGAGCAGCGGCAGGTCGTGGGTGATCACGATCGCCTGTTCGGGGAGCGTGGCGATGGTGCGTTCGATCATGTCGCGGTTCTTCAGGTCCAACTGGTTCGTCGGCTCGTCGAGGATCAGCACGTCCGGTCCCGTCACCAGAACGCTGGCGATTGCGGCAAGCTGGTTCTCTCCACCGGAAAGCTCATGCACGCGCCGCTTCGCCAGATGCGCGATGCCGAAGCGCTCCAGCACGGCCTCCGTGCGCCTGGAAATTTCGTCCTTTGCCAGTCCGCGGTTCTTCAGGCCAAAGGCGATATCCTCGGCCAGAACCGGCAGGATCATCTGATGCTGCGGGTTCTGGAAAATGAAGCCCACCCGTCCGCGCGCCGCTTCCTCGTCCTTCACCGTGTCCAGGCCACCGATCGTCACCCGTCCGGACGCCGGGCGGATCAGCCCGTTGATCAAGCGCGCAAAGGTCGTCTTGCCGGAGCCGTTCAGACCGATGATGCCGATGCGGCGCTCGCTGAGCTTCAGCGAGAGGGAATGCAGCGCGGTCTGTCCGGCGAAGCTGGCCGAAGCGTCGCTGAAAACGATGTCCAATGGGAACTCCCGGGCCGGTGACGTGGCGCGAGCTATAGTGCCTTTCCGGGTCGATTTGAAGCGTTCGGCCGGGCATGCTTTCGTGGGGATCGGGCCTGATCCAATCCTGCTCCGGCTGAACGCGTTACCCGAAACGCTTGTCCGGTCGTCATGCAAAGGAATTCGGGTTGGAAGAGGTGGGAATATATGCCTATCATGACACATGACGAATCTGGTCACAAACGCTGACGCCCGCCGCGTCTTCCTGGCAAGGCAGGGGCTTTGCACGCCGCCCGGTCGCCTGCTCGGCAAGGATGGCCTGCTGCGGCTGATCCATGACATCGGTTTCGTGCAGGTCGACAGCATCTCCACGGTCGAGCGCGCCCACCACCAGATTCTCTTTTCCCGCAACCAGACCTATCGCCGCGAGCACCTGGCCGACCTTCTGGAGAAGGACGGCGACCTGTTCGAGAACTGGACGCACGACGCCTCGATCATTCCGAGCGCCTTCTACCGCTACTGGAAGCACAAGTTCCGGCGGGAGAATGGCGCCATTCTCGAACGCTGGCGCCGCTGGCAGGGGGAGGGGTTCGATACGAGCTTCGAGGAGACCTACGGCAGGATCGAAGAGAATGGTGCGGTGCTGTCGCGCGAACTGAAGTCTGCCGACCACGAATCCGGCGGCTGGTGGAACTGGCATCCGAACAAGACCGCGCTGGAATACCTCTGGCGCACGGGCAAGATCGCGATCGCCAGGCGGGAGAACTTCCAGAAAGTCTACGATCTCGCCGAACGGGTGGTGCCGCAGCACCATCATGAACCAGAGGTCGATCATGATGCATTTGTCGACTGGGCGTGCCGGAGCGCGCTGTCGCGGCTCGGCTTTGCCACCCATGGCGAGATTGCCGCGTTCTGGGACCTGGTTTCACCGGACGAAGCGCGGTGCTGGGTCGAAGCTCACCGTGACGAACTTCGGCCAGTCCGCGTCGAGCTGGCCGACGGCAGCAAACCGCGCGCCTGCCACGCCTTCGCCGACTTCCCCGAAGCACTCGGCGACGTGCCGGAACCGCCGGCCCGGCTGCGGGTGCTCTCGCCGTTCGACCCGCTCATCCGTGATCGCAACCGCACGGAGCGGCTGTTCGGCTTCTTCTATCGCATCGAGGTCTTCGTGCCGGAGCCGAAGCGGCAATACGGCTACTACGTCTTCCCGCTGCTTGAGGGCGATCGCCTGATCGGGCGCATCGACATGAAGGCGGACCGCAAGGCTGGCGAGCTCGTGGTCAGAAAGCTCTGGCTCGAACCCGGTGTAAGATCCTCGGCGGGGCGAATGGAGCGCCTCGATGCGGAATTGGCCCGGTTGGCCCGCTTCACCGGCGTCGAGGAGGTCCGCTACCTCGACGGATGGCGGCAGGGCTGACGTTGCGTCACACCCTCCGCGTCATCCTTCACGCGATGGGCACCGCACTCAGAAGCGAACCCGTTTCCGAAGCTTGCGCCATTCGACCAGCGCACGCTTGCCGATATTCATGGCGGTAAGGGGTGGATAGGTCTTGCGGGTCTTTTTGAGGGCGGTTTGCAGCAGTTCCTGCACGGCCGGAATCCTGCGCAGTTCTTCGTCGTCGTAATGGACGAACTCCGCCGTATGGTCGCCAAAGATCCGATCGCCGGCCGGTTGCGGATGCATATGCTTTCGCAACGTGTTCAGCAGGCGCGTTTCGACGGTGCGGAAATCCTCGGATTGACGCGGCACAGCGAGCGTGCGGCGCGCGGAAGCACCTTCGCTTGCCATTGTATCGACGATCCGCGCCTTTTCCTCGGGCGTGAACAGGTAGCGCATGACCTGGCCGATGTGGAGTGCCTTGCGGCTGTTCGGTTTTCCGGTTGGAAACCTGCTCTCCTTGGCCAGCAATCGGATGAACTCCGTCATCTCGATCGGCAGCCGCTCGTTGACCGAAGGCTTCGTCGCCTTGAGGTCATGGATATCGAGCATCGTTTCAAGGAAGTAGGTGAAGATGTCGAGCTTCTGCCTGCGGATCTCCTCGTAGAGCAGCACCCTGTAATCCACGCCCGGCAGCGCCAGCACCGGCCGGATCTCCCTGAGCGGGTTCAGGTAGATTGCCCGCAACGGGTTTCGCAGCGGTCTTTCCATCCACTGGGGCAGGCTTGGCGCAGACCCCATGCCGGCTTTCTGCGCCCACAGCGAATAGATCGTGTCGAGCGGATCACGCAGGGTATAGACGAGCTGCAGGGAGCGGTTGCCGATGATCTCCGCAACAGCCTGGAAATGCTGCTTTTTCCAGCGCCTGAAACCCTCGGACGAGAGAAGGATGTCGAGACCTTCCCGGTCGGCCTTCTGGAGCACCTTGAGAAAATCGGAATAGGCCGCGCCTTCGCGCTGCAGAAACTGGTCCTCATGGTCGGAGAGGTCGTGATGGGCGATGCCGACACGTTCGCCGATCACCGGGTAAAGCCAGCCCCGCTCCCGCAGCCGATCGGCGTTGTGATGGAAATTGGCCTGCATATAGGTGGTCGCGGTCTTGTGCGGACCAATATGCATTACCAGGCGCAGGGGTTTGTCTTGCTTCATGCAGATTTCACGTTCCACGACGGGAGCTCACGATCTCCCTGGCCGCTTTCGTCCCGCCTAAAGCGCGTCGCGATCTTTCGGATTCGCTTGCCACGCTTTAGGTCCTTGTTCTTTCGCATGTCCTTGTCCCGAAACCGGTTCCCACTTTCGGGAGACATGCTTCAGCAGATGTCCGTCGCCGCGATGTTGATGCCGAAGCCTTCAAGCCCGACATAGTGACGTTCGCGGGAGGCCATGAGCCTGATGGAGGTTATGCCAAGGTCTTTGAGGATCTGTGCGCCGAGGCCGATCTCCAGCCACTCGTTCTCGCGCGCCATCGCCTCGCTGTGTCCCTCGCGCTCGTGGCTGCCCTTGCGCGCCGTCTTCGAGACGCCGACGCCGACGGAGCCTTCGCGCAAATAGACGATCACGCCGCGGCCGTGTTCGGCGATGCGCTTCATGATCGCCTCGAGCTGCCGATTTTTGCCGAATACGTCCTCGCCGACGTTTTCCAGGTGCAACCGGACGGGGATGTCGACCCCGTCGCGGATGTCGCCGAAGACGACGGCCATATGGTGCATCGGGTCCCAAGGCAGGGAGTAGGTTGTCGCCTTCGCCTTGCCGAACGGCGTGTCGACGTCAAAGGTCGCGCCCTGTTCGATCAGGGTTTCCTTGCGCTGGCGGTAGGCGATCAGGTCGGCCACCGAAACCTGCTTGAGGCCGTGCGTCTCGGCGAACTGCGCCACCTGCGGTCCGCGCGTCACGGTGCCGTCGTCGTTGACGAGCTCGCAGATGACGCCGACCGGTGGCAGGCTCGCAAGCTTGCAGAGGTCGACCGCCGCCTCGGTATGGCCCGAGCGCATCAGCACGCCGCCCTCGCGGGCAACCAGCGGGAAGATGTGGCCGGGACGGACGAAGTCGGCCGGGCCGATATTCGGATTGGCGAGGTTGCGGACGGTCAGCGTCCGGTCCTCGGCGGAAATGCCGGTGGTCGTGCCGTGCTTGAAGTCGACCGAAACCGTAAAAGCGGTGGTGTGCGCCGAATCGTTGTCCGCCACCATCGCGCTGAGGTTCAGGCGCTTGGCCTCCTCGCGCGGCATGGGCGTGCAGACGATGCCGGAGGTATGCCGGACGATGAAGGCCATCTTTTCCGGCGTGCAGTGAACCGCGGCGACGATCAGGTCGCCCTCGTTCTCGCGCCCGTCGTCGTCGGTGACGACGACGATCTCGCCGGCCTCGAACGCCCGGATCGCATCGACAACGCGCTTCTGGTCAAAGGACATTTCGTAACTCCTGGTCGTGTCGCGGTTAAGCCAGCCGGCCGGTCTGGCCGCGGTCCCGCAGATAGTGGTCGGCGATCGCGCAGGCAACCATGGCCTCGCCGATCGGCACGGCCCGGATCCCGACGCACGGGTCGTGCCGACCCTTGGTGCGCACGTCCACCTCGTTACCGTGGCTGTCGATCGAACGGCGCTCGGTCAGGATCGACGAAGTGGGCTTGATGGCGAAGCGGGCAATGACCGGCTGGCCCGTCGCGATACCGCCGAGGATGCCGCCGGCATGGTTCGACAGGAACATTGGCTTGCCATCGGGACCGATGCGCATCTCGTCGGCGTTCTCTTCGCCAGTGATCTCGGCGGCACCGAAGCCGTTGCCGATCTCAACGCCCTTCACCGCGTTGATCGACATCAGATTGGCGGCGATGTCCTGGTCGAGCTTGCCGTAGATCGGCGCGCCGATGCCCGCCGGGACACCTTCGGCAACCACTTCGACGACCGCGCCCACCGAGGAGCCGGCCTTGCGGATGCCGTCGAGATACTCTTCCCACACCGGCACGATTTCCGGGTCGGGCGCGAAGAACGGGTTGGTGTCGACGACGCTCCAATCCCAGTTGGCGCGGTTGATCCGGTGCTTGCCGATCTGCACGAGGGCGGCGCGCACGGTCAGGCCGGGCACGACCTTTCGCGCGATCCCGCCGGCGGCCACGCGTGCCGCCGTCTCGCGCGCCGAGGAACGTCCGCCGCCGCGATAGTCGCGGATGCCGTATTTCAGGTCGTAGGTGTAGTCGGCATGGCCGGGACGGTAGCGCTGGGCAATCTCGGAATAATCCTTCGAGCGCTGGTCGGTGTTCTCGATCATCATCGAGATCGGCGTGCCGGTGGAAACCATCGTCTCGCCGTCGTCATCGAGCATGACGCCGGAGAGCACGCGGACCAGATCGTCTTCGCGCCGCTGGGTGACGAAGCGCGACTGCCCCGGCTTGCGCTTGTCGAGCCAGGCCTGGATCTCCGCGAGCTTGAAGCGGAGGCCGGGCGGGCAGCCGTCGACGACGCAACCCAGCGCCGGGCCGTGGCTCTCGCCCCAGGTGGTCACGCGGAAAAGATGGCCGAAAGTATTGTGCGACATGAAATCCTGCCCAGTGCGCTCACGGTCGCGACATGCGCCACGATCCGCTCCTTCCTGTTGCGGCACTCATAGAGCCGATTGGCGCAAAGTTGAAGTCTTTTTGATGGGAAAGGCCGGGTGATGCAGAGCTTTCAGCGCGCGCGCCCAGATTCCTTCAGGAGGCAGCTTTCCGGCGATGTCCGAGTGCGTAGGCCTGGAATTTGTTGCCCGGCAGTGGCGCGGCGAAGGCAAAGCCCTGCAGAAGGTCGCAACCGAGCGCACTCAACATCTCGGCATGCGCCATCGTTTCCACGCCCTCGGCGACGATCTCGATCCCCAGCGACTTGCCGATGTCGATGATGGACCGCACCAGGGCCTGCTCGTGGCGCGAAGTGAGGATCGGTGCCACCAGTTGGCGGTCGATCTTCAGCCGCTTTGGCCGCAGTTTCAGCAGGCTGACGATCGACGTATGCCCGGTACCGAAATCGTCGATTTCGATGTCGATGCCAAGGTCCTTGATCCGCTCGATGTTGCCGAGGACAACGTCGTCGCTCTCGTCGAGAAAGATCGATTCCACGAGCTCGAATGTTATCTGGCCTGGCAGGATGGAAAGACCGGTCAAGGTCTCGACCAGCGTTTCGTCGCGCAGGCGCCGGGCCGACACGTTGACCGAGATCTTCGGCATCAGGATGCCCTTTGCAGCCCATCGGCTACAGTCGATCAGCGCCTTTTCCAACACGATCCGGTCCAGCGTTGCCGTAACGTTCAAATCTTCGGCAACCTTCAGGAAGCGATCGGGTAACAAAAGGCCGTTTTGCGGGTGGTGCCAGCGGATCAGTGCCTCGACGCCCGCAAGCTTCAGGGTGCGCGCGCAGATCTGCGGCTGGTAGTAGGGGATAAACTCATTGTTCTCGATACCGCTCAGGATGTCGTCGGCCATGCGCTTGTTGCTGACGATTTCGGCCTCGAGAACCGACGTGAAGAACTCGTGCCGGTTACGCCCGAGCCCCTTGGCCCGATAAAGTGCGATATCGGCGTTGACGAGCAGCTTGCGCGTGTCGATCCGGGTGCCGCTTGCGACCGCGATGCCGATGCTGACGCCGAAGCGGCACATGTGGCCGTTGTAGTCGACCGGTTGACGCATCAGGCTGGTGATGCGTTGCGACAGCGCCGAAAGATGGGTGTGGTCGTCGCTTTCGATCACCACCACGAATTCGTCGCCGCCAATGCGCGCGACCAGGTCGTTATGGTCGACAGAGGAGCGCAGGATCTGGGCGGCATGGACGAGAAGCGCATCGCCGGCCGCATGGCCGAGGGTGTCGTTGATCTGCTTGAACCGGTCGAGATCGATGTGGAGGATGGCGATGTTGACGGCTTTGCTGCGGCTGCGTTTGGCCAGCCCCTCCAGATGACCATCCAGCTTTCGCCGGTTGCCGAGACCCGTCAGCGGATCGTGGAGAGAATTGTGCTCGATACGGTTCTTTGCCTGTTCGAGCTCGAGGTTCTTCGCATCTGCCACCGCCTTGGCGTGCTTGAGCTGTTCGGTCATCAGCATGTCGTCGGTGACATCGAAGGCGAGGCCGACGAACTTGCGCTTCCCGCTCGCCTCGACATGAAGTTTGCCGACCGACTGGATGTATCGGACCGTGCCATCGGCATGAACAACGCGCGCCTTGCGCAGATAGGGCGTGCCCGTCGCTATGCTTTCTGCCGCGGTTGCCTCGGCGTCCTTGCGGTCATCGGGGTGAATTGCGTTCAGCCATGTCTCGTGGGTTATGCGCTCGCCTGTATCTGGAATGCCGTAGAGCTGGCACATACGCGCATCCCAGATCGTCAGCCCCTCGTCCAGGTCCGCCTCCCACAGTCCGCACTGATAGGCGCTCAACGCCATGTCGAGGCGCTGGGTGATCTTGAAAAGTGCGTCCTTCTGCCGGTCGGATTGCTCCTTGGCCGACTTCAGCCGTTCATTGAGAAGCACGTCCTCGGTAACGTCCCAGCTGATGCCGGTCAGCTTTTCGTCGTCGCCGATCGTCAGTCGCGAACCGACGCTGCGGATGTGACGGACACTGCCATCCGGCAGCACCACCCGATATTGCGACCAGTAGTCGGTACGATCCGCGATGGCGGCGGCAATGGCCGCTTCGGCGGCCGCAAGGTCCTCGGGATGCACGGTGGCCCGCCACGATTCCTCACTGGGCGACTGCTCTTCTGTGAGGCCATGCAGGATGTACATCTGACGATCCCACTCGCGGCCGCGGTCGGACAGCGATAGTTCCCAAATGCCGGTCTTGGACGCCTCCAGTGCGAGATCCAGTCGCTGTGAGAGCGAACGGATCAGTGTCTCGCGCGCCTTGAGGCCCGCAATGTGTCGCTGTCGCTCCCCGACGAGGCCGCCGGCCAGCAGGATCGGTCCGATGATGACGAGGGCAGCGATCGCAGTCGCAAGGCGGATCCGCCGTTGATTGTCCGACGGTGTTTCCCAGCCTTCGGCCGGAACGGCCGCGAGTTCCCAGGTCCCGCCCGGGAAGTTGACCGTGCGTCGGACAGCTTCGCCGTCGAAGATCGCGGCATTGCCAAAGAGCGGTTGCTGGCTCGACCCCGAACCGATGGTGCGAATGGAAACATTGAGGCCAGCCGCACCTTTTCGAAGTTCGCTTCTGTCGTCCGGCCGGTCGATCAACCCCGCTCGGATGTACAGCCTGCGTTCGTCTATGACACCTTCGACATAACCCCACCAGGCGGTAGGTCCGGCGCCGCTGCTGATGACAGGAATGAGCAGGTCGAATCCGCGGCTGCCGTCGGACAATTGCATCGGGCCGGTCATGGCCAGTTGCCCGAAGGCCCGCTTCACGTCGGACGCAACAAACCGTTTGAGATCGGTCCCATTGTACCGCTCGTTACCCCCGACCGGGAAGGTCTGCGCTACAACCCCGTTCGGAGCTGCGGCGACGCGGTGAAATTGGTTGTTCTGCGCGAGCAGTTTGCGCGCCAAAACCGGGAACTGGGCAGCCGCCTGGTCGGGGGCTGCAGCGAACATGTTCGCAAGCCCTTGTAGCGCAGTCACGTTCCGGTTGATTTCGCCCTCAAGCCGCGAGCCGATGAGGCCGAGTTCTGTATCGACGCGGGCATGCAGCTCGTTGCGGTGGAGCCGGTCGTTTTGCGCCTCATAGGCGTAGCCGGCGCCGACGATGACGATAGCCGCGATGGCGGCCGGCAGAAGGGACGGCCTGGCCCAATAGGCAACGCTGTTGAGTGTGTGTCTGATCCGCCCCGGCCGCAATATGGCGCCATCCCCTCACGTCAATCTTCACCCTAGGACGCTTTGATTAAGATTGAATTGATGCTTTCGCATAGGTTGTAAGGCACGGCGGCGGCGCGGAACTCGTACGGGGATGGCAAACGATTGGGTCTTGATCGAACTTTGGATTCCCGGCATCCATTTGAACGCAAGGCGTGGCATCGGGCGAATTTCGCCATATTCGAAAGGCATCAAGCGTGACAGACAAGAACACTGCTTCGACCACGGGGGTTCGCAAGATGCGTTTCATGATAGTCGCTCTGTTGGCTGCGGTCGGCATGCTCGCGCCGCTGACATCGTATGCCGAGAGCGCCGATGTCGAGGCCGTCATCACCAAGGTCGACACGACCGGACTAAGCCTCTCGCTCGACGACGGGAAGAACTATCAGGCGCCGGAGGAGTTTAACTTCGAAGGGCTTTCACCGGGCGTGAAGGTGCTTGTGTTCTACACCGAGGTCGACGGCAAGCGCATCATCGACGACCTGGAAATCATCCAGTAGCACGCGAGGCGTATTCCGTGGTGGCGCAGCCTTGCGGGCGGCGCCCGGGGCTACAGCCATGTCGCTCCATCGTCATCGATACGTAGGATGCGGTCCTGATAGACGGGAGCATGGGACGCCTCGATCACCGGCATGCCGCTGAACTTGAAGAGCGCCCGGAACACGCCGCCATGGCTGACGCATACGGTCGGCTTGTCGATTTCCTTGAACCATGAAGCGACGCGCCAGGACAGGATCTCGTAGCTCTCTGCGGCCTCTCCGGGCGGGATGAAGTCCCATTTCGAACGCGAGCGTTCCTTGACCCGATCGCGAACGGTCTTCTTGAGTTCGGAGATGGTGAACCCTTCCCAGTCGCCGAAGGAGACTTCGACCAGGCGATCGTCGGTGCGGTAGGCGAGGGGATCGAGGCCCATGGCGCCACGCACGAGTTCCATCGTCTCGCGTGTGCGCCCGAGCGGGCTTGCGACATAGTCGAAGTCATTGGCGGTACTGCCGAGAACGGCCTTCAGGGCCCGGCCGTTTTCGGACGCCTGCCGGCGTCCGATGGCGTTCAGCGGAATGTCCTTCTGGCCTTGCAGCCGTCCCTCGGCATTCCAATCGGTCTGCCCATGACGGATCATGTAGACAAGCACCGCCGTGCTCCGCAGCAAGCCTCAGTCCTTGACGACCGAGATGTCAGGGGCGTCAACGGCCTTCATGCCGACGACATGGTAGCCGCTGTCGGCGTGATGCACTTCGCCGGTGACGGAGCGCGAGAGATCCGACAGCATGTACAGGCCGACGTCGCCGATGTCTTCGATCGTCACGGTCCTGCGCAGCGGCGCATTGTACTCGTTCCACTTCAGAATGTAGCGGAAGTCGCCGATGCCGGACGCGGCCAGCGTCTTGATCGGGCCGGCCGAGATCGCGTTGACGCGGATGTTCTTCGGGCCAAGGTCGACGGCGAGATATTTCACGCTCGCCTCAAGTGCCGCCTTGGCGACGCCCATGACGTTGTAGTTCGGCATGACCTTCTCGGCGCCGTAGTAGGTGAGCGTCAGCATCGAGCCGCCGTCCGTCATCAGTTTCTCAGCGCGGCGTGCGACCGAGGTGAACGAGTAGACGGAAATCTGCATCGTCTTGGCGAAGTTCTCCGCCGACGTGTCGATGTAGCGGCCCGTCAGTTCGTCCTTGTCGGAGAAGCCGATGGCGTGCACGAAAAAGTCGATCTTGCCCCAGGTCTTCTCGATGGTCTCGAAAACGGCATCGATGGAAGCCTCGTCTGCGACGTCGCAATGGCCGGCGAGAATGCCGCCGAGTTCCGCTGCAAGTGGCTCGACGCGCTTCTTGAGGGCCTCGCCCTGATAAGTGAGGGCGATTTCTGCGCCCTGCGCACGAATGGCCTTGGCGATACCCCAAGCGATCGACCGGTTGTTCGCCACGCCCATGATGACGCCGCGCTTGCCGCTCATCAGACCGGATACCTGAACCATGGAATGTCCCTTGCTGATTTCCTTTGGATTTTGCCTATGACATAGGCAGCATTAGGGTTCAAGCACGACGGGTTCAGGAACTGTTAGCACTGGTAACAATGAGTGCGCATTTCACGAAACCATCACAGATAGAGCCCTTCGCGCAGGCTGCGCATCAGATCGATCATCTTGTCGTCCGGCCTGTCCCATAGCAGAAGCCGCAGTTCGACAACAAGCTTGCCGCGGTTGCCTTCCTCGTCCGCGAGGCCTTGACCGTCGATATGGATGACGTGGTCCGAACTGGACCAGGCCGGGACGACCACCGGCAGATCATCGCCGCTCGGCGCGGTGACCGTGGTCTCGCAGCCCAGGACGGCGTTCTCGATCGTCACCGGGAGGGTCATGCGCAGGTCGAAACCGTCGACACGGAACGGACCTGGGGCCACCCGAACGGTGAGCACGGCGTCGCCGCGCTTCAATTCGTTGATCCGATGCCCCTGATCCTTCAGCCGAATGACGGTGCCGTCCGTCGTGCCGGTCGCAAGCGGCACCCTCAGCGTTTCACCGTTGACCTCCAGCGTGACGCGCGACTGCTTCATCAGGTCTTCGAGCGTCACGACAAGGTCGCAAACAAGATCCGGGGCCTTGTCGACCACCGGGCGCAGGCCGCGTATGCGGCGCACGAGGGCCGAAAGGATATCGACTGCCGCGGTCGTGCGGCGTGCCGCCGGGACTGGCAGATCAGAATTGTCCAGGCTCGAGGCCGGCGCTCCGGATGGCCCTTGCCGTTCGCTGCTGGCAGAGGGTTGGGGCGGCGGCGCGGCATTGCTCGCCGGCTGTTGGCGCGGATCGATGCCGAAAATGCGCGACACCACGTCCTCGGCGCTCTCGGTTGTGCCTTGAACATTCTCCGGCTGGGCCTTGCGGGCGCTCTGCTGGCGGCGCATCTGTTCCATGCGGCGCAGTTCCATCTCGCGCCGGATTTCTGCTTCGCGGTGTGCTTGGTCGTATCGGCTGCGCTTCTGCGGGTCGCGCAGAAGGTCGTAGGCGCGGCCAACCTCGGTAAAGCGGATGGTGGCGAAGGGATCGTCCTGGTTCTGGTCGGGATGAACGGTCTTGGCGACGATTCGCCAGGCCGCCCGGATCTCTTCCTGTCCCGCGTCGCGCTTGACGCCCAGCACCGCATACGGATCACGCATCAACATTATGCCGCTCTTCTTTTCCCTGGAGCCTTTACGCCTTGTCGTCTTTGGGCCCCTGCAAAGCCCGCGGGCATGGATGATGCCAATAACGTCCTAACCGATGGTTACGGTATCCATCGCAGAATCGCAGAGGATGCATTCGTGTGATGCTGGTTTCCGGAGTAGGGGCTACTGCTGCCGGTCGAAGCGCGTCAGGGACCACATGCCGTCGCCGCCGACGCAGGTCCGGCCGTCATAGTTGGCAATTCCCGTGTAGGAATGAAGTGTCGTGGTGAAGTCGCGGCAGGTCCGGCCTGCCTCGTCGTTCAGTTCCAGAACGCTGCTGACGACGCCGGCACTGCCAGAAACGGTATTCGCCCAGGGAATGGGGTTGCCGGCATTGCGGCCAAGGTCGGCGGACGAAACGGCGTTGCGCACCGTCGCTGCGTCCGTGGTGTTGTCGAGACCTGCACCAGGGACCGCGCTCGTCTTGACGGCCTTGTCGACGGACATCTCCGAAGCAAAATCAAGTCCGCTCATGCATCCCGACAGGGGTGCAAGGCAAAGCACTAAAAGGGCGATCCGTGACCGTCTCGTCCACAATATCGTTGTCTCCCGTCGCGACTTTGCTATGACTTCAACCCCGGCATGTCCCAACGGACCGATATTCGGCATTGGATTCAAATATGAGCGACATAGAGTTAACAACCGGTGACTTTACCGAGGAAAGCGAGCCCTTCTCCCTGTTCGGAAAGTGGCTGGAGGATGCCGAGAAGAGCGAACCGAACGACCCGAACGCCGTGGCGCTCGCGACTGTCGACGCTTCCGGTCTGCCGAATGTGCGCATGGTTCTCCTGAAGGGATTCGATGAACGCGGTTTTGTCTTCTACACGAATTTCGAAAGCCAGAAAGGCCAGGAGATCCTAGGGGCGGGGAAGGCGGCGATGTGTTTCCACTGGAAATCGCTGCGCCGCCAGGTGCGGGTTCGCGGACCGGTTGAAATCGTTTCCGACGCGGAGGCCGATGAATACTACGCATCCCGGCCGCGCGGCAGCCGCATCGGCGCCTGGGCCTCGAAGCAGTCCCGGCCGCTGGAAAGCCGCTTCGCACTCGAAAAGGCCGTTGCAGAGTACACAGCCCGCTATGCGATCGGCGAAATCCCGCGTCCATCCCATTGGTCGGGCTTCCGCATCAAGCCGGTGTCGATTGAGTTTTGGCACGATCGACCCTTCCGTCTGCATGACCGGCTGGAGTTCCGTCGCGCTGCAGGCGGCGAAAGATGGGAGAAGGTCCGGATGTATCCCTGATGCATCCGGATTGCTGACAAGATCGCCTTTGTGCCGGCCGCCTGATGCGGTGGCCGGCGGTCTCGAATCGTGAAGCACGCACAGGCCGTAAAGGGCTGTCGGAGTATACAACTCCAATTGGTGTGCTATATTTTTTGCCAAGACAGGAAAGCATTTGGCCCGCAGTTCACGGGACGGGCATGTCGCATTCTCGTTTTGAAGCGACACAACGCGCATCAGGCAAGGCTGAATCTCGAGGCATTCATGCGGAGGAGAATTCAATGGCCAGCAATCTCGTTTCCTATCTCATGCAATTTTTGACCCCCGACGTGATTGCGCGACTGGCAGCCGCGCTGGGGCTCGACACCGACAAGGTCCAGCGCGGTGTCGCGGCGGCCGTACCGGCGGTCCTTGCGGGGCTGGCCGGTGTTGCCGCGCAACCCGGCGGTGCTCAGAAGGTCGCGGATGCCGCCGGACAGCAAAGCGGCGTTCTCGACAACCTCGGCGGCCTGCTTTCCGGCGGGGGCCAATCTCCGCTGATGCAATCCGGCTCGCAACTGCTTTCTTCGCTTTTGGGCGGCAACGTCAGCGGCGCGCTGGCGAGCTCGATCGGTAACTACTCCGGGCTCGGCCAGAATGCCGGCAACTCCCTGCTCGGCATGCTGGTACCGCTCGTTTTGGGCGGCATCGCCAAGAACACGGGCGGTGACCTCAGCGCAAACGCTATCGGCGGATTGCTGGCCGGCCAGCGAGACAATATTGCAGCCGCAATGCCTTCGGGTCTGCGGGACATGCTGGCCGGCACCGGGCTCCTGGACTCGCTTGGTGGAGCGGCACGTACGGCCGCCGCAGCCGGCAGCGATGCCGCGGCGCGCGCCACCGCGTCGGCGGCCACCGCCGCCCGGACGACCGCAGCAACGGCGACAACTGCCACGCGCAGTGGCAGCAACTGGCTCTATTGGCTTCTGGCGGCGTTGGTGCTCCTGGCGATCCTCTACTACCTGTTCGGCCGCCCGACCCATCGCACGGCGGAACAGACGCCGCCCGAACCCCAGGCCCCGGCCCAGACCGAGACCCAGCCGGCACAGCCGCAAACCCCGGCTCCGGCCGAGACCCAGACTCAGCCGGCCCAGCCCGAAACCCAGACCCAAACCCAACCTGCAACACCCGCCGCCCCGTCGCTGACGGTTGCCGGCGTCGACGTCGGCAAGCAGGTCACCGACGCGATGGCCGAGTTGCAGACGACACTGAACGGCGTCACGGATGCGGCGACGGCGCAGGCCGCCTTGCCCAAGCTTCAGACTGCAACCGACACCTTCAACAAGGTCGACGGGATGCTCGGGCAGCTTTCGGCGGAGCAGAAGGCTGCGTTGTCAAGCCTCGTCAAGCCAGGCCTCACGAGCCTCAATGCCTTGTTCGACAAGGTTCTGGCGGTTCCGGGCGTCTCGGATGTCCTGAAGCCGACGATCGATGCTTTGAAGGCAAAACTGGCGACGCTGGCACCGTGACCTTCGACTACAGCGCCGCGCGTCTTATAAGACGCGCAAAGGTCGCTGTAGCGCTTTGAATTGCTGCATGTTTTTATCCTCAAATCGGCCACGATTTGAGGAAACATGCAGTAGGGAACACCGCCGGCCCGTCGCCGGCGGCTCCCCGAACAAATCCTCCCGCACGTCAACTCTAACAAGAGGAGGCGATAAGCCATGGCTGACAAAACGACCTTTGCACCCGACGAATGGAACCAACTGCTGGAAGGCGTGATGGCGGCGGGAATTGCCGTCACCGCCGCCGAGCCGAGCGGTCTTTGGGGCATGCTGAAGGAGGGCTTGGCGAGTAGCCGCGCGCTGCTGCAGGCAAAATCCGGCACCGGTTCGACCCAGTTGATGACCGCAGTCGTCGAGAGTTTCGAATCCTCCGAAGGCCGCAACGCTGCCCGCGACGGGCTGCAGGCCACGTTGAAAGGTGCGAAATCCGACGAGATCAAGACGAAATGCATCGAGGTGGTTCGACGGGCGGCGGAGGTCGTCGACGCCAAGGCCCCCGCCGATGCGCCGGCCTTCAAGGCATGGCTCCTGCAAATCAGCACTGATGTCGCCGAAGCTTCGAAAGAGGGCGGGTTCCTCGGATTCGGTGGGACGCCGGTGAGCGAGGCGGAGAAGGCGACGGTCGCCGAGATTTCGTCTGCGCTGAAGCTCGCCTAGAAAAAGCCTCCTGGCCGACCGCCGGCTAGCGCCGCAGCAGCTTGAAGGGAATGCCGGAAGCGAGCGCCGACACATATTTGCGCTTCTGGTAGAGCCCGTTCAACGAGATGCGCGGCAACGCCATGGGCGTGTCGAAACTGCGTACGTCGAGTGTCCCGGGATCCGTGGTGACGGCGACGGTGAACCCAAGTTCGCCGGCGATCTGGTGCTCGCGCCGCGAAACGGTGGGATTGAAGCCGTAGGGGTAGGCAAAAGCGACCGGTCGAACGCCGGTGAGGCACTCCAGCCGCTCGGCGGAAGCCTGCATCTCTTCCCTGGCTTCGTGTTCCTCAAGCCGGGCCAGCGCCCGGTGGCTGATCGTATGGGCCCCAAGTGTTGCGAGCGGGTTTAGGACCAGGCTCTTGAGTTCCGGCTCGCGCATGACCAGCCGCTCCGTGATCAGCAGCGGGTCGATGCCATTGGACTTTGCCGCCGCGTCAAGCGCCTTGACCGCCTCTGTCTCGTCGCTGGAATGGATGAAGGCGGAGAAGCGCGCGAAGGCGGCCTCCTTGTGCCGGTTGGTGGCCAGGGGCAAGGTCACCGGACCGGAGCCGAAATCGAACTCGATGTGCGGCAGGGCGCGCAGCAGTTCGGCCAGGGTTTCCCACCAGATGCTGTGGGTCCGGCCGGCGAAGCCGCCGGTAATGAAGACGGTGAACGGAACCCGATGCTCGGTGAAGACCGGCTGGGCGTGGAGGGCGTTGTTCCGGTAGCCGTCATCCAGGGTGAAGGCTGCGAACCGCTCCTCGGGACGGGCGATCGCCATGCGCGCGGCAAGGTGATGCAGGGCGACGAACTGGTATCCGTCCGCAGCGAGGAAGCGGATCGTCTCATCGAGGAATTCGGGGGTGATTTCCAGATGGGCGTTCGGGTCGAAGGATTGTTCGATCTTTGGCCGCACATGGTGCAGCGTGAAGATCGCGCCGCGGCCTCGCGCGGACGCCAGCAGGCCGGCGCGCCCGGCCAAGTTGGACAGTTCCAGCCCGCTCGTAATGGCGGCGCGCTTGAGGCTCTGGCGCATCACATTTTGCAATGTCGGCATCTGCGCTCCCGTAGGCGATTCTCTTGCCGCCTTTATGCGGGGGGTATGGTATCTGCGCAGTTAACGCGCATCGCGGGAGCGGCATCTGCCGCTGCGGTTCAGGTCCTTGTGCCGCCGACGGTGATCTGGTCCATGCGCAGATGCGGCTGTCCGACGCCGACCGGCACGCTCTGGCCGCCCTTGCCGCACATGCCGATTCCGGTGTCGAGCTTGGAGTCGTTTCCGACCATCGTGACCCGCCGCATGGCCTCGGGGCCATTGCCAATGATCATCGCGCCCTTGACCGGGGCCCCGACCTTGCCGTTCTCGATGAGATAGGCCTCGGTGCAGCCGAAGACGAACTTGCCGGAAGTGATATCGACCTGGCCGCCGCCGAAGGAGACGGCATAGATACCGTTCTTCACCGACGCGATGATCTCGTCCGGCGTCCTGTCGCCCGACAGCATGTAGGTGTTGGTCATGCGCGGCATCGGACTGTGCGCATAGGATTGACGGCGGCCGTTGCCGGTCGCCTTCATGCCCATCAGCCGCGCGTTCTGCCGGTCCTGCATGTAACCGACGAGCTTGCCGTCCTCGATCAGCACGTTGTAGCCCGACGGCGTGCCCTCGTCGTCGATGGTCAGCGACCCGCGGCGGGCCTCGATCGTGCCATCGTCGACAACCGTGACGCCCTTGGCCGCGACCTGCTCGCCCATCAGGCCGGAAAACGCGGAGGTCTTCTTTCTGTTGAAATCGCCCTCGAGCCCATGGCCGACCGCCTCGTGCAGCATGACGCCGGGCCAGCCGGACGAAAGCACGACGTCCATCGTGCCGGCCGGAGCATCGATCGCCTCGAGGTTTACAAGCGCCTGCCGCAATGCCTCATCCGCCCCGTGCTGCCAGCTCTCCGTCGTCAGGAATTCGCCGAAGCCGCGCCGGCCGCCCATGCCGAAGGAACCGGTCTCCTGCCGGTCGCCCTCACCGACGATGACGGAGATGCTGATGCGCGTCATCGGGCGCACGTCGACAAACTTGTGGCCGTCGGCGCGGAGAATGTTGACCACCTGCCAGCTGGCTGAGATCGCTGCCGTGACCTGGCGCACTTTCGGCTCCTTGCCGCGCAGGTAGGCATCGATCTCCTGCAGAAGCGTCACCTTTTCCTCAAAGGTCGGGCTGCCGATAGGGTTTTCCTGGCCGTAGAGCCGGCGGTTCGTTCCTTGCGGCGCCGCGGCATAGTTGCCGGCGTAGCCGCGCGTCACCGCTGCCGCAGCATCCGCCGCCCGCTTCAGGGCTGACAGCGACAGTTCCCCCGAATGCGCATAGCCGACCGCCTCGCCAGCGACCGCTCGCAGGCCGAACCCCTGGTCCGTGTTGAAGCTGCCGCCCTTCAGCCGTCCGTTGTCGAAGGTCAGCGACTCCGCCTGTGCGTGTTCAAGATACAGTTCGCCGTCATCCGCATTTGCAAGGCTGTGGCTGAGCACCTTGCGGACCGCTGCCTCGTCGGCGTCGAATAGGGATAGAAGATCGGTGTTCATGGGCGGGACTCCGCGCAGAGGCTTAATTTTCGCCTACCATGTAGAGGTGCGAGCGACGATCCACAAGTTTGGACTTCGTCCTTGACACGCCGCCTGCCGAATTTCATGTTACATGTAACAACTGGAGATGACGATGGGAAAGCCTGTCAGCGAGCGTGTCCAGAAGCGGCGCGACGCCATGCGAGCCGCCGGTCTGAGGCCGGTGCAGATATGGGTACCGGACACCCGTCGACCCGGGTTTGCCGAAGAGTGTCGACGTCAGGCGCGGATCATTGCCGCAGCGGAGTCTGCGGACGAGGACCTGGCCAACTTCATGGACGCAGCTTTAGCCGACCTCAACGGTTTCGATGAATGAGGCGCGGTGATCTCGTCACAGTCGCATTGCCCGGCGACTTCGGCAAGCCGAGGCCGGCCTTAGTCCTCCAGTCGGACCTCTTTCAGGAAGTCCCGACAGTAGCGGTGTTGCTTTTGTCAAGTGCGGAGCGGGAGACGCCATTGCTTCGCATAGCGGTCGAGCCCGACGAGGGAAATGGCCTGCGCAAGCCGTGCCAGATCATGGTGGACAAGGTCATGACCGTCCGCAGGGACAAGATCGGCCCGCCGTTTGGCAGGATCGACGACGAGATCATGGTCTCCGTCAACCGCGCACTCGTCGTGTTTCTCGGCCTGGCTTGATCGGACTTTAATTTAGGGCAGTGCGTCGTAGCCCTCGCCAAACCCCTTCAGGTCGACGGGAATGCCGATGCCTTCCTCGGGCGTCTGGAACACGATGAAGGTGGCCGTCGCGCCGGAGCGGAAGGTTTTCAGGAGTTCTTCCTCGAGCACCACTTCCGCATAGCAGCCGTCCGAGAAGCAGCGGACGAAATAGGCGCGGCCGATGTCCTTGCCATCGACGTTGAGGCCGAGTCCGTTCGGCAGCAGCACGCCGAGCGGTGCGAGCACGCGCAATATCTTCGCCTTTCGATCCGCCGTCTTGAGAATGACGACCGACAGGCCGACCTCCGGACGATCCTCGGCGATAACGTTCTGCATCAGTGCGCACTGCTCGGACGAAGCGCCAGCCGGCTGGTCGCACACGATCGACCAGGCACCGTGGTTCGATTTCACCGTACCTGGCTGCTGCTGGGCCTGCGAGAAAGCAGGCGAGCTGGACGCGATCACGGCCAGCGCGGCAAATGCGCGAACCGCTCTGATCAGGCGCGAAGGGGAACCGGAACCCATGTGAACCTCGAAGTCTCGAATCATACGCGCCATTCTTGAATAGCGATCGCGCAAATTGAAAGCCCTTAGCGCTCTTTTCCAGTTTATGCGGCGGAAATTGGACGCTGCCGCTGATTCTTTACGTTAGCGGCCCCACAACATCGCGTTCTGCAACGAAGGCGGGTGCTTCCGCCACCCTGGTTAGCAGGACGGGCGCCCGGCATCCTCGACGGTCACTCTGAAGAGTCTGGTGAAAATTTGACCGTCTACGCCCCAGACTTGGCTTTGCGCAAAAATGCCGCATGAGCATTCATCCGAGGCGGTTGCGGCGAGCATGAAACTGTGGTTTTAAGCACTCAGCATTGCAGGATTCTGCGCGTTGTTTGATCCCAATCAAACACTTTGGGGAGATTTGTTGTGATAAAGAAAGCTTTTGCAGCGCTGACGGCCATCGGCTGTTCGCTGTTTGCTTCGAGCGCCCTGGCCGACCAGCCGGTCGATTGGCAGAAGGGCCTCCAGCCTGCCGCCACCTCGATCATGGAAGAGATCCGCTGGTTCGAGCAATATACCCTGTGGTTCATTGTCCCGATTACGATTCTTGTGCTGGTTCTCCTGGCTGTCGTCATCGTGCGGTTCCGCGAGGGTGCGAACCCGGTTCCGTCCAGGACCAGCCACAACACGATGATCGAGGTGATCTGGACCATTGGCCCGGTCATCATTCTTCTGTTCCTTGCCGTTCCTTCGTTCCAGTTGCTGACCAAGCAGCTGGCGCCGACGGAAGAGCCGGAATTGACGGTCAAGGCGACCGGCTATCAGTGGTACTGGGGCTACGAGTACCAGGTTGGCGATAATCCCGTTTCTTTCGATTCCCTGCTGTTGCAGGACAAGGATCGTGCCGCCGCAGGCAAAGAGGACAGAGCCGTATATCCGCGCCTCCTCACCGTGGACAATGAAGCCGTCGTTCCGGTCGGCAAGCATGTCCGGCTTCTCGTGACGGGCGCCGACGTGATCCATGCCTTCGCAATGCCGTCCTTCGGCATCAAGATCGACGCCGTTCCAGGTCGCATGAACGAGACCTGGTTCAAGGCCGATCGTGAAGGGCTCTTCTACGGCCAGTGTTCCGAGCTGTGCGGCAAGGATCATGCCTACATGCCGATCGCCATCCGCGTCGTCTCGCAGGAAAAATTCGACACCTGGCTTGCCGCCGCTGCGACCAATATCGGCGAGGCAAACAAGGCTCTGACGGCATCCATCGACGGTGAAAAGAAGACCGTTGATGTCGCCCAGAACGCCGCGCAGTAATTCCAAGGGAGTGCAATCCATGGCCGGAACAACCGCTGCCCACGATGACCACGGTCATCACGACCACAAGCCTTCGTTCTTTGTCCGCTGGTTCCTCTCGACGAACCACAAGGACATTGGAACGCTCTACCTGATCTTTGCGATCATTGCCGGCATCATCGGCGGTGGGCTTTCGATCTTCATGCGCGCCGAGCTCCAGGAGCCGGGCATCCAGATCTTCCACGGTCTTGCCCAGATGGTCTACGGCTTCGAGGGCGATGCTGCCATCGACGGCGGCAAGCACATGTTCAACGTCTTCACGACCGCGCACGCGCTCATCATGATCTTCTTCATGGTCATGCCGGCGCTGATCGGCGGCTTCGCCAACTGGATGGTGCCGATCATGATCGGTGCGCCGGACATGGCGTTCCCGCGTATGAACAACATCTCGTTCTGGCTGATCATTCCGGCATTCCTGCTCGTGCTCCTTTCGATGTTCGTCGAAGGCCCGGCGGGTGCCTATGGCGCGGGTGGCGGCTGGACGCTCTATCCGCCGTTTTCGACGTCCGGCATGCCGGGTCCGGCGATGGACTTCGCGATCCTCGGCGTTCACATCGCCGGTGCCTCGTCGATCCTCGGTGCGATCAACTTCATCACCACGATCTTCAACATGCGCGCACCTGGCATGACCATGCACAAGATGCCGCTCTTTGCCTGGTCGGTGCTGATCACGGCCTTCCTGCTGCTGCTTTCGCTGCCGGTTCTGGCAGGCGGCATCACCATGCTCCTGACCGACCGCAACTTCGGCACGGCATTCTTCGCGCCTGAAGGCGGCGGCGACCCGATCCTCTACCAGCACCTGTTCTGGTTCTTCGGTCACCCGGAAGTGTACATCCTGATCCTGCCGGGCTTCGGCATCGTCAGCCACATCATCTCGACCTTCTCGCGCAAGCCGATCTTCGGCTACCTCGGCATGGCCTATGCCATGGTCGCGATCGGCGCCGTCGGCTTCATCGTGTGGGCGCACCACATGTATACGGTCGGACTGTCGCTCGACACGCAGCGCTATTTCGTCTTCTCGACGATGGTCATCGCCATCCCGACGGGTATCAAGATCTTCTCGTGGATTGCGACGATGTGGGGCGGGTCGATCCGCTTCACCACTCCGATGATCTGGGCGCTCGGCTTCATCCTGCTCTTCACCGTCGGCGGCGTCACGGGCGTCCAGCTCGCCAACGCCGGCCTCGACCGCGCCATGCACGACACCTACTACGTGGTCGCTCACTTCCACTACGTACTGTCGCTCGGTGCCGTCTTTGCGATCTTCGCGGCCTGGTACTACTGGTTCCCGAAGATGACGGGCTACATGTACTCGGAGTTCCTCGGCAAGCTGCACTTCTGGGTCATGTTCATCGGCGTGAACCTGATCTTCTTCCCGCAGCACTTCCTGGGTCTGGCCGGCATGCCGCGCCGTTACATCGACTATCCGGATGCGTTCGCCGGCTGGAACAGGGTGTCCTCGTACGGCTCCTACATTGCAGGCGTCGGCGTTCTGATCTTCCTGTTCTGCGTCTTCGAAGCTTTCGCCCGCAAGCGGGTCGCCGGCAACAACCCGTGGGGTGAGGGCGCGAACACGCTCGAGTGGCAGCTCTCCTCGCCGCCGCCGTTCCACCAGTGGGAACAGCTCCCGAAGATCAAGTAAGATCGCAGACGAACACGGAGGCCGTCGAAAGGCGGCCTCTCCAAGTCCCGGGCCGGTTGGATCGGCCCACAGCAAGTGACAGGCATAATGGCAATCATCGATCATCACGAAGCGGCTGCGGAGGGCGGGGACATGATCCTCTCTGAGGCGACTGCGCGCGATTACTTTGAGCTTTTGAAGCCACGCGTGATGTCGCTCGTAATCTTTACCGCGTTTGCCGGTCTGGTTCTGGCACCCGGTCACATCAACCCGGTCATCGGCGTGATCGCGATCCTCTGCATCGCCGTCGGCGCCGGTGCCTCCGGCGCACTCAACATGTGGTACGACGCCGACATCGACGCCGTCATGTCGCGCACCGCAAAACGCCCCATTCCCGCCGGCCGTGTGCAGCCGCGCGAAGCGCTTGCCTTCGGGCTGACGCTTTCCGCCTTCTCGGTCGCGATCCTCGGGCTGGCGGTCAACTGGCTGTCGGCCGGGCTGCTCGCCTTCACGATCTTCTTCTACGCCGTCATCTACACGATGTGGCTGAAGCGTTCGACGCCGCAGAACATTGTCATCGGCGGAGCCGCCGGCGCGTTTCCGCCGATGATCGGCTGGGCCTGCGTCACGAACGGCGTGTCCGTCGAAAGCATCGTCCTCTTCCTCATCACCTTCCTCTGGACGCCGCCGCATTTCTGGGCGCTCGCGCTCTTCAAGATGCGCGACTACGGTGCCGTTGGCGTGCCGATGCTGCCGAACGTGGCGGGCGAGAAGACCACCAAGCAGCAGATCATGGTCTATGCGGTGCTGACGGCGCTGATCGCCGTCGCGCCGACCTATCTGGGTTTCGCCAGCCTCGGCTACGGCATCTTTGCCGCCGCCATGGGCATCGGCTTCGTGTGGTATTCGATCGGCGTGCTGCGCATGCCGGAGTCCGATCGCGTCATGGTCCCGGCGAAGAAGCTGTTCGGCTATTCGATCTTCTACCTCTTCGCCATTTTCTCCGGCCTGATGATCGATCGCGCCGTCATGGCTGCCGCCTGGCTGGCAGGATGGAGTGTCTGATGGAAACCATCACCCTTACCGACAAGCAGAAGAAGTCGCGCCGCGGCCGCAATATTGCGATCGCAGCTACACTCGTCGGCCTTGTTGTCCTTTTCTATATCATCACGCTGGTAAAATTCGCCGGCGGCATGGCGGGCTGAGCCATGGCTGACATCACACCCGCAAGGCGGCAGAGAATCGGTAACGGCACGATTGTCGCCGTCTGCCTCACCTTTGCCGTCGGGATGCTTGGCATGGCCTATGCCGCCGTTCCGCTCTACGATCTGTTTTGCAAGGTGACCGGCTACGGCGGCACGACCCAGCGCGTCGAGCAGGCCTCCTCCGTCATTCTCGACAAGAAGATCAAGGTCCGTTTTGACGCCAACACCGGACCCGGCCTACCGTGGTCCTTCGAGCCCGTGCAGCGCGAGATCGAGCTGAAGATCGGCGAGACGGTGCAGGTCCTGTACAAGGCCCGCAACACTTCTAATGCCGAGGCAACCGGGCAGGCGACGTTCAACGTCACGCCGCAGGCGGCCGGCGCCTACTTCAACAAGGTGGCGTGTTTCTGCTTTACGGAAACCACGTTGAAACCCGGTGAGGAGATGGAGATGCCGGTCGTTTTCTTCGTCGACCCGGAGATCGTGGAACCGGTCGAGACCAAGGACATTCACACCATCACGCTTTCCTACACCTTCTTCCCGCACGAGAAGACGAAGCCGGTGGCTTCGGCGGCGGATATGACGGACGAGGAAGCGAGCAAGCTTTGAGAGACACGCGTTTCCGGCCAGGCCGGGGACGAGAACGTATACATGGGGATGACTGACATGGCGCAAGCGCAGAAAAATCACGACTACCACATCATCGATCCAAGCCCGTGGCCGCTGCTGTCATCGATCGGCGCCTTCGTGCTGGCGATCGGTGGTATCATCTACATGCGCTACCTTGCCGGTGGTTCGCTGAAGATCTTCGGCTTGGAATTTGCCAATCCCTGGGTCTTCGTGATCGGCATCGCGATCACGCTCTATTCCATGTACGGCTGGTGGTCGGACACGATCAAGGAAGGCAACGAGGGCCACCACACGCGGGTCGTCTCGCTGCACCTTCGCTACGGCATGATCATGTTCATCGCTTCCGAAGTGATGTTCTTCGTCGCTTGGTTCTGGGCGTTCTTCGATGCCAGCCTCTTCCCGGGCGAGGCCATCCAGGCCACGCGGGTCGAGCATACCGGCGGCATCTGGCCGCCGAAGGGTATCGAGGTTCTCGATCCCTGGCACCTGCCGCTCTACAACACCATCATCCTGCTGCTGTCGGGCACCTGCGTGACCTGGGCGCACCATGCGATTCTGCACAACGACCGCAAGGGTCTCATTCAGGGTCTGACCCTGACGGTGCTGCTTGGCGTGCTGTTCTCGTTCGTGCAGGCCTACGAGTACGTCCACGCTCCGTTCGCCTTCAAGGACTCGATCTACGGCGCGACCTTCTTCATGGCGACCGGCTTCCACGGCTTCCACGTTTTCGTCGGTACCGTCTTCCTGCTGGTCTGCCTGATCCGCGCGATCAATGGTGCCTTCACGCCGAAGCAGCATTTCGGCCTCGAGGCCGCCGCCTGGTACTGGCATTTCGTTGACGTCGTCTGGCTGTTCCTGTTCTTCTCCATCTACATCTGGGGAAGCTGGGGCGGGACCATCGCCCACGGCTGATCTGCCGGGATATCGTTCAGGAACGGCCGCAGCGATGCGGCCGTTCGCTTTTGCGCAAGGTCGCTTTGTCGCATCCGCTCCGTTAGACGGGCGACACGGAGAGGCGTACCTTATTTGACAAAATGCATGTGGTGAGACGGTCTGATCCCTGGTTCTTGTTCAGGCCGTCTTGTCAGCCGGAGTACGACGATGAATGATGACAAGGCCCTTTACCCGCCCGTCGAACCCATCTCGACCGGACTGCGGGGCCATTGTCCACGCTGCGGTGAGGGCAAGCTCTTCGATGGGTATTTGAAGATAAAGCCACGCTGCGCCGCCTGCGGGCTGGACAATTCCTTTGCCGATTCCGGTGATGGCCCGGTCGTCTTTGTTCTGCTGATCGTCGGGTTCGTTGTCGTCGGCCTCGCCCTGTGGATGGAGGTCAACTTCAGCCCGCCGCTATGGCTGCACTTCCTGCTGTGGATCCCGCTGACCATCGCCTTCGGCCTGGTCCTGACGCGCATGCTGAAGGGAGTGCTGGTCGCACTGCAGTATCGCAACAACGCTCGTCCCGGCGAGATCGATCGTGGCTGAGGTGGCGCGAGGGGGGCGCCGTTCCGTGCGCACGGCGCTTTCGGCTGCCTTGCTGCTTGTGGTGCTGGCAATCCTGCTGACGCTCGGAACTTGGCAGATGCAGCGTCTCGCCTGGAAAGACAAGCTGCTGGCAGATATTGCCGAGCGGCATGCGCAGGCGCCCGTGGAACTCGCTGCGATAGAGAGCATGTGGCGGGGTGGAGGCGACGTCGAGTATCGGCCTGTCATCCTCAAGGGGACATTCGAGCACGACAAGGAGCGGCATTTCTTTGCCACCTGGAACGGCCAGTCCGGCTATCACGTCTATACGCCGCTGCGGCTGGCCGATGGACGCCACGTGTTCGTCAACCGCGGCTTTGTCCCTTTCGAGAGGAAGGATGTGCAGACCCGGAAGGGTGGCGAAATCAGCGGGGAGCAACAGGTCGTGGGGCTCGCCCGTGCCCGGCTGGACGGCAAGCCTTCGTCGGTCGTGCCGGACAATGATCTCGCCAAGAACATCTTCTACTGGAAGGATCTCGACGCGATGGCGTCGAGCACAGGGATCGCGCCGGATAACCTCGTGCCGTTCTTTGTCGACGCGGACAATGCGCCCAATCCCGGCGGATTGCCCGTCGGAGGCGTAACCCAGTTCGACCTGCCCAACAATCACCTGCAATATGCGCTGACCTGGTATGGCCTGGCTGCGGCGCTGGTGGGTGTGAGCGGGATTTACTTCTGGCGCTCGCGTCGCCGATGATCGGCACGTGGTTCCAGGCATGCTGCAATTCTCTGTCCGGAGTGGCGGTGACGCCTTTCATCAACCGTGATTTATGTTAAATCCGACATAGCCCCTACGGTTCCTCTGCTTTCAAGGGCTGCCCGCGATCAGCGCGCTCTCTTCGTATCGGTGACTTTCTGACATGGCTTCCTCGACTGCACTTTCGCCCCTGACAATCCGCCTTTGCGGCCCGCGCGGCTTTTGTGCCGGCGTTGACCGGGCAATCCAGATCGTCGTGCTGGCGCTCAAGGCCTATGGCGCGCCGGTCTATGTCCGCCACGAGATCGTCCACAACCGCTATGTCGTGGAGGGGCTGGAGGCAAAGGGGGCGATCTTCGTCGAGGAACTGGACGAGATCCCGGCGGAGCATCACGCTCAGCCGGTCGTTTTCTCGGCCCATGGCGTGCCGAAGTCCGTTCCGGCCGACGCGGCCGCCCGCAACCTCTTCTATCTCGATGCGACCTGCCCGCTGGTCTCCAAGGTCCACAAGCAGGCGATGCGTCACCAGCGCCTCGGCCGCCATGTCATCCTCATCGGCCACGCCGGTCATCCCGAGGTGATCGGCACGATGGGGCAGTTGCCGGAAGGTTCCGTCTCGCTGGTCGAGACCGTCGCGGACGCCGATGCCTATGTGCCGGCCGACCCGAACAACCTCGGCTTCGTCACGCAGACGACGCTTTCGGTCGATGACACCGCCGGCGTCATCGCGCGCCTGAAGGAACGCTTCCCCAACCTGACGGCACCGGCGGCCGATTCGATCTGCTACGCCACGACCAACCGGCAGGAGGCCGTGAAGCAGGCCGCGCCCGGATGCGATCTGTTCCTCGTCGTCGGCGCGCCGAATTCCTCCAATTCCCGGCGCCTCGTCGAAGTGGCGTTGCGGGCAGGCGCAAAAAAGTCGTTGCTCGTCCAGCGCGCAGCGGAAATCGACTGGAATGAAATCGGTGAAATTCGTACCGTTGGTTTGTCGGCGGGTGCTTCGGCGCCGGAGGTCATCGTCGACGAGATCATCGAGGCGTTCCGCGCCCGCTACACAACGACGGTGGAGCTTGCCGATACGGTCGAAGAGACGGAGAACTTTCTCGTCAATCGTGAGCTTCGCAACATCGAACTGACGGCGGCCGACATGGCCTTCGTCAACGGGGAATAGGAAGAAGGCCTGCCTCCCGGGCCTTCCGATTGTGAGCTGAAAATTTGGCAGTCTATACCGATATCACCGAAGACGACCTCGCGCGCTTCCTGACCGAATACGAGGCGGGAACACTGCTTTCCTACAAGGGCATCGCCGAAGGCGTGGAGAATTCCAACTTTCTCCTGCACACGACGAAGGGCGCCTTCATCCTGACGCTCTACGAAAAGCGCGTCGATCCGAAGGACCTGCCGTTCTTCCTCGGCCTGATGCACCATCTCGCCGACCGCGGCCTCAACTGCCCGCTGCCCTTGTCGCGTAAGGATGGCCAGTTGCTCGGCGAGCTCTCGGGCCGTCCCGCCGCCATGATCAGCTTTCTCGAAGGCACCTGGCTCAGGAAGCCGGCCGCCAAGCATTGCCGCGAGGTCGGCAGGGCGTTGGCAGACATGCATGTGGCCGGCCAGGGCTTTGCGCTGACCCGCAAGAACGCGCTGTCCGTCGATGGCTGGCGGCCCCTGTGGGACAAGTCCGCCGCCCGCGCCGACGAGGTGGAACCGGGCTTGCAGGACGAGATCGCCGAGGAGCTCGCCTTTCTTGAAAGCCATTGGCCGAAGACACTGCCGCACGGCGTGATCCATGCCGATCTCTTCCCGGACAACGTCTTCTTCATCGGCGACCAGCTGTCCGGGCTGATCGACTTCTATTTCGCCTGCAACGACAGCTATGCCTATGACGTCGTCACCTGCTTGAACGCCTGGTGCTTCGAGAAGGACGGCTCGTTCAACATGACCAAGGGCATGGCAATGCTCGACGGCTACGAACAGGTGCGCCCGCTGAACGGTGCGGAACTGAAGTCGCTGCCGTTGCTGGCGCGCGGCTCGGCGTTGCGCTTCTTCCTGACCCGCCTTTACGACTGGCTGATGACCCCGCCGGGTGCGCTGGTGGTCAAGAAGGATCCGCTCGAATACCTGCGCAGGCTGCGCTTCCATCGCCAGGTCCGCTCCGCGGAAGAATACGGCCTGGTGCATCGATGAAACATGTGGACATTTTCACCGACGGCGCCTGTTCGGGTAATCCGGGACCAGGCGGCTGGGGCGCGGTGCTGCGCTATGGCGAGGTCGAGAAGAAACTCTCGGGCGGCGAGCCGCAGACGACGAACAACCGGATGGAACTCCTTGCCGCGATCACGGCCCTGGACGCCCTGAAGGCGGCCTGTGAGGTCGATCTCTACACGGACTCGAAATACGTCATGGACGGCATCGAGAAATGGATCCACGGCTGGAAGAAGAACGGCTGGAAGACGGCCGACAAGAAGCCGGTGAAGAACGGCGAACTCTGGCAGGCGCTCGACGAGGCCCGGCGTCGACACAAGGTGACGTTCCACTGGGTCAAGGGCCACGCCGGCCACCCGGAGAACGAGCGCGCCGACGAACTGGCCCGCATGGGCATGGAGCCGTTCAAGAAACGGTGAGGAACTCGTCCCACCCGGATTTAAATGACAATGCCCGTGAGATCGCGGGCATTGTTGTTTCAGACGAGGTAAGCGGGCGTTAGTTCAAAGCTGCCCGATCATCGCCGCTGCAGCCGACACGGTCGCCTGGCCGGGGCTTTCCTCGATGTTGAGGTTCTTGACCACACCGTCTTCGACCAGCATCGAGTAGCGCTTGGAGCGCACGCCGAGGCCGGCTGCGGTCAGGTCGATGTCGAGGCCGAGGGCCTTGGCAAAAGCAGCGCTGCCGTCGGCGAGGAAGCGCAGCTTGCCGGCGCCGCCGCTTTCCTTGGCCCAGGCCGTCATCACGAACGCATCGTTGACCGCGACGACGACGATGTCATCGACGCCCTTGGCGAGGATGGCGTCGCGGTTCTCCAGGTAGCCCGGCAGGTGGTTCAGCGAGCAGGTCGGCGTAAACGCGCCCGGAACGGCAAAGAGCACGACGCGCTTGCCCTTGAAGATATCGCCGGTCGAAACCTCGGCCGGTCCGTCCGGCGTGGTTTCCTTCAGCTTCAGGTCGGGCAATTTGTCTCCAACGGCAATCGTCACGATCAGTCTCCTTGGTTGCTCCAGCCCACGCAGTGCGCGCGAACAGTCAGCGCGGAATATAGGCCGCGGTCAGTCGATGGCAAGCGCCGTTTCCATCGACCGGTCGCCGCTTTCGGCGGTGAAGAGGATCGGGGCGCCGGCGAGGCTTGCCGACTTCGGCTTGTGCAGAAGGGGAACGTCGACACGGTAAGCGTCGCCGACGCGCTGCGGCATGGCGCCTGCGCCGAACTGAAAGCCTTCCGGCCCGGAAACGAACACCTGCGGCGGCTTGTCCGATTGCTGTGGCGGGGCGATGAAGGTGACCGAAAGCGACTTGCCCGCGGCGTCCCAGTGCGCGTCCCTGACGTTGAAGTCGGGTGCGGGAGGCTCCGGAAGGCCGGCCTTGGCCGCCGCGACGACGGTTTCGTCGCCGGATCCGGCCATCGCAGCAGCCTTCAGGTCGACCGTGAGTTCGGCCTGCACGGGGATGCAGATGTCCTTGCACATGCCAAGGAAGATCGCGGCGGTCACTTCGTCGCTGCCGGCGACGGAACCTTTGCGCCTCAGCGTCAGCGGAAAGGCAACGGACTGGTCATAGCCGGTGTAGCGTGAGTAGCCGTCATCGAAATGTTTCGGAACCGGAAAACGCATCGATTCCAGCACGAGGCCGGTGGCGCCTGGAATGCTGACCGACGGCGGAATGCCGCTTTGGCCCGGATCGCGCCAGTAGGTCTTCCAGCCGGCCTCGAGGTGGACGTCCAGCAGTGCCGGGATCTCTCCATCGGCCTGCTCCGGCAGCACGACGAGGCGGACGCGGCCGCCCTCGGTCTGGATCCAGTCGGAACTGGCGCCAGCCGCCAACGTCGGAGCCATCACCATGGCCCCTAGGACGAACAAGGTAGAACGCAAACCTCTCATGGGCGAAAGATGTAGCCCTCGTCCACCGAAGTTTCCACCACCTTTGCCGCTTTCTGGATCATATTCTCTTGATCGCGGCGCGCGCTGCTCCACTTCTATCAGGAAGTGGTTCTTGGGGTGCCGGGCAAAAGCAGCGACACGGCGAGAAGGCGCTTTTCATTTGGCCGTGAATTGATAGGCTGTTGGTTATGGCGACGTCGGTCCTGAAGAAAAAACGTGAGCGCGGCTTCCTTGACGGTCATTTCCTGATCGCCATGCCGGGCATGCTCGACAAGAATTTCGAGCGGAGTGTCGTCTATATCTGCGCCCATTCCGAAGACGGCGCCATGGGCTTCATCATCAACCGTTCGCAGCCGATGAACTTCATGGACGTCCTCCTCCACCTGCAACTGGTGGCGGAAGACGAGGCGATCCGAATGCCCGACGGTACGGTCGATTTCCCGATCCGCGCAGGCGGTCCATGCGAGAGCGGCCGCGGGTTTGTCCTGCATTCCGACGACTACAACTCCGAATCCAGCATCCCCGTCAGCGATGACATCAGCCTGACCGCCACCCTCGATATTGTTCGGGCGATCTCGCGCGGGGAGGGGCCTCGGCGCGGCCTGCTGATGCTCGGCTATGCCGGCTGGGGTGCGGGGCAACTGGAGAACGAGATTGCCGCCAACGGTTGGCTGACCTGCCCGGCCTCGGAGGATCTGATCTTCGACACGACGGTCGAGGACAAGTATGACCGTGCCCTGGCGCTGATGGGGGTCACCCCGGCGATGCTGTCGATGGAAGCCGGCCACGCTTGAGCCGGCAAGCACTGGTATCTGTTCCTTCTTAAATCTTCAACGACCGGCAGGCACTGCCATGAAGCGCCGGATCTAAAGGCGTAATCGCGGGCGCCTGCGGTCATTCGGGAATGGGCCGCGCTCCGAGCGATCAGGCCCGCTTCATGAGCGGAAACCGTTCCTTCAGCAGGCGCAACACCGAATCGCAGCCGACCGGCGGTCCGAAGAGGTAGCTCTGGCCGAACTGGCAGCCCATCCGCCCGAGTTCGATGGCGTCTTCCTCCGTCTCGATGCCCTCGGCGACGACCTGCATCTCCATTTCGAGCGCCATCGAGATCACCGACCGCAGCAGAACCGTGCGCTTGTCCGAACTGTCCCGCACCAGTGCCTTGTCGATCTTGATCGTGTCGAAGGGGAAACGGGTGAGATAGGCGAGCGAGGAGTAGCCGGTGCCGAAGTCGTCGAGCGCCAGGCCAAGGCCCGCCTCGCGCAGCTTGTTCAATACGAGCCGTGCCTGCTCGGCATTCTCCATCACCACGGACTCGGTCAGCTCGAACTTCAGCTTGTGCGGCTCGCAGCGCGTCTTCGAGAGCACCGCCCTGACGTCGTTGTAGAGTTCGTTGTTGAGCAGTTGTGCGCTGGAGAGGTTGACCGAGACGAAGATCGGCAGGTCGCCGGTCTGCAATTGCCAGTCCATGAGGTCGCTCGCCGCCTTGTCGAAGGCAAAGGCGCCAAGCTGGCTGATCAGGCCCGACTGCTCGGCGACCGGAATGAATTCCTCCGGCGAGATGCTGCCGCGCTTCGGGTGTTCCCAGCGCATCAAGGCCTCGAAGCCGGCGATCTCCGCATCCGAGAGCCGTACGATCGGTTGGTAGACGAGCGAGAGTTCCTTGCGGTCGATTGCGCGGCGCAGGTCCGTTTCCATCTGCAGCCGGTCGGTACCCATGCTGCGGAAGGCGGGCCGGAACGGCTCGACGCGATTGCCGCCGGCCTTTTTCGCCCGGTACATGGCAAGCTCGGCGTCGTTGAGCAGGCTGGCCGCGTCCTGCTGCGGGTCAAGGCAGGAGACGAGGCCGATCGAGGCGGTGAGAATGATCTCGCGATTGGCGAAGTTGATCGGAACGGTGATCGCCTTGCTGACGGCATCGGCGAAATCCGCCACCTTGGCCGGGTCGCGCTCCGACAGCAGGATCAGCCCGAACTGGTCGCCCGAGAGCCGCGCAAGCGTGTCCTGGGGCTTCAGTATCCGTCGAAGCCGCCGCGACAACGCGACGAGGATATTGTCGCCGGCGGCGATTCCGAGCGCGTCGTTCACCTGCTTGTAGCGGTCGATGTCGATGGCAAGCACGGTCGGCCGGACCGTTTCGCTGGAGCCCGCGATCGAGAGCACCGATTGCAGCCGGTCGAGGAAGACCTGGCGGTTCGGAAGCCCGGTGAGATTGTCGTGCAGCGCATCCTGCAGCAGGCGGTCGACGGAATTGCGTTGTTCGGTGATGTCGACGATCGTGCCGACGCAGCGGATGATTTCGCCGTTAGCGCCGAGCACGGGCCGCGCCCGGATCGCCAGCCAGTGATAATGGCCGTCCTCGGCGCGGACACGGAACTGGTGGTTCAGCCGGCCGCGGCGATGCTCCAGCAGCACGTCCAGCGTGGCGCGGAAGCGGTCGCGATCGTCGGGGTGCAGGCGCGGCAGCCAGTTGCGGGCAGGGCCGTGCATGACGCCTGGAGACAGGCCGAGCTGGGTGGAGATGTCAGGAATGGTGACGACGCGGTCGCGGGCCACGTCCCAGTCCCAGACCGTGTCGCCCGAACCGGTCAGGGCGAGCGACTGCCGTTCGAGGTCGGAGAACAGCCCCTGCTGATAGGCGCCGCCGGCAAAGGCGTGCTGCATCACCGTAAAGCCGATCAGAAGCACGATCAGAACGAGGCCGCCGCCGAGCGCGGGCTGGATGATGTCGTTGTCGAGCCTTCCCGTCACCGTCATCCAGGCGCCGAACAGCCAGACCAGGATCAGCGCCCAGGCCGGAACAAGCAGGATGGCCCGATCGTAGCGGTTGAAGCCGAGATAGGCGATCAGGATGATGCCTGCGGATGCAGTCAATGCGAACGAGATGCGGGCGATGCCCGCGGCGATCGGCGGGTCATAGATCGCGACACCGAACAACAGTCCGAGCCCGAGGATCCAGGCAAGCGTCGCATAGGAAAGATGCGCGTGCCAGCGGTTGAGGCTCAGATAGGTGAACAGGAACACGACGAGGCCGACGGCCAGTGACACTTCAGTCCCTGCGCGCCAGATCCGCTCGTCGCCGGCGGTAATGCTGATCAGCTTGGAAAGAAAGCCGAAGTCGACGCAGATATAGCCCAATACCGCCCAGGCGAGCGCCGCCGTTGCCGGCAGCATGGAGGTTCCCTTCACCACGAAGAGGATGGTCAGGAAGACGGCCAGCAGCCCGGCGATACCGAGCACGATGCCGCGATAGAGCGTGAACGCGTTGACCGTGTCCTTGTAGGCGTCGGGTTCCCAAAGGTAGATTTGCGGCAGTTCGGGGGTCGCGAGTTCCGCGACAAAGGTGACGACGGAACCGGGATTGAGCGTGATGCGGAACACGTCCGCCTCCTCGCTCGGCTGGCGGTCGAGCGCGAAGCCTTCGCTCGGCGTGATCGAGAGGATGCGTTTTGAGCCGAGGTCCGGCCAGAAGAGCTTGGAACGCACCAGCCGGAAATGGGGGGCGACGATCACCCGGTCGATTTGCTCCTCGGACACGTTCGCCAGCGCGAACACCGCCCAGTCGCCCTCGTGTCCGGGATTGGTCGCCCGCACCTCGATGCGCCGGACAATGCCGTCGGTGCCGGGGGCGGTGGAGACCTGGAAGGCCTCGCCGCGACCGGTGTAGATTTCGGTCGTCGCCGTCAGGTCCAGCGCCGTGTCGTCGCGGGAGATCTGTACCGGCTCCACGGCCTGTGCCGACGAGACGAACGGCCCGACAAGCGACAGCGCCGTCAGTAGGATAAGGGCGAGCGCCCGGCTGACGAGCAGCAGTGTCGGCACGGAACGGAATATCATCGAAATGCTAATTTCCTGTCGTCTGGGGTGCCAGCACCCCTCTCTCCTGCGCGGCCTGCACCCGCTGTTGGCCTCTGTCCCCCGCCAACAGTGAATACATCACGTGGTCACGCCACTCCCCGTTTATCTTCAAGTATTCGCGAAGATAGCCTTCGCGCTGAAAGCCGGCCTTTTCAAGGAGGCGAATGCTCCTCACATTGTCAGGAATACAGGCTGCCTCGATACGGTGCAACTGAAGCCCCGAAAAGATGTAGGGGATCGACAGGTTCAGCGCGCCCAGCATGTGACCGTGACCGGCGTAACGTTCGCCCATCCAGTAGCCGATCATGCAGCACTGGGCCGCTCCGCGGCGGATGTAGCCGATGGTAAGCCCGCCCACGAGCCGTTGCTCGGACTTGAGAAACAGGAAGAGCGGCACGGCCTGGCCGCTCGCAAATTCCTGTTCGTTGCGCACCACGCGTCCACGAAACGCGTTCTCGGTCAGCTCGTCGCTGCGCCAGGTCGGCTCCCAGGGCTCAAGGAACTGACGGCTCGCGGAGCGCAACGGATACCACTGACGATAGTCGGAATAGCGAGGCAGGCGCAGCAGGTGGGTTTCGTCTTCGAGCACGACGGTGTCGGGCTGTCTGGACAGGAACCGAAATACCGATCGCGTCATCTATGTCTCTCCGCTGCGACAGCCACACGCGACGGCTCGTCCCTGAGCGTTGCAGCCCGCCATCGGCGAACTCTACGCCAGCGTCTGCGACGCCGTCAAACGGCTATCGCGCCTGGGCTGAGCCTAGCTGGCCGCACGATGCGCCGCGTCGCCGCGCGTGAGCGCACCGACGATGTCGTCGGCGGAGGCGAGTTGCTCCAGGGGACCGATCGCCGAAAGCGTGGGGCGCGTGTCGAAGAACAGCCGCCCGGCGAGGTCTGTCAGGCGGACCGCGTTGATGCCCGCAAGCCGCTCCATCAATTCGTCGTTCGGAATGGGGCGTCCATAAAGCATCATCTGTCGGGCGATCTGGCCAGCGCGCGCCGCCGGGCTTTCCTGCCCCATCAGCAACTGCGCGCGGATCTGCGCGCGCGCCCGGTCGATTTCCTGCTCGTCGATCCGGTTGGCGGACTTGCGCAGTTCCTCGATGATGACGGGCACGAGTTCGGGAAGGTTCTCGCCGCCGGTCGCCGCATGGATGCCGAAGATCCCGGTGTCGGAAAAGCCCCAGTGGAAGGCATAGACCGAGTAACAGAGCCCGCGGTGCTCGCGAACCTCCTGGAACAGCCTGGAAGACATGCCGCCGCCGAGAATGTTCGCAAGGATCTGCGAACAGTAGAAATCGCGGGCGTGGTAGGCCTTGCCCTCGAAGCCGAGCAGTACCTGTGCGTCCATCAGGTCGCGCGTCTCGCGCGTATCGCCACCGGTGTAGCGGGCCGTTTCCGAAACGGGCGGAGCCGAAGGCGCCTGCGGCAGAGAGGCGAAGCGCTTTTCCACGTCGCGCACGAAGTTGTCGTGGTCGACGGCGCCGGCGGCGACGACGAACATGCGATCGGTCGTATAATTGCGATCGAGATAGGCGCGGATTTCGTTGGGTTCGAAGGAAAGCACCGTTTCCGGCGTGCCGAGGATGGCGCGCCCGATCGTCTGGTCGCGGTAGGCGACCTCGGAGAACTTGTCGAAGACGACATCGTCGGGCGTGTCGTTCGCCGCACCGATCTCCTGGAGGATGACCTGCTTCTCGCGGGCGAGTTCTTCCTCGTCGAACACCGACTCCGTCAGGATGTCGGCGAGGATGTCGGTCGCCAGCGACACATGATCCTTCAGCACGCGGGCATAGTAGGATGTGGTCTCGGTCGAGGTGGCGGCGTTCACCTCGCCGCCGACGTTTTCGATCTCCTCGGCGATCTGCCGGGCCGAGCGACGGGCCGTGCCCTTGAAGGCCATGTGCTCGAGCAGGTGGGCGATGCCGTGTTCGTCCACCGTCTCGTTGCGTGAGCCGGACTTGATCCATACACCGAGAGCAGCGCTCTCGAGGTGCGGCATGTTTTCGGTGACGACCGTCAGACCGGACGGCAGCCTGGTGCACTCAACTTTCATTTTCCGACTTTCCGCGATCACTAACCCCGGAGCGGGAGTGGCTGCCGACGTAGGCTTCCACCTTTGCAAGATCTGGATCCAGGGTTTCGTAACGCTCCTCCCTTTGCATCATGCCAGCAAGCCACGGCGGAAGCGTCGGGTCAATACCGCTCGCCGATTTTACGGCGTCGGGGAATTTTGCCGGGTGCGCGGTCGCAAGCGTCACCATCGGGCTCGCAGCGCGGGCATGCTTCGCCGCGACGAAGACGCCGGTGGCGGTGTGGGGATCGAGAAGGTAACCGGTCTTTTCCAGCGTTTCGGCGATCGTCTTGGCGACCTGCTTCTGGGTGGCGCGGCCGGCGCGGAATTCCTTGCGGATCGCCTTCAGCGCCTTGTCGCCGATCTGGAACGATCCTGACTGCTTCAAGCCGCCCATCAGCGTCCGGACCTCGGCCGAATCCCGGTCGGCGGCCTGGAACAGGAGGCGCTCGAAGTTCGAGGAAATCTGGATATCCATCGACGGCGACGTTGTCGCGACGACGCCGCGCATCTCGTAGCGACCGGTCTTCAGGGTGCGGGCGAGGATGTCGTTGTCGTTGGTGGCGATCACCAACCGGTCGATCGGCAGGCCCATCCGCTTGGCGACGAAACCGGCGAAAATGTCGCCGAAATTGCCGGTCGGCACGGTGAACGACACCTTCTTGTCCGGTGCGCCGAGCGCGATGGCGCTGGTGAAGTAGTAGACGATCTGGGCCATGATGCGGGCCCAGTTGATCGAGTTGACGCCGGAAAGCTGCATCCTTTCGCGGAAGCCCTTGTCGTTGAACATCGCCTTCACGAGGTTCTGGCAGTCGTCGAAGGTGCCCCGGACGGCAAGCGCGTGGACGTTGCCGGCGGCCGACGTGGTCATCTGGCGCTGCTGCACCGGCGAGACCTTGCCGTGCGGGAAGAGGATGAAGATGTCGGTGCGCTCGCGACCGGCAAAGGCGTCGATGGCCGCACCGCCCGTATCGCCGGAGGTGGCGCCGACGATCGTCGCCCGCTTTCCGCGCTCGGCCAGCACATGGTCCATCAGCCGTGCCAGAAGCTGCATCGCCACGTCCTTGAAGGCGAGCGTCGTGCCGTGGAAGAGTTCGAGGATGAACTCGTTCGGGCCGGTTTGCACGAGCGGCGTGATCGCCGGGTGACGGAACGTGGCATAGGCCTCGTCGATCATCGCGCGGAAGGTCTTGTCGTCGATCTCACCGTCGACGAAGGGGGACAGCACGGTGAATGCGATTTGCTGGTAGCTCATCCCACGCATCGCCCGGATCTGCTTCTTCGTGAACGTCGGCCACTCCTGCGGCACGTAGAGGCCGCCGTCGCTTGCAAGGCCCGCAAGCAGAGCGTCGCAGAAACCGAGGGTAGGGGCCTCGCCCCGCGTCGAAATGTACTTCACGTCATGATCCCTGAAAGTGAGCGGCAGACTGGCGGAAGGAAAGTGGCAGGAGGCCGGGTCGGCGCAGGGCTGCGGTCACAAAGACTTCCTTCCGGTTCGGACGCGACGAATGTCGCGCCGGGCGAGACTGATCGAACCGGCTGGGCGCGCGGCTCTCCGTGCGGCGAGCGATGGCAAGGTCCTTCGCCCGCGGATACAGCAAAAAGTGGAACGTTAATTTTGGACAATCGATTTTTTGCTGCACCGCTGCTATAGAGCATCCGCGTGGGTCAAGAAAGGCCCGTTTTTTGTAAGTTGAACGGGCATCTCAAGTCCGAATGCAGGGGTGAGACAAACGTGACTGCTACCACTGGCCGCCGCCTTCTGGCCGTTTCCCTACTCGCCATCATTGCAGGCTGCAACCAGACGGAAAAGGCCGCCGATCTCGGCGTGTCGCCCGGTGAAGGCCAGCAACAGGTGGCTTCGCAGCAAGCCCCGGTGATCCAGGGCGCTTGTCCGCAGGTCTTCCTGCGTGAGGGAACCTCCGTCCATCGCGCCTATGCCAAGGGCGCCAAGGATGATCCGCAGAAGGTGCTCTACCAGGCAACACTCTCGGCGACGACGCGTCAGTGCGTGCAGACGGCGGACAGCCTGAAGGTTACCGTCATGGTTCAGGGGCGCATCCTCGCCGGTCCGGCCGGATCCCCAGGCGCTGTCAACCTCCCCATTCGCGTGGCTGCGACCGACGGCGAGAACACGCTGTACTCGAACCTGAGCAAATTCGGCGTTACCATTCCGCCCGAAGGCACGACCCAGTACGTCTTTACCGACGCGAACGTCGTCATCCCCGGCGGCGCGGGTTCCTATGCCAAGATCTATGTTGGCTTCGACGAAGGTCCCTACACTGCGAACTGAGTTGTTGGCTGGCGATCTCTTGCCCCTCCAGTTTCACTGTGGAACGAAGGGGCGGAGGGACGACGGCTGAGAACGGGCATTGTTGTCACCTCGGTCCCCGGCATGTGGGGCAACCGGGTGCGGGCACGTGATGCCCTCTCCAGGCATTTTCCGACGGCGGCGATCCGTGAAGCCGGATGTTCTGGCGACGCGGTCTCGATCACGCCGGCCCGGCCATTTCAGTTCTTGCCGAATGCGACGACGGGACAGCGATCGCCTCGACGCGCCGAGGCTGTCAGATCGCTTCCTGCCACTCCGCGAGTGCCGCGATGACGCCGGGCAGATCGCTCATGCGCGAGATCACCGTTTCGGCGCCCGCATCCGTCAGCCGGTCGGCATGTGAGGGGTAGGTATGCGAGGCGCCGGTGAAGCCGACAACGCGCATGCCGGCCGCGCGCGCGCCATGAATGCCGTGCACGGAATCCTCGATGACGAGGGTGCGCGCCGGATCGGCGTCGAATTGCCTGGCGCCGTGCAGGAAGATGTCGGGCTTCGGCTTCACCCGGTCGGGCCCGAGATCCTTCGCCGAATAGATGTGCGGCGCGAAGACCTCCCGCAGGCCGACCCGGCTCAGCATCAGGTCGAGGCGGTGCGCCGCGGAGTTGGAGCAGATGCAATAGGGCCGCTTCAGCCGCGACAGAGCGAGCTTCACGCCGTCGATGACCGTCACCTCATTGGCCAGCCGTTCATCCAGAAGCTTTTCCGATTTGTCGAGAAGCGAGGCCGAGAAGGGAATCGAGGCCTCGCGCTCGATCGTCAGCAGGATGTTCTGCCAGGTCATGCCGGCGAAGCGCTCGCCCATCTCCTCGACGCCGATCGGATAGCCCGCCTCCGTCAGCAGCCGCGATTCGACTTCGGCCGCGATGATCTCGGAATCGACCAGAACGCCGTCGCAATCGAAGATGATGAGGTCGAAACCGTCCATGAAGATCGTCCTTGAGGGAGGGTGTTAGGCGCGCCGGCTGAGCAGGTGTCGCGGCGTGATGTATCGATGCGTCATTTATACGATGGTGGCGCAAAGCTCAACTCCGCAGCCGCAGAGTCCGGCTCAAGGATCGGGCACGCCACTTCGATATTTGCAGTCAGACCCGATCGAGGACGGGAAACAGGTCGAGGAACGCCCGCTCTCCGGCCGGCGTGAACTGGACGGCGCGACTGTCACCGCTCCGTCTGGCCCATCCTCTGTCGATGAAGCGGATAAGCAGTGCCTCCCCGAGCGAGCCTGCCAGATGGGAGCGCCGTTCACTCCAATCAAGGCATGTACGGCAGATGGGGCGTCGCTGGCCGCGAAGCGTGTCAAGGTTTATTCCGATCTCGGCCATCCGCGCTTCGCCTGCTTCGGTCAAAATCGCATCGTCGCCATTGACGGCGACATGCCCATCCGCCACCAGGCGATCCAGCATTCGAACGCCAAAATCGCCAGCGAGATGGTTGTAACAGACCCGGGCCTTCCTCAAAGCTGGGTCCTTCGGCCCGGGCCGCGCGCGCAAAAAGCCACGGTTGGCGGCAAAGCCCATCAGGCCTTCAAGCAGCAGGCCGACCTCGTCGTCGGAAAGCGCAAAGTAGCGGTGCCGCCCCTGCTTGCGCTGGGTCACGAGGCTGCCGGCCTCCAGCTTCGCCAGGTGCGAACTCGCCGTCTGCAGCGTTATCCCGGCAGCCCCCGCGAGCTCCGTTGCCGTCAGCGCCTGGCCGCCCATAAGGGCGGTCAGCATGTTGGCGCGGGCTGGGTCGCCGATGAGCGCGCCAATCTGGGCTATGTCCGGGCCTTCTTTCATACTTCGATCATAGTCGAAGCATTGCCTTCGATCAATGTGGCATCACGGGGCATCGAAATTCCAGGAGCCTGACGATGATTACCTGCTTCATCCGCTACGAGATCGACCCGTTCAAGAAGGAGGAGTTTTCCACCTACGCCCGCAACTGGGGACAGGCGATTCCCCGCAACGGCGCCGACCTGATCGGCTATTTCGGCCCACATGAAGGTTCGGCGACGACAGCCTATGGCGTCTACAATATCGAAAGCCTCGCGGCCTACGAGGCCTATCGCGCCCGGCTTGCGGCCGATCCGCTGGGCGCCGAGAACTACCAGTTTGCCAAGCGCGAACGCTTCATCCTTCGCGAGGATCGCATCTTCCTGAAGAACGTATCCCTCCCGCACGCCGCACGAGTGGTGCCATGATTGCCGTCATCTTCGAGGTCTCACCCGCGGTCGGCCGCCGCGACGTCTATCTCAATCTCGCCGCCGGGCTGATTGCACGGCTACAGGAGATCGACGGCTTCGTTTCCATCGAGCGCTTCGAAAGCCTCTCGATCCCCGGCAAGATCCTGTCGCTGTCGTTCTGGCGCGACGAAAAGGCCGTCAGTGCGTGGCGAAACAGCGCCGAGCACCGGGCAGCGCAGCAAGCCGGTCGGAACGGAGCCTTCGCCGACTATCGCCTGCGCGTCGTCTCGGTCCTGCGTGACTATGGCATGTTCGAGCGCGCAGAGGCGCCGGCTGATAGTCGTGTCTGGCACGAGGGCGTCTGACGCATCCAGACAGCGGAACTGGCATGTGCTGCCGGACAATGCGACAATGGCTGGGTGGTGCGGACACTTCAGCCCGCGCCGCCCGTAAACCGCCACGAGCCGCCGGATACGTCACTTTCTTCGAGGTCTTTCACTCTTCGGTAACCATCTTCGGTAACCATAAGGGTCAGAAAGTTCGTATCCGAGTAAGCGTATCAGCGAGTTTCCCATGTCAAAATTTCTTTCGCTTGCCGAAGCCCGTTCCGTCCGCCCCAATGGCTGGCTCGACACGATCATCAAGGGCGACTGCGTCGCCGCCCTCGAAGCGCTTCCGGACCAGTCCGTCGACGTGATCTTCGCCGACCCGCCCTACAATCTTCAGCTTGGCGGCACACTGCACCGTCCCGATCAGTCGCTGGTCGATGCGGTTGATGACGAATGGGATCAGTTCGCTTCCTTCGAGGCCTATGACGCCTTCACCCGCGCCTGGCTGCTCGCCTGCCGCCGCGTGCTCAAGCCGAACGGCACCATCTGGGTGATCGGCTCCTATCACAACATCTTCCGCGTTGGCGCCACGCTGCAGGACCTCAACTTCTGGATCCTCAACGATGTCGTCTGGCGCAAGACCAATCCGATGCCGAACTTCAAGGGCCGCCGCTTCCAGAACGCGCATGAGACGATGATCTGGGCGAGCCGTGACCCCAAGGCGAAGGGCTATACGTTCAACTACGACGCCATGAAGGCTGCCAACGACGACGTGCAGATGCGCTCCGACTGGCTGTTCCCGATCTGCTCGGGCGGCGAACGGCTGAAGGATGCCGACGGCAAGAAGGTCCATCCGACCCAGAAGCCGGAAGCGCTGCTGGCCCGCGTCATCATGGCCTCCACCAAGCCGGGCGACGTCGTTCTCGATCCCTTCTTCGGCTCCGGCACCACCGGCGCCGTCGCCAAGCGTCTCGGCCGCCACTTCGTCGGCATCGAGCGCGAGCAGGACTATATCGATGCAGCGCTCGCCCGGATCGACGCGGTGGAGCCGCTCGGCAAGCAGACGCTGACGGTCCTGAGCGGCAAGAAGGCCGAGCCGCGCGTCGCCTTCATCACGCTGATCGAGAGCGGTCTGATCGCGCCGGGCACCGTCCTGACCGATGCGAAGCGTCGCTACAGCGCGATCGTGCGGGCCGACGGCACACTTGCTTCCGGCAACGAAGCCGGATCGATCCATCGCCTCGGCGCCAAGCTGCAGGGTCTCGACGCCTGCAACGGCTGGACCTTCTGGCACTATGCCAAGGGTAAGGAACTGAAGCCGATCGACGACCTGCGCGCCGTCATTCGCAGCGACATGGCCAAGCTCGACTGAGCCTGCCTGGCGTTACAAAAAAGTTACCTCCTGTTGCGGCCTTCGGTGCTCCTGCGCCGGAGGTTGCAGCAGTTTGAAGGGGCTTGTCCAACCCCCTTGCGGCGCGAACATGAGTGATGGTCATATTAGACTTTAGTCATACGTGGACAAAGCGCCGGCGCTATGATCTCAATAGCCTTGCACATGCGAGCAAAGTGATGCTGGTCACGATCGTGTCGGGGCCGGAACCTGGGGCGAAGGATTGCGTTGTACCTCGTCAGTTGGGAGGCGATCATGAGGCATATCGATATCAGGCAGCTCGACCATCATCGGGCCAAGCATGTCTGGGAGGTTTCCGAATACTGCCGCAAGGCCGGCATCCATCGGGCCGAGGAGAAGCGGCTCATCAAGATTCTTGGCCGCTATGCGTCCGCCCATGAGTTGCAGATGAACGTCATTCGCCCGAACAACCGTTCGCGCTTCTGATCGATTTCCACCCAATTCGCCGGCCCGGGTTCACGGGTCGCGCTTCTCATTTCAATTCGCCAGAAGAGTCCGGTGCAGCAAATGCGCTCAATTGGTGCGCCAATGCAAGCTTTTGTGAATATTGGCGAAATCGGTTCTTGGAGTGGAGATTGTTCAATCGCTGTTAACCACCACCCCATAGGATGATGTCAACAAATGCGAAGGACACTTCCGCGGCCCTTCACAAACCGCTTCGGCCTTCCGGTTTCGTACCTTCAGTCCCGGACAGGCACGAACGCCCGGAGCCAGCAATGGCTCCGGGCGTTTCTATTTGGCGAAACGGTCAAAGCGCGACGCCGTGGGCGGCAAGATCGCCCTTCAACTTTTCCGCACCGGTGAAGAGGACCGCGTTCCAGCCTGCCATGCGCGCCGCCTCGACGTTCTTGTCGCTGTCGTCGATGAAGAGCGTGCGCGCCGGCTCGAGTGCGAAATCACGGCTATGCTTCTCGTAGATCGCCAGGTCCGGCTTGATCAGCCCGACCTCACCGGAAACGGTGACGCCGCGGGGCAGGTCGAGGAAGGGATAGAGCTTGCGTGCCTCCTTGAATGTGTCCGCTGCAAAGTTCGTCAGCATGGTGACGTCGCGCCCATTGGCGATCAGCCTCTCCATGATCGCGACGCTTTCCACATAGGCGTGCGACACCATCTCATGCCAGTACTTGCGGAAGGCGCGGATCAGTTCCTCCTGCTGCGGATAATCCTCGATCAGCAGCGCCTCGGCATCCTCCCATTTCCGGCCGCGATCCTGCTCGATGTTCCAGTCGGGGGTGCAGACATTGGCGAAGAACCATTTCCGCTGCCCCTCGTCGGGGATCAGGCGGCTGTAGGGGATCTGGGGGTCGTAGTGGATCAGCACACGTCCGATATCGAAGACGATATGCCGGATTTCGCTTGTCATGGGGTTCTCACCTTTTCGCGCGCAGGCATTTTCGGCTCGAAGGCCGCTGGGAGCGCCTGCTGGATTGCCTTCTTCATGACGGTCGGCAGGGCCTGCCCGTCGAGCGTCTGCCACGGCTCCCACCATCCAGGCCCTCCGGCCGCGGCGCGGCTGACCCTGCAGCGGAAGACGGCAAGTCGCAACTCAAAATGTGTGAACACGTGTATGATTGTACCACAGGTTTGCCAGGCGGCGGCGAAGGGAGCGGCGTCCGGTTCCGTCGAACCGTCACGACGGGCGTTCCAGTCACTGTTGGGGACTTCCGTCATGCCGCCGAGCAGGCCATGGCCGGGGCGCTTGCGCAGGAGCACCGCGCCCGTCTCGTCGACCGCCACGAAGGCGGCGCCGAGCCTGACGGGCTTCTCCTTCTTTGCCGCCTTGACGGGAAAGCGTTCCGGGTCGTCTCCGGCCAGCGCCCGGCAGTCTTCCTTGAGCGGACAGAGCGCGCAGGCCGGGCGCTTCGGCGTGCAGATCGTGGCGCCGAGATCCATCATCGCCTGCGCGAAGTCGCCGGGGCGGTCTGTCGGCGTCATCGCGGCCACGGATGCGCGCATCTGCGGCTTCGAGCCGGGCAGGGGGGCGTCGATCGCATGGAAGCGGGAGATCACCCGCTCGACGTTGCCGTCGAGCACGGCGGCTTGCCGGTCGAAGGCGATCGCGGCGATGGCCGCAGCCGTATAGTCGCCGATGCCGGGAAGTACCTTCAATCCGACTTCGGTGTCCGGGAAGTGTCCGCCATGTGCGAAGGCGACGGCTTCGGCGCACTTCTTCAGGTTGCGCGCCCGCGCATAATAGCCGAGCCCCGCCCAGGCCTTCATCACCTCTTCCGTTTCCGCCTTGGCAAGATCGGTCACGGTCGGCCATTTCGACGTGAAGAGATCGAAATAGCGTTTGACCGCCTGCACCGTCGTCTGTTGCAGCATCACCTCGGACAGCCACACGCGATAGGGATCGGCCCGGACGCCACGCGCGGCCATGGCCGGCGAGACGCGCCAGGGCAGGTCGCGATGGTGCCGGTCGTACCAGGCGAGGATCTGGCGGGTCGGACTTGTCCCTGTATGCGTGTCGGTCATGATTTGCCTGGATGCGAAGAGGAAGCGTATAACTGGCCAAGCAACGCACTTTCTTCAAGGCAAAATTCGCCGGAGGAAGAAAGGTCAACCGCCGGAGTACCGATCACCGTGAGTTCCCGTCCATTCCGCAGGGGCGCCATGCAGATCAGCGAAGTCGCCAACGACCTGATCGATCCGGTGCTTGCCAAACGCGCCGGCATCAACACGTTGCTGCTCGGATCGTGGGACGAGATTGCCGGCAGCTCGTTCGCCGATTGCACCCGACCCGAGAAGATCGCCTGGCCGCGCCGGGCGTCCGAGATGGCGGGCGAGGGCGGCGGCTACCAACCGGGCGTTCTGACGATCGCCTGCGAAGGCTCACGCGCGCTCTTTCTCTCCCACCAGCAGGGCGAACTCATTCAGCGCATCAACGGCTTCTTCGGCTTTCCCGCGATCCATCAGGTGAGGATCGTACAGAAGCCGGTCTCGCCGCCGACAAGGCGTCGGCGGGCGCCGCGGCCCTTGACCGGAGAGGCGGCACGCCACCTCGAAGACCTGGTGCAGGGGATCGAAGGGGACGCGCTGAAGGCCGCGCTGAAACGGCTCGGCACGGCCGTGCTCGGCAAGCAAGGCTCGACCCGGCGCTGACGTGCACCATCACGCGGTCACAATTCTTTGAAGATCATGGTGTTGGCGGTGCTTGTTCGCATCCGAAAGCCGGTATATCCGGTGTGCCGGAAGTATTTTTCATTGTCCCCACAGGAGAGACCATGTCCCTTTCCGAATTGAGCCTTTTGAAGCGTCTGATGGGCGGCGTCGCCGTTGCCGCGCTCGCCGTCACGCTTGCCGCCTGCAGCGACGAGAAGAAGGAGACGGCGTCGGCTCCGGAGACCGCGCCGGCAACGACGGAAAGCGCCGAAACCAAACCTGCGGACACAGTCACGACCGCGGCGACTGCGCCGGCAGCCACCGAGACGGCCCAGGCTGCTCCCGCTGCCAAGGCCGAGGTCCCGGCCGCCGATGGCGACGTCGACATGGCCAAGGTGCTCGAGCCCGGCCCGCTGCCGGAAATGGCGATCGGCGACGCGAACGCGCCGGTCACGATCGTCGAATACATGTCGATGACCTGTCCGCATTGCGCCACCTTCCACAACGAGACCTTCGAGCCGATCAAGCAGAAGTATGTCGACACCGGCAAGGTCCGCTTCATCGTGCGCGAATTCCCGTTCGATCCGCGTGCCGCTGCCGCCTTCATGCTGGCCCGTTGCGCGCCGTCCGAGCAGTATTTCCCGATGATCTCCATGCTGTTCAAGCAGCAGGAACAATGGGCTGCAGCGGAAAATGGCCGCGAAGCACTGCTGCAGATGTCGAAACTCGCCGGTTTTACACAGGAGAGCTTCGAGGCTTGCTTGACGAACCAGAAACTTCTCGATGATGTGAACGCGGTACGCGAGCGCGGTGCCAAGGAATTCGGCATTGCGGCAACGCCGACCTTCCTGATCAACGGCCAGCGTTATTCCGGAGGCATGTCGGTTGACACCATGTCGGCCCTTATCGACAGCAAGCTCTGATCGTTCGACCGGATGTGAAGTGGGCGGCGGCGGAAGCCGCGCGCCTGCTTTTGATTTTGAACGGCTGGCCTCGGCACTGCCCCTCATCCCCCTGCCGGGACCTTCTCCCCGTGAACGGGGAGAAGGGGCAGAACGGCGCGGCTTTCGCTCCTCGCCCCGCTTGCGGGGAGAGGATGCCGGCAGGCAGGTGAGGGGCAGTGCCAGCCTTCACCGCGCAAGTGGCGGGCATTCCGTCGTCTCCGTGTGCCGCCCATGAAATTCACCAAGCTCCGCCTTCTCGGCTTCAAGTCCTTCGTCGAGCCGACCGAGTTCGTCATCGAACGCGGCCTGACCGGCGTCGTCGGCCCGAACGGCTGCGGCAAGTCGAACCTCGTCGAGGCGCTGCGCTGGGTGATGGGGGAGAACTCCTACAAGAACATGCGCGCGTCCGGCATGGACGACGTGATCTTCTCCGGCTCCGGCAACCGGCCGGCCCGCAACACGGCGGAAGTCGGCCTCTACCTCGACAATTCCGATCGTACCGCACCGGCCGCCTTCAACGACAGCGACGAGATCCAGGTGTCGCGCCGCATCGAGCGCGAGCAGGGCTCGGTCTATCGCATCAACGGCAAGGAGGCGCGCGCCAAGGACGTGCAGCTTCTTTTCGCCGACGCCTCCACCGGCGCCCGCTCGCCCTCGATGGTGGGGCAGGGCCGCATCGGCGAGCTGATCCAGGCCAAGCCGCAGGCGCGCCGGCAGTTGCTGGAAGAAGCCGCCGGCATTTCCGGTTTGCATTCGCGCCGCCACGAGGCCGAACTGCGGCTGCGCGCCGCCGAGACCAATCTGGAACGCCTCGACGACGTTACCTCGCAGCTCGAAAGCCAGATTGACAGCCTCAAGCGCCAGTCGCGCCAGGCGAACCGCTTCAAGATGCTGTCGGCCGACATCCGCCGCCACGAGGCGATGCTGCTGCACATGCGTTGGGCCCAGGCCAAGGAGGCCGAGGGCGAGGCGGAAAGCCAGCTGAACCAGGCAACCTCGCTGGTCGCCGAACGGGCGCAAATGCAGATGGAGGCGGCGAAGGTTCAGGCCATTGCCAGCCTGAAACTGCCGGAACTGCGCGAGAATGAGGCAAAGTTCGCCGCCGCCTTGCAGCGCCTGCAGATTGCCCGCTCGCAACTGGAGGAGGATGCCGGCCGGCTGCTGCGCCGCCGCGACGAGCTGGCCCGCCGCCTGACCCAGCTTGCCGAGGACATTGCGCGCGAGGAGGCGATGGTCGCCGACAATGCGGAAATCCTCGAACGGCTTGCGGCCGAGGAGGAGGAGATCGGCGGCATCCTCGGCGAGGCCGACGACCGTGCGGCGGCCGCGCGCGAGACGATGGACGCGGCTGCGGAAAAACTTGCCGAAAACGAACAGGTGCTCGGCGCGATCACGGCCGAGCGCGCCGAGGCCCAGGCGGTGCGCAACCAACTCGAAAAGACCATCCGCGATCTTTCCGACCGCCGGGCGCGTCTTGCCCAGCAGTTCATGAACCTCGAAGCCGAAATTACTGCCATGGACGAGCGCATCGCCGCCCTTCCTGATCCGGAGCAGAAGCGGCAAGACGTGCAGACGGCCGAAGGTGTGCTGGAGGAAGCAGGCGAGCGGCTCGCCGAAGCCGAAGAGGCGCTGGAGACGGCACGGCTTGCCGAGATCGAGGCACGTCCTCCGGTGGAAGCCGCGCGCGGACAGGTCAATGCCGTCGAAACGGAGATGCGGACGATCCGGCGCATCCTGGAGGCCGGCACGGTCGGCGGTTCCTTCGCCCCGGTTGTCGAGGACGTGCAGGTCGACAAGGGCTATGAGGCGGCGCTGGGCGCCGCGCTCGGCGACGATCTGGACTCACCGGTCGATACCGATGCCCCCGCCCACTGGCGGCTTGCCGGCGATGGCGCCGACGACGCTAGCCTGCCCGATGGTGTCGTGCCGCTGCTGTCCCACGTACGCGCCCCGGCGGTTCTGACCCGCAGCCTGCGTCAGATCGGCATTGTCGCCGACCAGGAGCAGGCGCTGGCATTCCTGCCCGTCCTGCAGCCGGGCCAGCGTCTCGTCACCCGCGAGGGCGCGATCTTCCGTTGGGACGGCCATGTGACCGGTGCGGATGCCCCAAGTGCCGCAGCCCTTCGACTGGCGCAGAAGAACCGCCTTCGCGAGCTGGAACTGGAACTGTCCGAGGCGCAGGACGCGCTTGCCGCGGCACAGCAAGGCCTGGAACTGGCCGCGGCCGCCGCGCGCGCCGAGACACAACGCGTGCAGATGTCGCGCGACGCTCAGCGGTTGGCTGTTCGTGCCCTGGCGGAGGCTCGCGAGGCGCTTGAAGCGGCCGAACGGGCTTCGGGCGATCTGATCCGCCGGCGCGACGTGCTCTCCGAGTCGAAGGTCCAGCTCGAGGGGCAGGTCGAGGAGGCGGCCGATACGCTGGAGGAGGCGCGTGGGGCGCTCGAGGACGCGCCCGATGTCGCGGCTCTCGACCTGCGGCTTTCCACGCAGACGGCCGCTGTCGCCACCGATCGCGCCGCACTTGCCGAGGCGCGTGCGCTTCATGACGGCCTCGCGCGCGAGATGGCCGAGCGCCAGCGCCGGCTGACGGCGATCGCGAGCGAGCGCGACACCTGGCGCAACCGTGCCGCCAATGCCGAGCGCCACATCGCTTCGCTGCGGGAACGCGAAGCAGAAGCGCAGGACGAGGCCGAGCAGATCGCCGAGGCCCCCGAGGAGATCGAGGAAAAGCGCCGCTCGCTGATGAGCGAACTTGCCCGGGCCGAGCAGGCCCGCCGCGTCGCCGCCGATGAACTGCAGGCGGCGGAAAACCGCCAGCGCGAAGCCGACCAGGTCGCCGCCACCGCGCTGTCGCAACTGGCCGAGTCCCGTGAGAAGCGCGGCCGCGCCGAGGAGCGCCTGGTCTCCGCCCGCGAGCGCCGCGTCGACGGCGAGGCGCGCATCCGCGAGGCGCTGCATTGCGCCCCGCACGAGGCGCTGAAGCTTGCCGAGCACCCGCACGACAAGCCCTTGCCGGATCCGCGCGAAACCGAACTCGAGCTTGACCGTCTGAAGATCGAACGCGAGCGGCTGGGTGCGGTGAACCTGCGCGCCGAGGAGGAGCAGAAGGAGCTTTCGGAGAACCTGCAGGCGATCGTCACCGAGCGCGAGGACATCATCGAGGCGATACGCAAGCTGCGTTCGGCGATCCAGAGCCTCAACCGCGAGGGTCGCGAACGCCTTCTGGCCGCCTTCGATATCGTCAACGCCCAGTTCCAGCGCCTCTTCACGCATCTCTTCGGCGGCGGCACGGCGGAACTGCAACTGATTGAGAGCGAGGATCCGCTCGACGCCGGCCTCGAAATCCTCGCCCGCCCGCCGGGCAAGAAGCCGCAGACGATGACGCTGCTGTCCGGCGGCGAGCAAGCGCTGACGGCGATGGCGCTGATCTTCGCCGTCTTCCTGACCAACCCCGCGCCGATCTGCGTCCTCGATGAGGTGGACGCGCCGCTCGACGACCATAACGTCGAGCGTTACTGCAACCTGATGGACGAAATGGCTGCCTCCACCGAGACCCGCTTCGTCATCATCACCCACAATCCCATCACCATGGCCCGCATGAACCGCCTGTTCGGCGTCACCATGGCCGAGCAGGGCGTGTCCCAACTCGTCTCCGTCGACCTGCAGACCGCCGAGCAACTGCGCGAAGCCGTTTGATTTCCAAGCCAGCGCTATTCGATCTCCGTGCCCGCTTTGGCGTGTCCGGAACAAATGCAACCTGCCTCGCGTTGACGTTAGGTCGAGCCGAACGGGACCGAGGGGACAACCATGAGCAAGAATGCCCTCTACATGATCATTGGTGCGCTCATCGTCGTGGTGGCCGGCTTCTCCTATTATGCCTATCAGCAAGAGAAGCAGCCCGATGGCGTCGAGATCAGGGTCGGCAAGGACGGACTGTCGATCCAGGAAAAATGACGCCTTCCGGTGGTGGTTTTTCGCCGAAACATGCAAATTGCGATCTTGCATGTCGTCTTTGATGCTGCGGCGCCGTTGCAATTTTGGTGCATTGCAACAAATTGTCGCCGGCACTCCGTTTCCAATGCGTGTCATATGCTATAAATCTGTCACAGTAGACTGTTTCGGGGTGGAGAACAGCAATGCAGAAGTGGGTTTACACCTTTGGCGGGGGAAGCGCCGAGGGCCATGCCGGCGAGCGCAATCTTCTCGGCGGCAAGGGCGCCAATCTCGCCGAGATGTGCAATCTCGGCCTGCCGGTGCCTCCCGGACTGACGATCGTCACGACTGCCTGCACCCACTACTATGAAAACGGCCGCGCCATTCCTGACAGCCTGAAGGAGGAGGTCCGTTCCGGCATCCGCCGGATGGAGGAGATCACCGGTCGCACCTTTGGCCACAACGAGCGGCCATTGCTGTTGTCGGTCCGCTCCGGCGCACGCGCCTCCATGCCCGGCATGATGGACACGGTGCTCAACCTCGGTCTCAACGACGAGACGGTGCAGGCGCTCGGTCACGACGCCGGCGATGCGCGCTTCGCCTGGGACAGCTATCGCCGCTTCATCCAGATGTACGGCGACGTCGTCATGGGCCTCGACCATGAAGTCTTCGAGGAAATCCTCGAGGATGAAAAGGCGCGGCTCGGACACGAGCAGGACACCGAGCTCTCCGCCGTAGAATGGCAGCACGTGATCGCCCGCTACAAGGAAACGATCGAGGAGGAACTGGGGGAAAGCTTCCCGCAGGATCCGGAGGTGCAGCTCTGGGGCGCGATTGGCGCGGTCTTTGCCAGCTGGATGAACGCCCGCGCGATCACCTATCGCAACCTGCACAACATCCCGGCCGACTGGGGCACGGCGGTCAACGTCCAGGCGATGGTGTTCGGTAACCTCGGAAATTCCTCGGCCACCGGCGTTGCCTTCACCCGCAATCCCTCGACCGGTGAAAACGCGCTCTATGGCGAATTCCTCGTCAACGCGCAGGGCGAGGATGTCGTCGCCGGCATCCGCACACCGCAGAACATCACCGAAGAGGCCCGCATCGCTTCCGGCTCCGATAAGCCGTCGCTGGAAAAGCTGATGCCCGAGGCCTTCGCCGAGTTCAACGAGATCTGCAAGCGCCTCGAGGGGCACTACCGCGACATGCAGGATCTCGAGTTTACGATCGAGCGCGGCAAGCTCTGGATGTTGCAGACGCGTTCCGGCAAGCGCACGGCCAAGGCCGCGCTGAAGATCGCCGTCGAGATGGCGGAGGAGGGGCTGATCAGCAAGGAGGAGGCGGTTGCCCGCATCGACCCCGCTTCGCTCGATCAGTTGTTGCATCCCACCATCGATCCGCGCGCGCGCCGCGACGTCATTGGCGCCGGCCTGCCTGCCTCGCCGGGTGCGGCAACCGGCGAGATCGTCTTCACCTCCGAGGAGGCGGTCCACGCGGAGGACGAGGGTCGCAAGGTGATCCTGGTTCGCGTCGAGACGAGCCCGGAGGACATCCATGGCATGCATGCGGCCGAAGGCATCCTGACGACCCGCGGCGGCATGACGAGCCACGCGGCCGTCGTTGCCCGCGGCATGGGCACGCCTTGCGTTTCGGGTGCCGGCACGCTGCGTGTCGACCTGCGCAACGAACTCTTGATCGCGCAGGGCGTGACGCTGAAGAAAGGCGATATCATCACCATCGATGGTTCGTCCGGCCAGGTGCTCAAGGGCGCGATCCCGATGCTGCAGCCGGAGCTGTCCGGTGATTTCGGCCGCATCATGGAGTGGGCGGACGCGACCCGCCGCATGAAGGTGCGGACCAATGCCGAGACGCCGGCGGATGCGCGTGCGGCGCGCTCCTTCGGGGCGGAGGGCATCGGCCTTTGCCGTACCGAGCACATGTTCTTCGAGGACGAGCGCATCAACGTGATGCGCGAGATGATCCTAGCCGAGGACGAGGCCGGGCGGCGGGCAGCCCTCGCAAAGCTCTTGCCAATGCAGCGTTCGGATTTTGTCGAACTGTTCGAGATCATGCACGGCCTGCCGGTGACGATCCGCCTACTCGATCCGCCGCTGCACGAGTTCCTGCCAAAGACCGACGAGGAAATCGCCGAGGTCGCGTCCGTCCTTTCCTTCGATCCGGCGGAACTGCGCCAGAGGGTGGATGCGCTGCACGAGTTCAATCCGATGCTCGGCCACCGCGGCTGCCGTCTGGCGATCTCCTATCCGGAAATCGCCGAGATGCAGGCCCGCGCCATCTTCGAGGCCGCCTGCCTGGCTGCCAAGGATACGGGCGCTGCCGTCGTGCCGGAAATCATGGTGCCGCTCGTCGGCCTGAAAGCCGAGCTCGATTTCGTCAAGGAGCGCATCGAGGCCGTCGCGAAGGAGGTGATCGCCGAAGCCGGCGTCAGTCTCGAATATCTCATCGGCACGATGATCGAACTGCCGCGCGCCGCTCTTCGGGCGCACGTGATTGCCGAATCGGCCGAGTTCTTTTCTTTCGGCACCAACGACCTGACACAGACGACGTTCGGCATCTCGCGCGACGACGCATCGGCGTTCCTGTCGACCTACCTGCAGAGGGGCATTGTCGAGCGCGATCCGTTCGTCCAGCTCGACTTCGACGGGGTGGGAGAACTCATCCAGATCGCCGCCGAGCGCGGCCGGCGGACGCGCAACAATCTCAAGCTCGGCATTTGCGGCGAGCACGGCGGCGATCCGGCGTCGATCCACTTCTGCGAGGAGGCGGGGCTTGACTACGTCTCCTGTTCGCCGTTCCGCGTGCCGATCGCACGCCTTGCGGCCGCACAGGCGGCTTTTATCGGGCGGAAATCGGCGGGCGGATCGAACGGCTGACGAAGGCCGCTCACCACCAGCCTGGACCCGGACCGTACCAGGGGCGATACCAGCCGAATTCGACGGCCGTTTCGACGCGTCTGGCACGCGCGTTGGCGCTGCGGTCGAGGTCGATGCGTTGCAGGCAGTTGGCAAAGGCGGTCGTGCCGCGCCTAAATCCATAATCGAGGCATTGTTGCTCGTCGGCGGCGCGTTGCTGCTCTGGCGTTATCGTCTGGCAACCGGTGAGGACCGCGGATATTGCGGCAAGCGCAAACAGGACCTCCACGCGCATCCCAACCTCCGTCGTGAGCGTGGCATCGCTTCTACCCGAAGAGATATAGCGGTGGCGATCGCGTCTGCAAGTTCACTGCATGCGCTCGAGGACGCCCACAAACGAATCGGCGAAGTTCTTTAGCCCGCTGGTCGCTTCGCTAGGGTCCTCGACGCGAATTCCCGTGCCGTCGGCATCGAGAAGCGCAAAGACGATCTTCATGCCGTTGCCGTTTGCCTCGGGTATACGCAGCGCCGCGACGCGCTGGCAGTCCTCGGCGAGACCGGAGGCCGGCAGGTCGAAAAGGAACTCGCCATCGAGCGACTTGGCGGCGCGGCGCACCGCCTCGGAAAATCCGTCCTGCTCGGTGGCAAACCCGTCGAGCGACAGTTCCAATTCGATCAGTTCAAGCGGAAGGGCAGGCTCGCTAGCGGGGGGAGGCAGGGCCAGACGGACGTCCTGGCCAATCATCGATGTCGATGCCATACAGTATTCTCCTTTTGCCCGCCCACCGGGAAAATCGTTAACGAGCGTGTCATTTTTGCGGCACACAAGGAGATTCGGCTCCTGGCGATCCTGTCCACCGAATTCGGGTCGCAGTCGATCACGGCCGGATCGCGCATTGACGTTGCCGTTGCGAGAGAGTTGTTTGTTGCCGTGCTTTGCGTCGTCAGCCTTTGGGTGGTGCGCGGGCGGAGAAGAGGAGCGGCCAATGGCAATGGTCATTCGATACGAGCGGCCCCATTCCCATGCGGCGCACTGGGCGCGCCGCATGGCGTCCTTTGCGCTCGTGCTTTTTCTCGCCGCTGCCTTGTCGCATCGCTTCGGGCCGCTGACGACGCCGCATTTCCTCGCGCTTGCCGGCATCGCTGCCGGCCTTGCGTTGTGTGCCGTCCTGCTCGCCGTCACCGGACTGGTGCGGCTGTGGCGGGTTGGCGCGCGTGGCGGCAAGGCAGCCTTTGCGGCGCTCCTGTTAGCGGCCCTTCCGCTCGGCGTGGCCGGCTATGCCGTCCAGGCCTATTTCACCCGGCCGATGATATACGACGTAACGACGGATCCTTACGCGTCGCCCCCCTGGCTGAAGGTGCCGCTTGCCAACCAGGACTTTCTGCCGCGGCCGCCGGTGACGGTGAGGGACCGGGAGGTCCAGGATGCGGCCTATCCGGGCTTGACGGGCCGCCGCTACGAGGGGGCGCTCGACCGCGTTCTGCAGGGGGTGCGCAAGGTTGCCGAGGAACAGGGCATCGTCTTCACCGAGGAAAGCGGGATGGAGAACGTGATCGCTGATCTGGAGGACCTCGTGGTCAAGCCGGAGGCAGACAAGTCCGGAGAAAGCGAAATCGCCGTCGTCCCGGTCCCTTCGGAGCGTCCGGTCGAACAGGGGCTGCTGCCGAACAGCGGCGGGCCGAGCGACGTGCTGTTGCAGGGCGAGTGGCGTTCGCAGTTGTTCGGCTTCCGTTTCGACGTGTCGATCCGACTGCGCGAGGAGGAGGAGACGGCGCTCGTCGACATGCGAGTTGCCTCGCGCTACGGTCCGCATGACCTTGGTCTGGGAGCCGCTTTCGTGGAGCGCTATCTGAAAGCGCTCGACGCAGAGCTTCTCGGAATTGCCGGCGACTAGCGAAGTGCCATGACCTCACCGGCACCCTTCGGCTTGGTTGCGGTGCGACGATGCCGGAGCGAGCGCGGGGCATTGACGCCCCTGCAATGCGCGCTATCCTAAGTTGATCTTCAACCGAGGGCCGTGCACATGGAAAACGCAGGCGTTGGCTGGATCGCCGCCATCATCATCGGCGGCATTGCTGGATGGTTGGCCGAGATGTTCATGAAGTCGCAAATGGGCGTGTTCATGAATATCGTGCTCGGCATTGTTGGTGCCTTTGTCGCCAATCTGCTCTTGAACCTGATCGGCGTGAACCTCGGGGGATGGGTCGGCTACCTGATTGCCGGCTTCATCGGCGCTTGCATCCTGATCGCGGTCGCGCGTGCGGTCAGGCGCTAACGAGATATCCGAAGATACAACGAGCGACCTGAACGATCGCGACCCGCTTTGGCGCGGGATGGGGCCCGGCCGCGCCACTCATCCGGGCAGGTAGAGGCTCTTCAGCGACGGTGGACCCTCGGTGACAACTTCGCCGCGCTCGACGAGGTCCTCCAGGTGCGCAAGCACGGAGAGGGCCGCAGCCCCGTGCAGGCGCGGGTCGGTGTCCTTGTAGATCGCCTTCACCATGTCGGCGATCTGCCGGTCGCCCTTGCGGATCCGTTCCTTTACCGCCCGCTCGCGCATCTTGCGGTGCGTGCGCAGGCCGCGGAGGAATGCGGCGGGTTGCAGAACTGGACCGCCATGGCCCGGCAGGTAGAGCCGGTCGTCGCGCTCGAGCAGCATCTCCAGCGAGGCCATGTAGTCGGCCATGGCGCCGTCCGGCGGCGCCACGATCGACGTGGCCCAGGCCATGACGTGATCGGCGGAAAAGAGGATGCCGGTGTCGCCGAGCGCGAACGCGGCATGATTGGCGGTATGGCCGGGCGTCAGAAGCGCCGTCAGCGACCAGCCGTCGCCGATGACGCGCTCGCCGTGGGAAAGCGCAAGGTCGGGCAGGAAGTCGGTGTCGGAGCTTTCGGCGAACGGATTGGTCTCGCCGGCATGGAGCGGTCGCGCCGCCCGATGCGGTCCTTCGGCGACGATCAGCGCGCCCGTTTCCGCTTTCAGCCGGCGGGCGAGGGGCGAGTGGTCGCGATGGGTGTGGCTGACGGCGATATGGGTGACCTCGCGGCCTCTCAGCGCCTTCATCAGCGCCTGAAAATGCGCCTCGTCATCAGGGCCGGGATCGATCACGGCGACCGAGCGGTCGCCGACGATATAGCTGTTCGTGCCGTGGAAGGTGAACGGCGAAGGGTTGTTGACAGTGATGCGCTGCACATGCTCCGCCACCGGCACGGCCTGGCCGTACGCCGGCTGGAATTCGAGATTGAAGGCGGGTGCAGCGGACTTTTTCACTTGTACTCGATCTCGATGAAGCTCATCGGCTCGTCGCCGCCATTGACCACATTGTGGGCCACGCCCGCCTCGCGGCGGTAGACGACGCCGGCCGGCCGATGCACGCGGTTCGTACCGCTCTCGTCCTCGATCAAAAGGTGGCAATCGGTCATCGGCACGACCACGTAGCCGAGCCCATGCACGTGATGGCCGGTATCGGCGCCGGGCTCGAAGTCCCAGCGGGTGACACGCACGACCGCGTCGTCGAGAAGCAGGGTGGGCATGGCGGGCGGGCGGGCGCGGAACTGGCTCATGATCTCTCCATTGCAATTGCTGGCACGCCCATGCACGTGGCGGCGCGCGCGGCGGCGACCTTAGCGCATAACCACGATGACCGGAATCGATTTCCGAGGCAGAAGCGGGCGCAGATTCAAGTCGTTATCGCCATTCATGCCGGCCCGGCCATCTCCCGCCGAAACGCGCCTGCCGCAGTGTCATTGTCGGACGAAGAAGCCGGTGCAGCGCAACGACAGCGGACACGACCGCGCAGCCAGCAACGCAGCAAGGCTCACCGAAAAGAAACTTGGGCAGATGGCAACTTAAGGATTGTCCGCCGGGATGAGCTTTGCTATCAGGCTCCCGCTTGGCGGGCACATGGCCCGCGCGTTGGGGCGTAGCCAAGCGGTAAGGCAGCGGTTTTTGGTACCGCCATCCCCTGGTTCGAATCCAGGCGCCCCAGCCACCCATTTTTCATCAATGAATTCAGCGGCATATGACGTGGTTCGCGCCTCGATACGTGCCGCATTCAGTGCCTTAATCGCGCTTCAGCGGGCGGAGTTAAATCTGTTGAGGAGTAACGAAGGCCATATCACTCAAGCCTGTCTTTTCAATATTTACGAGCGCGCTGGCACAAATGACAGCGAACAAGAATTCGGAAATGGAGCTTTAGATTGTTTGGTTGGCTAACCGGTCGAAGGAAGCGCGAGCAGGAATTGTTTCAGGCCATGACCCAAGCATGGTCAGCAGGCAATGCGCGCTCACAAATCAGGGCTGCATTGTCCACTCTCGGTGCTCAAGTGGATGGGCAGAAAGACGATACCGATTTCGCATCAGATGCGGTCTATGAATTGGTATCAAGAATTGTGGAGCAGGGCGGATCGCGTACTGCGGAACTGTTGTCGTCGAACAAGAAGGTTTACATGACGGCCATCTTTCTGATGACCGCAGCGGACCATTATAGTCGAGTACTTAACGCCCGTTTCGAAGATGTTGGAATGGTCGCGCAGGCTGGGCTTATGCCAATGAAATTGGTTATGTCCGACGCAAAGTTTTCCCATACACTTTTCGTGAACTTTAGTATCGATAATCCGCAGGCAATCATGGCGATTGGTCAAGGTATTGCCGAATGGACAAATGCCCCTACGCCGGACAATTTTGAAAAGCTGGTAAAAATGTTTGCAGTCTTTGCGAGTGCTGTCAAAGATTGAGGAACCAAGGGACCGGAATTTAGCGACCGGAGTGCCGTCCCTGCGTTTAAACGCGGGGACGGCCTGGGCGGGCATCGCCCCACCACTAATCGGGTAGGGCGCTTCCCTTCACTCAAAACCTGTGCCCGTCGAAAACCTCGGCCATCCGGTCGATGGTGGCGATCTGGTAGGCGGTGAAGTCCGGGTTGGGCTGCTGGAAATCGAGACGGACCGCCAGCGGGTCGGGCGCGACGATGGTGGAGCCTGCGAGGGTGGCGATCACCGCGTGGCCGCAGAACGGCACATGCGCCTCCGAATAGCCGCCCTCGTGCACGAGCAGCAGCCTGCCGCCGCACAGCGCATCGACGGCCTCCATGGTCATGCGGGTCATGTCCGCGAAGGTTTGCGCAGACGCCATCATCCGCGACAGCGGATCGACGCCGGAGGCGTCGAAGCCGCAGGCGACGACGATCGCATCCGGCCGGTAGCGCTCGAGCGCCGGCAGCACGATGCGCCGGAAAGCGTGCAGGTAGCCGAGGTGGCCGGTTCCCGGCAGCATCGGGATATTGATGTTGCAGCCTTCGCCCTTGCCCTGTCCGCGGTCCGCGACCCGGCCGGAATCGCGCGGATAGCAGTTCTCCTGGTGCAGCGAGATCGTCAGCACATTGGCGCGGTCATAGAAGATCCCCTCGGTGCCGTTGCCGTGGTGGACGTCCCAGTCGATGACGGCGATCCGCTCGGCCCGCTTCTCGGCGAAGGCCGCCTCGACGGCGATGGCGATGTTGGCGAGCAGGCAGAAGCCCATCGGCTTGTCCGGCAGGCAATGGTGGCCGGGCGGGCGCGACAGTGCATAGGCATTGCGCTGGCGGCCCGACAGCACGCTGCGCAGCGCACCGGTGGCGAGCCCCGCCGAAAGGGCCGCGATCTCATAGCCGCCCGGTCCGAACGGCGTCCGCTCGCCGAGTTCGCCGCCCTTGTCGTCCGACAGCCGCTTGAAGGCCTCGAGATAGGCGGCGGGATGCACGCGCCGCAATTCCTCCTCGCTCGCCACCGGCGCGGACGACACCGAAAGTTCGTCGATCAGGCCGGTGACGCTCAGGAGGTTCTTGAGCCGACGCTTGGTTTCCGGGTTTTCCGGCAGTCCGCCGGCCGCGAGCGGCTGGACGAGGCCGCCGACGGGCGCGATGAAGGCATAGCTGCCCCCCGAGTGCCAGAAGCATTTCTCATCCCACCAGAAACCGGTTTGCATTGCTGAGTTCACGTGCCTGTTCCCTGCGTTCGATTCTTTGTCGCACCCGTTGCATAGCATGGGGCAAGGAATCGGTCAGGCGGCTATTTTTGGCATCCGGGCGCGGCGGACGCCTCCAGCTTCGTCAGGCGTGTCTCGAAGCCGGGGAGCATTCTTCGATACTACCGGCTGCTGACGATCCCCGGATTACGGGGACCGTCCGGTTCATGCGTCGGAACGCTTACTCGTGGATGGTGTATTCGCCGAGCTCGCAGAGGTTCTGGGTGTCCGTCGTGGTGTCGAGGTCGTCACCCTGGAACTCGAAGCGCATGTCGTATTCGCAGACGGTGCGGCCGTCGGCGATCGTGATTTCCATCGTTTCGCCCGGGCCAAGCGCCTGGCGGCCGAAGATGTCGTCTTCCCAAGCCTCGACGCCGACCGGAGAAGCGTAGAAATTGTTCAAGACGGAGTTCGTGCCGTTCTTCAGGGTGAAGACCAGGTCCTCGGCCTGGGCTGCGCCGGCGGTCAGAGAAAGTGCCGCAGCGAGCGCCGCAAATTTGAACTTATTCATATTATACAACCCTTTAAAGTCCCCATTATTTGGGTGTAAGCGTTAAAGCAGGTTGTATCTGAACGGAAAATGAACCTGAACTGGTCCGCACACAATTCCTACAGCCAGCGATTGATTTTGGATGCTTTTTTACAATGGCGACCATGGCATCCGGGAGGATGGGGCGCGCCGGCAGGCGTGCCGTCATCGCCGATCATCCTGCCCGACGCTCAGTGGCGCGCCTTGTGCCAGCCCGCGGCCAGCGCCTCTTCCTCGCTGCAGAACCAGCGTTCGCCACCAGCAGGCTGGACGCGGATTGCCGCATATCGATCCTGACCGGGCAGATAATAGGCCCTGGCGCCATCGACCAGGTCGATATTGCCCTTGATCTGGCAGTTCTGGATCGCGGCGCGGAAGGCGGTGACCAGCCCCGCGCCGCTCATATTGTCGAAAATGACGAACAACAGCCCGACACAGATCAGGCCGGGAATGGCTGACACAAGCGGCAGGTTGCGACGGCGCTCCTGCCTATGCTCGGCAAATTTCGGGTGCATCATACTCCCTCCAGCATCCCCCGATGATCGTCGCAGGGTGTTGCCGGGCGCTTAAGAAACACGCTTATCCCCGAATAAAAGGAGATGCTAAAATTTTAACAATTGGTATACGTCACAACGACTCGGGGGGAGGCGTGCCAGCGAGGTGACGGATGTCAGGGTGCGGAGAGCCGGCCGATCGGGATGATTTCCGGGGCGTCCTCGTGCCATGCGCCGCCCTGCCAGTCGCCCGCCCAGCGCTCGACCGAAAGACCGCTGGCGGCAAGCATCGCTTCGATCTCCGGCTTCGGGGTGAACAGGATTTTCGATGCCGCCGTAAGGTGCGGGCCGCCGTTTTCGACGAGATAGTGGGTCTCGTAGGTGACGATGCCGGTGGCAGCGTCGTGCATCATGTCGTTCCACGCCTTCACTCGTCCGGCTTGCGGATGCACGATCAGACGCTCGGAGCTCTCCGGCACCCATTCCAGCCATTCGCGGGCGAGCGGGTTGCGCGTATCGAAGACGAAGCGGCCGCCGGGCGCCAGATGGGCGGCGATGGTGGCAAGGACGGCGCGCTGGTCATGCTCGTTCAGAAACACCTGGAACGCGTGCCCGGTCATCACCACGAGGTCGAAGGTCTCGCCGAGCCGGATCGTCCGTGCATCGCCCTCGATGAACCGCACGCGCTCGGCGCCGGGCTTGGCGCGGGCGATCTCGAGCATTGCCGTGGCCGGATCGACGCCGACGACGCGGCAACGTTCGCCAAGCGCAACCGTAAGCTCGCCCGTGCCACAGCCGAGGTCGAGGACCGAGCGGGCCTCGGCTGCGAGCACAGCGCAATAGTCGAGGTCAGCGCCCCAGCCGTTTTCGAGATCGTAGAAACCCGCGAACGCTGCGTCATCGAAGAGGCGGTCGAATGCGGGCATGCATGGTCTCCTCGCCGGAGCAAACTACGACAATGGAACGAAAAAGGCCGGAGCAGGGCTCCGGCCTTGGCATTCTGTCAGGCGCTCGGGGCTGCCTTTGCCGCGTCCAGCACCCTTTCGCAGTGCGACGGGCCGCCCTTCGGATCCCTGCGGTCGACGACGGGGCGGATCTTGCGGATCTTGTAATCGCCGTTGACGGTCAGTTCGACCTGGCAGGCCTTGCGGTTGATGAAGCCGCCGCGCCAGGTATAGAGCGTCTGTCCGTCCGTGCCCTCGATGTCGCGGACCGGCGGGCCGTAGGCGGCAAAGAATACGCCGGCGGACTGGCCGAGCCAGCGGGTTTCCAGCGCAGTGGTCGGGACGGTGGGGGCGACGGTGGTGCATCCGGCGACGGCAAGCATCAGGCCTGCCAAAGTGGCAATGCGGAGGATCATGCGAACCAATTCCTTGGGCGTTGTGCGGGGTAAATGCTGGCTCCTGGGAGCGTGCAATCCGCTCTAGCGCAGCCCGGGCAAAAGGAAAGCCGCTTCTGCGGCAACACGCGGCTGTCCAGCAAATCGATTCGGCGAGTTTGACCGAATTGCAACACTTTTGCAGCGCCGTGTGCCCGGACCGGGCGCGGGCGCATTGAGCAGTGGAATGGCGATCGCTTGCCGAAAGGCGCAATCCCGGATATCCAATCGCCACCATGAGCATCGAATCCGTCCGCAAGTTCTTCGAGGCGCACGCGCCCGAAATCGAAATCCTCCAGACCGAGGAAAGCTCGGCCACGGTCGCGCTGGCGGCCGCAGCCCATGGCGTCGCCCCCGAGCAGATCGCCAAGACGATCTGCCTGCGCGTCGGCGAGAACACGATGCTTGTCGTCGCCAGCGGCACGGCCCGCCTCGACAATCGCAAGTTCAAGGACCGCTTCGGCGGCAAGGCCCGCATGCTCGAGGCCGAGCAGGTGGTGGCGGTGACGAGCCATCCGATCGGCGGCGTCTGCCCGTTCGGCCTGCCCTCCGAGATTCCCGTCTATTGCGACGTCTCGCTTAAGGCCTTTGAAGAGATCGTCCCCGCAGCGGGCGCCACCAACGCCGCCGTGCGCATCCCGACGCAGCGGATGATCGAGCTCGTCGGCGGTACGTGGGTCGACGTCTGCCAGTAGGCTTCGGCTGCGAAACTTTCTCGCGCGCCAATTCGTAGTGCGTTCCGATCCGACACGCGCGCCGGGTTGTGGTAGGCTGCCGCCATGGACGCATACGCTGACGACGACTTCTTCCGCGCGATGCAGGGCTTCTCCGATTTCGAGGGCGTGGCCGAGGCCGGCAACTACCATCCGCTCCCAGATGGTTGGGCACTGGTGCTGGCGGACATCGTCGATTCGACCGGCGCCATCGAGGCGGGCCGCTACAAGGCCGTCAACATGGCCGGCGCCAGCGTCATCTCCGGCGTTCTGAACGCGATCGGCCGGCACGACCTCCCCTTTGTCTTCGGCGGTGACGGCGCGCTGGTCGCCGTTCCGGCCTCGCAGGTGGGCACGGCCCGCGTCGCACTTTCGGCCGTGCAGCGCTGGTCGATGGAGGAACTCGGGCTGGATATGCGCGGTGCCGTCGTTCCCGTATCCGTAATCCGCGCCGCTGGGCAGGATGTACGGGTGGCGCGCTACCAGGCAAGCGAGTTTGTCGCCTATGCGATGTTTGCCGGAGGCGGCGCGGCCTGGGCCGAGCAACGTATGAAGGAGGGGCTGGAAAACAACCGGATCGCGCCGCCGGGCACGCGGCCAGACCTGGCGGGCCTGTCCTGCCGATGGAATCCGATATCGGCGCGCCACGGCGAGATCGTTTCCATCATCGCGGTGCCGGTGCCGGGCGGCCGCGAAGCGGTCTTCCGCGCATTGATCGCGGATGTCGTCGCCCTTGCCGGCCGCGAGGAACTGGCCGGCCATCCGCTCGACGTGAAGAGGATGCGCCTGGGGCTCAACCGGGTCTCGCTGGACGCCGAAGCGCGCGCGGCGGTGCCGAAGGGAAGGCGGCTTGGTCGCAAGGCCTATATCGTTCTGCAATACGTTCTGATGCAGGTGCTTTCGCGGTTCCGGCTCACCCTCGGCCGCTTCGACCCGGAGCGCTATCGCCGCGACATCGTCGCCAATTCCGACTTCCGCAAATTCGACGACGGGCTGAAGATGACGCTCGACATCGAGCCTGGCCGGCTGGCGGAGATCGAGGCGCGGCTGGAGGAGGCGAGGGCAGCCGGCGTGTGCCGCTACGGCCTGCACCGGCAGGATTCGGCGCTGATGACCTGTGTGGTGCCGACGCCGCTCAGCCGCGACCACGTGCACTTCATCGATGGCGCCGCCGGTGGTTACGCGCTCGCGGCGGCCAAGCTGAAGGCAGGGATGCAGGACGCTTCGATTTCAGTTGCGCCCTGAACGGCCGCCTTGCTGCGCAGGCGGGCGGCGTATTGGAAATACGCCGCAGTTGGGATTGCCCCCTGGCGGCTCGAATGTGCCGCCATCCGGCTTCGCTACTCTTCGAGTAGGGCCCGGGTGAGCGCGTGGTTCGGGTCGGCGAGTCCGTCAACAACATCGAAGTGGTGGCGGTTCGGCTCCAGCACCAGTGCGGTGTCGGCTCCGAGACCTGTCCAGATGTTGGTGAGCAGGGCGCTCTGGCGGCGAAATTCCGGCCGCTCGTCGTCGCCGACCCAGCAGGTGATGCGGGCGCCATCCATTGGCCGCAGCAGGGCAGGGCTCTCCGCCAGCGCCGCGCCTTCATCGAGGCCAAGCGCCTCGTTCATCGCCGTGCGCATCAGCGGGCGTAGGTCGTGGAGCCCGGAAATGGAGACGACGTGGCGAATGCGCGAACGGACTTTCGGTGGCAGCGGCGCGTTATCGCAGATCATGCGGCTGACGAGATGGCCGCCGGCCGAATGCCCCGTCAGCATCACCGGTCCTGCCACCTGCTCCGCTGCGGCGGTCACGGCCGCACTGATCTCGCGCGTGATGTCGGAGATCCGGACTGCCGGGCAGTGCGTGTAGGTCGGCATCGCGACGGCATAGCCACGGGCGAGCGGGCCGGCCGCGAGGTGCGAGAGGTAGCGCTGGTCGCATTCCATCCAGTAGCCGCCGTGCACAAAGACGACGAGTCCTTTGGGCGCTCCATCCGGGAGGAACAGGTCGAAACGATTGCGCGGGCGCGGGCCATAGCCGAGATCAAGCCGTGCCCTGCCGGAGGTCGTCGCGGCCTCGAGGAACCGCCGCGCCGGCTCCACCCATGCGGCCGGCCAGCGATGGCCGTCGGCGATGTGTGCGTCGTTGGTATAGGCATCGCTCCAGTCGTCGATCCGGTATCCCAGCATGTCAGTCCTCCCCTCTGATGTCTCCGTCTATAGGGCGGCGCCGGAGGCGGGGGTAGCCGGGCGGCGGAAATTTTCGCCCGAAGGGTTCAGGTCCGCATAAAATTGTGATCAATGCAGGAGAGAGCAGCGCGCAACGACGACCGGCCCCGCCTGCCGGCACCTTCTCCCCGCAAGCGGGGCGAAGGACGAATGCCGCGGCGTTTCCGGTCCCCTCCCCACTTGCGGGGAGCGGGCTAGGGTGAGGGTTGCGCCATCAGGGAGAACAACATGACCGAACCATACGATCCCGCCAAGGAAGGCGCGGAGATGTCGTTCAAGGATCGCATGTCCTACAGCGACTATCTCGACCTCGAAAAGGTGCTGAACGCACAGGCGCCGCTGTCGAGCGCCCACGACGAGATGCTCTTCATCATCCAGCATCAAACGTCCGAACTGTGGATGAAGCTGGCGCTGCACGAGATGCGCGCGGCGATCGCCGCGATCCGTGCCGACCGGCTGGACCTTTCCTTCAAGATGCTCGCGCGCGTCGCCCGCATCTTCGAGCAGTTGAACAGCGCCTGGGACGTGCTGCGGACGATGACGCCGAGCGAGTACACCGAATTCCGCGACGCACTCGGCCAGTCCTCCGGTTTCCAGTCGTGGCAGTACCGGGCGATCGAGTTCCTTGCCGGAAACCGCAACCTTGCCATGCTCGGCCCGCACCGGCACCGCCCCGACCTGACGGAGAAGCTCGAGGCGATCCTGGCCGAACCGTCGCTCTACGACGAGGCCATCCTGCTGCTCGGACGCAACGGCTTCGACATCGGCGCGGATGCAGTGCGCAGCGACTGGCGCGAGACGCGCAGCGAGAACGAGGCGGTGCTTGCCGCTTGGCAGGCCGTCTATCGTGATCCGCAGCGCCACTGGATGCTTTACGATCTGGCCGAGAAACTCGTCGATTTCGAGGACTACTTCCGACGCTGGCGCTTCAATCACGTCACCACCGTCGAGCGTGTCATCGGCATGAAGCGCGGCACCGGCGGCACGGGTGGCGCATCCTACCTGAAGAAGATGCTGGAGGTCGTGCTGTTTCCGGAGCTGTGGAAGGTCCGCACCGTGCTTTGAGCGCAGCTTGAAGTGCCGGAATCGGCGTATGAGCTTGGCCGCCTAGGATGTTGAAATGAATCCGCTGTTTGACGCGCCGCCGGTCAGGTCGTGAGTTCGACGGCCCGGTTTTCCGCACCACCTTCCGAATGGGCATAGACGTCCATCGTGTAGCCGATGTGCTCCTCCATCAGCTTCCGGGCGCGTTCCGTGTCCCGGTCGAGTGCTGCCTCCATCAGCGCGGTGTGATGGGCGAGCCCCATCGCCTCGCGCAGGGCGGCCATTGCGGCCTCGTGTCCATCGGTCCGGCCGGCTGCGGCGCGCAGCGTCGGTACCAGCCCGAGAAAGCGGTGATGCCGGCGCAACTGATCGGAGATCGTGCCCCGAAAGCGAAGCAGCCAGTTCGACGTAGCCGCCCCGATCAGCGCCGAATGAAAGGCCTCGTGCTTGTCGTCCCAGTCGTCGACGGCCGCTTCTGAAGGGTCGTCGGCTGCCGTCTTGCAGCGGGACAGCCGATAATGCGCCGTGACGATGGTTTCTTCCCAGCTGCTGTCGCCGCGCTCGATGGATTCGAGCAGAAGCGGGACTTCGACAACCATGCGCGCACGCACCAGGTCCTCCAGCTCATGTCGCGATACCGGCGCCACGGCGAAGCCGCGATTGCTGACCGCTGTCACCAGTCGTTCGGCTTCCAGCCGCGACAGCGCCTCGCGCAGGGGCGTCCAGCCGAGCGCGTAGTTCTCCCGCAAGGAGCCGAGCTTGAGGGATGCTCCGGGGGGCAGGCGGGTGGAAAGGATGTCGCGCCGCAGGCGCCGGTAGGCCTCCTCCGTCTTTGTCTCGCCCTTTGTCCCGCCAGTCTCGTTCCGCATGTTTCTCCCCGGTCGGAGCCGTCCACTCACCCCAGCATATAGGGGTAAGTTTCGGCACAATATATATCATCTGTAAATACGCCGAAGATTATATATCGGCGTTTGACAGCGCCCGTTCCACCGTTATGATCGCCTCAGACTGCGGGCGTACCGCGGCTTTGATCCTGTGGGAGGGAAAGATGTTGAAGTCGAAGTTTGGTTGGTTGTCCGGGATCGTTCTCGCCGGCGCCCTGATGGCGGCAGGCTCCGCTGCCGCGGAGCCGATCCGCATCGGTATTGCCAATTTTGGCGAGCATCCGCAGCTGAATGCCTCGATCGACGGCTTCAAGAAGGCGCTGGCCGACAACGGCTTCGTCGAAGGCACGGATGTCGTCTACACCGAGAGCCACACCAATTTCGACGCCTCGCTCGTGCCGCAGATGATCCAGAAACTGCAGTCCGAGCAGCCGAAGCTGATCTATACTGTCACGACCCCGGTCTCGCAGATCGCCAAGAAGGCGCTTGCCGGCTCCGGCATTCCTGTCGTCTTCACCGCCGTGACCGAACCGGTCGCTGCCAAGCTCGTTCCCTCCTGGGAAGCGGGTGACGAAGGCATGACCGGTGCCACCGACCTCCAGGACGTCGGCGCGGTGATGGAGTTCGCCAAGAAGCTGTTGCCAAACGCCAAGCGAATCGGCGTGCCCTACAATCCGGGTGAGGCCAACGACGTGGCTCTCCTGGAAAAGATGAAGGAAGCCGCGCCTGCTGCCGGGTTCGAGGTTGTCGAAGTCGGCGTCGACAACGTCAACGACATCCAGCAGCGCATCGCCTCGCTGGCAGGCAAGGCGGACGTCATCTACACCCCTGCCTCGAACTTGCTGCAGCCGGCGATCGCCGCTGTTGCCGCCGCGGCCCGTCAGGCAGGCATCCCGATCGTCAACTCCGACGACGCCTCTGTCCGCGACGGCATCGTGCCGGCAAGCTTCGCTGTGAACTACAACCAGGTCGGCCTTGCCGCCGGCAAGATCGCCGCCGAGATCCTCAAGGGCAAGGACCCGAAGGAAATTCCGGCTTGGCGCCCGGCTTACGAGGACCATGCGCCGCTGGTGAACAGGGACGTGCTGAAGGAATTCGGCGCCGAGGTTCCGGCCTCGCTCGACGGCTGCGAGTGCTTCACGAACTAAGCGTCTGAATGGGAACACGGAATGATCGGCGGCGCCCTCGGGCGCCGTCGTCACACAGGGAGGAACGGATGCTTGAAATCCGCGCGGCGCGAAAGACCTTCTACAGGGGGCAGCCGGACGAAAAGATCGCGCTCGACGGCCTCGCCCTCAAGCTCGCCGCCGGCGAGTTCGGCGTGGTCATTGGTTCCAACGGAGCCGGAAAGAGCAGCATGCTCAATGCCGTATCGGGCGCACTGGTGCTCGATAGCGGCAAGATCCTCATCAATGGCGACGACGTCACCGACATGCCGGTCTACAAGCGCGCCGCCCGCCTGGCCCGCGTCTTCCAGGACCCGATGAAGGGCACCGCCGCCAGCATGACGGTGGCGGAGAACATGCTCTTGGCCGAACTCCGTTCCTCGAAGCGCGGGCTCCGCAAGGGCCTGAACGCCGCCCGCCTCGCTGTCTATAAGGAGCGCCTGTCCGTGCTCGGGCTCGGCCTCGAAAACCGGCTCGATACCCGCGTCGACCTGCTCTCCGGCGGCCAGCGCCAGTCGCTGTCGCTGATCATGGCCGTCGGCGGCGAGCCGGACGTGCTGCTGCTCGACGAGCACACCGCCGCCCTCGACCCGCGCACCGCCGACATCGTCATGCAGGCGACCGTGCGCGCCGTCGAGGCGCTGAAACTGACGACGCTGATGGTGACCCACAACATGCAGCACGCCGTCGATTTCGGCGACAGCGTCGTCATGCTCGACGCCGGCAAGGTCCGCCTCGAGATCACCGGCGAGGCGAAGAAGAAGGCCACGGTTGTCGACCTGGTCAGCCACTTCGCCGTCAAGACCGACCGCATGATTCTGGCGAGCTGACGATCATGGATTTCTTTCAGACCACGCTTACGAGCTTCCTCGGACTGATCCCGGTCACGCTTGCTCAGAGCCTCATCCTCGCCTTCGTGGTGCTCGGCATCATGATCCCGTTCCGCATGCTGAACTTCCCGGACCTGACGAGCGAGGGCGCGTTCCCGCTCGGTGGTTGCGTCTGCGGCGTTATGCTGGCGGCGGGCGTGGCGCCGTTCCCGGCGGTGCTGGCGGCCCTGTGCGTCGGTTTCCTGGCCGGCTGCTGCACGGCCTTCATCCACCTGCGCTTCCGCATCCACACGCTGCTCGCCGGCATCCTGATGATGACGATGCTCTACAGCATCAACCTGCGCATCATGGGCAAGTCCAACCTTTCGGTGTTCGGTTCGCCGACGCTGTTCGACAACGTGCCGTTCGCGCAGCCCGGATTTCCGGCGGCCAAGATCGTCGTCGCCGGCCTGTTCGGCCTCGTCGTCTTCCTGCTGCTCGATCGCTTCTTCAAGACGGAGAAGGGCACGGCGGTGCGCGCCGTCGGTGCCAATCCGGACATGGCGGAAGCCCAGGGCATCAATGTCTGGGCCGCGACGATCGGCGGCGTCGGCCTCGCCAGCGCGTTTTCGGCCACCGGCGGCGCGCTGATGGTGCAGTCGCAGGGCTTCGCCGACGTCAACATGGGCATCGGCATCCTCATCAACGGCCTGGCGGCGCTGATGATCGGCGAGGCGATCATCGGCAAGAAGACGGTGCTGCGCCAGCTTCTCGCACCCTTCGTCGGCGCGGTGGTATACTACCAGCTCGTCTCGCTCTGCCTTGCCGCCGGCATGCCGCCGCCGGACCTCAAGCTTGCCACCGGCCTCTTCGTGCTCGCCATGCTGGCGCTGCCGAGCCTGAAGCGCACGCGCGGATCGGCGCCCGCACGCGAGACCATTCGCGAATAGAAAGACAGCGCGCTCCCGACGATGGCTCGGTCGGGCGCGCCTCGAATCGTCGTACCCGACCACGCGGCTGGGTACGACGGCTAGCCGATGAAGGATTGCTCGATCATGACCGGAACCCTCGATATCGCCGCCGTCGATGCCATGGACGCCGCCGACCCGCTGCGCGCCTTTCGCGAGCGTTTCGCCCTTGCCGACGGGCTCATCTATCTGGACGGCAACTCCTTGGGGGCGGCGTCTCTTGCAGCTTTTGCCGAGCTGGAAACGGCGGCAAGGGAGGAGTGGGGCCGGGACCTGATCAAGAGCTGGAACACCGCCGGCTGGTTCCAGCTGCCGTTGCAGCTCGGCGACAGCGTCGGTCGCCTGATCGGTGCGGCAGCCGGTCAGACCGTCGTCTGCGACACCACCTCGCTCAACATCTACAAGGCGCTGCATGCGGCCGTGGCGCTCCGCCCGGGTCGCAAGGTCATTGTCGCCGAAGCCGGCAGCTTCCCGACCGACCTCTACGTCGCCGAGGGGGTGATTTCGACTCTGCCGGGGATGGAACTGCGCCTTGAGGGCATTCACGCGCCAAAGATCGAGGATCTGATCGACGAAAGCGTTGCAGCCGTCCTGGTCAATCATGTCAACTACAAGAGCGGCGAGTTGCGCGACATGGCCGCCCTGACGAAGAAGGCGCACGAGGCCGGCGCGCTGGTCGTCTGGGACCTGTGCCATAGTGCCGGTGCGCTGCCGGTCGACCTCGACGGCGCGAACGTCGACTTTGCCGTCGGCTGTACCTACAAATACCTGAACGGCGGCCCCGGTTCGCCCGCATTCGTCTACGCCGCCCGTCGTCATCACGACAATATCGTCCAGCCGCTCAGCGGCTGGTGGGGCCACGCGCGTCCCTTCGCCTTCGAGCATCGCTATGCGCCCGGTGACGGCATGGTGCGCTTTCTTTGCGGCACGCAGCCGATCCTGTCATTGCGCGCGCTGAAGGGCGCCCTCGACGTGTGGGAGACGGTGGACATGGCGGCGCTGCGTAAAAAAAGCATCGCCCTGACGGATCTCTTCATTCGCCTCGTCGAGGAAAAATGCGGACGGTACGGTGTGGTGCTGGAGACGCCGCGTGAGGCCGCCAGGCGCGGCAGCCAGGTGTCGTTTGCCCACGAGGGCAGTTACGAAATCATGCAGGCACTGATCGAGCGCGGGGTCATCGGCGATTTTCGTGCGCCGTCCACGATGCGGTTTGGCTTCACGCCGCTCTATGTCGGCTATCGCGACGTGTTCGAGGCGGTCAACGTGCTTGAGGAGATCCTGCGCACCGAAGCCTGGCGGGACGTCCGCTATGCGGTTCGAGGTGCGGTGACCTAGCGTCAGCCCATCGGGCCATTGATCGCGTAGAGATGATCATTGCTAAGGCCCGGCCGGATCGGAGAGGAGATCGCGCGGTCGCGTCTTTTTGTTGTCATTTTAGTATCCTCTAACTGACGGCCAGTCGGTGGAGGAGGCAAGGATGCGATACTGGTGCGTTGTACTGCAAATCCTCGTTGTCGCAGTCGGTTTTGCGCGGCCGGTCTCGGCCCACAGTTTCTACGATCTGGAATGCTGCGCCGGTCGCGATTGCATGCCCGTCCCAGAGGGGGAGGTGACGCCGACGAAGGAGGGGTGGCTGGTCAAGACGACCGGTGAGGTCATCAAGTACAACAGTTGGCCGGTGAAGCACTCACCCGACGGGCGTTTCCACCGGTGCGCCGGTCTCGGCGACTTCGGTCCGAAGGGACGCACGCAATGTCTCTACGTTCCCGATTTTGGCGAGTGAGCGGCGGATTTACCGGCGGTAAGGCCCGCACTCTCTCGGGCAAGCCGGGCGCTGGTCACATTAGCGCGATTGCCATGGGCACCATGGCTGGTTGCAAAACTGGTCTACATAGTGATCTTCGCCCTGGTTTGACTGGGTGGGCGGGGTGCGAATAACGTCGTTGTCGTCATCATCATCGTTGTCATTGTCATTGCCGTTATCTTGGGCAACTTGCTGACGAGAACTGTGCCCATCGGCGAATGCGCCGATTGGCGGAGAAGAAAGTGTGATTGTTGCTATTGCCACGATCTTCAGAAGCGAGCGCATTGCACGTCTCCTCATGCTGGGCAGCACGGCACCGAGTGCAACACCAGGGGAGGTGACAATACACGACAATCGCTGATAGTGCACGAATCGTGTACCGCGTCACAATTCCGCCCCGCGGCAGATTGTGGCAAGCGCTACTCGAAATGGGGAAGGTGATTTCGGGATAACCAACTGAATCGGCTGGTCGGAGTGGCAAGATTCGAACTTGCGACCCCCTCGTCCCGAACGAGGTGCGCTACCAGGCTGCGCTACACTCCGTGACCAGCGGCGTTCGTATAGAACAGGGTTTTCGTTTCCACAAGCGCCAAACTCAAAAAAAATGGCATGGCGGGGAAAGTTCCACAACCCGGGTCGCCGCCGGCCCGACGCGCCGGGAACGCCTGCCGCCGTCGTGCGTTTCCTTCGCCATGGAAACGGTCGTCAACGACATGCTGCAGCCAACCCAGCTTGCCTTCGCGGTCATCGCCGCAAGGCTCGCTGGCGCGATCGTGCTGGGTGCCCTGATCGGGTTTGAACGCGAATACCGCAATCATCCGGCCGGGCTGCGAACGCATATCCTTGTCAGCCTTGCCGCGGCCGTGTTTTCCATCATCTCCATTGAAATGGTTCATATGGGGCACTTCGGCGACGCACAGGTTCGTATCGATCCGCTGCGCGTCGTCGAGGCGGTGACGTCCGGTGTCGCGTTCCTTGCGGCCGGCATGATCATCTTTTCGCGCGGCAAGGTCAGGAACCTGACGACCGGCGCGGGCATGTGGTTGTCGGGAGGGGTGGGCCTCTCGGTCGGGCTGGGCTACTGGAGCATTGCCGCGTTCTCGGCGCTTGCCTGCGTCGTCGTGCTCAATCTGCTCGGCCGGCTCGCGGCGCAAGCGGGGGGAGCCGCCGTTTCGCCGGACGCGGAACGGGACAAGAATATCGCCGGCAACGCCGGAGAGCGCCAACATTGACATAGGTTTAGTCCCGTAGGATTAATCCTTATGGTAGTACGGATGATTTAGATATCACTAAAATGTCCAGTTGCTGCCATTTTGTGCGATTGATTTGTGAATAAAAGGGCACGCATATCGTCTTTACCTTGAGACGACTTCCTGCCTGGTCCGCCCGCGATGTTCCCGGGCCCGACGCGGCGGGTTTTCGTGTTTTCATTTTCGATACCGATTTCTCGGTGGAAAGAGGGCAAAACGTGGCATTTTCTGCAGGTAAGCTCGGCGCGGACGAGTTGCGCGCCGCACTGAAGGATAGCGCGAATGCGTTTCTGGCAATGGGGCTGTTCAGCTTCTTCGTGAACCTTCTGGTCCTGACCGGACCGCTCTTCATGCTTCAAATCTACGATCGCGTGCTCGCGTCTCGCTCCGAGGCGACGCTGGTGGCGCTGACGGGCCTGATCGTCGGCCTGTTCGCCATCATGGGCGTGCTGGATCACATTCGCAGCCGGCTGGCGGCGCGCGTCGGCGCCCGCTTTCAGGCGCGTTTCGACAAGCGCGTGTTCAACGCGGTGCTCGACCGCACCGGACTGAACGCGAAAGGCGTCTCGACGTTGACCGGCATGCGCGATCTCGACGCCATCCAGAGGGCGCTGTCGTCTCCGGCATTGTTCACTGTCTTCGACATTCCCTGGACGCCGTTCTTCCTGTTCATCATCTTCATGTTCCATCCGGCGATGGGGCTGCTCGGCGTCGCCGGTGGCCTGATCCTCGTCACGCTCACGTGGCTCAACCAGAACGGCACCAAGGGTGACCAGGAGCGGGCGATGATCGCCGGTCGCATGAGCGACGAGATGACCCAGACCCTGCAGCGCGAAAGCGATACCGTTCGCGCGCTCGGAATGCGCCGTTCCGTATCCAGCCGTTGGCAGCAGTTGCGCGACAAGGCGCTCGAGGCCAACATCCGTTACAGTGACAGCAACGGCTTCTATGCCATCTCCTCCAAGACCTTCCGCGTCTTCCTGCAGTCGGCCATTCTGGCGCTCGGCGCCTGGCTTGTGCTGCAGAACTCGATTTCGGCCGGCGCTATGATCGCAAGCTCGATCATCATCGGCCGGGCGCTCGCCCCGATCGAAGGGGCGATCGGCCAGTGGGCCTTGGTGCAGCGCGCGATTCAGGGCTGGTGGCAGCTGTCCGACCTGCTCGGCAAGGTGCCCGAAGAGGAAGCCCGCACCGCGCTGCCCAAGCCGCGTGCGATCCTGGAGGTCAACCAGGTGACGGCCATCCCCCCGGGTGAGAAGGTCGCGACGCTGCGCATGCTCTCCTTCGAGCTTGGGCAGGGCCAGGCGCTCGGCGTCATTGGCCAGAGTGCGTCGGGCAAGTCGACGCTGGCCCGCATCCTGACCGGGATCTGGCCGCCGGCCGGCGGTAACGCCCGCCTCGATGGCGCCTCGCTGGAGCAGTACGGCTTTGATGGCCTCGCCGAGCATGTCGGCTACCTGCCGCAGGATGTCGTGCTGTTCGAGGGAACGGTTGCGGAAAATATCGCCCGCATGCAGATCAATCCGAATGCGGAAAAGGTGGTCGCGGCTGCAAAGAAGGCCGGCGCGCACGACATGATCCTGCGTCTCCCCGATGGCTACGACACGCATCTGCCGGCGACCGGTGCCAAGCTCTCCGGTGGCCAGAAGCAGCGTATCGGCCTTGCGCGTGCCCTGTTCGGCGATCCCGTGCTGGTGGTTCTCGACGAGCCGAACTCCAACCTTGATGCCGAAGGCTCGATGGCGCTCAACCTCGCCATCCGCAATCTCAAGGCCGAGGGCAAATCCGTCGTGATCATGGCGCACCGGCCAGCCGCGATCGAGGAATGCGATCTCATTCTCATCCTCGAAAACGGCCAGCGCCTCGCCTTCGGTCCGCGTGACGACGTGCTTCGTGCCCACCTGCGCAACCACGCCCAGGTCGTGGCCGGTACCGGCACCGGCGGCAGCAACAAGTAAGACGCCACAAGGCGCGAGATAGAGTAGGAATTCGATACGATGGACAAGAAATGGAGCGGTCGGAGCTATGCGCTCATTGGCTACTGCACGGTCTTCCTGCTGCTTGGCGGCATGGCGTCCTGGGCAGCCCTGACCCGGATCAACGGCGCGGTGGTCGCAGCCGGCATCATCGAAGTCGCCAGCAACCGTCAGGTCGTGCAGCATCTCACCGGCGGCGTCGTCGGCAAGATCATGGTGCAGGAAGGCGACAAGGTCGCTGCCGGCGACGTCTTGATGCGTCTTGACGACACCTTCGACCGATCGGAACTGGCGGTCATCGAGAACCAGCTGTTCAGCCTCCTGGGCACGGCTTCGCGCCTGATGGCTGAACAGGACGAGAACCCTGAAATTCGTTTTGATCCGGAGATGGTCGAGCGCGCCAAGTCCGATCCCGAGGTCCAGGAGATCATCGACGGGCAGACGCGGCTGATGAAGGCGCGGATGGAAACGCGTGAGAAGCAGATCGGCCAGCTGACCGAGAAGAAGAAGCAGATCGCGAAGCAGAACGAGGGTCTCGTGAGCCGCATCGGTGCGCTGGACACCCAGTTGAAGCTGATCAGCGAGGAACTGGACGCGCAGAACAAGCTGCTCAAGCAGTCGCTGACCAATGCCAGCCGTGTGCTCCAGCTCCAGCGCGAGGAAGCGGAGATTTCCGGCACGATCAGCCAGGCCAAGTCGAGCATCGCCGAGAACGCCGGCAAGGTCGCCGAGATCGAGCTGGCGATCCTCAACGTCGATTCCAACATGCGCGAGGAGGCGACGACGTCGCTGCGCGACATCGAGGCCAAGATTGCCGAGCTGAAGGAAAACCGCACCGCCAAGCTCGAGACACTGAGCCGCATGGATATCAGTGCGCCGGTGTCGGGCGTCGTGCTCGGCATGCAGGTGCACGCGCTGAAGTCGGTGATCAAGCCAGCCGATCCGCTGCTCTTCATCATCCCGCAGGAGAACGACCTCGTCATCAAGACGCAGATCTCGCCGACCCAGATCGACCAGGTCCACGTCGGTCAGGTCGCCCATATCCGCTTTGGTGCGTTCGATCACCGCACCACGCCGGAAATCTTCGGCCATGTGACGAAGGTCGCAGCCGACGTCCTGCAGGACCAGCGCACCGGTGCCACCTACTACCAGGCGGAAATCAAGCCGGACGCCGGCGAGATGAAGAAACTCGGCGACAAGCAGGTCATCCCCGGCATGCCGGTCGAGACTTTCATCCAGACCTCCGAGCGCTCGCCGCTGGAATACCTGACCAAGCCGCTGGCCGACTATTTCAACAAGGCCTTCCGGGAACGGTAGTTCCTGGTCCGGTTCGGGAAGCATGAAAAAGGGGCCTTGCGGCCCCTTTTTTCATGAACGCATGCGGAGTTCTAGGCTGCCATGGTTCGCGGGCAATCGCCCTACAAGCTCGCTCGACCAGTACACTTTCCATACTGGACACCCCGGGAGTTGGATCGCATAGTTCGGCTTTGGAAATCGTCCGATGGCAAGCGACGGCTACAAGCATTGCCCGGAGGAATGCGCGCGCGGTGCTGGCGCCGCGTTGGACACTGCTGTTCTCTATGAAAATTCGGTTCGGATCGACCCGTTTCAACAAGGTTGACCGCAGCGTCCCCGTGTCACCAACACTCGCGTCAACACGGCTTCGGGCAGCCGCCGCACCCATCCGATTACGACGGAGGTGACGTTATGAGCGATGTCCAGTTCACGCGACGGGAGGGCGGATCGATTGCGCTTTCCAACGACGCTTTGAATGCATTTCAGACCCAGCTTCGCGGACGCCTCTGTCTGCCGAACGACGCCGGTTACGACGAGGCCAGGACAATCTGGAACGCCATGATCGACCGGCGACCGGGGGCTGTGGTGCGCTGCCATGGCGCAAGCGATGTCATGCGGGCCGTGCACCTCGCCCGCGACAACGGTTTGCTGGTGTCGGTGCGCGGGGGCGGGCACAACATTGCCGGCAACGCGGTCTGCGAAGGTGGCCTGCTGATCGACCTGTCACCGATGCGTTCGGTCCATGTCGATCCGACAAGGCGGACCGCACGGGTGGAACCCGGCGCGACGCTGGCCGAATTCGACAAGGAGGCGCAAGCGTTCGGCCTCGCGACGCCTCTTGGAATCAACTCGACCACCGGTGTGGCCGGCCTGGCGCTCGGCGGCGGCTTCGGGTGGCTCAGCCGCAAATTCGGGTTCACCATCGACAATCTGATCTCGGCCGACGTGGTCACGGCCGACGGCCGGCTTGTTCAAGCGAGCGCAACGGAGAACCCGGACCTGTTCTGGGCGATCCGCGGTGGTGGCGGAAACTTCGGCGTGGTCACGTCGTTCGAGTTCAAACTGAACCCGATCGGTCCTGATGTGGTTGCCGGGCTGATTGTTCATCCCTTTGCCAATGCCCGCGAACTCCTTTCAGGCTATCGCGAGGTGGCGGCGGCAGCGCCTGACGATCTGACCATATGGGTCGTGTTGCGCCGGGCACCGCCCTTGCCGTTCCTGCCGGAGGACGTGCACGGCAAGGAGATCCTGGTCTTTGCGGTCTGCTATGTCGGTGAACTGGACAAAGCGGCCGAAGCGCTGGCCCCGCTTCGCGCCCTCGGAGAACCGATCGCCGATGTGATCGGCCCGCAACCCTACGCGTCCTGGCAGACGGCATTTGATCCGCTGCTGACGCCGGGCGCATTCAACTACTGGAAATCACATAACTTCACGGCTCTGAGCGACGGCCTGTTCGACATCCTGATCGACTATATCGGCACGCTGCCGACTGCGGAATGTGAGATCTTTATCGGCCAACTCGGCGGTGCCAGCGGTCGTGTCGCCTCGGACGAAACGGCCTTTCCGCATCGCGATGCAAAGTTCGCGATGAATGTGCATACGCGCTGGCGCGACCGCGCCGACGAGCGAGCCTCGATCGAATGGGCACGTGCGCTCTTTGCGGCGACCGCGCCGCACGCCACCGGCGGTGTCTACGTCAATTTCATGCCGGAGGATGAGACCGACAGAGTGGCGCAGGCCTATGGCGGCAACTTTGCAAGGTTGGCAATGCTCAAGGCAAAATACGATCCGGACAACATTTTCCGGCTGAACCAGAACGTCCAGCCGAACAGCGCAGCGGGGCAAGGACGTCGTTGAAGACGGGAAGGTCCTCGCAGAGGGAGCTCGGATATCGGGGCATGGCCACCGGGTGGTTCATGCCCTTCCGAGCCTGTTCAGCCAGTGGCCGAGACGTTCGCCGTCGTCGATGGGTTCGTCCAGGTGCACAGGCCAGCCGTTTCCGGCCTCGGCCAGCATCCGCACGTCGCGCGGGGTGACGCCATAGTGCGCCTTGAAGGCACGGGTGAAGGCCGGAATGTTGGAGAAGCCGGTGTCGAAGGCGATTTCCGCCAGCTTTCGCTGGCTGGTCTGCCCGCTTGAAAGCTGCCGGAAAACGCGACGCAGGCGCCGATCGCGAATGTAGCTTGCGACGCCTCCAAGCGGCTCGAACAGCCGGTAGAGGGAAGAGCGCGAGAAGCCCAATCGGCTGCAGATCATGTCCGGGCCGAGTTCCGGATCCATCAGGTTGCAATCGACGAAGTGCTGCACGCGGGCAATTTCGGCGCGCGCGGCATGGGCCTGCCGAACGTCGTCGTCGATGCTGTTGGCCGTGAGGCTGGCGATCAGCCCGGCCGTGCTCTGGGCAAACATCGCCGCGTCCGGCAAAGAAATCCGGTCGCGCTCTGTCCAAAGCATCCGGATATGCGCCAGAAGAAGCTTCGCCTGCGTTGAGCTGGCTGGCAGATGGATGTCGTGCAGTCCGTCGAGTTCGAACTCGGGCAGGCCAAGCAGGCTGCGGGGAAAGACGAAGGTGAAGTTTTGGCAGTCCTGCGCCTTGGTCGAGATCGTCCTGGTGAGATCGCAGATGAACACATCGCCCGGACCCGAGATAACGGCCTCGCCCTTGACCACCCGCACGTCGCTGCCGGCGAGAATGATCTGCACGAGCACGGCGTCAGCGCCGACTTGCGCCACCTTCCTCATGCTGCGTTCGTAGCGATAGGCGGCGTTGGACATGCTGGCCTGGCTGAACAGCATGGGGCCGAGCTGGACGCAATCAACATGCACCCGAAAGTCCGGCTGCTGCTGCCAGTCGTCGAGCGTCGCGTCAAAAATCATTGAGACCGCTTGCCTGTAGGTCTCGAAACTATCGGGGTCTGAAAGACCGCTGGCACTCAAGGTCAGGTGCGGGAGTCTCTGCAGCACAGGCGCCATGCGGTTCTCGATGGGATGATTCAACGGCAAATATTTCACGTCGAGATGATGCGGCGTCAACCCCCCGGTGCGGCGATTTCCTCGGCGCCGCGGCGCGTGCTTTGCAAATTATCCCAATGTCTTGACCAGATATCCCAAAGCGACGTTCGGGTGGGACCGACCGGTTGATCTTGCCCTTTCCGTGTTGTCCAAGCTCGCAGGTTTCAAGCGATAAGAGGCGGCAATGAGCTATAGACAGACTGAGGTCATCGAAACGGACCGGACCACCCGCCTTGTCGCTCTGGACAGCACCCTCGTCGTCGTCGCCGAAGGGGTCACGGTCGACGTCATGGTGCCCCCTTCCGCGCCCTTCGCCGCTCTTTCCGCCATCACGGTCCCGTGGTCGAGCAACGGCTTCGAAATCGCCGGCACGGTGAAGACGGATTTCGGCACCGCGATTGCAATGACCGGATCCGAAGCGGAAAGTGCAAAGATCGATATCCGGGCGACCGGGCAGATCCTTGGGGGGCAAGGCATATACTCCTCCGTCTACGGAACCGAGATCAACAACGACGGAAATATCAATACCAACCAGAATGCCGTATCCATCAACGGCGAGGGCAGCTCGTTCACGAACCGGGGCGGGATTCGCGCCGGCAATTCAGCCGTTGTCGCCGACCAGGAGGATGCCGTCATCCGGAACTTCGGGACGATCAGCGCGAATTCCGCCACATTGAGGGTGACCGGCGCAATGGCGGACATCGAAAACCGGGGGACCATGACCGCGGATACGGTCAATGTCGTCTTCCTGAGCGGCTCCCATTCCACGATGACGAACTGGGGGACGATCAGAGGTCTCAACACCGTCACCCTCGACGACCGGCATATACGCTTCACGAATGAAGCAGATGGTGTGATCTCCAATACCAATTTTTACTACTCGGCCTTCTACCTGAGCGCGCGCGCCACCGATGTTGAGATCGTCAACAACGGAACCATAAACGCGTTCGACGGCACGGTAGCCATCTCGTCGCTGGCCGACCGCTTCACGCTCCGAAATGCCGGCACGATCGATGGCAAGATCGAGTTGGCAGCGGACTTTGCCGATCTGTTCCTGACGAATACGGGAACGATCACCGGTGCGATCACGCTGAAGCATGATGCCGACAGGGTCATCAATTCGGGTTCGCTCGCGAGCGTCGATCTCAGCGGCGGCGACGATTACTTCGACAGCACCGGCGGGACCGTCAGCGGCATCGTCAAGGGCGGTTGGGGAGACGACGTCTTCATCGTCTCCTCGGCAATCGCCCTTTCGGAGGAATTCAATGAAGGAACCGATCTCGTCAAGTCGTCGATCTCCTGGGTGCTCGGCAGCAACTTCGAAAACCTGACATTGCTCGGCACGGGCAACATCAACGCGACCGGCAATGGCCTGCACAACGTTCTCATCGGCAATACCGGCAACAATCTGATCACCGGCGGAGCCGGCGTCGACACGCTGATCGGCGGGCTCGGGGACGACGTCTACATTGTCGAGGCTGGCGACGAAGCCGACGTGATCCGCGAGAATGTGGGAGAAGGGAACGACACCGTTCGCTCGGCCATCGACTTCTCGCTTGTGACGCTGACCGCCATCGAGAACATCACGCTCACCGGTTCGACCGCCGTCAACGCCACCGGCAACGCGCTCGACAACGTCCTGACCGGCAATACCGCGGCAAACAGGATTGCGGGCGGTGACGGCAACGACACGCTGACGGGCGGCGAGGGTGTCGACCGGTTGATCGGCGGGCGTGGGGACGACCTTTATATCATCGCCGCGGTCGGCGACGAAGCGGATGTGATCGAGGAGAATGCAGGGGAGGGCAATGACACGGTTCGCTCGGCCATCAGCTTCTCGCTTGCTGCGCTGGCTGCCGTCGAGAATGTCACGCTCACAGGCGCGTCCGCTGTTGGTGCCACCGGCAACGCTCTCAACAATGTCCTGACCGGCAACGCCGCGGCCAACATCCTTTCGGGCGGCGACGGCAATGATACTCTCATCGGCGGCGAAGGCGGCGACACCTTGCTCGGCGGGCGCGGCAACGACAGGTACTATGTGGACAGCAAGTCCGATATCGTGATGGAATTGTCGAACGCCGGCAACGATACCGTTTACGCGACCGTATCGCTAACGCTTGCCGACAACGTCGAGAACCTGGTCCTGCAAGGCTCGGCGGCGAAGGGAACCGGAAACGCACTGGCCAACACGCTGACCGGCAACGCGTCCGCCAACACACTGGATGGCGGCGCGGGTGCCGACATCATGCGAGGCGGCGCCGGCAACGATATCTATCTCGTCGACAACGTCCGCGATGCGATCAGCGAACTCAAGGGCGAGGGGGTAGACCTCGTCCGGTCGACGGTGACCTTCACGCTGGGCGACAACATCGAGAACCTGACATTGGCGGGAACGAGCGCCATTTCCGGGACCGGGAACGCACTCGCCAACAGCATCACCGGCAATGCCGGCGCCAATGTCCTCAAGGGCGCGGGCGGAGCAGACCGGTTGAGCGGCGGCAGCGGAGCAGACGTGCTTTATGGCGGCAGCGGCAACGATGTGCTGATCGGCGGGGCGGGCGCCGATACGCTTTCGGGAAACTCCGGCGCCGACACCTTCGTCTTCAGTGCCGCGAGCGGCCACGACACGATCACCGACTTCAGCACCATCCACGATGTCATCGACCTGTCGGCGATTTCGGAGATCACCGGTTTCGGCGACCTGAAGCGCCAGCATCTCACCGACAAGGGCAGCTACCTGCTTCTCAGCTGGAACCACGGCGGCAGCACTTTGAAGCTGATGGGAATCGACTCTGTCAGCGAGCTAAATGCAGACGACTTCATCTTTGCCTGACCGGACAGTGCCCGGACGATCAATCTAATCGATGTTCTGTTGGTTCGAACCGGCCCGTCCCCGCGCGGAGAAAATCCGGCGTGGCGGCGCCACCGGGGCAGGCCGAACAAAAGCATCCTGCAACGAAAAAGGGGCCGCTCGCGCAGCCCCTATTATCAGTTGCCGGAAGAATAGCCTCTACCGATCCAGATCGGCGAGCAGCTCGTGGGCGCGGCCGGCGCTGGTGTGGCGCACCTCGGCGTCGTGGCGGCGGCTGGCGAAGATCTCCGTTGCCATCAGCTTTTCGGCGAGATCGGCCGGCAGCGACAGGATCACCCGCTCGTCGCCGGTGTGGATGCCGCCGAGCTCGGCGTGCCGACCGCTGACCATGCCGCCCGCCACCGTGTTGTGCGTGTCCGGGTCGATCAGGATGAAGGCGCCGGTGGTGCGGTTCTGCTCGTAGGTGTCGAAGATCGCCTGCTCGTCGAAGGTCAGCGCCACCTTGCCGATCGCATTCATCGACAGCGCCTCGGCGGCGTTCCACTTGCCGCTCTTCAGGTCGAGCTGGCTCGCCGGGGTGACGGTGACGCGCTGGCGGCGGCTGCCGCTCTTCAGCCAGTAGCGCTTGCCCGGCTCGATACCTTCGGGCTGCAGGGCGACAAGCTGGGCGTCGAACCTGCGGCCGGTCATCGGCTGGCTGTCGATCGAGACGATCATGTCGCCGCGGGCGACGTCGACCTGGCGGTCGAGAACGAGGGTAATGGCGTCGCCGGCGACGGCGGCGTTGCGCACGAGGTCGAAGGTGACGATCTGCTTGACGTTGGCGATCATGCCCGACGGCAGCACGACGACGCTGTCGCCGGGCTTCACCGCACCACCGGCAACCGTGCCCTGATAGCCTCGGAAGCTTTCACCGGGACGGGAGACACGCTGGACGGGCAGGCGGAAGCCGACCGTCTGGTTGGAGCGGACGGTGGCCTTCTCCAGCGTCTCGACCAGCGTCGGACCGTCGTACCAGGGCATGGCGGCGCGGCCCTCATAGACGACATTCTCGCCCTTCAGCGCCGAGACCGGGATCGCGGTGACCTGCTTGACGCCGAGCGACAGGGCGAGCTCCTTGAATTCGTGGCTGATCGCCTCGAAGCGGGCGCGGTCGTAGCCGGTCAGGTCGATCTTGTTGACCGCCAGCACGAATTGGCGAATGCCCATCAGCGTTGCGATCGTCGCGTGCCGGCGGGTCTGCTCGAGCAGGCCGACGCGGGCGTCGACCAGAAGCACGGCGAGGTCGGCGGTCGAGGCGCCAGTTGCCATGTTGCGCGTGTACTGCTCGTGGCCGGGCGTGTCGGCGACAATGAACGAGCGCCGGTCGGTCGAGAAGTAGCGGTAGGCGACGTCGATGGTGATGCCCTGCTCGCGCTCGGCCTGCAGGCCGTCGAGCAAGAGCGCGAAGTCGGGCAGGCCGAGGTCGTTCTGTCTGCCGGAGGAGGAATCGCGCTGCAGGGTGGCGGCCTGGTCTTCCTTGACCGCCTTGGTGTCCCAGAGCAGGCGGCCGATCAGCGTCGACTTGCCGTCGTCGACGCTGCCGCAGGTGATCAGCCGCAAGGGGCGCGAGTCGCGGGCGACGCGTTCGGTTTCGACGGCCGGAAATGCGGCGATGGTTGCGGTTGCCGATGCGGTCATCTCAGAAATACCCTTCGCGCTTCTTCTTTTCCATCGAGCCGGACTGGTCGCGATCGATGGCGCGGCCCTGCCGTTCGGAGACGGTTGCGGTTTCCAGCTCGGAAATGATGTCGTCGAGCGTCGTGGCGGTGGAGCGGATCGCGCCAGTCAGCGGGAAGCAGCCGAGCGTGCGGAAGCGGATGACGCCTTCCTGCTTCGTCTCGTCCGGCAACAGTTCCAGCCGCGGGTCCTCGGCCAGCACCATCATGCCGTCGCGCTCGACATACGGGCGCTTCTTGGCAAAGTAGAGCGGCACGATCGGAATGTCCTCGGCCTGGATGTAGCGCCAGATGTCGACCTCGGTCCAGTTCGACAGCGGGAAGGCGCGCACGCTTTCGCCGCGGTTGATCATGCCGTTGTAGACGTTCCACAGCTCCGGGCGCTGGTTGCGCGGGTCCCAGCGGTGGTCGGGCGTGCGGAACGAGTAGATGCGCTCCTTGGCGCGCGAGGCCTCCTCGTCGCGGCGCGCGCCGCCGAAGGCTGCGTCGTATTTTCCGGCGTCGAGCGCCTGGCGCAGCGCCTCGGTCTTCATGATGTCGGTGTAGCGGGCCGAGCCGTGGGTGAACGGCGTGACGTTTTCTTCCGCCCCGCGCGGATTGACGTGCTCGATCAGGTCGAGGTCGTAGCGCTTCACGATTTCGTCGCGGAACGCGATCATCTCGGCGAACTTCCAGCCGGTGTTGACGTGCAGCAGCGGGAAGGGGACGCGGCCGGGATGGAAGGCCTTGCGGGCGAGATGCAGCAGGACCGAAGAGTCCTTGCCGATCGAATAGAGCATCACCGGCCGTTCGAATTCGGCGGCGACCTCGCGGAAGATGTGGATCGCCTCGTTCTCGAGCGCCTTGAGATGCGGGTCGAGCGGCGGTTTGGTGGCCTGTGCGCCCTTGGCCTCCGCCATGCTACGGATATCGGACATTTTCCAGTCGTCTCCAGAAATCTGATCGGCCGGTCGGCCTCAAAGGGAACTTGAATTCAGCGAGGGGATGGCGGTGTCGGGAACGTGGAGGCCGCATTCGCGCTTCTCGTCGTTTTCCCACCACCAGCGGCCGGCCCGCTCCGGCTCACCGGGCTTGATCGCCCGGGTGCACGGCTCGCAGCCGATCGAGGGATAGCCGCGCGCATGCAGCGGGTTCACCGGCACGGAATTGTCGGCCACATAGGCCTGAAGCGTCCCGATGTCCCAGTCGGCGAGCGGATTGATCTTGATGAGGTTGCGCTCTGCGTCGTACTCGGCAAACGGCGTCTCCGCGCGGTTGCCCGACTGGCCGCGCCGCAGGCCGGTGATCCAGAACGACGCCCCTTCGAGCGCGCGCGCCAGCGGCCTCAGCTTGCGCACGCCGCAGCAGGCGTGCCGGGCTTCGATGCTGTCGTAGAAGCCGTTCACCCCGTAGGTCGTGGCATAGGCGTCGACCTCGTCCTTTGCCGGATGAAAGCGGACGATCTCGATGCCGAAGCGGTCTTCCGTTTCGCCGATCAGGTCGGAGGTTTCCTGGAACAGGCGGCCGGTGTCGAGCGTTGCGACCTCGATCGGCAGCCGGTTCAGGCCGATCGCCGCGGTGATCACCTGGTCCTCGATGCCGAGGCTGGTGGTGAACACCGCCCGCCCGCTCGCACCGGCAACCAGCGCAAGACGGCCGCCGAGGTCGAGACCGCTGAGCTGCTCATTGAGGACCCTTGCGGTAGTTTCAAGATGCGATGCCATCGGTACGAAATCCTGCTGTTGTTCGCGGAATATCGCAGCCGCCCCGGCGAATGGACAGGAATACGGATTTCTAATGTCGTTTCGCGAGAGCAAATATCGCCTCAAAAGCGGCTGATCGCAGAATACGGCTGACAGAGCTGGAAATACCGGAAGACCATAAAAATTATAGAACATTTCCTGAGACCGCGGTCGCCAGGACATATGCGAAACTCCGGCGGGTCAGGCGAGAGATCGAATTGGGCCGCCCCTCGATCTTCGCCAAAAAAAGATGACTACAGGAGTCATGTTTAAACTTGACAATAATAGTCACCTTAAATTAGCGAGACCCTTGTTGTTCAATTTTGCCTTCAGGGGATAAACTCATGGCGATCACGATTACGGCCTACGACACCGACAAGAATGGCGTCGGTGTCGATGTTCTCACTTATCTCAGCAAGTTCGATTCCAGCTTCGTCGCGGCTGGTCGCGGCCAGTTTTCCGGAGCAAACGGCATGTCCGGCAAGCAGTATGCCAGCCTCGACACCAATGCGACGGGGCTCGTTCTCGATGCGGGCAAGACCGACTGGGCATACGACATGAACACCCACCAGGTAGTAGGATCGCTCAGCGCGCTGCGTTTCGGCACAAACACGACGCACGATGCCGCAAGCAGCACCTTCAAGCAGATGACTGATCTGAAGATCAGCGGACTTGGCCTTGAAACCTCCGCGGACGCCAACGCGCTGCGATCCACCCTGTCGGCGGCGGACACCACGGGCCTGCTTGCCCTTCTGAAGAAGAACAGCATCAACTTCGTCGGCAGCACCGGCAAGGACGTCTTCAAGAGCTTCGACAAGAATGACGTCCTGAACGGCGGCGCCGGCGATGACACGCTTTACGGTGAAGGCGGCAACGACACCGTCAAGGGCGGCACGGGCAACGACAAGCTCTTTGGCGGCGCCGGCAACGACACGCTGATCGGCGGTGAGGGCGCGGACAAGCTCGATGGTGGTGCAGGAACCGACACGGCATCCTACGCCGGTGCGACGAAGGGCGTTGTCGCCAACCTTGCCAAGGCATCCGATAACACGAACGATGCGAAGGGCGACACCTATGCTGCGATCGAGAACCTGACCGGCTCGAGCTATGCCGACAACCTGACCGGAAATAGCGGTGCCAACACGATCAACGGCGGCAAGGGCAACGACACGCTGACCGGCGGCGGCGGCAACGACACGCTGATTGGTGGTGCGGGCGCGGACAAGCTCGATGGTGGTGCGGGAACCGACACGGCATCCTACGCCGGTGCGACGAAGGGCGTTGTCGCCAGTCTCGCCAAGGCATCGATCAACACCAACGATGCGAAAGGCGACACCTATGTCTCCATCGAGAACCTGACCGGTTCGAGCTATGCCGACAAGCTGACTGGCAACAGCGGCGCCAACAGGATCAACGGTGGTAGCGGTAACGACGCACTCGATGGCGGTGCCGGCAACGACACGCTGATCGGCGGTGCGGGTGCAGACAAGCTCAATGGCGGCGCGGGCACCGACACGGCGTCCTATGCCGGCGCGACGAAGGGCGTTGTCGCCAACCTCGCCAAGGCATCGCTCAACACCAACGATGCGAAAGGCGACACCTATGTCTCCATCGAGAACCTGACCGGTTCGAGCTACGCCGACAAGCTGACCGGCAACAGCGATGCCAACAAGATCAACGGCGGCAAGGGCAACGACACGCTGACCGGCGGCGGCGGGGCCGATGTCTTCGTTTTTGCCAAGGGTTACGGCAAGGACACGATCACGGATTTCCAGAACAACATCGATGACATCGACCTTCGGTTCTATAATTTTTCGTCGGTCAGTGCGGTTCTGAAAAAGGCCGTACAGGTGGGAACGGACGTCCACATCAAGCTCAGCAGCACGGACATCATCGTCCTTGACGATTTCAAGCTGAAGGATCTCGACGCGAGCGACTTCCTGCTCTGAGCGGTCGAAATCAAAGTTTCTGTAGATCAGGAGAGGGGGCGGCATTGGCCGCCCCTTTCCGTTTCAGCAATGCAAACCCTTGGCGCCATAGGCATCCGCTTTTGCATTTGTCCGTATTGCCCTAAAGTCTCTCTGGCACGCAGTCGCTCAAGGGTTTTCACGTTCAGCATGTATCTTGCGGCGCGGATGCATCTTTGATGGTGGTCGGCAGCCTCTGCGGCCGATCTTGAGGTGCCTGTCGCATTTCCTGCTGCGGGGATTTCCCAGCAGATCTATCGCGCCGAAGCCGGGATTATGGGGAACCGTTTTGCCGCCCGGAACGTTGCAGGGAACCACTTTTGCGGAACCCAGTTTCATTGTTGACTAACTCTACTAACTTAATAGACTTTGTTGCACCAAATGTGAGGGAGTAGAAAATGTCTATTTATTCCAAGAGTTTGAGTGTGGCATTGCTCGGCGTCGGCCTCGCGGTTGGCAGCTTTTCGGTCGCCTGGGCGCAGAGCACGCTGTTGAACGTCTCCTATGATCCGACCCGCGAGTTCTACAAACAATACAACACCGCCTTCGCGGCCCATTGGAAGGCAGAGACCGGCGAAGACGTCACGATCCAGCAGTCGCATGGCGGCTCCGGCAAGCAGGCCCGCGCGGTGATCGACGGTCTCGAGGCCGACGTCGTGACACTGGCGCTCGAGGCCGACATCGACGCGATCGCCGAGCGGACGAAGAAGATCCCGGCAAACTGGCGCGAGTTGCTGCCGAACAAGTCGACGCCCTATTCGTCGACGATCGTCTTCCTCGTGCGCAAGGGAAACCCGAAGGCCATCAAGGACTGGGGCGACCTGATCAAGGATGACATCCAGGTGATTACGCCGAACCCGAAGACTTCGGGCGGCGCGCGCTGGAACTTCCTGGCCGCCTGGGCCTGGGCCGAAAAGGAATTCGGCGGCGACAAGGCCAAGGTCACCGAATATGTCACCACGCTCTTCAAGCACGTGCCGGTTCTGGATACGGGCGCGCGCGGCTCCACCACCACCTTCGTCGAGCGTGGCATCGGCGACGTCCTGCTCGCCTGGGAGAATGAAGCCTGGCTGGCGCTTGAGGAACTCGGCCCCGATCAGTTCGACGTCGTCGCGCCGTCGCTGTCGATCTATGCCGAGCCGCCCGTTGCGCTGGTGAAGGGCAACGCCGAAGCCAAGGGCACGGAAAAGCTTGCAAATGCCTACCTTGAGTATCTTTATAGTAAGGAAGGCCAGAATCTCGCGGCCAAGAACTTCTATCGCCCGTCGGATCCCGCCGGTGTCGATGCCAAGCTCTTGGAGAAGTTCCCGAAGCTCGAACTCGTGACGATCGAGGCCTTTGGTGGATGGAAGAAGGCGCAGCCGGAATTCTTCGGTGACGGCGGTATCTTCGACCAGGTCTACAAGCCGGGGAACTGAGATCGAATGACATCCACCCCCAGCGCTGCGCGGTGGCACTGGAAAACCCCTAGCGTCATTCCGGGCTTCGGACTGACGCTGGGCTTTACTTTGGCCTACCTGACACTCATCATTCTCATCCCGCTCGCGGGCCTCGCCTGGCGGTCCGCTTCCCTAGGCTGGTCCGATTTCTTCCGCCTCGTCATGGATCCGCGTACGCTCGGGGCACTGAAGGTCTCCTTTTCCACGGCACTGATCGCCGCCGTCATCAACGTGATCTTCGGCGTCGTCACCGCCTGGGTGCTGGTGCGCTACAACTTCCCCGGCCGCCGCATCGTCGATGCGATCGTTGACCTGCCGTTCGCCATTCCGACCGCGGTTGCCGGCATCGCGCTCACTTCGATCTATGCGCCGAACGGGTTGATCGGCAGCCTGCTTGCGCCGCTCGGCATCAAGGTCGCCTACACGCCGCTCGGCATTATCGTGGCGCTGATCGCGATCGGGTTGCCGTTCGTGGTGCGCACCGTCCAGCCGGTCATGCAGGAGATCAGCCAGGAGGTGGAGGAGGCGGCCGCCTCGCTCGGCGCCAACCGTTTCCAGACCATCTTCCGCGTCATTCTTCCCGGTTTGACGCCGGCGATCCTCACCGGCTTCGCGCTGGCGCTGGCCCGCGGCATCGGTGAGTACGGTTCGGTGATCTTCATCGCCGGCAATATCCCCTTCGTCTCGGAGATCGCGCCGCTTCTGATCGTCATCCGGCTGGAAGAGTTCGACTATGGGGCGGCAACCGCGATTGCGAGCGTTATGCTGATCATCGCTTTCCTGATGCTCCTGCTCATCAATCTTACCCAGGCGTGGAGCAGGCGGAGGTTCGGCTATGAGCAATGACCACCACTTCAAGAACCCCATCAGCGAGACCGCGCCCGTCCGCTGGCTGCTCATCCTTGCGGTGCTCGCATTTCTCGCTCTTTTCGTGCTGACGCCGCTGCTGATCGTCTTCACCGAGGCGTTCAGGAAGGGCTGGGGCGAATATCTTGCAGCCCTCGGAGAGCCCGATGCCGTGTCCGCCATCCGGCTGACGCTGCTGGTGGCGGCGATCGCCGTGCCCGCCAACCTGATCTTCGGCCTCGCAGCCTCCTGGGCGATCGCCAAGTTCGACTTCAAGGGCAAGGCCTTCCTGATCACCCTGATCGATCTGCCGTTCTCGGTTTCGCCGGTCATTTCCGGTCTTGTCTACGTGCTGCTGTTCGGTGCGAATTCGGCGCTCGGGCCGTTCCTCAAATCCTACGGCCTGCAGATCGTGTTTGCCGTGCCGGGTATCGTGCTCGCCACGATCTTCGTCACCTTCCCGTTTGTCGCGCGCGAACTGATCCCGCTGATGCAGGAGCAGGGCACGGCCGACGAGGAGGCGGCGATCTCGCTCGGCGCCAGCGGCTGGCAGGCCTTCTGGTACGTGACGCTGCCGAACATCCGGTGGGGCCTGCTTTATGGCGTGCTGCTCTGCAATGCCCGTGCGATGGGCGAGTTCGGCGCCGTCTCGGTCGTTTCCGGACACATCCGCGGCCTGACCAACACCATGCCGCTGCATGTCGAGATCCTCTACAATGACTACAACATCGTCGGCGCCTTCGCCGTCGCCTCGCTGCTGGCACTGCTGGCGCTGTTGACGCTCGCGCTTCGATCGATCCTTGAAACCCAGTACGGCTCCGAGCTTTCGGGCACGCAGAAACACTAAAAAGAGCAGATCCGCACATGGAAATTCGCGTAGAAAAGATCCGCAAGGAGTTCGATCTCTACCCGGCGCTGCACGATGTGTCGCTGAAGATCGAATCCGGCGAGCTGATCGCTCTTCTCGGCCCGTCGGGCTCCGGCAAGACGACGCTGTTGCGCCTGATCGCCGGCCTCGAGCAGCCCACCTTGGGACGCATCTTCTTCGGCAACGAGGACGCCTCCTACAGATCCGTGCAGGAGCGCAACGTCGGCTTCGTCTTCCAGCACTACGCGCTGTTTCGCCACATGACGGTGGCGGAAAACGTCGCCTTCGGCCTGACGGTCCGTCCGCGCCATGAGCGCCCGCCAAGGGCCGAGATCCGCCGCCGCGCGCTCGAACTGCTCGACATGGTGCAACTCAGCGGCTTGGAAAAGCGCTACCCCAACCAGCTCTCGGGCGGCCAGCGCCAGCGCGTCGCGCTCGCCCGTGCCATGGCGATCGAGCCGAAGGTGCTGCTGCTCGACGAGCCCTTCGGCGCCCTCGACGCCAAGGTGCGAAAGGAACTGCGCCGGTGGCTGCGTGATTTCCACGACCGCACTGGCCATACGACCGTGTTCGTCACGCACGACCAGGAGGAGGCGCTGGAACTCGCCGACCGGGTCGTCGTCATGAGCCAGGGCAAGATCGAGCAGGTCGGTTCCTCGGACGACGTCTACGACCGGCCAAATTCGCCCTTCGTCTTCTCCTTCATCGGCGAGAGTGCCAACCTGCCGGTGACGGTGATCGACGGAACCGTGCATTTCCATGGGGCTTCGACCGGGCTTGCCGCCCAGCGCGACGGCGAGGGACGCCTGTTCTTCCGCCCGCAGGATGTTTCGCTGGTGGAGGAGGGACCCTGCTTCACCGGGCCGGTCACGTCGAGCCGCCGTCTTGCCGGCACCCGCATCGCCGAGGTCGAACTCGGATCCGCCGAGGACCCCTGCCACGTGGAGATCGAGATCCCGCTCGAAGCGGCCGCCACCAACGGCTCGATCCTGTCGTTTCGCCCGACGCGCTGGAAGCTGTTCTACTGAGCCGGCAAGGGGGCGCCTCCGCGCTTTCGGATGGTGCCGATACCGGTTAGCGGTGTCGCCGGCGCCCCCGTCCCGAGCGGCGAAGGCATTCGTTTCTCAGGGCCGATGATCCCGACTCGCTTTTGAGCCGGGCCACTCTACCTTTCGCCAAATAACCGTGGACCGAAAGGAGTGCGCCATGCGTTGGTTCCCCGGCATAGCTGCCACCATTGCCATCACGGCCCTTTCCGCCACCGTGGCTCCCGCGCATCACGGCTGGACTTGGGCCGAAGAAGAGCAGACCGAACTCACCGGCACCGTTCGCGCCGTGGTGATCGCTCCGCCGCATCCCACCCTCGACGTCGAGACGGCGAACGATGGGCTGTGGAAGGTCGAACTGGGCAATCCGCGCCAGACCCAGCGTTCAGGCTTCGTCGAAGGCTCCGCCAAGCCTGGGGACCAGGTGGTCGTTCTCGGCAACCGCTCGCTCGATCGCGATGAGAAGCGGATGAAGGCAGTGCGCGTCACGGTCGAGGGCAAGGTCTTCGACATTTATCCGGATCGGATCACGGTGAACTGAATGGAGGCGATGCAGTGGCTTTCGACGTCGCCTCTCGCCGCGGCGCTGAAGGGCTCCGGCACGCTATACCTGTTCGTCAACGCCGCCCATATCCTGGCGATCGGGCTGGTCGTTGGCGCGATCGTGCCGCTGGACCTCCGATTGCTCGGTCTCTTCCGTCGCTTTCCGCTGTCAGCGCTTGCGCCTTACCTGTCACGCAGCGCGGCCGTCGGGATCGGCTTCGCAGTGCTGACGGGGATTTGCCTGTTCTCCGTCCGTCCCGCGGAATACGCGGCCAATCCCGCCTTCCTCACCAAGCTGTCGCTGCTCTTCTGCGGCGTCGTCAACGCGCTGGTCATTCATTCGAGCCGCCGGTGGAAAATTGCGATGAGCGACGCGCCGGTGCCGTCGCTCCTGCGCTTCCAGGCCTTGCTGTCGCTGCTGATCTGGCCGGCGGCCCTGCTCGCCGGCAGGTGGATCGGCTTCGTGGCGACCGGCTGATCCCGCCGGCACGCCCGAGCCTCAGTTTCGGTCGGGATGCGGGACGAGCACGCCCCACTCCCGTTTCCACAGCCCCAGGTCGTCAACGACCACAATTTGCCGGCGGTTGAGGTCGTGTCTCGCCGCCTGCCGGGCGATCGCCAAAGCCTGCGGTACGGGCCGCAGCGCGCGTCCGAGCGTCAGTGTCGGGTCTTCGACGATCGCCACCGGCTCCCGATCACCTGGTACCAGCACGACGGCGATTTCGTTCTCCTTGCGGATATCGAACCGCGAGACGCGGAAATAGTGCCCGGGCCGGTCGAAGTTGCTCTCCCGCTTGTCATCATCGCCCTTGGTCCTGTGTCTCCCTCCGGTCCGGGAAACCCTGCCAAGTGCGAATGGTTCCGCCCAGCGACCGAGCGGGCGGGCCGGAGGCGTCTCAGCGGTCGCTCGTCTCCCAGCGCGGATTGATCCACGGTTCCTGGTTGGAGCGGGGCAGGGGCTGACGCCCGAGGATATGATCGGCTGCCTTCTCGCCGGTCATGATGGAAGGGCCGTTGAGGTTGCCGTAGGTGACGTGCGGGAAGATCGACGAATCCGCCACCCGCAGCCCATCGACACCAATGACACGGGTTTCAGGATCGACGACGGCCATCGCATCGTTCCTGTCGCCCATCCTGCAGGTGCCGCACGGGTGATAGGCGCTTTCCAGGTGCTCGCGCAGGAAGGCGTCGATCTCCTCGTCCGTCTGCACCTTGTCGCCCGGCTGGATTTCCGGCCCGCGATAGTGGTCGAAGGCCTTCTGGCCAAAGATCTCGCGGGTCAGCCGCACGCAATGGCGGAACTTCTCCCAGTCCTCCGGGTGGCTCATGTAGTTGAAGCGGATGACCGGATCGGCCATCACATCGGCCGAGCGCAGCGTCACGCTGCCGCGCGATTTCGACAGGTTGTAGCCGACATGGGCCTGGAAGCCGTGCGTGTTGGCCGCCGCCTTGCCGTCGTAGGAGATCGCCACGGGCAGGAAGTGATACTGGATGTCCGGCTGTTTGACACCCGGCGCGGAGCGCAGGAAGGCGCAGGCCTCGAACTGGTTGGAGATGCCGAGCCCCTGCTTGAAGAACAGCCATTGCGCGCCCGCCACGCCCTGCCAGAACCAGGGCAGCCAGGAATACAGCGACACCGGCTTGGTCGAGACCTGCTGGAAATAGAACTCCATGTGGTCCTGCAGGTTGGCGCCGACACCGGGGCGGTCGGCCTTCACCTCGATGCCCATGTCCTGCAAATGCTGCGCCGGTCCGATGCCGGAGAGCATCAGCAGTTTCGGCGAGTTGAACGTGGAGGCCGAGACGATCACCTCGCGGTTGGCCCGCACCACCTCGATCTTGCCGTTGCGCTCGATCTCGACGCCGACGGACCGGCCGTTCTCGATCACGATCTTGCGGGCAAAGCAGCGCACCAGCTCGACGTTCGGCCGCTTCATCGCCGGCCGCAGGTAAGCGTTCGCCGCCGACCAGCGCCGTCCCTGCCAGACGGTCTGCTCCATCAGGCCGAAACCTTCCTGCTTGGAACCGTTATAGTCCTCGGTCAGTTCGAAGCCGGCCTGCTTGCCCGCCTCGATGAAGGCGTGGAACAGCGGGTTCTTCACCGGCCCGCGCTTGACGTGCAGCGGCCCACTCGTGCCGCGCCAGCCGTCCTCGCCGCCATGACTGTGCTCCATCCGCTTGAAATAGGGCAGCACGTCCGCATAGGCCCATCCGCGTGCGCCCAGTTCCTCCCAGCGATTGAAGTCCTCCGCGTGGCCGCGCACGTAGACGAGCCCGTTGATCGACGACGACCCGCCGATCACCTTTCCGCGCGGGGCGGTGATGCGCCGGTTGTTGAGGTTCGGCTCCGGCTCGGAGAGATAGCCCCAGTTGTAGCGCTTCATGCTCATCGGCCAGGCAAGTGCTGCCGGCATCTGGATGAACGGGCCGATGTCGGAGCCGCCATATTCCAGCACCATCACGGTGTTCTTGCCGTCCTCGGAAAGACGATAGGCCAGCGCCGAGCCTGCCGAGCCCGATCCGACGATGATGAAGTCTGCCTGCTGCATTGCCCCTGTCTTTCCCTGTTGTTTTGCCTGCCGGTCTGCCCCTCATCCGGCTGCCGCCACTGGATATGCCGGGCCGTCATGATCTTTTCGACGCTTCGTGTGCCACGTCCCCTCTCCCCGCAAGCGGGGAGAGGGTTAGGGTGAGGGGCAAGCCCTCAATACGGCGCCTCGACCGGCCCCATTGCCACATAGACGCTCTTCAGCTCCGAGTAGTGCTCGAGCGCCGCCAGCGAATTTTCGCGGCCGAAGCCGGATTGCTTGGAGCCGCCGAAGGGGACCTCGACCGGGGCGAGGTTGTAGGTGTTGATCCACAGCGTGCCGGCCTCCAACTGGTCGACCACACGATGCGCCCGAGTGATGTCGCGGGTGAAGACGCCGCCGGAGAGGCCGAGTTCGGTGGCGTTGCCGCGCGCGATCACCTCGTCCTCGTGCTCGAAGTCGAGCACGCACATGACAGGCCCGAAAATCTCCTCGCGGGCGATCGTCATCCCGTCGGTGACGTCGGCAAAGACGGTCGGCTGGATGTAGTAGCCCTCGCCGGGAACATGGTTCGGGATGCCGCCGCCGGTGAGAAGCGTCGCGCCCTCCGCCTTGCCCTTGCCGATATAGTCGAGCACCTTGTCGCGCTGCGCCTTCGAGACCATCGGCCCGAGTTGCGTCGCCTCGTCCAGCGGCTCGCCGATGACGATCTTTTCGGTGCGCTCCTTCAGCCGCGACAGGAATTTTTCCTTGATGCCCTTCTGCACGAAGACGCGGGTGCCGTTCGAGCAGACCTGGCCGGTCGAGTAGAAGTTGCCGAGCATCGCACCGCCGATAGCGCTTTCGAGATCGGCATCGTCGAAGACGATCAGCGGCGACTTACCGCCGAGTTCCATGGTGACGTGCTTCAGCGCAGAGGCTGCCGCGCCGGCCACCTTCCTGCCCGTCGGCACCGAGCCGGTCAGCGAAACCTTGGCGACGTCAGGATGGTTGACGAGCAGCGGCCCGGTGGTGCGGTCGCCCTGGATGACGTTGTAGAGCCCCTTCGGCAGGCCGGCCTCGATCAGGATCTCGGCGATTTTCAGCGCGCCGAGCGGCGTATTTTCCGACGGCTTGAACACCATGGCATTGCCGCAGATCAGCGCTGGCGCCCCCTTCCAGCAGGCGATCTGCTGCGGATAGTTCCAGGCGCCGATGCCGACGCAGACGCCGAGCGGCACGCGCTTGGTGAAGGCGAAGTCCTGGCCGAGCGGGATATAGTCTCCGTTCAGCCCGGCCGCCGCGATGCCGCCGAAGAACTCGAAACTGTCGGCGCCCGAGGTCGGGTCGGCGACGATCGTCTCCTGGATCGGCTTGCCGGTGTCGAGCGTCTCCAACTCGGAAAGCTCGCGATTGCGTTCGCGCATGATCTCGGCGGCACGCTTGAGGATGCGGCCGCGCGCCGTCGGGCTCATCGCCGCCCATTCCGGCTGCGCGCGCTTGGCGGCTGCGATCGCCTTCTCGACGATCGCGGGCGTCGCGGCGTGAAGACGCGCGATCACCTCGCCGGTGGCGGGATAGAGGCTCTCGAACGGCGTGCCGGCAGTATCCTCGACATATTCGCCGTCGATGAAGTGCGAGGCTTTCGGTTGGGCTCTCATCTTATTCTCCTCGCGGGTAGCGTTTGGATTCCTCGAGATTGTCGAGGTTCATGTGGTTGCGCATGTAGCGCTCCGAGGCCTTTTGCAGCGGCTGGTGGTCCCAGGGGTAGTAGGCGCCGTTGCGCAGTGCCTCGTAGACCACCCAGCGGCGCGTCTGGCTCTCGCGCACGGCGGCGTCGAAGGCTTCCATGTCCCAGCGTGCCTCGCGCATCTGCCGGAACGCCTCCAGCGTCGCCTTGACGACCGGGTCGGAGGAGGTCGCCAGATTGGTGAGTTCAAGCGGGTCGGCCTCAAGGTCGTAGAGCTGTTCCGGATCGAGCTCACAGTGGATGTATTTCCACTTGCCTTCGCGGATGCCGACCAGCGGCGCGTAGGAGGCTTCCGCCGCGTATTCCATCAGGACCGGCGTGGTGCGTTCGGCGCCGTTGATCACCGGCACCAGGCTTTCGCCGTCCGTCCAAGGCATGACCTCGCCCATCGAAATGCCGGCGAGATCGCAGAGCGTCGGCGTCACGTCGAGGTTGGAGGTCGGTGCCGTGTGCAGCCCGGCCGTTACGCCGGGGCCGGCGATCATCAGCGGCACCCGGGCCGAACCCTCGAAGAAGTTCATCTTGAACCACAGACCGCGCTCGCCGAGCATGTCGCCGTGGTCGGAGCAGAACAGGACGATCGTGTCGTCCAGCATTCTTGTCCGGGTGAGCGTATCGACCAACTCGCCGACCTTCTCGTCGAGATAGGAGATGTTGGCGAAATAGGCCTGGCGCGAGCGGCGGACGTTCTCGTCGGTGATGTTGAAGCTGGCATAGTCGCAGGAGTGCAGAATGCGCGCGGAATGCGGGTCTTGCTCCTCCAGCATGCCGACTTCCGGCATCAGGTGCTCGCAGTTCTCGTAGAGATCCCAGAACTTCTTGCGCGCCACATAGGGATCGTGCGGATGCGTGAAGGAGACGGTGAGGCACCAGGGGCGCCGGCCGGCATCGTCGTTGTCGCGCGAAAGCTGGTAGAGCTTCTGGTTGGCGAGGAAGGCGACTTCGTCGTCATATTCCATCTGGTTTGTGATCTCGGCAACGCCGGCGCCCGTCACCGAGCCCATGTTGTGGTACCACCAGTCGATGCGCTCGCCGGGCTTGCGGTAGTCCGGCGTCCAGCCGAAGTCGGCCGGGTAGATGTCCGTCGTCAGCCGCTCCTCGAAACCGTGCAATTGGTCCGGGCCGACGAAATGCATTTTCCCGGACAGCGCCGTGTAATAGCCGGCGCGGCGCAGGTGATGGGCGAAGGTGGGGATCGAGGAGACGTACTCGGCTGCGTTGTCGTAGACGCGCGTGCGGCTCGGCAGCTGCCCGGCCATGAACGAGGCGCGGGCCGGCGCGCAGAGCGGCGAGGAGGTGTAGTTGTTGCGGAACCGCGCCGAACGCTTGGCCAGCGCCTTCATGTGCGGCGCATGCAGCCAGTCCGCCGGGCCGTCCGGAAAGAGCTTTCCGTTCAACTGGTCGACCATAATGATCAGGATGTTGGGCTTACTGGCGGTCACGGGATGCGGTTCCTTGGGGCGAGAGCGAGGATTGCGGGCATGACGTTGCCCCTCACCCTAGCCCTCTCCCCGCAAGCGGGGAGAGGGGACTGGGCCCGGTGCGGCTTGCGTCCTTCGCCCCGCTTGCGGGGAGAAGGTGCCGGCAGGCGGATGAGGGGCGAATAGATCTGCAGAATCGACTCCGACTGGCCGAAGCTGCGCATTCAGATAGTCCTCCGTCAGCGCGATCGAGGAATCGATGCTGATCGGCACGGACCTCAGACTTTGCCGGATATAGAGACCGTCGATCATCGCGGCGGCGCCGTCGGCGATGCGAACTGCGTCATCGGCCGGGCAGAGCCGTTTCAGATTGGCGACGAGGTTCGAGCGCAGGCGGCGCGCATAAAGCACGAGCAGCCGTCGCGTTTCCTCCGAGCGTTGCGCATCGGCGTAAAAGGCGAGCCATGCGGCGATCGTTTCCGGCGCGAACTGGTCGGCCTGGAAGCTGACGCGGATGATTGCCGAAAGTCTCTCACGCGGTGTCTGAACGGATTGAATCGCTTTGACCACGTCAGCGCGTAACTGCTGGAGAAGACTCCGGATTGTGGCGATCAGAAGCTGCTCCTTGGAGCCGAAATAGTGATGCGCCAGCGCCGGCGATACGCCCGCATGCCGCGCGATCTCCGACATGGTGACGGCCAGCGAACCGTGATCGCCGACCGCCTTGAGCGTCGCGTCCACAAGCGCCTTGCGGCGCACTGGCTCCATTCCAACCTTCGGCATGCATTCCTCCTCTGGGGGGCAATCTATTTTTAATTGACTGACCAATCAACAAAAATATGGCGGCGCATGGGCGAGTGCCCGGCGATCATGACAACTGAAGATTTCGTGGTACCATCGGTATTTCTCGTTCCACTGACTGGGGGTTAGTCATGGCTGTTAGTTCGGGAATACCTCGTCTCTCCGAAGTTCGCGGCAAATGGGGCTGGTTCGTCGCTCTCGGCGTTGCCCTGCTTGCCTTTGGCCTGCTAGCCGCCGGCAATCTGCTGTGGGCGACGGTGGTCACGGTCTACTATGTCGGCATGCTGATGATCATCGGCGGCTGCGTCTATCTGGCCCATGCCTTCCAGGTGAAGGCGTGGAAGGACACGATCTACTGGGTGCTGAGCGCGCTGCTCTATCTTGCCGCCGGCGTGCTGGCCTTCACCAACCCGATCCTGACCTCGAAGGTGCTGACGCTGTTCATGGCCTGCGCCCTGCTCGTCTCCGGTCTCTTCCGCATCTGGGTGGCGTTTCACTCACGCGACGAGGGTGCCGGCTGGGGCTGGCTGCTGGCCGGCGGCATCGTCACCGCGCTGGCCGGTATCGTTTTTCTCATCGGCTGGCCGGTCAACAGCCTGTGGCTGCTCGGCCTGTTCCTCGCCTTCGATCTGGCGATGCAGGGGTGGGCGCTCATCTTTTTCGGTCTGGCGTTGCGCAAGGCTTAGCCTTTCGCGCGGCGACGTGTCCGTTTGACAGCGCCGCGCCATTCGCGTTACGAAGTGCGCGTGGGATGGGGATGGAGCTCCCCGATAACCGCCGCATCGGCTGATAGCTCCTGCCAAGGCGGACCGGAAGGTCGCCCGGCAGGCGCGTGCAATGGCAGCCGCACCCGGGTGGTTTCCGTTACCGCCACACATCGTGGAAGGGTAGCGTTATGAATTATCTTATTGTTTTTCTCGGCGCGGGGATCGGCGGCGCCGGTCGGCACGGCATCAACGTCCTGGCCGCCCGAATTTCCAGCAACGGCTTTCCGCTCGGAACGCTGACCGTCAATGTCACAGGCTGTTTGACGATGGGGCTGCTGGCCGGCTTTTTTGCTTTTCGCGGGCACCTGCCGCAGGAGGTGCGCCTGCTGCTCACGACCGGCGTTCTCGGCGGCTTTACGACCTTCTCCGCGTTCGCGCTCGATACCGCGCTTCTGTGGGAGCGGGGGAACCTGGGGCTTGCGCTCGCCTATGTGCTTGCAAGCGTCATCCTGTCACTGTCCGCCATCGGGGCCGGCCTGTTCCTGGCGCGTGTTGCCTGGGTCAGCCTGCCGTGAAGCCGATCCTCGCATCCTGGCAGTTCTGGGCGGTCGGCTCGGCGGTGTTTGCCGCCCTGACCGCCATCTTCGCCAAGATCGGCATCGAGGGCGTCAATTCCGATTTCGCCACATTCGTCCGCACCGTCGTCATCCTTGCCGCACTTGCGTTCATCCTTGCGATCAACGGAAGCTGGCAGGAGCCGGCGTCAGTGTCGGGCAGGAGCTGGCTGTTCCTCGTCCTGTCGGGGCTTGCGACCGGGGCGTCCTGGGTCTGCTACTTCCACGCCCTGAAGCTTGGCGACGCCTCGCAGGTGGCGCCGGTCGACAAGCTGAGCGTGGTGCTGGTCGTCGCGTTCGCGGCTCTGTTTCTCGGGGAACGGCTGTCGCCGATGCACTGGCTGGCGGTTCTGATGATCGCGGTGGGCGCCGTCATGCTGACGCTGCGCATTTGATGACAGTTTGATGCAAGTCCTTGCCATCATTGAAGTTTCATTAAACTGTCATCTTGGCGAAACGGATTGTTGAGATTTCGCGGGAAAAGAGTCCGGTACGTTCAAGACCCCGGAGTCCCCGATGTCCGCTGCCGAAATGCTTGCCCGTCACCGCTTTGGTGATGACCAGATCGTCACGCTTTCCAAGCTTGTCATCGAAACTGCGTTCCAGCCGATCGTCGAAGCGGCGTCAGGTGCGGTGTTCGGCTACGAAACGCTGATGCGCGGCCATGAGAAGCTCGGTTTCAGGTCGCCGCTCGACCTTCTGGACCGCGCACACGAAGCCGGCGAACTCCTGGCGCTGGAGCACATGATCAACAGCCGTGCGCTCGCAGCCTTTGCGGCGCTGCCGGATTTTGCCAGCCGGACACTGTTCATCAATCTCGATTCCCGCCTCGTCGTCGAGGCGGTCGACGTGATCGAGCGCCTGTCGAGCCACCTCCAGCGCGCCGGCATTCCCGCCTCCTCGATTTGCTTCGAGATTTCGGAACGCTTCGACAATGGCGATGTGCCGGAATTCGGCGCCTTCCTCGGCCGGTTGCGGCAGGAGGGTTTCAAGCTGGCGATCGACGACTTTGGGACCGGCCACAGCGGCATGAAGGCCCTGTGCGACCATGCGGTCGACTACCTCAAGATCGATCGGCACTTCGTCTCCGGCATCGACACGGACGCGCGAAAGCGCCACCTCGTGAAGAACATGGTCAACGCCGCCCATGTGCTCGGCATCCGGGTGATCGCCGAAGGCGTGGAGACGGAGGCCGAGTTCATCGCCTGCCGGGACGCCGGCTGCGATCTGGCGCAGGGTTGGCACATCTGCCGCCCGCAGACGGACATGACCGCCCTCCAGCCGGTCTATGCGGCGGCGGTGAGGGCAGGCACGGCCCGCCGCAACGAGCGCTCGCTCGACAGCATCCTGATCCGCCGACAGATCGAGCAACTGCCGGCTGTGCGGGAGAATGCCAGCCTGGAGTCGGTGTTCGAACTGTTCCGCAAGGACCCCAAGCGCACCTTCTTTCCCGTTCTCAACGCCAACGACGAGCCGCGCGGGATCCTCTACGAGTATCATGTCAGGGAACTGAGCTATCATCCGTTCGGCCGCGACCTCTTGAAGAACAAGCTCTACCAGCGCAGCCTGGCGCACTTCACCACGATGGCGCCGGTGGCCGATCTCGATACGCCGGCCGAGCAACTGCTCGCCAAATTCGCCCACATGGGTGGCAGCGAGTGCGTGATCCTGACCGAGAACATGCGCTACGCCGGCATCCTCAGCGCCTCTTCGCTTCTGCGGATCATCGGCGAGAAGCAACTCAAGACCGCCGAAGACCAGAACCCCCTGACCGGTCTGCCGGGCAACCGTTCCATCCACGAGTACCTGCAGGAGCAGGGGCTCGACACCGATCAGGTCCGGTACGTCTGCTACTTCGATTTCGACAACTTCAAGCCGTTCAACGATCACTACGGTTTCCAGATGGGCGACCGCGCGATCCTGCTTTTCACCTCGTTGATGCGCCGCCATTTCATCGGTGATGATATCTTCATCGGTCATCTGGGTGGCGACGATTTCTTCGCGGGCGTTTCGGGACGTGATGCTGCGGACGTCGAAGCCCTGCTGGAGCGCCTGCTGCAGGATTTCGGCCGTGAAGCCCGCCACCTCTACTCTGCCGAGGATCTTTTGGCGGGCGGCATCCGCGGCCGGGATCGTGACGGCGCCCCGCGTGACTATCCCCTGATGCGCTGCTCGGCCGTGGTCCTTGCTGTGCCGAAGGGGGAATTGGTTTCCGACCCGCAGCAGATCAGCGCCCGGATCGCGGCGCTGAAGGGAGCGGCGAAAGGGAGCGCGCGGGGCATCGTGTTCTGCAGCGAACGCGTCCAACACGCCTAAAGCATATCTCCCGAATGTGGGACCGGTCTCGGGGCCAAGACATGCGAAAGAAGAAGGACCTAAAGCACGGCAAGCGAATCTGAAAGATCGCGACGCGCTTTAGGCCAAGGGAAGGGCGGACCCGCCGGATCCGCCCTCTTTCAGCCTGACAGCTTGCGCACACACACAGCCGCAAGCCCGGCCTATCCTGAGCGATCCGTTGTAGTGTCGGGGCAGATCGCTCAAGACTCTGCAGTTACTGCAGAATCTTTACGGCGTGGGCTTCATGCTTTTTCCCGACCATGTCCCACGATACGGAGACTTTCTCCCCGGCCTTCAGGCCGGGATCCTTGAAGCCCTTCGGCAGCATGTAGGTGGTGCCGTCGGAGAGCGTCAGGCTCATGTCATGGGCGCTAAAAGATTTCACTGTTCCGGTCGCGGTCTGGGCTGCAAGAGCTGCGGCAGGCGTGGCCAGGAGGGCAACGATTGCAAGGTTGGAAAGAAGAACACGCATGAGACTTGTCCTGTTTAGGCCCTGCAAGGGGCTCTTTCCGAAGCCGTCCGAATGCGTCGTGTCGCGACCGAGGGGCCGCCGGCGCTTCTCGGCTTCCGTGTGAAAATTAGGACTGTCTAATGATGGCTTCAAATTAAAGATAGGTAATTTGGTAAGTCGATGAAATTACGTAAATTCAATGGTTTGTGACGAATTGTGGCGACTGCAAGATGACCGAAATTTAATGTTCGCAGGCCTCGCAGACCTGACGTTCGCAGGCACTTTCCGCTATCTTCGCGATAGCACGAAGGCGCACTTGCGCCGACAGCACGGAGAAAACGCCATGCCCCTGCCCGAAACCATGACCTTTGTCGACGTCAGCGAGCCTGGCGGTGTCGAAAACCTGATGATGGCGCAGGGACCGCTTCCCGACATGCGACCCGGTGAAATCCTTGTCCGCGTCGCCGCCGCCGGCATCAACCGCCCCGATATCATGCAGCGCAAGGGGGACTATCCGCCGCCGCCGGGCGCAAGCCCCATCCTCGGCCTGGAGATTGCCGGCGAAGTGGTTGCATGTGGCCCCGGCGTGACCGAGTTTTCGGTGGGAGACAAGGTCTGCGCGCTCGCGAACGGCGGCGGTTATGCCCAGTACTGCGCGGTGCCGGCCAGCCAGGCCCTGCGGTTTCCGAAGGGTTACGACGCCGTCAAGGCGGCTGCGCTGCCGGAAACCTTTTTCACCGTATGGGCCAATCTCTTCATGATGGCCGGGTTGAAATCCGGCGAGACGGTGCTGATCCACGGCGGCACCAGCGGGATCGGCACGACCGCAATCCAGCTTGCGATCGCCGTCGGCGCCAAGGTCTACGCCACCGCCGGGTCGGTGGAAAAATGCGAGGCCTGCGTCGGCCTTGGCGCCCATCGGGCGATCAACTACCGGACGGAGGACTTTGCCGCCGTCATCGCCGAGGAGACCGGCAAGCGCGGCGTCGACGTGATCCTCGACATGATCGGGGCCGCCTATTTCGACCGGAACCTGAAGTCGCTCGGGCTCGACGGGCGGCTCTCGATCATCGCCTTCCTGGGCGGCGCCGTCGCCGAGAAGGTCAGTCTTGGGCCGATCCTGACAAAACGCTTGAGGGTCATGGGCTCGGCGATGCGGCCGCGCACGGTGGCGGAGAAGAAGGCGATCCGTGACGAGCTCCTGGAGAAGGTCTGGCCGCACCTGGATTCCGGCCGCGTGGCGCCGGTGATCCAGTCGGTCCTGCCCTTCACCGAGGTTGCAGCCGCTCATCGCGCGCTGGAGAAGGGCGACCACATCGGCAAGGTGGTGATCACCTTCGACTGAGACGGCGCGCGTCAGCGCTGCCGCAGCAACGACACCGCCAGGACGAACGCGACGAGGCCGGGAAGCGCGAACAGGCCGTAGAGCCAACTCGCCGCTGAAATGTTGCCGGCAACGCCGCCCGGATCGAGAAGTCCGGTGCTGTTTGCCACCACCCCCGCAAGCGCGGCGCCGAAAGCGCTGCCAAGCGATTGCATGGTGGTGATCGCCGCGGACGCCTTGTCCTTTTCGTCCTCGGGCGCGCGCTTGAGCACCAGCGTCACCAGATGCGCCCAGCCCATGCCGACGCCGAAGCCCATGCCGAAGATCGCGATCGTTGCCGGCGCGAGCGTTGCGACGCTCGAGTCCGGATTGGCGCGCGCCAAAAGGACGAGCAGTGCGCCGGTCGAAACCGCCTCGACCAGCGTGCCGACTGCGATGGAGACGACGGCCCGCCTTCCCGAAAGGCCCGCCGTCAGGAAGGCCGCTGCGGTCCAGCCGAGCGCAAGCACCGCGACCAGATAGCCGGACATCAGCGGCGTCACGCCGTGCAAGCCCTGCAGGAAATAGGGGATGTAGATGTCGGAGGCGAGCGCCACGAGCATCAGCAGCATGATCAGGTAGATGCGGGCAAGCATTGACGAGAGCCGCACGGCGCCGGCCGGTAGGAGGCGCGCCCGCGCGCGCCGTTCGATCGCCACCATCGCGAAGATCGCGACAGTCGCGAGACCGACAAGGGCGGCGCGCAGCGGCACGGCCTCGACCGATCCGGCGAAGGAAACGAACAGGACGGAGGCGAGCAGCAGCGCGATCTGCGCGTAAGGGGCCGGGGCGACCTGGTGTCGGTCCTCTCCGCGCGGCAGCCGGCGAGGGGCCAGAAGCGCCATTGCCAGCGCGATCGGAACGAGTATGGCAAAGGCCTCGCGCCAGGCGCTGCCATTGGCAAAGATGCCGCCGATGCTCGGACCGAGGAACGTCGCAATGCCCCAGATCGCCGCGTAGAGCGTCGATGCCTTGCGCCAGAGCGCTTCGGGATAGACGAAACGAATGAAGGAATAGCCGAGCGTAACCAGCAGCCCGGCACCAAGGCCCTGGACGGCGCGGCCGACGAGCACGATTTCGATCACCGGCGCCACCGCGCAGATGAAACTGCCGGCACCAAACAGCGCCGCACCGCCCACATAGCAGCGGTTCAGCGAGACGTCGGCCGGCCGCACGGCGACGAAGATCGAGCCGATGACGGAGGCAGCCACGTAGAGCGTCGTCGCCCAGGCAAACAGCGATAGCCCGCCGATGTCGCGCACGATCGAGGGCATCAGCGTGGCGGTGATGTAGGTCTCGATCGCGTGCATCGAGATGCCGCCGCCGAGCATGAGCGTCGGAAAGAGATTCGCGCCGGAGAAAAGGTCCGAAAGGCGCGACGGCGCGGAGATTGGCGGTGCTTCTGTCATTGTTTACGCAAGGAGAGAGGGATTCGGTCGAAACCTACATGTTTTGCGTTTCGCGGGAAGAGCCAAATGTCACGACAGTTCGAGGAGTCCACAAAACAGGAACGGGGCTGGAAACCTCTTGCCTCGGGATGCCATGGCGCATGATTTCGGCTAAGAGAGCAACCGTATCGCAATTCCTTGAGGGCAAGCAGCATGGAAAATCCGGTCCTGGTCGAGGTTACCCGCGGAAATCGCGTCGAGAGCCGTCATCGCGGCATGGTGGTGGCGGTCGATGGGGATGGCAAGGTGGTCTTTTCCCTCGGCGACATCGACGCGGCGGTTTTCCCGCGCTCGGCCTGCAAGGCGATGCAGGCGCTTCCCCTGGTCGAAAGCGGCGCGGCCGACGCCTACGGATTCGGCGCAAAGGAACTGGCGCTTGCCTGCGCCTCCCACAACGGTGAGCCCGAGCATGTGGCGCTTGCCGCCCGGATGCTCGCTGCGGCGGGCAGGGACGTCTCGGCATTGGAATGCGGCGCCCATTGGTCTTCCGACCAGCGCGTGCTGATCGACCAGGCCCGCACGATCGAGCGACCGACCGCGCTGCACAACAATTGCTCCGGCAAGCATGCCGGTTTCATCTGTGCCGCCTGCCACTCCGGCACCGACCCCAAGGGCTATGTTGGCTACGACCACCCGATCCAGGCGGAAATCCGCGGCACCATGGAAAGCCTGACGGGGGCGGCGCTGGCGCACGACAACTGCGGCACCGACGGCTGCTCGATTCCGACGTATGCGGTGCCCTTGAAGGCGCTGGCGCACGGCTTTGCCAAGATGGCGACGGGAACCGGCCTTGCGCCCGGCCGCGCCCGCGCCTCCAAACGGTTGATCGATGCCTGCATGGCCGAGCCCTTCTTCGTTGCCGGCAGCCGCCGCTCCTGCACGCAGTTGATGCAGATCGCGCCGGGCCGCATCTTCGCCAAGATCGGCGCCGAGGGCGTGTTCTGCGCCGCATTGCCGGAAAAGGGGATAGCGATCGCGTTGAAATGCGAGGAGGGAGCGTCGCGCGCGGCCGATGCGATGGTGGCGGCGACGCTTGCCCGCTTCTTCGACGATACCCCCGAGATCAAGGCCTCGCTGATGGCCCATGCCAATCACGCCATGCACAACTGGAACGGCATCCATGTCGGCGATATCAGGGTGACCGGGGCACTCGCGGTCTGACGGGGCTGAGGTCCGTCATGCGGCGCTCGCACTTTCGGAGGCGGGCACTGGAGCGGACCTGAACGCCTCATAGGCTGGCATTCCGGTCCGGAACCGCCATCAGCTGGTCCGATTGGCCGTTTTCGCAGTCGCTGCGTCAGGCGACCGTTCGGCGACCAGTTCCCATGTCTCGACCGCCTCGGCACGCCCCTTCGCATGCACCGGACCGATCGGGCGGAAAACAAACAGGTCCCGAACCACGCGATGGACGGCGCCGCTGGCAAGGATGGTGGTGCCAAACTCCTTGTTCAGTCCCTCCAGCCGCGATGCGACGTTGATCGTGTCGCCCATGGCCGTGTACTGCTGACGCGAGATTGCCCCGAAGCTGCCGACAACCGCCTGTCCGCTGTGCAGACCGAACCGCGTCATGAGTTCGGGGCGGCCGTTGTCGCGGTTTTTCTCGTTCATCTCGTCGATGGCAGCCTTCATGGCGAGCGCACAGCGACAGCCCCTCTCGACATGATCGGCTTCGGGAACGGGAGCATTCCACATGACAAAAACGGAATCGCCGAGATACTGGACGACCGTGCCTGCATGGCGTTCGATAATCTGGTTCAACATCTCGAAATAGGCAGACAGGATATCGACGACCTCCTCGGGCGGATGCTGCTCGGAGATCGTAGTGAAGTCGCGGATGTCGGTGAAAAGGGCCGTCACGTCCTGGCGCGCCGCCCTTGTGGACGTGTCGGCCGGGTTGATGATCCGCCGGACAACCTCGCGCGGGACATAAAGGGCAAACTGGCCGATGGCGCGCCGAGAGGCGGCCAGCGCGCCTGCCAAAGTGTTGATCTCACTGATGAGCGAGTGTGACGCGCCTTTTGCCGCGAAATCGAGATCACCGATCCTGCGCGCTTCATCAGAGAGCCGATACAGCGAGCGGCTGATCAGGCGCGAGAGCAGGATGGAGGCTACGATTCCCGCAATTACGAAGGCCGCGGCCACTGCGAGATTGCGCAGGAGCTGCCGATTGGCTTGGCGCACGAGGTCTTCGAGCGGCACGACGACGGCGACGGAACTGCCCTTGAACAGATTGGAGAAGGACACCGGGGCGATCTGGACCAGATAGCTCTCCCCGTCCAGATCGAACCGGGCCACCTGCCCGCTTGCGACGCTCGGGTCGTGACGAAGCCGGATCACCGCTTCGACCGTTCGATCCAGCGCTACCGTTGCGCCTTCGCCCGCTCCGCGTCCCGACCAGGTGCCGAGTATCCTGCTCATCATGGCCGGGTCGGAATGCGCCACGAGCTTGTCCTGTTCGTTGAGGATGTAGCTGCGCGCACGCGGCGAAATCTCCCGCGCATCGAGCAGGTGGCTGACGGTCTCGAGGTGGATATTGACCCCGACCACGACCTGGCCGTTGTCCTTCATGGGAGCCGCGATCGTAAGCGTCGGGACCTTCAGCGTTCCGCTGACGAAGGGACCGACGGACACGGGTGTTCCGTACCGGACAACCGCGCGGTACCATGGACGCTCTCTTGCATCGAAGGTCGTTTTCGCGAACGGCCGCGCCCCGATCAGGCGGTCGTTGCCGTCGACAAACCGCATGGTTTCGACACGGACGGCCTTGTCCTGTGCCGTGACAATCCGGACCGCGAACGCCGTGTCGTCGGGCGCTGAAAGGGCTGTTCGGACATGTGGGTTTGCCGTGTTGATCGCCTGGATGTACGAGCCGTCCGGGTAACCGGCCAGAATGCTCGTCGCATTCGGGACGTTGCGAAGCACCTCGAGGAAGAAGGCCTGCTTTTCCTCAAGCTCCAAAGGCGGTCGGGAAACCAGTTGCGGCAGGGTGGCGGCGACGGCAACGACTTCATATCCCCCCTCGAGGGCGTATTTGTACCCATCGACAAGGCGCAGGCTCATCTGCCGCATCTGCTTCTCGCCCGCAAGGATCGCGGCTCCGCGCCCCTGGCTGAACGCCATCCAGATCAGCGGTATCGAAATGCAAAGCAGCAGGGTCGCGACCAGCACGCTGAGATGCAATCTAAGGGGTTTTGACCAATTCACCTGATCTCCGATGGTGCCAGTGCGCCTGCGAATTGTCCGGACCGTCAAACCCGCTGGCGTTCCAGCACGCCATCGCGGTTTGTGTGCCGCAATACTCTAACAGCGAAGGGAGTGATCGGAGGACGTATCATCTGGTAGGCTACGGCCTGCGGTGCACACGCCCGTTCGCGGGGGGCGAGCCGGCTTTTGGGCTCGTCTGCCGGCGTGCGAAAATTGTTGCCTTGAAAATAGTCGACACGCCGCGTCGGAACCAGCGCACCCGATACGTCCTTGAGCCATTCGATGGTCGCGCTGCGGGCGCGACCCGAGCAAACCGGAAAAAGGAGCCGCCGCATGCGCATGATCTTCGTCAACCTGCCCGTCAAGGACCTGCCGGCCACGCGCCACTTCTTCGCGGCCCTTGGTTTTACGTTCAATGAACAGTTCAGCGACGAGCAAGCGGCCTGCATGGTCGTTGACGACAACATCTTCGTCATGCTGCTGGTCGAAAGCCGGTTTAAGGACTTCGTCACCGGCGCCGTCGGCGATCCGGAGAAGGACACCCAGGTCCTGACCTGCCTTTCCGCAGCTAGCCATGACGAGGTCGATTCGTTCAAGGCGAAGGCACTCGCTGCCGGCGCCCGCGAATGGAAGCCGAACATCGAGTTCGGCCCGATGTATGGCTGCAGCTTCCAGGATATCAACGGCCATGTCTGGGAAATCATGCACATGGCGCAGGGCTGAGGCCGGTCGGAGGGGCGTGCGTCGGTTGCGGTCCGACACTTTTCGCCTTCGCTGACGGCCCACCACTGGCGGCAGGAGGCGGGCACTGGCAGAGTGGTTCCGGGATTCACTGAAACCGACCGGAGGACACCATGCTGACCCTGCACTACGCGCCGCGCACCTGCTCGCTCGCCTCGCTCATCGCGCTCGAGGAAAGCGGGCTGGGTTTCGAGGTGAAGAAGCTGGATCTTGCCGGCGGTGCGCAGCGCTCGCCCGACTATCTGGCGATCAATCCCAAGGGGAGGGTGCCCGCGCTCGTCGGCGATCGCGGCATCCTCACCGAGACCCCGGCAATCCTCGCCTATATCGCCCAGGTGACACCCGGCGGCAGGCTGGCGCCGCTCGATGACGCCTTCGCCTTCGCCCGCATGCAGGCGTTCAATTCCTATCTCTGCTCCACCGTTCACGTCGCGCATGCGCACAAGCTCAGGGGCGTGCGTTGGACCGACGACGCGGCGGCGATCGAGACGATGAAGGCGAAGGTGCCGGAGAACATGGCCGAGTGTTTTCGGCTGATCGAGGAGACGATTTTCACCGGCCCGTGGGTGATGGGCAACGCCTATTCGGTCGCCGATCCCTATCTCTTCACCATCGGCGGCTGGCTGAAGGGCGACGGGGTCGATCCCGCCCGCTTTCCCAAAGTGGCAGAGCACCGCGCCCGGATGCTGGAGCGCCCGGCTGTCCAGCGCGCCGTTGCGCGGGAAGAGGCCTGAAGGCAGCCTGCGCACGTCGCACCACCGCGGGCAGCGCCTATTCTCGTGGAATGCTGGTGGCCTCAGGGCGATGCGCGCGGCGAAGCTTGGCGGGCGCACGTCTCTGCCAGGCCTCGGCGATGCGCCGGCGCAGCGCCTCATCGTCGATTGCGCCGGCGTGCACGAGGATCGCCGGCCAACCATGATAGTGCGGCGTCTCGAAATAGATGTCGGGCGCCATTTCGATGAAGTGTTCCTTCTCGTCCAGCGGCATTGAAAGGACGACCACGTCGTCGCTTCGGGCGCAGGCGATCATTTTCCCCGCCACCTTGAGCGCCATGGCGCCGTAGGACGTGCCTGTTTCCACGCCGGGAAGGTCACGCGCCAGGCGCTCCAGCCGCGCTGTTAGCGCTTCCGTTTCGGCGGCCTCTGCCATGCGCCACTCCTCTTTGAGGTGGCTCATCATAGCTTGGTCTTGTTCGCGAAGGCAGCCGAATTGCGCGTATCACTCCATCTCCGTTCAGATGTCACCGGCAGAGTATGCCGGTCTCGTATGCCGCCTTCCCGGAGGGAAAGCCGCGAAACGGCAGGTCGGCGCGCTGGCGCTCGTCCATCGCTTCGATCTGCGGATGCGCGAGCGGGTCGCGGATCCAGTCGGCCGCAACGGTGTCGTCACCGGACGGCGGCACGGCGATCCGCCTGAGCCTGCTTAAGAAAAACTTGAACATTGTTCCCTCCTGCAGGTTCCGGCATTATCCAATGTCATAATCGATCAAGGCTTGGGAGGATTGATCCGGCGAAATCATCGTCGTTTGCGGCGACGTTTTCAATTGAGGAGATCAGGGCGATATTATAGAAAATCTATATGAAGAACTTGAACAGTATCCACCTGAACGGGCTGCGCGCGATCGAGGCGGTCGGGCGTCTCGGTTCCCTGCAGGCGGCGGCAGACGAACTCGGCGTCACCGTCGGCGCGGTCAGCCAGCAGGTGATCAAGGCGGAGGGCCAGCTTGGGCGGATGGTCTTCAACCGCACCACGCGCGGCATGGTCCCGACCGCGTTCGGCGAGCCGCTGCTGAAGAGGCTGAATGCCGGCTTTCGCGAACTGTCCGAGGCGGTCGGCAGCGCCAGGCACCGCGACGATGCGATCCTCGTCATCTCCGTGGCGCCGATTTTCGCCCAGCGCTGGCTGATCCACCGCATCCATCATTTCAGCGCGGCCCATCCCGAGATCAGCCTGCGCATCGAATCGACGACGGCGCTGGTGGATCTGTCCGGTTCCGATGTGGACCTTGCCATCCGTATCGGACCGGGAAACTGGCCGGGGGTGAAGGCGGAGTTCGTGCTGCCGCAGGAGATGTTTCCGGTTTGCACGCCGGCTCTAGCCGAGCGGCTCCGCGCGCCCCAAGACCTGGTCGATATGCCGGCGGTGATCGACGCCAACGACCCGTTCACCTGGGATGTCTGGCTGAGGGCGGCCGGGCTCGATCAGCCGGCGCCGAAGACGCGTCATGTGTTCAGCGACGCTTCGCTTTGCCTCGATGCGGCGCTCGCGGGGCAGGGGGTGTTGCTCGCCTGGCCGATCCTTGCGTCCTGGGCGTTGAAGGAGGGGAGGCTGGTCGCGCCCTTTGACATCCGCGTCAGGACGGGGATGGGCTACTACTTCGTCACGGCCCCGGATATCCGGGAGCCGCGCAAGGTCACCCTGTTCAAGGCCTGGATGAAGCAGGCGATTGCCGAAAGCGTCGGCGAGAATGCGGACTGGGCGTCTATTCCGGTTCCTTGAGGCGCGCCTCGAACATGGCTTTGAAGGCCGGGCGCGCCTGGCAGGCCGCAAGCCAGGCCTTCACGTTGGGGGCTGCATCGAAGAGCTCCGTCTGGCTCATCGTGTAGCGGAACACCTCGGCAAGGTTGAGGTCCGCGACCGTGAAGCGATCGCCGACGACATGCCCGGTCGCAGCGAGCCGCTGGTCGAGCAGCGCGAACGCCTTCTTCAGGGCCTTGGTGGCGGCGCGGACCGTGAGCCGGCCCTGTTCGCTTTCGGCGGCGTTCTTGTCGAGCGTGAGGATGATCTTGATGGCGTTCGGTTCCACTTCGGTTGCCGCCCACATCGTCCACTGCAGCATTTCCGCCTCTTCGGTGACGGTCTGGCCGGAGAGCGGGCCACCGTGCTTGCGGGCGAGATAGAGGTTGATCGCCAGGGATTCGTTCATGACGAAGCCGCCGTCGTCGATGCAAGGGATCAGGCCGGCCGGATTGACCGCCAGGAACTCGGGCGAGAGCGTGTTGAGCGGCGCTTCGGCGGCGGCCGGATCATCGAGCCGGTAGGCCTGGATCACCGGGACCGAGACGAACGGGACGCCGAGCTCGCCGGCCATCCAGTAGTTGCGCGAGGCGCGTGAGCGATAAACGCCATAGATCGTGAGCATGTGCGATTCTCCCTGGTTCGTGGGCACAGATTAGGAGTTCGCATCGCCAGGTGATAGGTTGCGGGCGTGATCGTTCGATGAAAAGTGATGATGGTTCGCGGCGAGCCTTCAGCCACAATGCCGCATTGACCGGCACGCGGAAACAGCGATATGGCGGAAGCATCCGTAATCGTACGGATGGCGAGGAAGCGATGAACCTGAGGGGCAACAAGGCGGCTGTGCTTGTGCGCATGCTCTGCATGCTCGCCCTGGTGTTTTTGTCCTTCGCCCACAAGCCGGTTGTGGCGGCGCCGCTGTCGCCGGCCGAACTAGCGGCCATCACGTTGCCGGACGGCACCATTGCCGACCTGTGCATCAATGGCGGCGTCGACCATGGCAAGTTCAAGCAGGGCCTGGGTCCGGGCTGTGAAGCCTGCCGCATCAGTGCTGCCGCTCTTCTGCCCGTCCCGACCGATATCGGCGGCCGGCTCATTGCTTTCCGTATCGTCGGTGACCGCCCGCTGATTGAGGCGGTCGTCACCGGCCAGCGCTACGAGCCGGGCGCGCCGCCCACGGCTCCGCCCCACCTGTCGATCTGATCTCAAGCCATCCGCACGCGCAGTCCGCGTGTGGTCCGCAGTTCACTTCGACGGAATACTGCATGACGAAGTCATCCGACGCGCCGGCAATCGCCGCTGCGGGTATTCCCGCCTTCTCCCGGCAGCTTCGTGCGCCGGCCGGGCCTCTCGGGCTCGGCGGAGGCGCGATCCATGTCGACCGGGTGCCCGTGAAAAGCGTGTCTGAAATTGCGTTTGCACAAGCTTTGTCGAACGAAAAGGTGCTCGAATATCCGCGAGCATGAGGGCTGCGAATAACGCCTCTTCAACAAGTTTGGTGCCGTGGCGAGACGCCAGCACCTTCGAATTTCTGCCCAACGAAAGGGAATGACATGAAACTTCTCCCAAAGATCCTGGCAGCCGCGATGCTGTTTGCCGTCCCCGCCTTCGGCGCGCTTGCGCATGACTACAAGGCAGGCAACCTCGAAATCCATCATCCGGCGTCGCGGGCGACGCTGGCCGGGCAGCCGGTCGGTGGCGGTTTCATGACGATCACCAATCACGGCCAGGAGGCCGACCGGCTTGTCTCCATCACCTCACCGGTTTCCGACGACGTGCAGATCCATGAAATGGCGATGGAAAACGACGTGATGAAGATGCGTCAGCTGAAGGACGGCGTCGCGATTCCGGCCGGCGCAAAGGTCGAGCTGAAGCCCGGCGGGCTGCATGTGATGTTCATGGCGATCAAGCAGCCCTTCAAGGAGGGCGAGAGGATTGCCGCCACGCTGAACTTCGAGAAGGCCGGTCCGGTCGCGGTCGAATTCATGGTCGGCCCGTCCAAGGCCAAGCAAGAGCAGCACAGCCAGACTGAAGGCGAACCCCACAAGATGTGAGGCGAAACAGAGATGGGGAAGGCACGCAGAGAGCCTTCCCCATCCGCCCCATCGCCCCTCCGGCGTTCGGGCAACGGAGGGGCGAGTGCCGCGGCCGCCCCATGCATCCGGTGGCGGCCGTTAGAAGTTGACCGCGGACGCGTCACATGTACGCGCACCGCGGGAGCGCCTGTCCGCCTTATCCCGTACGGTTGCGCTCAATCGTAATATGCGCGAACCGTTCCGGTTCGTCCGAAAGCTCGCCTGTCGCCCGCTCGTTCCAGCGATAGCCGGCGATGGCGCCCTGCGGCGTCTCCTCGAAGACGTTGCCGGAGATCAACGCTGAACCGGCGCCTTCGACGACGGTCACCGCGCAGCCGACGGGCGTGCCACGCACGAGGTTTCCGTTGACGACGAGCCCACGCATGAACGGCCCCCAGCCGAGCATCAGCCCGTATTTCGGCGCGTTCTCGACCGTGTTGCCGCTGACGACGGTGTCTGCTTCCACCGCGATGCCGAAGCCGAAGCCCGCGCCGTCGTGCACATAGGGTCCTTCGAGGCGGAGGTTGCGCACGACGTTGCCCGTCACCGTTGCGAGCCTGCCGCCTTCGTTGAAGTTGACGATCAGGATACCGTTGGCCGCCCCGTCGATCAGGTTGCCGTTGACGATCGCGCCCTGGAAGCCGAACTCCGAATAGATTGCCGTCTCCCCGGAGTTGAGGCAGGTGTTGCCTGCGATCTGCACGTTCGATCCGGCGTTTGCGCGGATCGCGGAGAAGGCGCATCCGGAAACGTGGTTGTTCGTCACCATCACATCGTCGGCGCGGAAGATGTTGATGCCGTTGCCGTACTCGCCGGTGCCGCCCTTCGTCGCTGCGATCTGCGCGATGCGGTTGCCCGAGACGATCGTGCCGTCCGATCCCTTGTTCCAGCGGTGCACGAGGACGCCGCCGTTGGCGCATTCGACGACGGTATTGGCTGAAATCGCAAGACCGCTGCTTTCGATCGCAAAGACCGCGAAGTCCGCGGCACCGGAAATGCGGTTCCTCTCGATGCGGCCGCCACAGCGTTCGAGATACAGCGCCGACTTGGCCGAGCCCTTGATTTCGCAGTTTTCGATCCGCACCTCGCGCGCGCCGCCGAGGTGGAGCAGTCCCTGCACGGTGTCGTCGAGCCAGCGGTTGCCTCCGTCGATGACGAGATTTTCGAGAATTACGCTGTTGACGTCCTGCCCGGCGAACAGATGGCCGCCGCCGCCGTAAAGGATGCGCGTCGCCCCCGGAACACCCGTCAGCTGGGTGTTGGCGGGAAGCTCGATGTTGGAGACATGATAGTCGCCTGGCGGCAGGAAGACCGGCAGGTTCTTTGCCGCCGCGTCGCGCAGGAGCTTTCCGAATGCCTTGCTCTTGCGATCGTCTCCGCCCGGCCGCACGCCATGCGCAGACGCATCGATCGCGCCGCGCAGGTCGACGTTCAAAACCGGCGTGCCGGCGCCGAGGGCGGGTACGGCGGCCGCGCCGAGGCCGATGGATGAGAGAAATAACCGTCTGCTAACCATGTCTGCTCCTTGCAAACAGGGACGCAGGAAGCGTGCCACCGCAATTCGTGCCGAAACGGCACAACTGGAGGCCTCCGGCGGCGGCGCGCGCCCGCTGCCAAGGCAGGGTTGGCACATTGAACGGAAATGGGACGGGTGGCTTGGGCCGTGAGCCGAACCTCGATGCCCGGATATCGGCAAGCTTTCGTCCGGTCGTCTCTTGAGCGCTTGGAACGCCGACCTGTTCAGCCTGCAAGGGGAATTGCCGCTGACCCGTCCTGACTGTTCAGCCCCGCCGCCAGTAGTGCATTTCCATCATCTTGTCCCAACTGCCGTCGTTCTGACGCACCAGCGCGGTGAGCGTGCGATGCCGGTCGTCGATGAAGGTGATGATGTCCTGATAGGGCACCCGCTTGCCTTCGTTCTTGAAGTCAGGCCCCTCGCTGTGGAGCGTCAGCAGGTCTCCGGTCGGCTCGAGCACGCCTTCATAGTGCCAGAGATAGTTCATCATCGAGCCGACCCACGTGCCGGTGTAGTGGCCACGCTGCGGATCGTAGCCGAGCGTCATCAGCGTTTCCGCCTCCTGTCCGTCCGGCATCAGACCGCGGCCCTCGCAGAGGACCCAGCGTCCGCCGAGCGGGCGGACGTGTTCGGTCCAGGTGCTCTTTGCCGGGGGGCCATCGATCGCATCGGCGGAAACGTCCCAGTCCCCGACGAGGCGCTGGAGCCAATGATGCTGTGTGGTGACTTCGTTCTGCATGTCGCCTCCTTCGAACGGTGTTTGCGCCCTGCGGCGCACGTCCGGGACCAGACTACCAACTTGGGCGCATTCGCTTTGTTTCAAGTGGTGGCTGGCACCGGATGCGTCGATGGGGTGGGCTTGCAGGCAATGGCCTGGCCGGATCCCGCCGAATATCGACAACCTCTGGCAGCCGGCGCAAATGTCCCTATCTTGTCAGGCATGAAGCCAGACCGTCTGCTCTATCCTGCACCCGCCGGCCTCTATTGTCCGGCCGGCGATTTCTATGTCGATCCGGTGCGTCCCGTGGCGCGGGCGCTGATCACGCATGGGCATTCCGACCACGCCCGGGCCGGGCATGGCGCGGTGCTGGCGACGCGGGAAACGCTCGACATCATGGCGATCCGCTATGGTCCGGACTTCTGCGGCGCCGCCCAGGCTGTCGCGTACGGGGAAGCGATCGATCTCGGAGGCGCGCGGGTCTCCTTCCATCCCGCCGGCCATGTGCTCGGCTCGGCGCAGATCGCGATCGCGGCGAATGGTACGCGCTTCTGCGTTTCCGGCGACTACAAGCGCGGCGACGATCCGACCTGCGCACCCTATGAGCCGGTCGCCTGCGACGTCTTCATCACCGAGGCGACCTTCGGCCTGCCGGTGTTCCACCATCCGGATCCGAAGGGCGAGATCGAAAAGCTTTTCACCTCGCTCAAGCAGTTCCCCGAGCGCACCCACCTCGTCGGCGCCTATTCGCTGGGAAAGTCGCAGCGCGTGATCCGCCTTCTGCGTGACTGCGGCTACGACAAGCCGATCTACATTCACGGCTCGCTCGCAAGGCTGTGCGACTACTATGTCAGTCGCGGCGTCGATCTCGGTGAGCTACGCCCGGCGACGCTGGAGAAAGACGACACTACCGATCTGTCCGGGGCGATTGTCGTCGGCCCGCCGTCGGCCTTTGCCGAGCGCTGGGCGCGCCGCTTCAACGAGCCGCTCGTCGCCTTTGCCTCCGGCTGGATGATGGTGCGCCAGCGCGCCAAGCAGGGCGGCGTCGAACTGCCCTTGGTGATCTCCGACCATTGCGACTGGCCGGAACTGACCGAGACGATCCGCGAACTTCAGCCCTCCGAGGTGTGGGTGACGCACGGCCGCGAGGAGGCGCTGGTGCGCTGGTGCGAGCTTGCGGGCATTCCCGCCCGCCCACTGCACCTCGTCGGCTACGAGGACGAGGGGGATTGATGGACGGTCAGGCTTACCCTTCATCCGTCGGTACCAAACCGGCCCGCGTTCGCCCCTCATCCGCCTGCCGGCACCTTCTCCCCGCTTGCGGGGAGAAGGAAGGAACCGGCACGGTCGCGAATGCCACGTCCCCTCTGCCCGCCTGCGGGGAGAGGGTCAGGGTGAGGGGCTATTGCGGCGGTGCCGGTGGAGGGAGCGTTCGCCGATGAAAGCCTTCGCCGAACTCCTCGATCGTCTCGTGCTGACGCCGTCGCGCAACGGCAAACTGAAGCTGCTGGCCGACTATTTTCGCGACACGCCCGATCCCGATCGTGGCTATAGCTTGGCCGCGATCGCCGGCACGCTGGACCTGAAGAGCGTCAAACCGGCCATGCTGCGTGATCTCGTGCTGGAGCGGATGGACGAGGTTCTGTTTCGCTATTCCTACGACTATGTCGGCGATCTCGCCGAGACGATCTCGCTCGTCTGGGACCAGGAGCGCAAGGAGCGCATCGACGACGAGCACCAACCCCGGCTCGGCGCGGTCGTGACGCGGATGAACGCGCTCGGCCGCACAGAAGTCCGTTCCGTCGTGCGCGACCTGCTCGACCTGCTCGACCCTTCCGCCCGCTTCGCCTTCATCAAGCTCGTCACCGGCGGCTTGCGCATCGGTGTCTCGGCCCGGCTTGCCAAGCAGGCGCTGGCGGACTTTTCGGACAGAGACGTAACCGAGATTGAAACGCTCTGGCACGGCCTGCAGCCGCCGTATGAGCCTTTGTTTGCCTGGCTGGAGGGCCGCTCCGAACGCCCGGTGCTGGCGACGCCTGCGATCTTCCATTCCGTCATGCTGGCCAACCCGGTCGGCGAGGGCGATCTCGACAGCCTCGACCCGGCCGATTTCGCAGCCGAATGGAAATGGGACGGCATCCGCGTGCAGCTTTCGGCATCGGGGCCGACGCGCCGGCTCTATTCCCGGTCGGGCGATGACATTTCTACGGCCTTCCCGGATATTGTCGATGCGATGACGTTCGAGGGCGTTGTCGACGGTGAACTGCTGATTGGCGGGACGATGCGGTCGAACAGCCCGACGCGGACGTTCTCCGACCTGCAGCAGCGGCTGAACCGCAAGACCGTCAACGTGCGGATGCTGGAGGACTATCCCGCCTTCGTGCGCGCCTACGATGTTCTCTTCGACCGCGAAACCGACGTGCGGCCGGAAAATTTCAAGACCCGCCGCGCCCGGCTGACCGACCTGATCGAAAAGGCGCTGCCCGATCGCTTCGACCTTTCGCCGCTCGTTCCGTTTGACAGTTGGGATGCACTCGACCGCCTCCGCGCCGCCCCGCCCGATCCGGTGATCGAGGGTGTGATGATCAAGCGGCTCGACAGCTCCTACCAGGCCGGCCGCCTGAAGGGGCCGTGGTTCAAGTGGAAGCGCGATCCCTACAATGTCGATGCCGTGCTGATGTATGCGCAGCGCGGCCATGGCAAGCGGTCGAGCTACTATTCCGACTTCACCTTCGGCGTCTGGGCGGCGGGGCCGGACGGCGACATGCTGGTGCCGGTCGGCAAGGCCTATTTCGGCTTCACCGATGCAGAACTGGACGTGCTCGACCGCTTTGTCCGCAACAACACCGTCGATCGCTTCGGCCCGGTCCGCGCCGTGCGCGCCGAGCCGGATTTCGGCTTCGTGTTCGAGGTCGCCTTCGAGGGAATCAACCGCTCCACCCGTCACAAGTCCGGGGTCGCCATGCGCTTTCCCCGGATCGCCCGCCTGCGCGACGACAAGCTGCCGCGCGACGCCGACCGGCTCGAGACGCTGATGGCGCTGGTGGAGGCGAGCGAAGGAGTGGCGCCGTAATCGCCGGTTGCTTCCCGTTCCTGCCTGAATTGTGAAAGAAAGTGATCGTGGCAAGCCACGCGCCAGCCGGCGATGCCACAATTACGGCACGGTGACGACCCTATCTTGCAGGCAGAGGTAGGTGCGTGTCCGACTGCTGCTTGCGTTTCTCGGTTTCACGGATTGCGTCGCTAGATCATGACCCCAGAACTTCTTCTCTCCCGCCGCCGGTTGTTGCGGTTTTCCGGACTGGCGGCGGCTACGGCGCTTGCCGGTTGCACGTCATCGATGAACACCGACCGCTTCCGTTGGCAGACCGATCCGGTCTATCGCAACCCTGCACTCGAAGGCGTGCCGGGTGCCTATCTCGAAGGCCGCGATCCCGACCAGGGCCCTTACGACGAGGCAATGCTGCCCACGGGCATACCGGATCTGGACCCGAGATACGCCGGAATCTATGCCACCCGCATCGACGGGGGCTTTACCATTCCGCAGGTTCCCTATCAAAAGATCGATGCCCGTTATCTGCGCCACGAGGTGGAGGATCCCTTCGGCGAGGCACCCGGCACGATCATCGTCGACACGGCAAATCGCTATCTCTACCTGACCCAACCGGGCGGCCGCGCCATGCGCTATGGCGTTGGAATCGGTCGCGAAGGTTTTGCCTGGTCCGGACGCGGCGTCATCCAGTGGAAGCAGGCCTGGCCGCGCTGGACCCCGCCGGACACGATGGTGGCGCGCCAACCCGAACTCGATCCGTACTCCGCCCGCAACGGTGGCATGGCGCCGGGCGTGTCGAATCCGCTCGGCGCGCGCGCTCTCTATATCTTCCAGAACGGCCAGGACACGCTCTACCGTCTGCACGGGACGCCCGAGTGGAAATCGATCGGCCGCGCCGCGTCCTCGGGCTGCGTCCGTCTGTTGAACCAGGACGTGATTGACCTCTACAACCGCGTGCCGAACAAATCCCCGATCGTCGTGATCTGACTTTTTGAGAACTCCTGCGCGGCGCCGCGGCATCCGCCGACTTCGGTGTCCCCATCCACGGACTTCTGCAGGGCGTGCACAATCGCCTCGAGCGACGTTACGCTCTTGCCGTCGTCTTGCCAGAGCGTCAGCAGCACCAGATACTGCGGCCACAACTCGATCATGCGTTTCGCTTTCATCATCAAGAAGGGAGATCTGACATGCCCATTCTCTACACCACCAAGGCATCCGCCACCGGTGGCCGTGCAGGCCATGGCGCTTCGGAAGACGGCGTGCTCGACGTCACGCTGACCGTGCCGAAGGAACTCGGCGGCGACGGCGCCCGCGGCACCAATCCCGAGCAGCTTTTCGCCACCGGCTATTCCGCCTGCTACCTTGGCGCGCTGAAGTTCGTCGCCGGCAAGGAGAAGGTCAAGATCCCGGACGAAGCGAAGGTGACGGCGACCGTCGGCATCGGCCCGCGCGACGATGGCGCCGGTTTCGGCATCGAGGCGGCTCTCGAAGTTTCCGTTCCCGGCGTCGACAAGGCGATCGTCGAGGAGCTTACCAAGAAGGCGCATGTCGTCTGCCCTTACAGCCACGCCACCCGCGGCAATCTGAACGTCAAGACGACGGTGGTATGATCGAGCGACCCTGCCGCGAGCCGCCGCTTCGGCTCGCGGTGTCTTGGTCGCTAGCCTTTCCTTTGAAATATTCTGTGCTATAATTTTCCAAGGAAAGGAGAATTGCGATGTTCGCGCTCGATATCAGGCAGGCTTCCGCGCCGGCAAGCGAGGGGGCGGTCATCACCAAGGCAGCGGTGCGCGCCGCAGAGCGGCTCGGCCTTTCGGCCCGCGTGCTGGCGGGCGTGCTCGGTCTTTCCGAGGCAAGCGTGTCGCGCATGCGCAGGGACGATTTCACGCTGGAGCGCGGCAGCAAGCCGTTCGAGCTCGCCGTCCTCCTCGTCCGTCTCTTCCGGTCGCTCGACGCCATCACCGGTGGCGATGAGACTGTCGCGCGGGCCTGGATGGCCGCCGAAAATCGCGTCCTCGGCGGTCGGCCTATCGAGCGTATTACCTCCATTTCCGGCCTTACCGATGTCCTTGCCTATCTGGACGCCCGACGCGCTCTCGTCTGAGGCGCGCGCCTTCGCCAGACCGGTCTGGCGGCTGGTGGAAGCGCAGCATCGCGTCTCGACGCTGAAGCTCGTCGATACGCTGGAGGAACAGGCGCTGCTCGAGGGTTTGCTTGAGGAGAGCAAGCCCGCGCTGCCACCCGAATGCGAAGGCCTCGATTACCTGCTCGCGACACCCTTCCGCTACGGGGCGATCTATCCGCATGGCTCGCGGTTCCGCCGGGCCGGGCGCACGCTGGGTGTCTTCTATGCCGCAGAAGCGGTAACGACCGCTCTTGCCGAGATGGCGTTTTACCGGCTGCTGTTCTACGCGGAATCGCCCGAAACGCCATTTCCCGCAAATGCCGCCGACTATACCGCGTTCTCGGCCGCGGTCAGCACGAAGGCCGCACTCGACCTGACGATGCCGCCGCTCGTTCGCGATCACCCGCACTGGAGCGATCCGACCGACTATGCCGCCTGCCAGGCGCTCGCGGACGCTGCCCGGGACGCCAAGATCGAAGCAATCCGATACCGCTCGGTGCGCGATCCCGAAGGTGGCGCAAATGTTGCGCTCCTTTCGGCCCGTGTCTTCGCCGAGCCGAAGCCGTTGGAGCGCCAGACCTGGCGCATCCGGCTTTCGACCTACGGCGTGCAGGCGATCTGCGATTTTCCCAATTTGCGGATCGAGTTCTCGCGCGCCGATTTCGGCAACGATCCGCGTCTCGATCGCTCCGGTTGAAGCCCAGAGCGTGGGCCAAACACCAAAGCCCAATGCGCGACAGGCGAATCCAGGAGATCGCAGCCGCGCATTGGTAGGCGGGATCGCAGGCAAGGCGACCGCCGGGTGGATGCTACGCCCTCAGTCCCGCAGCCGCAAAGAACGCCTCCGGTCCCTCGACCTCGATCAGTTTCCGCCGCTTGATCATCCAGAAGCGGTTGGCGACGGCGCGCACGAAGCTCCGGTCGTGCGAGACGAACAGGCAGCTTGCCTCATGTGCCGTCAGTTCGCCTTCCAGTGCCTCCTGGCCCTCGATGTCGAGGTGGTTGGTCGGCTCGTCGAGCAGGTAGAAGTTCGGGTTCGTCAGCCGCAGCACCAGCATGCCCAGTCGTGCCTTCTGGCCGCCGGAAAGCCGGCCGATCGGCTGCCCCTGCATCTCGATCGTGATGCCGACGCCGACAAGAAGCGAGCGCGCCCGCTGGTCGCCGATGTCGAAGCGCCGGATGATCGTGGCAAGCGGTGTCTCGTCGTCGGCAAGGTCGGCGAGCGCCTGGTCGCCGTAGCCAAGCACGAGGCTGGGTGTCGCCTTGATGCCGGCAACGCTAGAGCCTTCGATCGCCCTGCGCAGCGCCGAGACGAGCCGCGTCTTGCCCGCTCCGTTGTGACCGAGCAGCACGATGCGGTCGTCCTGGCAGATGAACTGCTTGCCGGTGCGAAACAGCAGTGTGCCGTCCGGCGTTTCGATCGCCGCATCCTCCAGCGTCACCAGCACCTTGGCATGGGTGCCGCGATTGACCAGCCGGATGGCACCGGCCGAGCGTTCGAGATGGGCAGGCCTGGCCGCGTTTTCGAGCTTTTCCGCTCGCTGCTTCAGTTGCTTGGTCTTCACGACGAGCAGGTCGGAGCCGGAATTGATGCCGATGTTGTTGAGTTTGGCCGCCTGCTGGCGCAGCTGCGAGGCTTGTTTCATGTCGCGCTGGTGGCGCCGTTCGTCTGCGGCATCGGTCTCGTCGAGCGCTGCCCTGGCGCGCGAGTAGGGCAGGGCAAAGACCTGCGACCGCTCGGGCCGCAGAAACAGCGTCCGATTGGTCGTGGCGTCGAGAAAGGCGCGGTCGTGGCTGGAGATGACGACGGGCACCTCGCGCGGCAGGGCGTTAAGCCATTCTTCCAGTTGCACGATACGGCCGAGGTCCAGATGGTTCGTAGGCTCGTCGAGCAGGAGCACGTCCGGTTCCGTGACCCAGGTGCGGGCCAGAAGCGCCAGCCGCTGCCAGCCGCCGCTGAGCTGTGACAGCGGGCGCGTGCGGAACGCCTCGGGCACCTCGAGCGATTCCAGCACCACATCGACGCGCCAGCTTTCATGCTCGGCCTGGTCGGCGGGCAGCGCTCCAAGAACCGCCGCGTGGAACGTCTCGCCGAGCAGAGCTGGCGACACGTTCTGTTCGACGTGGCCGATGGTCAGCCCGCGCGCCTTAGTGATCTCACCTTCGCCGGGCTCCAGATCACCGGAGATGCAGCGAAAGAGCGTCGACTTGCCCCGGCCGTTTGCCGCGACGAGACCGACGCGGTCGCCGGCGTTGGCGGAGAGGTTGAGGCCGGAAAAGAGCGGCGTGCCGAGGGTGACGCCGAGATTGCGGATATTGATGAGCGACATGTTCGATCCCTGATCGAAAGTCCGAGCAAACGCCGCATCGAGGGCCGCAGCCATCTTCGAAGACAGGCGCGTTCAGGCTCGGAAGCATTGGAAGTTGCGCACGTCGCATATGGACGCACGCTGCCACGAGGGGCAGACCAGGGAGGTGTCGAGAAATCGGTCTCTGGTCAGCCCTGCAAACGCATCTGCAGGGCAAGATCGGGACCATGCGTAAGATTGGGCAGGAAATCGAAATTCACGTCCGCCCTCCTTTCGCGCGGGTTGGTTGATGGGGCGTGAAATAACATCGCAAGCGCGAAAATGCAATCGGTTGGTCTGCTTTGCCCGTTCTCACCGCAGCAGGAAGCGGACAGACCAGCGCCGGGGGATGAGGATCGAGGCGGCGGTGACGAGGGCGGCGATGATGAAGGGTGCCCATGCAGCCGCGCCCGCCTCGTATTGCTGCAGCGTGGCGCCGGCGACCGCACCGGCCAGCATGCCGCTCCACGGCACGAGCTGGACGAACAACTGACTGCTGCGCCCGCCCAGGATCCAGCGCCCGAGGCCGCGGCCGAAGCGCGACAGGCCGCCGGTGACATAGGTCAGGCCGATCGGCAATCCCTCGATCTGCTCGACGGCCGCGTTGATCGTTCCCATGGCGAAGATCAGCAGCAGGAACCGGGCCTCCCGGAAATCCGGAACGACGGCGGATGCCGCAAGCAGCAGGGTCACGCACAGAAGGACGCCATGCGACCGGAAGCGGCTGGCGATGATCACCCCGACGCCGTTGCCAAGCACGAAGGCAGTGAGCCCGGCCAACAGCAGGAGCGCTCTGGACATGTCGCTTTGCGCGATCGCGACGGCGGCGCGGGTGGTGTTGCCGCTCATGAACGAGACGAACTCGCCGACGGCCATCAGCCCGATCGCGTCGGTCATGCCGGCGAGGAAAGAGATGGCCGCGACGAGCGCGAGCCCGACAGAACTTCGTTGGCGCCGGATCAGGCGCCGGCGCCGCGCGACGGTCATGCGGGAATCGGTCCGGTTTTGTGTTTGCCCGAGCTAACCAGAGGCAACGGGTTGTTGCAAGTCACGCAGCCGCCGTGACCTTCGTCGCCGCATCGTCCGCGTCCCAACGGTGCGTTCCGCCAGCGCGCCACGGCCGCCTGCCGGTTTTCTGCGGTCGCGCGGGCTACTAGCCCATCTTGCCGCCCGTCTCTGTCGTCGGGCCGATAATGGCAGTCACCTCCGTCACCTTGTCGGCCGGAAAGCCGCCGAGCCTGGCGTGCTCGCGAATGACGTCCGCACTTTCCGCCTCGTGCACGCAGTAGAATTTGTCACCGGCGACGTAACTCGTGATCCACTTGTAGGGCTTGTCGAGGTCCCGCACGGCCTTGTTCGACGTGGCGGAGATGTTGCAGAGCTGGTCTGAGCTCAGCTTGTCCGCACCGGGGATCTCTCGCTCGATGATGAAGGTAGGCATCCTGCAACCCTCCTCGCGGTTCGATGAGGAACAACAACGCTCCTCATTGGCCCGCGAGTCAATCGGTTCGTGAAGCTGCGCCGCGATGCAATCGTCCTGGAGGCAAACAGTCGCGGCCACGGTTGCGCGCCTCATCGTTCGCAGCGCTACCGCCGCAGGCTGCCCAGGATGCCGCGGACGATGGCGCGGCCGAGCGAGTTGGCGACGCTGCGGGCGGCGGATTTCATCGCAGCCTCCACCACTGTCTCCCGCTGGTAGCCGGAGCGGCCCTTCGGCTTCGCCGTGCCGGAGGGCGTCGTCGGCTCGTCGTCGCCAAAACCCGGCAGCGTCCAGCGGCTGCCGCCGTTCTGCGGCTGTTGCGCTGCCTCCTGTTCGGCCTGCTGCTGCGTCTCGATCTTCTTCGCTCGCGCTGCCAGGATTTCGTAGGCCGATTCCCGGTCGAAATCCTCGTCGTAGAGGCCGGAGACCGGGCTGACCTTCATCACGTTGGCGCGCTCCGCATCGCTCAGCGGCCCGACACGCGAGGCCGGCGGACGGATCAGCGTGCGCTCGACCATCGACGGTATACCCTTGCCTTCCAGCGTCGAGACCAGCGCCTCGCCGGTGCCGAGCTGGGTGATGACGGTGGCGCAGTCGAAATCCGGGTTGGGGCGGAACGTGTCGGCGGCGGTCTTCACCGCCTTCTGCTCGCGCGGCGTATAGGCGCGCAGTGCGTGCTGCACCCGGTTGCCGAGCTGGGCCAGCACCGTCTCGGGCACGTCGAGCGGGTTCTGCGTGACGAAGTAGACGCCGACGCCCTTCGAGCGGATCAGGCGCACGACCTGTTCGACGCGCTCGATCAGCACCTTCGGCGCGTCGTTGAAGAGCAGGTGCGCCTCGTCGAAGAAGAAGACGAGCCGCGGCTTTTCGGGATCGCCCACTTCCGGCAACTCCTCGAACAGCTCGGAAAGCAGCCAGAGCAGGAAGGTCCCGTAAAGCCGCGGGTTCATCATCAGCTTGTCGGCGGCCAGCACCGAAATCGCGCCGCGGCCGTCGTTGGTGGTGCGCATGATGTCGGAGATCTTCAAGGCGGGCTCGCCGAAGAAGTGCTGTGCGCCCTGCTGCTCCAAAATTAGCAGTTCGCGCTGGATCGAGCCGACGGAGGCCTTCGAGATGAAGCCGAACTGGTTGGAAAGCTGGGTGGCGTTCTCGCCCATGTAGTTCAGCAGAGCCTGCAGGTCCTTCAGGTCGAGCAGCGGCAGGCCGCCCTGGTCGGCGATCTTGAAGGCGATGTTGAGCACGCCCTCCTGCGCGTCGGAGGCGTTCATCAGCCGCGACAGGAGCAGTGGTCCCATCTCGGTCATGGTCGTGCGGACGCGATGGCCCTTCTCGCCATAGAGGTCCCAGAAGATCACCGGGAATTCCTGGAAATCATAGGGCTGAAGACCGATCTCCTCGGCGCGCTTGAGGAGGAAGTCCTTCGCTTCGCCCATGGCGCCGATACCGGAAAGGTCGCCCTTCACGTCGGCGCAGAACACTGGGACGCCGGCATTGGAGAAGCCCTCGGCCAGGACCTGCAGGGTGACCGTCTTGCCGGTGCCGGTCGCCCCGGTCACGAGCCCGTGCCGGTTACCGAACTTCAGTTCGAGATATTCCGGCTTGTTGATGGAGTTGTCGGGTTTGCGGCTGGTGCCGACGAAGAGCTTGCCGTCCTGAAGCATGGATTCGCTCACTGAAGTATCTCCCTTGTCCGCACAGCCCGGTCACGCCGAGCAGGCGCCGCATGCCAATCGTCATTTGAATCGTCTCTGGAACTTTATAAGGTGGTTGCGGAACTTCAACACCTGTCGTGATAGCCAGGGGCCGGATTACGATGCCCGTCGCTTGAGTTGGTTGAACGTTTCACCCAACGTTGACGTAAACGTCAAATACAAATCGGAGAATTTTCCATGAACGATCTCGTCAACCGCGTTGCCGAAAATGTCGGCATCGAGCCAGCGACCGCCGAAAAAGCCATCGGCATGATGCTTGGCTTCCTGCAGCGCGAAGCCGCCGAGGGGCCGGTGGCGCAGATGATCGAAGCCATTCCGGGTGCCTCCGATCTGGTCGCGAAATACAATGGCGAAGGCTCCGGCGGCCTGCTCGGCGGGCTGATGAACGCCATGGGCGGCGGAGTGATGGCGCTCGGCCAGCAGTTGATGAGCCAGGGCCTCGGCATGGGCGAGATCACCGGCCTTGCCAAGGAGACGATCGCCATTGCGCGCGAGTATGCCGGCAGCGATGTGGTGGACGAGGTCGTCGGATCCGTGCCGGGTCTCGGCCAGTTCGTCTGAGCCATTGGTGGTAGCAAGGCAGGAGAGGGCGGGCTTGGGTCCGCCCTTTCGCATTTCCGGGAACCTTCGACCGGCGGTTGGCGGGGATGGCGGCGCGTGCGGCTGCGATACGGTCGCCCTACGGCTGCTTCCCGATCCGGCCGAGGTGCGTAATGGCAAAGCCTTCCTGCGACTTCAGGCCATAGCCGAGCATGCGGTCGAAACCGGAATGCGCCAGCCAGAGAGCGCCGAGCACGGCAACGATCGGCGACGGCATCATCCAGCCGATCGCCAGCAAGGCAGCGCCAAAGGCATAGATGTGGACCGCGTTATAGCAGAACGCCCCCGCCCTCGGTCCAAGAAGATAGCCGAAGAAGCTCAGATCGGGCGCAAAGAAGATCAGAACGGCGCCCCACCACGGCACCGTGTCGTTCATCTGCCAGAGGAACGCGAGGCTGACCGCAAGCATGATGCCTCCCTCAACCCGCTGCCACAAGACGGCTCGAACCATGGTCAAATCCCGATTGACGCGTTTGCTTTGGTGGAGGCAAGTGTCCGGCCTTAGCGCGCAAGGCCGCGGTTCAGGCGACTACCGTCGCCTGCCCAGCAGGAACGCAAAAGCGAAGATGGCCATCGCCGTACCGACGGACAGTGGCACGGCATCCGGCCCGCCGACCTCCATGATGGCGCCGGTGAGGCTCGAACCGGCACCGCTGCCAACGGCGTAGATCAGCGCATAGGCGGCGCTCCCGGCGACCAGCATGCTGCCGCGGTAGTTCTCGCCGAGCATGGTCAGCGCGCAGGTGTAGAGCGAAAAGCTCGCCGTTCCCATCATCGCAAAGGCGCACAGGATCAGGGCGGGCGCATCGAGGAAGGGGATGGCGAGATAGCTGGCCGCGGCGACGAAGGCGGTGCCGGTGGCGACCGAATGGCGTGGCAGCCGGTCCAGCGCATAGCCGATGAGCGGTTGTGCAAGCGCGGTCGGCAGTGCCAGCACCGTGACGCTGATTGCCGCGAACGCCTCGGAATGGCCGGTGCGGACGAAATAGACCGGCATGGTCGAGATCGCGGCGATGTCGGCGAAGCCGAAGGCGAAGACCATCGCGATCAGCATCGGCGCATGGCGGAAAAAGCGGAAGAGATCGCGTGTCGAGGACGGTTCCGGCACCGTTCGCGTCGAATACATCAGCATCGCCGTGGCAAAGGCGACCAGCGCAAGGTAGACCGCCGTCAGCGCAAACCCGAAGCCGCCGTCCGTACCAAACAGCGGAATGGCGAGCGGACCGGCGGCAAAGCCGGCGCAGATCGAGGCCCCGTAGATGCCCGAGACGCGTCCCCGAATCCGGTCGGGGCAGGCGACGTTGAGCCACGCCTCGCTGAGCATGAAGATCAGGCTGGCGCAGAAACCCAGCAGGAACCGGGCAATGAACCAGACGGGCATCGAGGAGAAGGTGGCGAAGGCGGCGAGGCAGAGAGAGCAGCCGATCAGACCGGCGATGATCAGGTGGTTGGCGCGGAAACGCTGTGTCAGCCGGCCCAGCATCAGCGTCGCCGCGCCCAGCCCCATGGCGAAACCGACGGCGTTGACGCCGATCATCGTCGACGAGACGCCGCGCGCCTCCAGCACCAGCGAGATCAGCGGATAGGTGACGCCCTGTGCCACCGAGAACGCGGTGACACCGAGGACCACGGCGACGATCGCCGGCCAGTCGGGCATGGAATGGGCCTGAATGGCCTGTTCGGACTGCATGGGAACTCCCTGGGCCGCCTTTGCGGCGGCAGAAGCATTATCCGAGTGCGGTTGCATAAGGAATGCCCTCGCCGCAATGGTCGTAAAAATTTCACACGCCGGATGCGTCACGTGCCCGCGGCACCGACGGAGGGTTGGCTCGGTCGGCCGGTGGCCGATTCCCAAGACTCCGCTTTAACTTTGCAGCCCGCTGTGCGTACAGTGCGTCCGGTGTCCGGTGCATTCCTGCCGAAGGCGGATACCGTCTCTAAGCCAAGACACGCGAAAAGCCAGTGATCACGACCAGCGAACAGGCCCGACCAAGACATACACGCGTAAAGCCAGAGACCGCAACAATCGAATAGGCCCGGCGACGACGTGCTTTGGGTGCGCATTCGGAGCGATTTTGATGTACGGACCGCATGGACGCGCAAAAGGAAACGTCCCCCGGGGTGCCCTCGGCCACGCCCTGGGCATCGCTCTGGCGCTTGCGACGCTGACGCCGGCCGCGGCAGGCGCCGCCGACTGCTCCGCTTTGCCCCGGCCCGGCATTGACTGGAGCGAATGTACCAAAAGGGCGATCATACTGCAGGGAAGGGATTTTCAGGGGGCCAATCTGTCGGGCGCCGATCTGATGTTCACCGACCTCAGCAACACGAACATTAGCGCGGCCAACCTCGAGAAGGCCGCGCTGGCGCGGGCATGGTTTACCGGCGCCGCCGCCGAGAAGGCCAACTTCAACCGCATCGAGGGTTTTCGTACCGGGTTCGACAAGGTGTCGGCGCCTGGCGCAACCTTCGCTTCGGCGGAATTGCAGCGCGCCAGTTTCAGGGGCGCGGTTCTGACCGGGGCAAATTTCGAGAAGGCCGAGCTGGGACGGGCCGACTTTACCGGCGCAGTCCTCACCGGCGCGCGCTTCCCATACGCCAATCTCTCCCGCGCCGACCTGAGCAAGGCCTCTTTTGAGGGGGGGCTCGATTTCGCGCACGCGTTTCTGTTCCTCACCCGGATCGAGGGACTGGACCTGTCGGCCTCGACGGGCCTGGAACAGGAACAGATCGATCTCGCTTGCGGTAACGCCGCAACGAAGCTGCCTCCCGGCTTCACAGCATCGCCGGACTGGCCGTGCCCGTTTGACTGAGCATGTCACCCGCGCTGCGGACCGGTTTGGGTCTCCAAAGCCGATTGGCGAGACCGCCGGATCACCCCTTGACGGCGACTATGAACAGGCGCGGGAACCGCAGCAGCACGCGCCCGTCGGCGGTTTTCGGATAGGCCCTCTCCAGCCTCTGCCGGTAGGCCTCGAGGAAGGGCTCCTGCTGATCATGCGGGAGTTTTGCCAGATAGGGGCGAATGCCGGTGCCCTTGACCCATTCCACGATCGCTGCCGCATCCGCCATCGGATGATTGTAGATCGTGTGCCAGATGTCGATGCGCGCAGCCTTGGCGTTCAGCGCGTTGTAATAGGCCAGAGTCGGGGGAAGCGGCGCACGGCGCGGATGATCCGCCGAAAAATGGGCGGCCCAGCGCGGATCTTCGGAGGTTGCATCCATTTCGGTGTGGTTCGGCTCGCCGCGGTTGTCCGGCATCTGCACGGCCAGCACGCCGCCGGGAACGAGATGGTCCATCAGCTGCGCGAAAACCGAAACATGCTCAGGCACCCACTGAAACACCGCATTGGCAAAGAGCAACGCCGTCGGCTGCGGCGGGCTCCAGCGTGCGAGATCGCCGTGCTCGAAGCGATTTTCCGGGAGGCGCTTGCGTGCCGCCGCCAGCATGTCCGCATCGCTGTCAATGCCCACGACCTGTCGATCCGGAAAGCGTGCGATCACCAGCTCGGTCGAGTTGCCGGGGCCGCAGCCGAGATCGTAGGCGATGCCGGCCGGCAGTTCGGGCACCTGCGCCAGCAGGTCGCGCGCCGCCCGCGTCCGCTCGTCCTCGAACTTCACATACTGCGCCGCCGACCATGCCATGCGTGACCCCGCTTGCTGCCTGCGTGTGACTATTCCAGCGCTTCCAGCGTCGGCAGAATCAGCGATGGGCCGAGGTCGGGATACTCGTCCGGCATGCCCGTGCGATTGATCCAGACGGTGCGGAAGCCGAATTTCGTCGCACCCGCGACGTCCCAGCGGTTCGACGACTGGAAAGACACCGCGTTCGGATAGAGACGGTAGTTCGTCGTCACCATGTCGTAGACGGCGGGTGCGGTCTTGTAGGTTTTCAGCGCATCGACCGAGAAAACGTCGTCGATGACGGTGTCGAGCGCTGCATTGGCGACTGCCGACTTCAGCATGGCGGGCGAGCCGTTGGAAAGGATTGCGACACGTGCGCCGCGTGCCTTCAGCGCCCGCAGCACGGCGGGCACTTCCGGATAGCAATCGAGCTTCCAGTAGGCGTCGAGCAGCTTCGGCCGCAACGCCGGATCGACGCCGGGAATGCGTTGGAAGGTGTGGTCCAGCGCCTCCTCCGTCAGTTGCCAGAAATCCCTGTAGGCGCCCATCAGTGCCCGGGTCCAGGAATACTCGAGTTGCTTGGCCCGCCACATCTCGGAAAAGCGCTGGTATTCCGGCCCAACATCGCCCGCATGGCGGCGCACCGCCGCATGCACGTCGAACAGCGTGCCATAGGCATCGAACACATAGGCTGCGTGAGACACGCCATTTCCTCCAAAAACGCTTTCATTCCAAATCATTAGCGCCCGATCATGTCAACATTGGGTGCAATGCACAATATGGCGGGCGGTGGGGAAGCGGTTATGTGGAAAACGAACGTTGTTGTCGCCTTCTGGCCCGATGCGGACCTCGAACAATATTTCGCCAAATATCACGGAATAGAATCTGACCCTGGCGGTGAAGATGCATGAAAGCCGCACCTGAGCGGAAAATAAACTTGCGAGCAAAAGCAGGTTCTTATTGGCTCTTTTCAGGACCGGACGGCTCAGAAAAATGTCCGCTCCATTGCCAAATTAGAAATTGAGGCTATATTCTCCCTATCGACCATTGCTTGTGACGTCGTTCCCGAGCGAGACGCTCCCGACGGATTTCCTCTCAAAAATCGATCTAATCCCGCAAGGTAACGTGGGAACCACAACGATTGCTTCGAAAGGAAATCGTTATGAATACTGGAACCGTAAAGTGGTTCAATGCAACCAAGGGCTTTGGCTTCATTCAGCCCGATGACGGCAGCACGGACGTCTTCGTTCATATCTCGGCCGTCGAGCGCGCAGGTATGCGTTCGCTGAACGATGGCCAGAAGGTCCGGTACGACATCGTGCAGGACCGGAAGTCAGGCAAAAGCTCCGCCGACAACCTTCAGGCGGTATGAATTTGTCGTTCGCTCTCGCTGACCACGGATGTACTGGCAGCAGAGACGAGTGACTGGAGAGGTCGGGTTCACGCCCGACCTTTTGTTTGATGGCCATGGAAGACCCGGGTGCTTTGGAACGCCCAGCCGGAAGGCCTCGGACGAATCGTGTCCGAGTTGCCCGAAGCGCTGGGATCGCCTCGATGCAGAGCGCGGTTTCAGAACGAGAATGAAGCATTGGCCAGGATGAAATCGATCCGGCTGTGTCGCCGGCACGCGCAGGTGGTGCAAAAACCGCGGCGTCGGATGGTGAAACGAACTGGTCCAATCGGAATTGCTGGATCAATCCAAATTCCATCAGGACCAGGAAATAGCAGTTGTGACTGCGAAAGGAGATATTGTGCAGGTTATCGTCAGGGACAATAATATTGAACAGGCCATTCGCGTCTTGAAGAAGAGAATGCAGCGAGAAGGTCTGTTCCGGGAAATGCGTGCGCGCACCGCCTATGAAAAGCCGTCCGAAAAGCGCGCGCGTGAAAAGGCGGAGGGGATCCGGCGCACCCGCAAGCTCGCGCGTAAGAAGGCGCAACGCGAAGGTTTGTTGCCGGCCCCCAAACGGAAGGTGGCAGCGAGACCTCGCTGATATGGAGGAGAGCATGGCAGCAACCAAAGATCAGTTTTTCAAGCCGGCGAAGCCCACAGGGCATGACAAGGCCGCACACACGCACTCGGTTGTCCAGAGTATCGTTGCCGCCGAAGCTGCGGCACGCGAAAAGAAGACCGAAAGGCTCCGCGCGCTTCGCCTCGCTCAACCGCCCAAACCAAACCAGCCTGGTTCCAAGAAGCGGGTGTAGGCCGGCAATCAGTCGGGCAATCCTCCTTTTGAAAGTGCCGACGCGCGGCCGGCGGCACGCGTGACGGCCAGCGCGACGAGTGGGCCATCTGGGCGCCATGCACCCGATGAAAATGCTCCGTTAGAACCGGGTGATCACGCTGTCTGCCGTCGGAGCTCGGCAGTGCGACGACGAAGCGGTCGCGCCGCAATGCCATAGGACAGCGTGGACCGTGTTGCGGCTGGCGATCCGGCCTTTTCCACCGCCCGACCACCAGCCGGATCGGCTTCAATCCTTGGCCCTTTGTGAACTTAAACGTGCCGCAGGCGTCAGAAGGCTGCGCAGGGTAATCTACGATCTGTTGCCGATGCGGCAAACTCCCGACTGACGATCCTTGGCCGCCTCCTTCAGACAATCCAGAAATGATCGTGACCAATAGCGGCTTGATTGGTCAGTCTGGCGAAGACAACCCCGTCCTCTCCGCCGACGCCGTCCTTGTCATATGAGAGCAGTCCGCTCGCCAAGTCGTAGATGATCCTGTCATCGGCATCGATTGCAGCAACACCCAGGCGGAACTGGTCGAATGTCAGCTTGTCGCCAGCCGGGCCAAGGTCGAAGAACCGTGAGGCGAGATGGAAGCGATCCTCCAGGATGTTGAAGTCCGTTATCGTATCCACATTCACACCGCCTGGGGCGGTGTCGAACACAAAAATATCGGCCCCGGCTCCGCCAGTCAGGGTATCTTTTCCAAGCCCACCGATGAGGACATCGTCGCCGGCACCTCCCGATATGACGTCGTTTCCTGCGCCGCCGCTAAGTTGGTTGTTTCCCGCGTTGCCAGTGATCGTGTTGTTGAGAGAATTGCCTGTCCCCGACAGGTTCTTGGAGCCAAGAAGCACCAGATTCTCGACCGAGCCCTTGACCGTAGCGCTTTGCGCCAGGCTGAACGAAATGGATGACCTGACGGTGTCCGTTCCATTGGAGCCACGCAGGCTTTCATCAACGACGTCTCCAGCGTTGTCGACATGGTAGGTATCGCTACCTGATCCGCCACGCATCGTATCGCGACCCAGGCCCCCATTTAGCGTGTCGTTGCCAGCATTTCCCGTGAGCAGATTAGCGCCCGAATTCCCGGTAATCGTGTTGTGAAGGGAGTTGCCGGTGCCCGCTATGTTGGCCGTACCAGTCAAGGTGAGGTGTTCAACGGCCCCCTTGACGACCTTCGTGTTGGCGAGACTAAACGAGATAGAAGAGCGGATCGTGTCGGATCCGTTCGAGCCGCTCAGGCTTTCGTCGACAACATCACCGGTGCTGTCGACATAGTAAGTGTCGTTGCCCGAACCGCCACGCATCGTGTCGCGGCCAGCACCACCCTTGAGGACGTCATTGCCCGCATTCCCCGAAAGCACATTGCTGCCGGAGTTGCCGACAATTGTGTTGTTCAGCGCGTTGCCTGTGCCAGAAAGGGCGCGTGATCCCAGGAGGGTGAGGTTCTCGACAGAGCCCTTGATGGCCTTCGTGTTTGCCAAGCTGAATGAGATGGATGACCTGACGGTATCTGTTCCATCTGATCCGCGGACGCTCTCATCGACAATATCGCCGGAGTCGTTGACGTAATAGGTGTCGTTACCCTTGCGACCGTACATCGTATCGCGGCCGACGCCGCCATTCAGCACGTTGGCAACAGAATTGCCGATCAAGGTGTCATTGCCATTGCCGCCGATGGCATTCTCGATGATGACGGCAGGTCCGATCGTCACCGTCGCGCGCGATGATTTGCCGGATGAAAAATGAATGCGCTCGCTGAGGTTGCTGAACTTGCCAGGGTTGAGGTTGATCGTGCTGCTCTCGATGCCGCTATATGCGATGGTATCAACGCCACCGGTATCGTTGATCGCCTCCCAGTATCTGGTTCCGTCTTTAAATGTGTAAGTATTGTTTCCGCTGTTGACCGACAGGTTCTTGCCGTAAATCGCCTGCATTGCCAGAAGGTCGTAATACATGGGAGTTGTCGGGTAGAAAGATGCGTAGTTATCTTGGTATCCGGACCATGGCGACGCCGTATAACTCATGACGGTATTGAAGTAGTTATCCAGTTTTGAAGGCATCGCTGTGTATTCAAAGGAATGCTTCAGGCCGAGCGCGTGCCCAATTTCATGCAGGATTATCAAATAATCATAAGACCCCTTCTTGAGGTCGCCAATATTCTTGTTGAAGTGAGTGGTATTGAACCAGACGTCACCGGCAGATGGATCGCTCCATGGGTAATACGCATGAGCGGCTGACCAGTCGTCCATGGTGCTGCTCTTGGTGAAACGGAATTCGCCGACCACAGTTGCGTTGTCGGCTACCTCCTTGAATTTGACGTTTCCCGCGCCAGACCAAGCTTTCAGGGCATATTTGACATAAGTAATCTCGGTGCCGGTCAAGGGAGATTTGCCAGCCAACTCTCCTTCAATTGAGTAATTGCTGGCGAATTTTGACCCCCTGACCGGGAAACTATAGGTGATGGTAACGCCGGTCCCCAGCGCGCCGCCCCACTTATATCCACTTCCGAGCCATCCTGCCTGTCCAATGAGGGAAGGCGTATAGAATCCAACATCGAGCTCATTCGTTCTGTATGTTGCCACCTAAGTAATTCCCTGCATTATGAATTGCTAAAATGAATCAAGCGATTGAGAGCAATCTGCTACGTTCACAACCTGGACGCAAGTCTGTCGTATATCTCAGATCCATCCTGGCGCTCGACGCCAACAGATTCAGGAATGCGGGAGCCGGCGACTTCGGTCATGCCCGCGAACTGTGGACGCGAGAGGCCAGCGAACTCACCATTCATTTTGATACGCCGCCGTGGTCGGAAGCTTCAGCGAGGCGTTCAGGTTAAAAAGGGCATGATATCCATGCCGTCGCTGGGAAAGACGGTAATGTGGGGTGGTCGTGGAAAAGCCTTGCGGCGGCATCAGCGGTTTCAGCCTCAACCACCAGATAGCCGCAGAATGGATTTTACAGCTGCGGTGACACCGTTCCTTGTGATGCGCATCGTCTTTCCCACCATGCCGCCCACTGTGCGATGACGATGGCATCGGCGCGAAACATGGAATGACCGCTTCGGGGCGCAAAGCCGACGTGTGCTCTGGTGCCAACACCCTTCAACGAGAGGCCGCAGCGGCCGCAGACTTCTCACCAAGCCTCTTCATGAAGCGGTCCACATCAATGACGGTGCGCTGATGCGTTCCCTCTCCGATGACACCGGCATCATCGCGGCACGTTACTTTAAACAGGAGCGACTTTCCCTCGACCTCGATCAACTCAATTTCGGCGATGAAGGTCATCCCGACAGGTGTTGCGGCGACGTGACTGACGTCGACATGTGTGCCAACAGTGCGTTGCCCCGGGTTGAGGAAGGGGCGAAGGCCCTGCACACACGTCTGCTCGATGAAGGCGATCATGATCGCAGTCGCCAGAACCGGCGGCATGTCACGGAAACCGGGCCAGGAGTCGTCGATCTCCGGCACAGTATGGATTGGAGCAACGAAGAGGCGCTCCACATGACGTAGCCCGACAGAGAGCGGTGGGAGCGTGTTGGACGGGCTCATAGTTTCCCCAAGCGCATGTTGATCGGCCAGGAAATCGGCAGCTTCCTTGCGGGACTACCCCAAAGAGCGGAGATGTCGCGCACGAAGTCTTCCAGAATGTCGTCGCGCCCAGCGTCATTGACACGCCGGACGGCGGACCAGGTCGACACATAACCCAGCAATTCTCCGAGCTCCCAAATTCGATCTATCGTCATTTCGGGATACGACATTTCCTCGAACGGAAACTCGATGTCGGCATATCCGGAATCCACAAGCTTGCGTTCCGGCGGCCAATAGGGGCCGATTTCACGTTTGTAGAACCTATCGAACCGGTCGTGCAGGTCAGACGGCGTAAGCCGCATCACGCCATAGCTGATCAATGCGATGACAGCGCGGTCGTCTGCTACGCGCCGTGCCTCCTCGTAGAATCGCGGGCGGTCGAACCAGTGGGCCGCCTGTGCTGCAGTGATCAAACTCGCGCTCCTGTCAGGCAGCGGAAGCTGCTCCGCAGGTGCGCAAAGATAGTCGATGTTCGCGTTCCTATGCGCGTTCGCGATCTGGTCTTCACTGGGATCAATCCCAACCACACTGTTGAAGTGGTCCGCGAGCTGTCGGGTCAGTTGCCCATTTCCGCATCCGACATCCACTGCGCAGCCCCGTCCGTCAACGATTTGTGCCAGGAAGCTCGCAAGGGCCGCGGGGTACTCGGGCCTGAACAACGCGTAGGTGCTTCCTCCCGTGTCGAACCAGTTCTTCCCGGTTGTCATCTCGGCGTTCCCAGTCATGAATCTTTCCTGCACTTTTCTGCGTCCGCCAAGCGATCCGCGAAACCCCGCCTTTCCAGTGCGGTTGCGAGGCTTCCCAGAGTTTTCAGAACCGGAAACCCGATCTCCGCCTCAAGCTCGCCAATGGCACGGAATGTGACGTCCCAATGCGGTTCCAACCTCTTGAGAAGTTCGGCGCCGTGCTTGGTCAGCTTGAGGCCACTCTTGCGCCCATCATCCAACGCATGCCGAACGACCAACCCGTCCTTCAGCATCAGGCTCACCGTTTGGCTGATCGCCCCTTGGGTGAGGCTGCTGGCGGTCGTAATCTCGGTCACCGTCACGGCTCCGGCGCTGAGCGCGCGCAGCACAGGCGTGTAGCGGGGACGATAATCAATATCGAGCGCCCGATAGCGTTCGGCGGCACCTTGTTCGACAAGCTCACCAACATAGCGGAGGAGTTCGCCCAAACCGGGTTTGTCATTCTTGCTCATAGCAAGTGGAGATACATTAGCGCTAATGTAATTTCAAGTGGACCTCTGACAGCGGACGAGGATCGATGGCCGCCGCGGCGGGTGGCAGGCTGCACGAGCAATGAGCATTGGCGGCATTCGGCCACCAACTTCCGTCGCGGAGCCGGTCTAGAATCGCGTGATCACGCTGATGCCGAGGTCGGTGGCCGTGTCCATCGCCATCAGCGCCGGCACGGCCTCTTCCAGGCTGATCTCGCGGCCGATCAGCTTTTCCGGCTGCAGTTTGCCGGCCGCCATCATCGACAGCATCGCGTCGTAGCGCCAGGCCTGCATGCCGTGGCTACCGTAGATTTCCAGTTCGTGACCGATCACCTGCGCCATCGGAATCTGCGGCGTTGCGTGCTCACCGAGCATCAACCCGACCTGGACGTGGCGGCCGCGCCGGCGCAGGTTCTTGATCGAGTTGAAGCAGGTTGCGGGCGAGCCGAGCGCGTCGATCGAGGCATGCGCGCCGCCGCCGGTGATCTCGCGCACCGCTTCCGCCACGTCCACGACGTCGCGGGCATTGATCGCTGCGACCGCGCCCATCTTGCGCGCGAAGGCGAGCTTTTCTTCGGAGATGTCGATCGCGACCGGGTTGGCGCCGAGCGCAGCCGCGATCATGATCGCCGACAGGCCGACGCCGCCGCAGCCGTGTACCGCAACCCACTCGCCGCCCTTCACCTTCGCCTGGTCGCAGACGGCGCGGAACGAGGTGGCAAACCGGCAGCCGAGGCTCGCCGCGGTGGCGTAGGAGACGCTTTCCGGCAGGTGCACGAGGTTCTGGTCGGCGTAGTCGAGCGCGACATACTCGGCAAACGAGCCCCAGTGGGTGAAGCCCGGCTGGAACTGCTCCTCGCAGACCTGCTGGTTGCCCGAGCGGCATTCGTGGCAATGGCCGCAGCCGGAGACGAAGGGCACCGTCACCCGGTCGCCGGCCTTGAAGCGCATCACCCCCTTGCCGGCGGCAAGCACCGTGCCGGCAAGCTCATGGCCGGGCACATGCGGCAGGCGGATGTCCGCGTCGTGGCCCATCCAGCCGTGCCAGTCGCTGCGGCAAAGCCCGGTCGCCTCCACCTTGATCACCACGCCGTTAGGGGTCGGCGCCGGGTCGGGCAGGGTACGGATCTCCGGTGCAGCGCTGAAGGCTTCGTAGTACATCGCTTTCATGGAAATGCCCCTCTTTTTCGCTTTTGGTCATCTATGCCATGCCGCCCTTGCGCGTGCCACCGGCGCATCCATGACAATGGCTGATGCATCCATTCAAGATCGTGAGTGGACAGCGCCCGCCAATTGGTTCAGGCCATTGGCAGCTTGACCCGCATCGCCGGGCCGGCCTTGATCGGCCAGAAGGAGACCTGAACATGGCAGTCGATACATCCCCGCGCACCCCGACCTGGACCTATGTCGAAGGCGAATGGATTGCCGGCAACCCGCCGTTGATCGGGCCAATGTCGCATGCGATGTGGCTCGCCTCCACCGTGTTCGATGGTGCCCGCTGGTTCGACGGCATCGCCCCCGACCTCGACCTGCACTGCCAGCGCGTCAACCGCTCCGCCGTCAACCTCGGCATGAAGGCGACGATGAACGCCGAGGAGATCCAGGGCCTCGCCTGGGAAGGCGTCAAGAAGTTCGATGGCAAGACCGCGATCTACGTCAAGCCGATGTACTGGGCCGAGCACGGCTCGTTCAGCGTCGTCGCGGCCGATCCCGAATCGACCCGGTTTGCGCTCTGCCTGTTCGAGGCGCCCTTGGGCGACGGCAAGACCGGCGAGGCGCTGACCGTCTCGCCCTTCCGCCGTCCGACCAAGGAATGCATGCCGACCGACGCCAAGGCCGGCTGCCTCTATCCGAACAACGCCCGCATCCTCGTCGAGGCGAAAAGCCGCGGCTTCGGCAACGCGCTGGTGCGCGACATGCTGGGCAACGTCGCCGAGACCGGCACCTCCAACATCTTCATGGTCAAGGATGGCGTCGTCTTCACGCCCACCGCCAACCACACCTTCCTGGCCGGCATCACGCGCTCGCGTGTCATCGGCCTGCTGCGCCAGGGCGGCTTCGACGTCCGGGAAACGACGCTGACGGTGGACGATTTTGCGGCCGCCGACGAGATCTTCACCTCCGGCAACTATTCCAAGGTCCTGCCCATCCACCGCCTCGACGACCGTCAGCTGCAGACCGGGCCGGTGACCGCGAAGGCGCGCGAGATCTATTTCGACTGGGCACGTTCCAGCGCGAAGGGATAAGCTTCCAGCCGTCATCCCGGCCCCGAGCCGGGATCCAGCGCGCGCAAGTCCTTGCGCGCCAAAAACTCCTTCGCTTCTACCGCATGAGATGCATCACTCACCGCGCCGACGCGCGGTGGCTGGATGCCGGATCAGGTCCGGCATGACGGGGAACGCGGACGTGCCGTGGCCACCTGCGGGATCAGTCCGCTAATGTCGGTCGGCAGGCCGCCTGCCGCGCTCCGACCCCCGCTCCGGAAATGAAATTGCTGGCAAAGCGCAAATTTTGACATGCAACCGGTTGTCTGCGACAGGTCGGCCCCCTATGTTCCAGTCTACGGATTTCATTGAAAAAATTCCGGACGCAAGAGGAGATACGCTATGGCCTTCGAACTTCCGCCGCTGCCCTACGACTACGACGCGCTTGTCCCGTTCATGTCGCGCGAGACGCTGGAGTATCATCACGACAAGCACCACAAGGCCTATGTCGACAACGGCAACAAGCTGGCCGAGGAGGCCGGTCTTTCCAACCTGACGCTGGAAGAGATCGTCAAGAAGTCCTACGGCACCAACCAGGGCCTCTTCAACAATGCCGGCCAGCACTACAACCACATCCATTTCTGGAAGTGGATGAAGAAGGGCGGCGGCGGCAAGAGCCTGCCGGGCGCGCTGCAGAAGGCGTTCGACAGCGACCTCGGCGGTTACGACAAGTTCAAGGCCGACTTCATCGCCGCCGGCACGACCCAGTTCGGCTCCGGCTGGGCCTGGCTGTCGGTCAAGGACGGCAAGCTCGCCATCTCCAAGACCCCGAACGGCGAGAACCCGCTCGTGCACGGCGCTTCGCCGATCCTCGGCGTCGACGTCTGGGAGCACTCCTATTACATCGACTACCGCAACGCCCGCCCGAAGTACCTGGAAGCCTTCGTCGACAGCCTGATCAACTGGGACTACGTGCTGGAAATGTACGAAGCGGCGACGAAGTAAGGTCGGTCGACCTGCCGTTTTCGATGGAGCCCCGGTCGCAAGCCCGGGGCTTCGTCGTTTTGAGGAGCTCACGCCGCGCGATGCGGGGATGGTCGCGGCGGCAAGCAATTGCCCAATCAAGGGCTTGCCGTCAAAAGCGGAATCGGACCCGCATCTCTGATGCGGCCGAACAGGTCGAGAAGGTTTCGTGCTACAATTTATGCGTTGGGGCCGGGCGATCAGGGAGGCTTCCATGACCTTGAACGACACGATCAAAGAGATGACGCAGCGTTATGCAGCGGCGCTGAACACGGCCGGAGCCGTTGGTGTCGGCGATTTCTTCGATGACGATGCCGACCTGTTGCCGCCGGGGCCGGACAACCTGAAGGGGCGAGCCGCCATCCAGGCCTTCTGGGCCGCGGCGACCGAGGTGTTCGGCGAGCCGAGGTTGACGACGACCGATGTTGCTGAGATCGCCCCGGGATGTGCCCGCGAGATCGGCACCTATGCGGCGCAGGTGAAGGCCACCGGTGCTGCCGTCGGCGGCAAATACGTCTTCATCTGGCGGAAGATCGACGGAAAATGGAAGATCTGGACCGATATCTGGACCTCGCATCAGGGGCAGACGTGAGCGAAGGCAATGGAGGGGACATGGTGGACAATCCAATGGCGTTGATCGGTCTGATCGGCGGGATGAGCTGGGAGTCCAGCGCGCTATATTACCGGCTGTTGAACACGATCGCCCATCGGCGTCTCGGCGGGCACCACAATGCCCGCTCAGTGCTCTTCACGCTCGATTTCGACGCGCTCAACCGCATGGCTGCCGAGGGGCGCTGGGACGAGGTTGCCGGGTTGATCACGGATGCCGGGCGCCGGCTGCAGGACGCGGGTGCGGCCTTCGTGATGATCACCGCCGTCAGCGGCCATGCCGTTGCCGATCGGGTGGAGGCGGCGCTGCGGGTGCCGCTCCTTCACATCGCCGATCCGTTTGCCGACGCCGTGCGGGCGAGCGGCCACAAAAAGGTCGGCCTGCTCGGCACGCGCTACACGATGGAGATGGATTTCTTCTCCGCCCGCCTGCGCGAGCGTCACCGTCTGGAGGTGCTGACCCCGCCGCCCGAGCAGCGCCATGCGCTGCACCGGATCATCGTCGAGGAATTGACGCTCGGCCGCATAACGCAAGCGGCACGGCAGACCTTGCTGTCTATGGCGGCCGGTCTCGCCGAGCGCGGCGCGGAAGCGATCGCCGTCGCCTGCACCGAGCTGCCGTTGGTGGCGGCCATGGAGGACTATCCGGTCGCCGCCTACGACGTCGTGCAATTGCACGTCGAGGCGGCGCTGGATCGGGCCATTGCCAAAGCGTCCGCTTGAGGCGGGCGATCCGGGCTGCCGGCTGCCGGTCGGCTTGGATCGCTCCTGATCGCAGGCGCCGGTATTCCGCTTTGTGCGGTGGGGCGGGGATATCTGATCGCACGATGCCGCCCATCAAAAAAACGTTACTTTTCTTCCAGCCGCGCCGTGCAATGTTGCTGCCGCAATTCGCAACATGCCATCTCCATGGCAAGTCCAATCAGGAGCTATTGATGAAGCTGAAGACAATCGCGGCCGCGGCCGCCCTTGCCGTACTCGGCGCCAGTGCGGTGGTCGCGGCGGACGATCCGCAAGTTGCCCGCCAGCAGATGATGAAGAAGGTCGGCGGGGCGATGGGCGCGCTGGCTGGGATCGCCAAGGGCGAGAAGCCTTACGACGCCGAGATCGTCAAGGCCTCGCTGACGACGATGAGCGACGTCTCCAAGAGCTTTGCCGACCAGTTCCCTGCTGGCACGGAATCCGGGGCGGAGACGGAGGCAAGCCCGAAGATCTGGGAAAGCATGGACGATTTCAAGTCCAAGACCACGCAGCTCGGCAAGGAGGCCGAAACCGTGCTTGCCTCGCTTCCCGGCGACCAGGCCGGTGTCGCCGCAGCGCTTGGCCCGATCGGCAAGAGCTGCGCAAGCTGTCACGAGACGTATCGGCTGAAGAAGTAGCCAGACGAGCGGACCGCAGACTCTCCCGGGGATCGTAACGTCGGGAGAGTTTGCGTTTTGGCGCCTCCGTGCGACGATGGCCGGGTGTGACGGGCGGCCGCGTCTGGGCGTGCGGCACCGGAGGGCTCTGTCAACAGTTGGGGTGGGCGTCATGCCCCGGGGACGATTGCCATGAGAATTCGCGCGTTGGCGGTGGCCGCTCTGGTTATCGCGGTGGCTGGAGTGGGGTCGTATCTGTCGATCACCGCGCCGGCACGGATGCCGAAGAACACCTGGGCGGGGCTGGGCGAGCCCAACCTCGAAAATGGCGAGCGGGTGTTTTGGGAAGGCGGCTGCTCCAGCTGTCACGCCGTCCCGGGGGCGACGGACGAAAACCGGCTGGTGCTTGCCGGCGGGGCATCGCTCAAGAGCCCGTTCGGGACCTTCCATCCGCCGAACATCTCCCCCGACGAAAACGCCGGAATCGGCAGCTGGACGTTGGCCGAATTCGGGGATGCGATGGTCCGTGGGGTCGGAAAGGGAGGCGAACACCTCTACCCGGCCTTTCCCTATGCATCCTATGCGCGCATGACGCCGCGCGACATTAACGATCTCTTCGGCTACCTGAAGACGCTGCCGGCGAGCAGCGCGACGGCGCCGGCGCACGACCTGCCGTTCCCCTTCAGCCAGCGTGTCCTGCTCGGTGGCTGGAAGTTCCTGTATCTCGACGACAAGCCGCGGGTGACGCTGGCCAAGCCGGATGCCAAGGTCGAGCGCGGGCAGTACCTCGTCGAAGGGCCGGGCCATTGCGGCGAATGCCACACACCGCGCGACGGGCTGGGAGGAATGAAGACTGAAGCGTGGCTGGCCGGCGGGCCGAACCCCGAAGGCGGGCAGGGGCGAATGCCGAACATCACGCCCGGCGAAAAGGGTCTGGGCGGATGGAGCGAGAGCGACATCGCCTACTATCTCGAGACCGGCTTCACGCCGGATTTCGATTCGGTCGGCGGTTCGATGGTGTCGGTGCAAAAGAACATGGCCAGGCTGCCGGCGGAAGACCGCGAGGCGATCGCGGCCTATCTGAAGGCAATTCCCGCCCTTTGATGCGGCTTGATCGCGGGCGAATTGCGGCATGACTGCGCCGCGACCGGGAGCCGTGCCGCGCAGTCGGTCGTTATCAGTCGGCGCCGATGTCAACCGTGCTCGCGGCCATAGAGCTTGACGTAATGCTCGAGGTCCGGGCTGTGGAAGCCGAGCGCCCGGTAGATCTCGGCCGCAAAGGTCACAGGCGCGGTTCCGGGGGCCGTGACGATGTTGCCGTCGCGGACCGCCTGCGGCTGGTCACGATAAAGCGCGTGTCCCCGATATTCTGGTGCCGTCGCCAGGAACGCGGCTTCGTTGCTGGTGTGGCCGCTGCGGTCGAGGACACCGGCACGGGCCAGCGCCAGCGTCGCACCGCAGATGGCGCCGACCGGGCGTCCCGCATCGTGGAACGAACGGATCTGCCCGGCCGTATCAGGCGCGGCTTCCGTTTCCCATATCGTGCCGCCGCAGAGAACCAGCGCGTCGTAGTCGGCGGGCGTGATGGTCTCGAGCGCCGCCGCCGGGGTTACCGTCAATCCACCCATTGAGGTCACCGCCTTGCCGCCGGGCGAGGCGGCGACGACGTCGAAGCCGAAATAGTTGCGCGCGGAAGCCATCAGCAGCGCGCATTCCCAGTCTGCGAAGCCTTCGGTGAGGCCGATCGCAATGCGTTTCGTCATGATCCTCTCCTTCGTCGTCGACTGCGGATACGCAACGGAAGCGCGGACGTTAAATAGGCGCACAGTTGACCGCGAAAAGCGATATCGGAGTTCGAGCAGGAAGGGCCGCACGGGAGCTGCGGGCGGCCCGATGACGCGCCTCGGTCAGGCCAGTGCCTGGATGTAGCGCATGCCGGTGACGGGGCCAGCCCGGAAGTTCATCTCCTCGTAGAAGCGGTGCGCCTGAAAGTTGCCGGTGGCGGCGCTGACCGAAAGGAAGCTGCATCCAGCCAGCCGGGCCTGTTCGCGGGCGCGAGCAACCAGATGCCGGCCGATGCCGGTGCCGCGATGGTCCTTTCGGACGAAGATCTGGTGGAGCTCCATGCCACGCCGGCCCTCCGCCGCCCGGTACAGCGGCACCAGGATGGCGTAGCCGATCAGCCGGCCGCCGGCCTCCGCCACCAGTGCGCTGACCCATGGCGACGGGCCGAACAGGTCGCGGTCGAGATCGCTTGCGGACAACTGTGCGCAATCGCCGTGGCACTCGGCGTGCAAGGCCACCATGTCGAGGATCTGCTGCAGGTCGCCCGGGCGGGCGGACCGGATGTTCAGCATCGCCGGACGTTCGAGCGGCGCGGTTTCAAGCTTGAGGACGGCATTCATTTCGAGGCTCCTTCGGGTCTTTCGCCACCAGGTGCCTGAAAACAACAAAGCCGCCTGATGGCGGCTTGTTGAATATGATCGAACAGCCGCTCCTTATCGGAACAGCCAAAAATACGTCGCGGCGATGGGTGCGTGCGTGATCATGGCGGCGATATTCTCCGAATCCTCGCCGATGTCAACGCGAAAAGCGGGCGCCTTCGACGAATTCGTCGCAAAAAACGAAATCAGTCCGGTAGGGAATGTCGACACCTTTCCCGGGTTATAGTATACCCCCCTATGCTAATTGTCAGGCTCATCCCATGTCGCACACGACCCGTGAAAAAACAAAGCTGATTGCCCGCATCCGCCGTCTCAAGGGCCAGATGGAAGCGGTCGAGCGTGCGCTTGAGGCCGAGCGCCCCTGCGGGGAGGTCCTGCAACTCCTGGCCTCGATCCGCGGAGCAATGAACGGGCTGACGGCGGAACTGATCGACGGGCATCTGCAGGAGCACGTTCTGGCGGCGACGGGCGAGGAAGATCGCCGGCAGGCAGTCACCGAACTGGCCGAAGTCATTCGCAGCTATCTGAAATAGCGCTGCCGCCGAAAGAGATATGAAGGAACTGTCGATGACAAACCTGGAAGCGAAGCGGCGCGGACACACCCACGATTTCCTCGGAAAGAATCACGCCCGGAATGAACGGCGGGTCTGGCTGGTGATAGCGCTGACGGCGGTCATGATGGTCGGCGAGATCGTCGCGGGCACGCTGTATGGGTCGATGGCACTGACCGCCGACGGCTGGCATATGGCGACCCACGCCGGCGCCATGCTGATCGCCGCCTTCGCCTATTTCTACGCGCGGCGTGAGAACGGCAACACGCGCTTTACCTTCGGCACGGGCAAGCTTGGCGATCTCGCCGCTTTCGCGAGCGCCGTCCTCCTGGCGCTCATCGCCCTGCTGATCGCCTGGGAAAGTTCCGTCCGGCTCGCCAATCCGGTGACGATCGATTTCGGTCAGTCGATCCTCGTCGCCGTATTGGGCCTGGCCGTGAATCTCGCGAGTGCATGGCTGCTGAACGACAGCGGCCATCACCATGGTCACGCCCATCCCCACCGTCCGCATGGACACGCCGGACACAGCGATGACGACGATCACGATCATCAACACCACGACGACCACAACCATCACCATGGTCACGAGCGGAGCGGTACCGACAGCAATCTGCGGGCGGCCTATCTGCACGTTCTCGCCGACGCACTGACCTCGGTGCTGGCCATCCTGGCCCTGGTGTTCGGCCTGTGGAACAACTGGGCGTTCCTCGATCCGCTCATGGGCATCGTTGGTGCGCTGGTGATCGCCAGATGGTCCTGGGGGCTGATCCGCAGTACAGGAGTCGTCCTGCTCGACGCGCTGCCGGCAGGCGAGACCCTACCAGAGGAAATCCGCGACGTGATCGAAACGCCGGCAGATCGCATCACCGATCTGCATGTCTGGCAGGTCGGCCCTGGCCACCACGCCGCGATCGTGTCCCTGGTCACCTCGGATCCGAAGGAGCCAAGCTTCTACAAGGCAAAGCTGGCCTCGTTGCGCGAGCTATCCCACGTCACCGTCGAGGTAGCGACAGCGGCTTGATGCTGGCTGTGTGAGCATTCGTATACGCGATCACGGAGTTGCCCGGCTTAGGCCGATCGACCCGTGGCCGCCGGCGACGATCAGCACATAATGTTGGTCGTCGACCGTATAGGGTCGGCGCTCCTTTGCGCCCGGACGGCAACGGCCTCCGCCAACAGCGTTGGCTACGAGTTCAAATGACAAAGAAGTCCGCAGCCGAAAGGGCGAGGCCCTTCGCCAGCAGCGCAAACTGCACGGCGCCGGCCGAACCCGTTCCGTCGGCATCGTAGAAGAGCTTGCCCGTGTCACTTTCGTAGACGATGCGGTCGCTCGCATCTGCCGCCTTGCCATTGGTGTTGGCGACGAACGCGGCAGCAGCGAGCTTGCCGGTGGAAAGTGCGGTAAAGATCGCATTCTCCAGCCGGATCGTGTCGTCGGCGACGTTGTAGTCGGTGATCGTGTCGATGTTTCCGCCGCCGAGCGAGGAATTGAACAGGAACTGGTCCTTACCCGAACCGCCCGTCAATCTATCCGCACCGCCACCGCCGGAGAGCGTATCGTTGCCAGCCTCGCCGGACAGGACGTTCTTGCCGCTGTTGCCGGTGATGATATTGGCGAGGGAGTTACCCTTGCCGGCGAGGTCTCCCTTGCCCGTCAGCGTCAAGTTCTCCACGTTGGCGGAGAGTTTATGGCTGGCGCTGGACCGCACCGTGTCGGTGCCACCGTTCAACTGTTCCTTGATCGTGTCGCCGCCATCCGTGACGTAGGTGTCGTTGCCCGCGCCCCCTTCCATGTAGTCGCTGCCGCTTCCACCATCGATCTTGTCATTGCCGGCGTCGCCGTAGAGGCTGTCGTTGCCGCTGCCGCCCTTCAGGCTGTCATTCCCATCGCCGCCGCGGAAAAAGTCAGCGCCGTTGCCACCAAGCAGAGTGTCGTTGCCCGCTCTGCCAAGCACAGCTCCGGTCAATGTTCCCTTTGAGCCATCGTAGACATCCGCGCCGCTTCCGAGGTCGATCGAGCCGATGATCTTGCCTCTGTTGTAGATGATGTCGGCGGCATCCGTCAGGGACGCGTAGGCCCAGCCGCTGCCGCTGTCGATCGTACCGGTATTCGTCAGTTGGACACTGTCCGTTCCGATGTTGCGGATGCCCGAGAAACTCGTGATGCGGCCTTCATTCGTGATGGTCGAGGTTACCGTGGACAGCCCCGACGAGCCCTCGATCGCAATGGCGGTGCCCTCGGACCAGATGGTCCCGGCATTTTTGACCCGGCTGCCCGTGCCAGCCGCATAGATTGCGGCTTCGAAGCCGCCGACCTCGGCCCCGGCCTCGATTGTGATGCTATGGCCGCCTTCGGTTGGCAATCGACCCAATATCAATGCGTAGGTTCGCCCGACCACCGCTCCATTGATCCAGAGCGCGGTGGAAGGGTCGTAGGCATAGATCGCTGTGGTGTCGCTCGATGCAACCAGGACCCCCGCGCGAACATAGGCCACGTCACTGCCCGCGAGTGTGGCGCGGACGCCGGTTCCGACAGAATCATTCGCAAAGACATAGGATGCCATTTCCTCACCTCATTGCTGATTGGGATTGCAATTCTCGAGATCAGGTGTGCGCGGGGCCTAGCCCAGGATTGCCATAGATGCAGCGCTGTCGGTATTCCACGCAGATCGATTGTCGAGCGCGAGATAAACCTATACGATTATTAATCTACCTCGGGTTGAGATCAAGGGCAAGTCGCGGATGGAAATGGAAAGGTTGCTGCATGTTGCCCCAGCAGCGCTGCCTTGGAACGCACAAGAAAAGGTAGAGTTGTCAACAGGCTGCGGACCAGCCATCAGTTCCAGTCAGGGAGCAGCAATCGTCGTGTCGATTCCGAGCTGCGCTTCGATCGCCTGGCGGATCTCGTCCTCGATCGCTTCGCGCTCTGCTTCCGGCAGTGTCTTCAGCGATGCTTCGGTATGGCCCAATTCTTCGAGCATCTGGGCTCGGATTCGCTCGGCGGGCGACATCTCCGACCATTCCATGAACTCCGCCACCAGGCTGGCGCTGGCAGCCGCGGTATTCTCCGCCTTCGCATCCTTCTCGACGCCGATCAGCCAGAGCGCACTGGCAAAGCCCGAAGAGGCCGGAAGCGATGGTGCAACGCTGGGCGTGAGGTTTCGCGGAACGGCGTTGCCCCGGTTGGATTCGTCGAAGTCGTCGTCGCCGGACGCGGCGCGGTGCTGCCGTGCGATGGCATAGCTTGCCAGAAGCCCACTATCGATCTTCATGAAAATCTCTCCCTGAAAAGCCAGTCAGGAAGAGGCTAGGTTGCACAGCTTATGCGAGCCTTGTTGACGTTACGGCAGCGTATAGGCGATCACATAGTCGCCCGGCTTGGTGCCGATCGATCCGTGGCCGCCGGCGACGATCAGCACGTACTGCTTGTCGCCGGCCGTGTAGGTCATCGGCGTCGACTGGCCGCCCGCCGGCAGCCGCGCCTCCCAGAGCTGCCGGCCGGTCGTCAGGTCGTAGGCGCGCAGGTAGTCGTCGACCGCGGCCCCGAGGAAGGCGACCCCGCCCTTGGTGATGATCGGTCCGCCGATGCCCGGCACGCCGACCTTGAAGGGCAGCGGAATCGGTGACAGGTCCCGGACGGTGCCGTTCTTGTAGCGATAGGCGATCTCGCCGGTGCGCAGATCGGCGCCGGCGACATAGCCCCAGGGCGGTGCCTGGCAGGGGATCTTCAGCGGGCCGAGGAACGGGCCCATGTAGACGCCGTAGGGCGCACCTTCGTTGCGGTTCAGGCCCTGTTCCGAGCCCTTTGCGCTCTGCTCCTTCGGCGGGATCTGGTCGCGCGGTACGAGCTTCGAAGTGAAAGCCAGGTAGGTCGGCATGCCGAACATCACCTGCCGCTCCGGGTCGACGGCGACCGAGCCCCAGTTGAAGACGCCGAAATTGCCGGGATAGATCAGGCTTCCCTGCAGCGACGGCGGCGTGTAGCGCCCCTCGTATTTCAGCCGGTGGAAGTCGATGCGGCAGGCGAGCTGATCGAACATCGTCACGCCCCACATGTCCTTTTCCGTGAGCGGCTCGGGCATGAAGGTCAGGCCGGAGACCGGCTGCGTCGGGGCGGTGAAGTCCTCCGGGATGGCACCGGTCGGCGCCGGCTCCTCCTTGATCGGGATCAGCGGCTCGCCGCTGCGCCGGTCGAGCACATAGATGTCGCCCTGCTTGGTCGATCCTACCAGGGCGGGAACCACGGTGCCGTCCTCCTTGGTGATGTCGAGCAGCGCCGGCTGGGCGGGAATATCCATGTCCCACAGGTCGTGGTGCACCGTCTGGCGCACCCAGCGCACCTGGCCGGTCTGGAGGTCGAGCGCGACGATCGACGACGAGTACTTTTCGACATGCTCGCTGCGGCCCATGCCGAGCTGGTCGGGCACCTGGTTGCCGAGCGGCACGAAGATCAGCCCGAGCCCTTCGTCGTAGCTCGATACCGACCAGCTGTTCGGCGAGTTCGTCGTATAGGTCTGGCCCGGCGGTAGCGGCGTCGTCACGTCCGGGTTGCCAGAATCCCAGTTCCAGATCAGCGCGCCCGAATTGATGTCGAAGGCGCGGATCACGCCCGACTGCTCGTGGATGGAATAGTTGTCGTTGACGGCACCGCCGACGATGATCTTGCCGGCGACGGCGACCGGCGGCGAGGTCGAATAGTAGTAGCCGGCCGGATTGTATTCCATGCCCTGTTCGAGACGCAGCGTGCCGTGGTCGGCAAACGCGGTGCAGACCTCGCCCGTGCCGGCATCGAGTGCGATCAGCCGCGCATCCGAGGTCGGCAGGTAGACGCGCTCGGCGCAAGGCGTTCCCGCGGCAGCGGCGGGGTCCTTCCAGTAGGTGACGCCGCGGCAGGTCTGGTGCTGGCGGTCGGGGTTCATGCCGGAATTGCTGTCGTACTTCCACTTCTCCTTGCCGGTGGCGGCGTCCAGCGCGATCGCCCAGTTGTGCGGCGTGCACAGATAGAGCGTGTCGCCGACCTTGAGCGGCGTCACCTGGTAGGTCGTCTCGCCGATGTCGTCCGGAAGCTTCACGTCGCCGGTCTGGTACTGCCAGGCGACCTTGAGCGTGCCGACATTGTCGGTGGTGATCTGGTCGAGCGGCGAATAGCGCTGGCCGAAGGCGGTGCGGCCGTACTGGTGCCAGTCGCCGGGCGGTACGTCGCCGCCGAGGGCGGGCGTGGTCGTAACGGCCTCCAGGGGCAACGCGCCGCCGATGTCGTGCATGTCGCGCGTCATGGCGTAGACAGCGACGCCGATCGACAGCAGCCCGGCGATGGCGAGTGGCAGCGCCGAGGCGGGGTAGGTTTCGCCGGTGGGGCTGGTGAACCCGAGCGGACGGCGGATTGCCGGCAGCATCAGCCAGAGGCCGAGCAGCACGATGATGCCCCCGCGCGGACCGAGTTGCCACCAGTCGAACCCGACTTCCCACAGCGCCCAGGCGAGCGAGCCGACCATCAGGATGGCGTAGATCCAGATGGCGATCGGTCGCTTGAGAAACAACAGAATGCCGGTCGCGAGAAAGCCGAGGCCGGCGATGATGTAGTAGGGGCTGCCGCCGAGCGAGACCAGCCATCCGCCGCCGACGACGAGAACGATCCCGATCAGGTCGAAAAGGATGGCGGTGAGAATGAGCAACATGGACGCTTTCTCCCAGAACGGACCGTTGGATACGGCAGCGTGGCAACATGCGCGGGTTGAGGCTCGTCTTCAGGAAAAGCTAGTCCAGCCTCGGCCGGAATCAATGCCATCGCCCACAATTCCTGCGCGAGGCTTCGGGCTGTCGAAGTGATGCGGTCCCTGCCTGGTGAGGCTTCAGCGCTCGAGTCCGGCTTCGCGCGGCGGAGCCAGTTCCGGGCGCCGTGGCGGTCGAGGCCCTGAGCCCGAGATCAGGCCCAATAAAGTGAGGCTTCGACAACATGATCTCGTAGTATTAGCATAAGCTAAGATGAGCTGGCGTCACATCATGCTGTCGAGGCGTCGTCGAGACGACGTCCTCCAGGGGGGAGATCGACAATGTGCTACAGACTGCTTGGACATGTCGCATGTGCACTGGGACTGGCCAGCCTGGTCTCTTTGGCTGGCCCTGCGAAGGCGGCCGAAATTCAAACCACCGGCACGCCAGGCGCACCGGACGCGACGACGACAATCGATGGCAGGCAGCTGCCTGCCCCCGATCCCCAATTCGGTGGCGAGATCAAGGATGATGCCCTGAGCTCAAAACCGTGGTGGGCACCGCGGATCCTGCCGCCGAAGAGCGCTCCCAACATCCTCCTCATCATCACTGACGATGCCGGATTCGGCGTGCCCAGCACTTTTGGCGGCGTTATTCCGACGCCAACCATGGATCGCATCGCCAATGATGGGCTTCGCTACAACAACATCCATTCAACGGCCCTGTGCTCGCCATCACGGGCAGCTCTCATTACCGGGCGAAATCATCACTCGACCGGGTTTGGGGTGATTTCCGAACAGTCGACAGGTTTCCCGGGCTACAACAGCCTCATCCCCAAGGACAAGGCCACCATCGGACGAATCCTGCTCGATAATGGCTACGCGACCGCGTGGTTCGGCAAGGATCACAACACGCCGGCATTTGCGGCGAGTTCGGTTGGACCGTTCGACCAGTGGCCCATTGGCATGGGCTTCGAGTATTTTTACGGCTTCGTCGGCGGTGATGCCAACCAGTGGCAGCCGAACCTGTTCCGGAACACCACGCAGATATATCCGTTCGAGGGCAAGCCAGGCTGGAACCTGGTCACCGGAATGGCCGATGACGCCATCGACTACCTGAACCGCCTGAACCAGACGTTGCCAGACAAGCCGTTCTTCGTGAAGTACGCACCGGGAGCGACCCACGCGCCGCACCATCCAACCAAGGAATGGGTGGACAAGATCAGCGCGATGCACCTGTTCGACGACGGCTGGAACAAACTTCGCGAAAAAATCTTCGAAAACCAGAAGAAGCTCGGGGTCATTCCCGAAAACACCCAGTTGGAGCCCTGGCCCACTGAAATCCTGCCCAATTGGGACGATGTGCCCCCTCAGGACAAGAAGCTCTTCATCCGGCAGGCCGACGTCTTCGCTGCCTACGCCGCCTACAGCGACCATGAGATCGGGCGCGTCGTGCAGGCGATCGAGGACATGGGTAAACTCGACAACACCCTCATCATCTATATCAACGGCGACAACGGCACGAGTGCCGAGGGCGGCCCGCTCGGCACCCCCAATGAGGTGGCGTTCTTCAACGGCATCAACAAGATGCCGACCGACGTGCAGATGAAGTGGTATGACGTCTGGGGAACCGAGCAGACCTACAACCACATGTCTGCCGGCTGGTCCTGGGCCTTCGATACGCCCTTCACCTGGTTCAAGCAGAACGCCTCGCGGCTCGGCGGCATCGGCCAGAACATGGCAATCTCCTGGCCGGCCCGCATCACCGACAAGGGCGGGCTGCGCCAGCAGTTCGTGCACTTCATCGACGTCGTGCCGACCATCCTCGAAGTGACCGGGATTCCAGCACCCGACATGGTGGACGGGATCAAGCAGTCGCCGATGGAGGGCACGAGCTTCGCCTACACGTTCGACAAGGAGAACGCCAAGGCACCGTCGCAGCACAAGATCCAGTATTTCGAGATGTTTGGTCAGTGGGCCCTGTATGATGACGGATGGCTGCTCAGCACGAAGGTCAACCGCGCGCCGTGGGAGGCCTTTGGTGCAGCCAATCCCGACCCGTTGAACAACCAGGTTCTGGAGCTCTATGACCTCAACACCGATTTCAGCCAGTCCCAGAACGTCGCGGACAAGCACCCTGACAAGGTCAAGCAGTTGAAGGAGGCGTTCATCGCTGAAGCCAGGAAATACCAGGTCTTCCCGATGGATGCGTCGGTGGCCGCGCGTATCGTGGCACCGCGTCCGAACATAACGGCCGGGCGAACCGAGTTCACCTACACGACGCCGATGGTTGGCCTGCCGCAGGGAGATTCCCCCTCCATCCTGAACAGCTCGTACACGATCACGGCTGACATCGATGTCCCCGAAGCCGGCGCGGAGGGGATGATCCTCACGTCGGGCGGGCGCTTTGGCGGCTACGGCTTCTATCTGCTGAAAGGCAAGCCCGTGTTTCTGTGGAACCTTGTCGATCTGAAACGCGTGAAATGGGAGGGCGCTGACGCGCTCACGCCCGGTCGGCACACCGTCGAATTCGACTTCAATTATGACGGACTGGGTGTCGGTACACTGGCGTTCAACAATATGAGCGGGCTGGGGAGACCGGGGACCGGCAGCCTGAAAGTCGATGGAAACACCGTGGCGACGGAGCAGATGCAGCGCACGTTGCCAATGATCCTGCAGTGGGACGAGAGCTTCGACATCGGCTCCGATACCCTGACGGGCGTCAATGACGCGGACTATCAGCCTCCGTTTGCTCTGACCGCCAGGCTCAACAAGTTGACGCTGAAGGTGAACCGGCCGACGCTTTCACAGGAGGACATCAAGAACCTCCAGAACACGGAAGCCATCGCTGTCGACGGCAATCCGATCCATCACATGCAGCCTGGGCCGCAATAGGCCAGGCCTTGAGACAGACCAGGGCGAGGAGCTTTGAGCAGTAGAGGCCATTCCCTTTGGAGTGGCCTCACGTTTGCCAGTTCCGCTTATGGCGGGCGCATAGCGCGCATGGCATCCCGCGCGGATGAGCCGCGCGCGCGGTAACCTCGGCCTCAGGTTCCGCAGAACGTCTGCAGCACCTCTTCACCGGGTTTCGGCGGCTCGGCATAGGAGGAAAAGGCAGGCTGATCCTCGAACGGCCGCGCCAGCACGTCGTTCAGCGCCTCGAACAGCGAAAAGTCCTGGTCCTCGGTCGCTGCGGCCAGCGCTTCCTCGACCTTGTGGTTGCGGGGGATGAAGGCCGGGTTGACGGCGCGCATGATCGTGGCGCGCTGATCCGGCAAGCGCTCGTCGCGCGAAAGCCGCTGCCGCCAGCGGGAGAGCCAGGGCCCTGCGGATTGCGGATCGGCCAGCAGCGAAGCAAAGCCCGCATCCGCGCCTTCACCTGCCGCAGCATCCGAAAGCCTGCGGAAGGAGAGCGTGAAATCCGCCTTCTGCTCGTGCATCAGCGCCAGGAAGGCGCGGATCAGGTCGGTGTCCTCGTCCTCCTCGTCTTCGCCGAGCCCGAGCTTGGCACGGATCACCGCCTTCCATTGCTCCTGGAACCGCTCCATGAAGCGGGACACCGCGTCGTTTGCGAGATCCACCGCCTCGCCGGGCGTCTCGTGGATCAGCGGCAGCAGCGTCTCGGCGAGCCGGGCGATGTTCCACTGGCCGATCATCGGCTGGTTGCCATAGGCATAGCGCCCCATCTGGTCGATCGACGAGAAGACGGTGCGCGGGTCGTAGGTGTCCATGAAGGCGCAGGGGCCGAAATCAATGGTTTCGCCCGAGACCGCCATGTTGTCGGTGTTCATCACCCCATGGATGAAGCCGACGCCGAGCCAGCGGGCGATCAGCCTGGCCTGCCGCTCCGCCACCGCATCGATCAGCTTCAAATAGCGGCCGTCCGCGCCGGCAAGTTCGGGATAGTGCCGGCCGATCACATGGTCGGCGAGCGCGCGGATGCTGTCGGTGTCGCCGCGGGCGGCAAAATACTGGAAGGTGCCGACGCGGATATGGCTCGCCGCGACACGGGTGAAGATCGCGCCGGGCAGGATCGTCTCGCGATAGACCGGTTGGCCGGTGGTCACCGCGGCAAGCGCCCTTGTCGTCGGAATGCCGAGCGCGTGCATCGCCTCGCTGACGATGTATTCGCGCAGCACCGGGCCGATCGCCGCCCGCCCGTCACCGCGCCGCGACCAGGGCGTCTGCCCGGATCCCTTGAGCTGGATGTCGCGCCGTGCACCGTCCGGGCGGATCACCTCGCCGAGCAGGATCGCCCGCCCGTCGCCGAGTTGCGGTACGAACTGGCCAAATTGGTGGCCGGCATAGGCCATGGCGATCGGCTCGGAGCCGGCAAGCAGCCGGTTGCCGGAGAAGACCGCAGCCCCATCGCGTTCGAGTGCATCGGCATCGAGACCCATCTCGAGCGCCAGCGGTCGGTTGAACTTGACGAACCGTGGGGCGGCAACCGGCGTGGGTTCGGTGCGCGTGAAGAAATTCCCCGGCAGCCGCGCATAGCTGTTGTCGAAGGCGATGGGAGCCAGCTCCTGCTGGGTGAGATTTGGCGCGGTTTCGGTCATGGATGGGCTCGCAGGCGATCGTGGGTACGGTTGTGCTACCCTATTAGATAGGAACGCACGGCGCGAGCAAAAGTACCTGCGACAGGTGGGTGGCCCTTGCCCGGGCCACCCACGACGGTTGGGCGGGCTAGTGGCCGGCCGTGCGGCAGCGAGCCGGCCTGCGCGGCAGACTTGGCAGGTCGCCCTCGCAGACGAGCTGCTCCTTGAGCCCGTCGGTCTCTGGCAGCTCGATAGGCCCGCAGCCCCAGTCGTAGTTCGCTCGCTCGAGCCATCCGCCGAACAGGCGTCCCAATAACCCGCGTGGTCGATGGTCAGTTGTCGTCATGAGTGTGTTCTCCTCATGCGCTCATCGCCGGCTGTGGCAGGCACGCCGCGCAGATGGCGCCGATGTGTCGATGATCCGTTCCGCAGCACCCGCCGAGGACGCGCAACTGCGGCATGCGGCGGACGAGGTCCTGATAGCGGCGGCCGAAATCGATCGGGTCGCCTGCATCCAGCGTCTCGCTCTCGTCGAGCTCCTGGTGGCTTTTCGTCGAGGCATTGGCACGGATGCCGCCAATGCGCTTGATCCAGGTGCTGTCATCGTCGAGGGCGTCCTCGAAATGCGTGGGATGCGCACAGTTGACCATGTAGAACACGGGATAGGCACCGGTCGCCGCATCGACGGCCTCGATCGCCTCCTGCATCGTCCTGCCGGTCACGATCCTGCCGTCGGTCTCGACGGTGAACCCGATCACGCAGGGGATTGCAGCGGCCCGGGCCGCCCGCGCAACGCCGATCGCTTCGTCGATGTTGGTCAGCGTTATCGCGCTGATCATGTCGGCGTCGGTGGCGGCGAAGGTTTCGATCTGCGGGCGGTGGTAGGCCTCCGCTTCCTCGGCATCCATGGTGCCGGCCTTGTAGCCGTCACCACGCGGACCCATGGCACCGTTGATGATGATCGGTGCGCCCGGCCGCTCGTACTCGTCACGCAACTGGACCAGGAGCGCGACAGCTTCCTCGTTGACGCCCCGCAGCGCATCGCCGTCGTACCCGAGTTTTGCCGCCCAGTCCGAGTTGGCGCGCCAGGTCGCCGTGTCGAGCACGAAGCCGGCGCCGGCGCTGCGGGCGATGTCGAGGTAGCGGACGTAATATTCTTTCAGCTTCCGCCGGCCTTCCGGCGTCACCAGAAGCACGAACGAGGCGAAATGCGGCAGTTCAAGTCCTTCATGAAAGATCAGCGTCGTCTCCATGCCGCCATCGGTGAGGAAACGTCCGCCCTTGGTCAGCGGCAGGTCATGTCTGTATTTTGCCATAACTGTCTCCACTCGTTCCAATTCCGCTTCGGAAAATTGCAGAGCCGCCCGTTCATCCGAACGGTGCCAACGAGACCCATGTCATGATTTTTGTTATATCGCTTTCGGTGCTTCGTCTGGGTGAGAACCCACGTATTCCGAAACGCGCGTGGATTTTTGCCTGTTTTTCGCCTGTAAAACTAGGCGACTTGTGGTCAAGCGGACCGAAGAAAATTGTATATTAGCAATTAATCAATTGCTTGCGCCACGCTTTCACGCCAAAGTTGGCGCCGCAGGGCTGGCGTGAGGGGAGAGAACTGTACCGCCGGTACTGGAGGCGACGATGCGCAAGGGCGAGGAGACGCGCGCGAGGATTCTCGATGTGGCCGAAGCCGCCGTGCTTTCCAAGGGGTTCGGCGCGACCTCGATCGAGGAACTCATCGTCGAGACCGGCATCACGAAAAGCGGTTTCTTCTATCACTTCCACGACAAGAACGAACTGGCGAAGGCCCTTCTGGAGCGCTACGTCGAAAACGATACGAAGATCTACAACGAGATCTTCGGGCGCGCGCGCGAACTGGCGGACGACCCGCTGCAGGCCTTCATGCTCGGCCTGAAGCTCTTGTCGGAACAGCTTGCCGACCTCCCGCGTGGTCATCCGGGCTGCCTGGTCGCCACCTTCTGCGTCTACGAGCGGGCCTACGATCGCGACATACAGGAAATCAACCGCCAGGCGGCACTGATGTGGAGGCGCCGGTTCCGCGGCTATTTCGAGGAGATCATGGCGGTCTATGCGCCGCGCGAGCCGATCGACATCGACCAACTCGCCGACATGGTCTCGACGGTGCTGGAGGGCGGCATCGTCATGTCGAAGGCGCTGAGAGAGCCGAAGAGCCTGTCCAGACAATTGCTGGTGCTGCGCGCCTTCGTGAAGATGCTGTTTCGCGGCGGTGAGGGGCGAAGGCAGTTCGATGCCTAGGGGAGATTTCGGCCATCAAGCACAGGTCGGCTGGAGGTCCGACTTTAATGGCAGATGCGGACATCTATTCCGTCGTGAAGGGATTGACGACAGCCACACCGGCTGCCTCGAACGGTGCCGTGTCTCGCGTGGCGACGGAAAATCCGTGAGCTGCCGCAATGGCGGCGATTTGACCATCGGCAAAGCCGATGGCTTTCCCGGAAGCCCGTGTTCTGCCGAGCAGCGGGGCGCAGAGCTTTGCCGCCCTTTCGTCGAATGGCAGAATTCGCGTGCCGAACAGCGTTGAGAGCAGGTCTGCGAGCGCAGCTCCCAAGCCGTCCTTGCGCCGGCCATCCGGCAGGATCTCGATGCCGACAAGCAGTTCCGCGAGGCTGGTCGCAGTCAGATAGAGACTCTCCGGATCCTGGCGGTCGAGCCAGGTCAACACTGCGGGATTGCCGGTAAGCTTCATCGGCTCCGAAACGACTTCGTATCGAGAATGATCATTCGAAATCTGCCGGTTCGATCGGCGGATGCCTCTCGATCCGATCAAGGTCGATACCGCCGTATTTTTCCCCGAACGCTTTCAGCGCGGTGCCGATCTTCATCCGAGCCTCGGGATTAACCGCGTTCTCGAGGATCTCGCGGATCTCCGCCTCCGTGCTGCGACCGTTGCGTGCGGCGCGCAGCTTCAGGGCGCGATGCGTTTCTTCCGGCAGATTGCGAATGGTGACGGCCGCCATGTACGCTTCCCCATCTGAAAGACGACGATATCATGGTCGCCAAGTGATATCAAATCGGGCGAGGATCACATCTTCCCTGCCACCTTGATCGCAAACGCGTATTCGAAGGCGATTTCCTCCAGCCGCTGGAAGCGCCCGGAAGCGCCGCCGTGGCCGGCGCCCATGTTGGTGCGCAGCAGGATTGGCGCGTCGCCGGTCGCCTTTTCGCGCAGCTTCGCCACCCACTTGGTCGGCTCCCAATAGGTGACGCGCGGGTCGGTCAGGCCGGAGAGCGCGAGGATCGGCGGATAGGCCTTGGCCTCGACATTGTCGTAGGGCGAGTAGGAGGCCATCAGTTTGTAGAAGTCCGCGCTCTCGATCGGGTTGCCCCATTCCGCCCATTCCGGCGGCGTCAGCGGCAGCGTGTCGTCCAGCATGGTGTTGAGCACGTCGACGAAGGGCACGGCGGCGATGATGCCGCCAAATTTCTCCGGTGCCATGTTGGCGATGGCGCCCATCAGCATGCCACCGGCCGATCCGCCCTCGGCGACGATGTTCGCGTAGGAGGTGAACTTCTCCTGATTCAGATAATCGGCTGCCGCGATGAAGTCCTTGAAGGTGTTGGGCTTCTTGTCCATCTTGCCGTCTTCGTACCAGGAAAAGCCCTTCTCCTTGCCGCCGCGGATATGGGCGATGGCATAGACGAAGCCGCGGTCGACCAGCGACAGGCAGTTGGTGTTGAAGCCGGCAGGGATGGAGATGCCGTAGGCGCCGTAGCCGTAGAGCAGGCAGGGGGCCGAACTGTCGAGCGGGGTGTCCTTGCGGTAGAGCAGCGTGACCGGCACGCGCTCGCCGTCATGGGCGGGGGCGAAGACGCGGCGGGTGACGTAGTCGTCGATGTTGTGACCGGAGGGAACCTCCTGCGTCTTCAGGAGTGTCCGCTCGCGCGTCGCCATGTTGTAGTCGTAGAGTTGCGACGGCGTCGTCATCGACGAATAGGAGAAGCGGATGACGTCGGTGTCGTACTCGGCCGCCCCCGAAAGCCCGAGCGAATAGGCCTCCTCGGCAAAGGCGATTTCATGCTGCTTGCCGGTCGTGCGGTCGCGCACGATGATGCGCGGCAGTCCCTCGTGGCGCTCCAGCCACACGAGGTGGCGGGCAAAGGCGAGATGATTGAGGATCAGCGTGCCCGACCGGTGCGGGACGACCTCGGTCCAGTTCTCGCGGCCCGGCGCGTTGATGGGGGCCTCGCAGATCTTGAAGTCCTTGGCGCCGTCGGCATTGGTCAGGATGAAGAAGACGTCGCCGCCCTCCGTCATCGAATACTCCATACCCGTGTCGCGCGGCGAGACGATCGCCGGTTCCGCCAGGAGGTTCTTGGTCGAGAGCAGCCGGTATTCGCTGGTCTCGTGGTCGTGGATGTCGATGTAGATGAAGTCGTCGAGCAGCGAGCCGCCGACCGACATGAAGAAACCCGGATCCTTCTCCTCGTAGACAAGCCGGTCCTGCGATTGCGGCTCGCCGAGGATGTGGTGGTAGATCTTTGACGGGCGGTGGTTCTCGTCCTGCAGCGTGTAGAAGAAGCTCTTGCCGTCCGGCGCCCAGGCGCCGCCGCCGGCGGTGTTCTCGATCGTGTCGTGGCGATCCTCAAGGGTGGCGAGATCGCGCACCTTCAGGGTGAAATATTCCGAACCCTTGTCGTCATAGCCCCAGATGCCGAGTGAATGATCCGTGCAGTGGTCCAACCCGGACAGCCGGAAGTAGCCGCTGCCCTCGGCCTCCTTGTCGCCGTTGAGCAGGAGCGTCTGCGCGCCGCCGTCGCGGGGCTGGCGGAAATAGCGCGGCTGCTCGCCGCCGGTGACGAAGGACGTGCCGTAGGCAAAGGGGCCGTCCTTGACCGGCACGGAGCTGTCATCCTCCTTGATGCGACCGCGCATCTCCGCGAAAAGCGTCTTCTGCAGGTCCTTCGTATCCTCCATCGCCGCTTCCATGTAGGCGTTCTCCGCCTCGAGGTGTGCGCGGATCTCCGGATCGAGGATGGAGGTGTCCTTGAACATGGCCTGCCAGTTGTCGGCGCGGAACCAGGCGTAGTCGTCGGTCCGGGTGATGCCGTGGCGCGTGTCCTCGACCGGCTTTTTCGTGGCGATCGGGGCGGCGGGCAGATTCTTGAAGGCGGCCAAGGCGGTACTCCGGCAAATCGGGCAAGGATGAAGCACAGAGATAGAGGCCAGCGCCGGCCGCATCAAGTCACCTTCCATCGAAGCAACGGAGAACGGGGCGTTTCCTATAGCCGTCATGCCGGACCTGATCCGGCATCCAGTGCGCGCAAGTCCTTGCGCGCGGGAAAAGCGCCTTTCGCGCCGCGGACGCGGCGCGGCTGGATGCCGGCTCAAGGCCGGCATGACGGGGGATAGGTGTTGCGGTCCGACAATTCGCCCTATCACCGCCGGTCGCCGCGGATGTCCATGTCGAACTTGACGACGTTGAGGTAGATCGGCGTGCCGACATCCATCTTGTAGCGAGACCGATAGACGTTGCCGGTCACGTTGAAGGCGATGGCATTGCCCTTGAGGCCCTGCAGACGCACGGCGAACTGTTCGCGATGCGTGATGCCGCGGGCGGTCAGCATGCCGTCGACGACGGCCGTGTCCTGGCTGGTCTGGCGCACGGCGGTCGAGCGAAAGGTCACGGTCGGATAGGCTTCGGCATCGAAGACGGCGCTGGAGCGCAGAAAATCAGCCATGCGCTGTTCGGGCGTGGCCACGCTCTGCGGATAGAGCGTGAAGGACACGGTGGAAGCGCCGACGCTGTTGCCGTCGATGCGCAGGCGTCCGGCAAACTTGGTGAACTTTCCGTTGATGCCGCCGCCGCCGACCTGGTCGACCGTGAAGCGGATCTGCGACGAGCCGCTGATGTCGTAGGTGCCGGCCGCCTGCGCCAGTTCGGGCGCCGCGGCCTGCGCGGCGGAAGCGCAAAGAAGCGCAGGGAGAACGAGCAAGGTCATGGCGACGGATTTCATTGCTTTCTTCCTTCTCTTGGCGCCGGCTGCGGGGCAGGGGAGGCCAGCCGGACGTTCCCACCTTGCGGGCCCTTCCGCCCCAGCATGCGCAACAGCACCTCGTCGTGGCGGACGAAGTGATGGTAGAGCGCGGCCGCGACGTGCAGTGCGGCGAGCGCCAGCAGCAGATAGGCCGTGCTCGCATGGACGAGCGACCAGAAGTTCTCGCCCGCCTCGCTGCGCCCGAGCGGCAGCGGCGGGATCACCACCAGTTCGAAGAAGAAGGTCGGAATGTTCAGCGGCGTGGTGGAGGCGACCGCCCAGCCGGCAACCGGAACGACGAGGCAGAGCAGGGCGAGGCCGAGGTGGGTCGCAAGCGACGCCCGCCGCTCGATCGGCCCCAGGGTCGGCACCGGCGCGGGATGACGGGCGGCGAGCCAGTGCAGACCGTTCAGGACCGCCAGCCCGAGAACGACGAGCCCGACCGACTTGTGCCACTGGTAGAGCGAGAACTGCAGGGCGGGATCGATCGCCGTCCGGCGCATGATGAAGCCGAGGCCGAGCAGGCCGAAGATCAACAGTGCGATGAGCCAATGCAGGCCGATCGTCCAGAACCCGTATTCGTTCACCTGATGACGCCGCATGATCCCGGCCTCCATTGTCCCATACAGACACTTAAGGGCTGCCGATTATTCCGCGCACATGTGCCGCTGGCCGCCTCCGTGACGCGCTTCGAGCGGAATGCCACAGTCTCGGCGCTTTCGTGCCCGATGGAAAGCGCCACAACCCCTACGGCCCCAAAGGCGTCGCCTCATGTATCGTCTCCTTGTTCCCTTCGCCTGTGCGCTTTCCATCACTGCGTCGGCAACGGCTGCCCCAAGGCTGGTCGAGCCCAGGCTGCACGTCGGCAAGGGACATGGCGGTCCCGCCCACGTCGCGCTGACATTCGATGCCTGCATGGGCAAGGTCGACATGCGCATCCTCGACGTTCTGCTGCGCGAAAGGATCCCTGCGACGATCTTCGTCACGGCGCGCTGGCTGCAGCACAATTCGCAGGCGGCCGCGTTGTTGCGCGCCCATCCCGACCAGTTCGAGATCGAGAACCACGGCGCCATGCACGTGCCGGCGGTCGACCACCCGGCCTCGATCTACGGCATCACCGCGGCGGGCTCGCCGCAGGCCGTCGCCCGGGAGGTCGAGGGCGGCGGCGATGCGATTGTGGCGACCGGCGCGCCGCAGCCCCATTGGTTTCGCGGCGCCACCGCCAAATATACCGCATCTTCGATCACCGAGATATCAAGGCTCGGTTACCGGATCGCCGGCTATTCGCTCAATGGCGACGACGGGTCGCTGCTCGAAGCAAGCGCGGCCGAACGGCGGATCGCTGCGGCGCGCGACGGCGACGTGGTCATCGCGCATATCAACCAGCCGACCCACGCCGCCGGCGCCGGCGTTGCCAAGGGCATCCTGGCCCTGAAGGCGAGGGGCGTCCGGTTCGTGCGGCTCTCCGATGCCGACGCCGACAGCGAACCTGTTTTGCCCGCCTTCTGACGAGCCTGCTCAGCTGGGCAGCTCCGGCTGTATCTTGTCGTCCGAGCGCAGCTCTTCGGCGATCGTCATGCCGATGATCGACAGGGGCAGCGCCAGCATGGCGCCGGCCGCACCCCACATCCAGCTCCAGAAGACGATGGCCGTGAAGATGATGAAGGCATTGACCTCAAGCCGGCGGCCCATGATCGACGGCAGCACGAAGTTCTCGATCACCAGATGCGTGCAGAAGAAGGCCAGTGCCGGGGCCAACCCGGCCAGCACCGTCTCGTGCGCTAAAAGGCCGGCGGCTGCGAGCGACAGCGTCATTACGGCCACGCCAAGAAACGGCACGAAGGAGGAGACGAAGGCGAACAGCCCCCACATCCACGGCACGCCGAGATTGCCGACATAGGCGATCAGGGTCGTTATGATCCCGAGCGCGCCGTAGGCGAGGGCGGCGGTGGCGAAATAGTAGCTGAGCGCCCGGTCGATGGCGTTCATGACGCGGATCGCCGTCAGGCGCTGACCGCGCTCGGGAAAGGCCAGGATCAGCATGCGCCGCAGCTTCAGCCGCCCCGACAGAAAGAGGACGAGGGCGGCAAAGAAGATCAGCACCTGCACAAGCGCCGGCGTGACGCCGGCCGTGATGATGCCCAGCAGGCTTCCGGCCTTTTCCAGAAGACCGTCGAGGGTGACCGAACCGGTCATGAAGGCCCGCGGGTTGATGTGCAGCCATTCGAGCTTGTTCAGCAGCGGCGTGACCCGGTCGATCGTCGCATTGACGATGTCGGGCGCTTGGCCGGCAAGGCGCATGAGCGGCCCCGACAGCGTCGCCGCCGCAAAGAACAGACCGGCGGCGAAGGCGCTGGCAAGCAGGAGTGCGGTCGGCAGGGGCGGAATACCGAGGTCGTTGAGCTTCTCCGCAGCCACGGCAAGGATCAGTCCGGTGACGACCGCCAGCGTCAACGGTATGAGGATTGGTGCCATCAGGTAGATCGCCCCCAAGGCCATCAGGACGAAGATGCCGACCGTCGCCCAGCGTGCGGCGACCGTCACATCGCGCCCGTCGTCCGGCACCGAATCCGTCGGTGGAACGGCCGGTGGAATGGTCTGTGATCCGTTGGTCTCGCTCCTGGTCAATCTCCTGTCCATGGCGGCCTCCCCTCTCGCTGCGGCGGTAACGCGCGGCGGCGAATACGGTTCCCCGCAGGAGCAAGACGCTTCGGGAGCATCTGCGTCCATTTTGCCTCAGGGGGCGAATTTCACGTCTCGACTCTCAATTGCCCCATTTCGGCCGCATGCCGCCCGTTCCCAACACAGGAGTGATTCTGCGAATGAGAACCGCCATCGCCTCGATCGTGATAGCCTGCGCCATTGCGCCCTCCGCGCATGCCATGGATGCGCGGTTGCGGGGGCAACTCGCCAAGCTCGATCCCGAGACCCGTTTCGAGCAGCGTTGCGACATGGAAGCCATGGATCGCATCAAGGCGGCGAAGCTCGGCTACAGGCCGGACAAGGTGATCGCCTATTCCTTCGGCGACGCCGGCGCTGACGGCAACCTTCTGAAGACCAAGGGCGCGGTGTTTCGCAGCGAGGGCGAATGGTATCGGCTCGCCTTCAAGTGCGAGACAACGCCGGATCGCTTCGACGTCACCGCCTTCAAGTTCCGCATTGGCGAGAAGGTGCCGCGCGAGGACTGGGACGCGCACTATCTCTACGACTGAGCTGCCGTGAAATGCAGCCCGTCAGGCCGACAGCTTCAGACCGATGCCCCATGGGTCGATGAGCGAGATTACCTCGCCGTGGCGGGTCGTCGGGATTTCCAGCTTGTCGAGCGACTGGGCCGCCTGCTCCAGCCGGTCCTTGCTGCTGAAGCGGATCGTGTAGTCGGCAAGGCCGGTCATGTGGGCCTCGCGCTTGGCCGCGCCACGCGAGTTCCAGACGTTTGCGCCGATGTGGTGATGGTACTTGCCCGAGGCGAAGAAGCTGGCACCGGGATAGCGGGCCATCAGGTCGAGGCCGAGCACGTCGCGGAAGAAGGTATCTGCCTGCGGAATGTCGGAGACCTGCAGGTGGATGTGGCCCATGGCGGAGTCCTCCGCCAGTCCAGTCCAGCTGTCTTTCGGCGCCTCGTCGTAGAGCTTCTGCAGATCCAGCGGCAGCGTCGCCATCTCGACCATCCCGTCGTTCAGGTAGTGCCATTCGTCACGCCCGCGATCGCGATAGATCTCGATGCCGTTTCCTTCCGGGTCGTCCAGGTAGATCGCCTCGCTGACGAGGTGGTCGGAGGCGCCCGTCAGCCGCACGCCGCTGTGGGCTGCGTGGGCCAGCCAGCGCGACAGTTCCTTGCGGCTCGGCACCAGGAAGGCGTTGTGAAACAGGCCGGGAGTGCGCCGTGAGGCGCGCGTGGCGTTGCCTTCCGTCGTCAGCGTCAGCAGCGGTCGTCCACCTACACCGAGCGTCTGGCCCGAGGCGCTTTTGTCGAGAACAGACAGGCCCATCACCTTCTGGTACCAGTCCGACGTCAGCGGCAAGTCGGTGACGACGAGATGCGAATGATCGACATGTGCCGGCATGTTGGCGGCGTGATCGGGCGAGGAAAGCGCCGAGGCTGCGGTCATTTGTGTTCTCCAGTTCGACGTCGTGGTACGCCCCTTGGTATCGGCGGCGGCACCGGGTCGGTTTCGACGAAACCGTTCTTTGGAATGCAATATGGCCGCCTGTCACCGTTCGGAAAAGATGACGAATCGGTGAAATATTGTCAACGCAGCGTTGACGGCCTCTACATTTGGCTCCGGCACCTCACGCTTGTCCGATTGATGCAACCATTTGTTTTGCGGTTCCGCTGCCACCACACAGATTTGTCTTGATCCCTGTCAATGCAGCGCGCAGTCTCCACGGACAAACCTGCTGCATCCAATCAATCTGGATAGGGAGCCAGGCATGTACAAGAAGATCATCGTTCCCGTGGCCATGGACCAGTTGGAACGCGGTGAGCAGATCCTGCGCAGGGCAGCGGACCTGCTGGCAGACGACGGTGAAATCGTCCTCGTCCATGTGATCGAAGCGGCCACCGGCTATCTCTCGATAGAGTTCCCGGCCGCCATGGTCGAGATGGAGATCAAGCAGGCCGAGGAGCGTCTGGGCCGGATGCGGCAGGATCTCGGCATTTCCGCCCTCATCGACATCCGCTATGGCGGGAGTGCGCGTCAGATCATTGCCGCAGCGGAGGAGCACGAGGCCGACCTGATCCTGATTGCATCGCATCGTCCCGGATTGACCAACTACCTGTTGGGCGCAACGGCGGATCGGGTTGTACGCCACTCGCCGATGTCCGTTCTCGTCGATCGCTAGGCATATTCATGTGAAGATCGAATTCGATCTTCTCACAGAGTGCGCAGCTTTAGGCCCGAAGCGGGCCGATACAGACGGATCCTGCGACGGTGCCGCCGGGCAGGAATAGTCAGAAAGGAAAGTCCATGCTGGATACCGCACTATTCAAGGACAGGCTTGTCGGCCGCAAGCACGAACTCTACCGCCGTCTGCACAAGATCGAGGGCGATCTGGAGGCCACCCCGAATCCCGACGCCGAAGAGCGGGCGACCGAGCGGGAAAGCGACGAGGTTCTCGAGGAAATCGGCAATACGGGGCTTGATGAACTGGCGGCGATCGATGCCGCACTCGATCGCATCGAGGCCGGGACGTTCGGCATCTGCCCCAAGTGCGGAAATCCAATCTCGCCCAGGCGGCTCGAGGCCGTTCCCCAGGCGGCGCTCTGCGAGGAATGCATCAAGAGGTAGGCGCTGCAAGCCGTGATCGTTCGATCATCGCAGGAGCCGCTCCAAGGTCCTGGAGCAGCGACGGCGACGCACCGAACAGTTACAGCCGTTACCAAAAAGTGAAGCGAGTTCCGGCACTTGGCCCGCAATCGGCCTTGATGATGACACGCGCAACCGCCACCATGACACTTTCAACAGGTCCCGATCCTCGACCCCAAGCGGGAAGGTCGGGAATCTATGGCGCCTATCTCACGATGCGCCTTCGCGAAGTGTGAACAAGCGGCATGTATTCGCGTGGAACGGTTCGCATGGAACCCGTAAGTTTCAGATGGCAGTACGATCGCCATGAACTGATCGCCGATGGCATCGTTCATGGCGTCGGCGTCGTGCTTGCCCTGGTCGGGGTCACGGCGCTCCTCTTCTACGCGACGGTCTGGGCCACGAGCGGCCAGCTTGCCGCAGCCTGGATCTATGGCGTCGGCCTGGTCCTCTCGCTCGGCATTTCCTTTGCCTACAACCTGTGGCCGGCATCGAACGTCAAATGGTACCTGCGGCGGTTCGACCACTCGGCGATTTTCGTTCTGATCGCCGCGACCTACACGCCCTTCCTGCAGCGCGGCTGGGACGATCCGATGCTGGCGGGCATGCTGGTCGCGGTCTGGCTCATCGCGGCTGCCGGGACCGCGCTGAAATTCTTGCGCCCCGGACGCTACGACCGAATGGCGATCATCCTGTACCTCGCCATGGGCTGGAGCGGCATCATTGCAGCCGATTCCCTCTTGGAGATGCTGCCGGAGACGACCATGGCCCTGCTCCTGATTGGCGGCGTGCTTTACTCGGTGGGAGTCGTCTTCTTTGTCTGGCAGAGCCTGCGGTTCCAGAACGCGATCTGGCACGGCTTCGTCGTCGCCGCAGCGGCCGTCCACTATTCCGCCGTCGTTACGTGCGTCAGTGCCTGAGGGCACCGCGGTTCTCAACGTGCGTGCTACACCTATATGATCAATCGACAGACCCAACCGAAACCGTGAGGTCAATTGTGATGGAGCAAGCGACGCTGATCCGTGACGCGCGCGAAGAGGATATGGCCGCGGTGATGGCGATCTACAACGATGCCGTCGCCAACACGACCGCGATCTGGAACGACGCGCTCGTCGATCTCGACAACCGCATCGAGTGGTTTCGCGGCCGCCGTGACCGCGGCTTTCCCGTCGTCGTCGCCGAACTGCACGGCGAGGTGGTCGGCTATGCAACCTATGGCGACTGGCGCGCCTTCGACGGCTACCGCCATACCGCCGAGCACTCGATCTATGTGCACAAGGACGCGCGCGGCAGGGGGATCGGCCGGCAGTTGCTCGCACACCTGATCGACCGTGCCCGGTCCTCCGGCATCCATGTGCTGATCGCCGGCATCGAGGCGGAGAACGACGCCTCGATCAGGCTGCATGAAGGCTTCGGCTTTCGTGTCGTCGGCCGCTTCAAGGAGGTCGGCACGAAGTTCGGCCGGTGGCTGGACCTGACGTGCATGGAGCTGTGCTTGCAACACCCCGATGGGCGAGCAAGCGGCTGAGCCTGCCATGGTTCGCCTAACGGTGCACGCAGCCTGAGGCGGGCGGAATCAGTTTTCAAGCCCGGCTGCGCAAGCCGCTGATATTGCCGATTTAACCGGCCGTCATTCTTGCGAAAATGTCAGCGCCACGCCGTTCATGCAGTAGCGCAGACCCGTCGGCGGTGGGCCGTCCGGGAAGACGTGGCCCAGGTGGGCGTCGCAATCGGCGCAACGGATCTCGGTCCGGTCCATTCCATAGGACACGTCACGGTGGCTGGTCACCGCACCCGGTTCGATCGGCTGGGTAAAGCTCGGCCAGCCGGTTCCGGAGTTGAACTTCGCCTGCGAACTGTAGAGCGGGCGATCGCAGCAGACACAATGATAGGTGCCTGTCTTCGAGCTGTCGAAGTCCGGGCTGGAAAAGGCCCGTTCCGTGCCGTGCTGCCGGGTGATCCGGTATTGATCCGGCGTCAGCAGCTGGCGCCACTCCTCGTCCGTCTTGACAACCTTCAACTGGACATTGTCACTCATCGGAGCCTCCTTTGCGCATGATCCATGTAGGGTTCTGGCGAATGAAATGCAATCGAGCGGGATTTCCGTTGCGTCGCGTTCAAAGGGACGCGCACGAAAAAGCCTCGGCCTTGCTTTTCAAGGGTGGCGATTTCGGCCATACCGACATAGAACGAGCCCATTGATCCATCAGGGGATTCGGCGCTGGTTCGGGAGAGGGTATGCAAACAGACATGGCATTGACGTTTGTCGCCTTCTGTCTGCCGTTCCTCGGTGCGCTCGCCGCCCCCTTGCTCACCCGTATCCTGGGGCATCGCGCCGCCTGGCCGCTCGCGCTCTTTCCGGCGGCGATCCTCTGGCACTTCACCGGCTTCCTGCCCGAGGTCTCGCGCGGTGAGATCGTCACCGGCGGTTACGACTGGGTCCCGTCCTACAATGTCAGCTTCTCCTGGCTGATCGACGGCCTGTCGCTCACCTTCCTGCTGCTCATTTCGGGTATCGGCACGCTGATCGTCCTCTATTCCGGCGGTTATCTGCGGGGACATCCGCATCAGGGGCGCTTCTTCTCCTTCATCCTGATGTTCATGGGCGCGATGCTCGGGCTGGTGGCCTCCGACAGCTTCCTGATGCTGTTCGTGTTCTGGGAACTGACCTCGATCACGTCCTTCCTGCTGATCGGCTTCGATCATGCGCGCGAGGCCTCGCGCCGCGCCGCGCTGCAGGCGCTGGTGGTGACGGGCGGCGGCGGCCTGTTGCTGCTCGCCGGCCTGCTCGTCATCTGGAACGTCACCGGCGTCACGCAGCTTTCGCTGCTGTTGTCGTTTGGCGAGGAGATCCGTGCGAGCCCGTTCTACCTGGCGATTCTTCTGCTGGTGCTCGGTGGCGCCTTCACCAAGTCCGCGCAGTTCCCCTTCCATTTCTGGCTGCCGAACGCGATGGAAGCGCCGACGCCGGTTTCCGCCTACCTGCACTCGGCGACGATGGTGAAGGCGGGCGTCTATCTGCTGATGCGGCTCAATCCCGTCCTCGGCGGGACCGCGCCCTGGGAGACGATCCTGCCGGCCTTTGGCGGCCTGACGCTGCTCGTCGGCGCCGTGCTGGCGATCCGGCAGACCGACCTGAAGCTGATGCTCGCCTACACCACCGTCGCCTCGCTCGGCCTGCTCGTGCTGCTGACGGGATTCGGTTCGGAGCATGCGGCGGCGGCCGCCGCGCTCTACCTGGTGGCGCACTCGCTCTTCAAAGGGGCGCTCTTCATGGTGGCCGGCCTCCTCGACCACGAGACCGGCACGCGGCACATCACCCGTCTCGGGGGTCTCGGCCGCGCCATGCCGATCACCTTCGCCGCGGCGGTGTTCGCAGCCCTGTCGATGGGCGGCCTGCCGCCGTTCTTCGGCTTTCTCGGCAAGGAGGAGGTCTATACGGCCCTTGGCGGTGGCGACCTTCGCGCGATTGCGTTTACCGCCGCTGCCGTCATCGGCAATGCGCTGATGGTCGCCGTCGCCTTCGCCATCGCCATCAAACCGTTCCTCGGGGCGCAGGTCTCCACGCCGAAGACGCCGCATGAGGGGCCGTTGCTGCTCTGGCTCGGCCCGGTCGTTCTGTCCGTCTGCGGGCTCGCCGCCGGTCTTTTCTCCTCCTTCCTCCATCCGCTCATCTCCTCGCCGCTCGCCTCTGCGATTGCCGGCCGGCCCGAGACCGTGACGATCCCGGCAATGCCGCATGCCAGCGTCGCCCTCTTGCTGTCGGCGGTGACGGTCGCGGTCGGCATCGGCCTGCTTGCTGGGTTCGACCGGGCGCGCGCGGCCGCCGACAGACTGGTCAACGACATCGGCTGGGGACCCGATCGCGGCTTCGATCAGTTCATGACCGGGCTCGTTCGCTTCGCCCACCGCCTGTCGCGCCTGCTGCAGCCGGGGCTGATGGAAACCTATCTGACGGTCACCTTCGTCATGGTGGCGTTGGCGCTTCTGCTGCCGCTGGCCTGGTTCGGCGAATGGCCGCGCCTGCCGATCTGGCCGGCGGACGCACAGTTCCACGAGCTTGCCGTGATGGCGCTGGCGCTGCTCGGGGTCGGCGGGGTGCTGACGGCGCGCAACCGGCTGAACGCGATCCTCGCGCTGGGCATCCAGGGCTTCTCGGTGGCGCTGCTGTTCCTGCTCTTCGGCGCGCCCGACCTGTCGTTCACCCAGTTCATGGTCGAGACGCTCTCGGTGGTGATCCTGACGCTGGTCATGACTCGTCTGCACCTGCAGCCGCGCGATGCCCGGCCGCTGTCGCAGAGAATCCCCGATGCGGCGGTCGCGATCGCCTGCGGCCTCGGCTTCTGCCTCTATCTGCTGCGCGTCACCCAGGGGCGGTTCGATCCGCTGCTCACCGATTTCTTCAATCTCTACTCCAAGGCGATCGCCCACGGCGCCAACGTCGTCAACGTGATCATCGTTGATTTCCGTGGCACCGACACGCTCGGCGAAATCGCCGTCGTCATGACGACGGGACTTGCGATCCTGTCGCTGATCCGCATCCGCAAGCCGGCGGCAGAAAACCGGAAGGAGGAGATGCGCCGATGAACACCGTCATCTTCCGGACCCTTGCTCCGTTCCTGACGGCGCTGATGCTGCTCTTTTCGGTGTTCGTGCTGCTGCGCGGCCACAACGAACCGGGCGGCGGCTTCATCGGCGGACTGATTGCCGCCTCCGGGCTTGCGATCTACGGCATCGCCCGCGGCATCCAGCCGGTGCGCCAGGCGCTGTGGTTTCATCCGATGACGATCGCCGCGATCGGGCTCTTCCTCGCCTGCATCGCCGGCCTGATCTCGATGTTCGCCGCCGTGCCGTTCATGACGGGCCTGTGGATCACGCCGTCGCTGTTCGCCGTAGAGATCCCGCTGTCGACTGTCATGCTGTTCGATTTCGGCGTCTACCTCGTCGTCGTCGGCGCGATCACCTCGATCGCGCTCGCGCTCGAAAGGGAGGACATCTGATGGAAGCGCTGTTCTCCGTCCTGATCGGCATCTTCTTCGCCGCGGCGGTCTATCTGATGCTGTCAAAATTCCTGGTGCGCATCCTTCTCGGCGTCGCGATCCTCGGCAATGCCGTCAACTTGCTGCTCTTCACCACCGGACGCATCGTCCGCGAGGTGCCGCCGATCATTCCCGCCGGCCTCGACCGGCAGTTCGCCGTGACCGCCAACCCGCTGCCGCAGGCACTGATCCTGACGGCGATCGTCATCTCGTTTTCGTTCTTCGCCTTCCTGCTGGTGCTTTCGTATCGCGCCTTCCAGGATCTTTCGACGGACAATGCCAATGAAATGCGCGTGGCCGAGCCTGAGGCCGACAGCGCGCCCCCGACCGGATATTAGGACTGCCGATGGCCGCCCCCTCAGGTTCTGCGCTCGATCTTTCCCAGGCGCTCGTCATGTCGCCCGCGGCGCCGCGCGACTGGCTCGTCGTGCTTCCCGTCGTCTGGTGCCTGGCAAGCGGCGCCGTCCTGCTCATGCTGCGCAAGAACGTGCGTATACAGCCCTTGCTTGCCATCCCGGCACTCCTCGTTCTCCTCGTGCTGGACGCGCTGCTGCTCTGGCAGGTGGCGGCGGGCGGGCCTATTACGATGGTCATGGGGCGCTGGCTGCCGCCGTTCGGCATCGCGTTCACGGTGGATTTGCTGGGTGCGCTTTTTGCCTTCTTCTCGGCCCTTGTCGCCCTTGCCGGCGGCGTCTATGCGATGGGCAGCATCGATGCCTCCGGCCGCCGCTATGGCTTCTACCCGTTCCTGATGCTGCTGATGGCTGGCGTCTCGGGCGCGTTTCTGACCGGTGACATCTTCAATCTCTATGTCTGGTTCGAGGTGCTTCTGATCTCCTCCTTCGGCCTGCTCGTGCTCGGCTCCGAGCCCCGGCAGATCGATGGCGCTGTGAAGTACGCTTTCCTCAACCTCGTCGCCACGACCCTGTTTCTCATCGCCGTCGGCTATCTCTACGGCCTGTTCGGCACGCTCAACATGGCCGATATCGCGACCAAGGCGGCCGCGCGGCGTGGCGATCTGCCGTTGATGACGCTCGCCAGCCTCTTCGTGCTCGCCTTCGGCATGAAGGCCGCGGCCTTCCCGGTCAATTTCTGGCTGCCCGCCTCCTACCACACGCCGCGCATCGTCGTGTCCGCACTGTTTGCGGGATTGCTGACCAAGGTGGGCGTCTATGCGCTGATCCGCGTCATGGTGATGCTGTTCCCGGTGGAGAGGGAGGAACTGAGCTTCGTGGTCGCCGTCGCAGCCGCCGCCACGATGATCCTCGGCGCACTGGGCGCCATCGGTCAGAGCGACATCCGTCGCCTGCTCGGTTACCTGGTGATCTCGGGGATCGGCGTGATGCTCGCAGGAGTCGCCGTCGGCGGTCCCGGCGGGGTCGGCGGCGCGCTCTTCTATGCGCTGCATTCCATGGTGGTGATGACGGCGCTCTACATGACGGCGGGCATCGCCGGCCGCATCGCCGGCGGCTTCGACCTGCATGCGAGCGGTGGCATTTACGCCCGCGCCGCCTACTTCTCAGCCGTGTCGCTCGTGCTGTTTTTCTCCGTTTCCGGCATGCCGCCATTCTCAGGTTTCTGGCCGAAGGTGATGGTGGCGAAGGCCGCGCTCGACATCGGCGCGTGGTGGCTGGCGGGGGCGGTGCTCCTGACCGGCTTCCTCACGATGATCGCCGTCGCTCGCGTCTGGTCGCTTGCCTACTGGCGTCCGGCGGTCGCGCCCTCGGTCGGCGCGGATCCGGCACCGCGAAACGACGGGCTCGTGCCGCTATCCATGCTCGCGCTGGTGTCGGTGCTGGTCGGGCTCTTCCCGGATCTGCTCCTGTCGCACATCCAGTCGGCCGCAGCGCTGCTGGCGGAGCCGTCGGCCTACGTCAACTCCGTCTTCCCGCAAGGAGCGCGCTGATGAAGCTGTTTCTGATCGCGGTTGTCTTTGCCATGGTCTGGGCGGCGGTGACCGGCAGTCTGTCGCCGCCGAACCTCGTCCTCGGCTTCCTGCTCGGCCTTCTCGTGCTTTGGATCGTCCGGCGTGATTTCGTCGGCGGCCGGACCATCTTCCGGCCGCTGAAGCTCCTCTCTCTCGCCGTGCTTTTCATCAAGGAACTGGCGCTGTCGGCCTGGCGCGTCGCCGTGCTCGTCGCCAGTCCGAAAATGGACCTGAAGCCCGGCATCTTCGCCTTCCCGCTGACGGTGGATCGCAACATCGAGATCACGCTGCTGGCGAACCTCATCACGCTGACGCCGGGCACGCTGTCGGTGGATGTGTCCGAGGACCGGCGCGTCCTCTACGTCCACGCGCTCGACTGCTCCGATCCTGTCGCCGTCAAACGCGACATTGCCAACGGCTTCGAGCGAAAGATCCTGGAGGCGCTCCGCTGATGGCCGCGCAATCGATCGTCCTTGCCGCCGCAAACATCGCGCTGTTTCTGATGTGCATCGCCTTCTTTCTCACGGCTTATCGGGTGATCCGTGGGCCGACGCTGCCGGACCGGATCGTCGCGCTCGACATGCTCGTCGCGATTGCGATCGGATTCCTTGCCGTCGTGGCGATCAAGACCGGTTTCAACCTCTATGTCGATATCGCCATCGCGCTCGGTCTCGTCGGTTTCCTCGCCACCGTCGCCCTGGCGCGTTTCGTGCTGACGCAGGGCATGCCCGTCGACGAAGCGGACCCGATGGCGGGACGGGCCGAGGGCCCGTCAAGGAGGGCCCAGGCAGGATCGAAAACGCCAAAGCGGAAAAAGAGGGGAAGGGGGCGGTGATGCAGGTTCTTTTGGCGCTCGTCGTGTCCGCCATGCTGGTCTCCGGCGGCATCTTCACCTTCCTGGCGGCCGTCGGCGTCGTGCGGCTGCCGGACGTCTATACCCGCATGCATGCGGCCTCCAAGGCCGGCACGATCGGTTCCGGTCTCATGCTGATCGCCGCCGGCCTGCAGGCGGGCGATTTTGCGACCCTTGCCCGGGCGTTCACCGGCTTCGTCTTCTTCATCCTCACGGCGCCCGTCGCGGCACATCTCGTTGCCAAGGCTGCTCACCAGGCCGGATACCGCCTGTCGCGCCGGGCGGTCTGCGACGAAATGCGCGTTCATGCCAAGAAGTGAGGCGCGGCTCCGTCCGTAACGAAACCGGCCGATACACCCTTTTTTGTCCGCATCTCCCCCAAATGGGGGATGTACAAGACACACATTCTGATCTCCAAAATATTATTGGACTTTCATGAAAACGATGTTATTCCACTTCAAGTAAAGCTTGTATGTTGATTTTGCTTGCGCGATGAACTCCAGTCTAAGTTGCGGCCTTTCTAAAGTGCTCCTTTTCTAACGTGGATCTGGCCAAGATTTGGAGAGGTAAGGGGCGCTCCGGTGTCGGAAGTAATATTAGCGCAGTGTGAATCTGTTGCCGCAGGGGCATCCATTCACGGATGCGGGCAGGTTTACCCAGAAAACACAAGGTACGCTTTGCGCATTACGCAGTTTGATTCCGCTGTTGCCCAGGCGTGACAGCCGGATCGTCCGACAGGAGAAGAAAATGACTGAGACTTCCGACGGTAACGGCTCAAATCTGCTCGTTGAACTGACAGCAGATATCGTTGCCGCCTATGTCAGCAACCACGTCGTGCCGGTTTCCGAGCTGTCGACCCTGATTGCCGACGTGCACGCCGCCCTCAACAACACGTCACGTCCCGCCGCGGTTGTCGAGGAGCCGGTGCAGGCCGAAAAGCCGAAGCCGCCGGTGCCGATCCGCAAGTCGGTCCAGAACGACTATATCATTTGCCTGGAAGACGGGCAGAAGTTCAAGTCGCTGAAGCGGCACCTGATGACCCACTACGGCATGACACCGGAGCAGTACCGCGAGAAGTGGGACCTGCCGCCGGACTATCCGATGGTTGCGCCGTCCTATGCCGAAGCGCGTTCGCGGCTTGCAAAGGAAATGGGCCTCGGCCAGCGCCGCAAGGCGAAGCGCTAAAGCATGTCTCCCGAAGGCGGGAACCGGTTTCGGGACAGAGGCGAAAGAACAAGGACTTGAAGCGCCACAAGCGAATCTGAAAGATCGCGAGGCGCTTCAGGTCAGCGACCGCACCGAAGCTGTTCGTCCACAGCGAGCAATGCGGAAAAAGCGGATCGATCACGCCGGGTCGCGTTGGTGGCCCGGCTTTTTTGTATTCTGAAAAAGGAAAATATGCCTATTGCGGGATGGGTTCTGGTAATTATCCTGTGATTTCAACTTGAATAAGCATTGACACGCTCCGTTCATCCACGCTTCCTGTGTAGGGTGATATGAATAAATTCCTATCAACGGAGTGAGTGCAATGCCCAACACCCTGCCTTTGCCCGACATCCCTGCCATTTCCGCCGGTTCTCAAGCGGCGCGCGGCGATGGAAAGCATCGCCTGCGGCTCAGGCGTGCCCGGTTGCTGGCCGTTGCCTTCGGTGGAGCGGGGGTGTTCGAGCGCTGCGAACCTCCCGTGCGTTCGGTTTGCCGCGTCGTGCGCCAGCTTGTCGCCGAACTCCTGTCACTGTCGCACGAAAGGATCTTGCGTCGGCGCCACAGTCGCCGTGCCGCGGCCCATATCCGCCAGATCGCCATGTATGTCTGCCACGTCGCGCTGCAGATATCGCTCGCCGACATCGGTGCGGCGTTCGGGCGCGACCGGACGACCGTCGGCCACGCGTGCAATGTGGTTGAGGACCGCCGCGACGACCGCGCGTTCGATGACTTCGTCGCCACCGTCGAGCGGATAACCCTGTCGGTCTTCGGCACGATGGGGGCGTTCGACCATGAGTGAACGCAAGGGCGAACCCGTATCAGCCACCGGACGTCCGCTCGCGGCCCTTCTGCGCTTCCTCGTCGACGCCGGCGGCGGCGTGACGATGTCGGACTCCGATCCGGTTCGGTTGCAAAAGCCCTGTGGCAAGGAGGGGACCGTGACGCGCGCCGTGCTCGAACACGCGCTGCGGGCGGGGTTGGCGGTGCGGCAAGGCGCGATCTTGGCTGCCTCGCCTGAAACTCGCGGGTACATCAAGCGCTTGCTTTCCGGTGCCGATGGTTTTCAGGACCAGCACCGTGCGCTCGAACAGCGGTCGGTGCAGGTATCGGCCACCCGCCAGGCGGTCAGCGTCAATCTGCTCGAGTCGCCGCTCTCGGCGCTGTCGCGCCTGAAGGACAAGGCCGGAACCCCGTTTCTTTCCGGCGAGGCGATCGCGGCGGCCGAGCAGTTCGCCCGTGACTTCCATCGTGCCGGCCTCACGCCCCGAATGACGATGGCCTGGCAGCCGCGCCTGGCCGGCCGCACCGCCGGCGAGATGGGACAGGCACGCGACATCTCGGACACGGCGCTCGCCGCCCGCCAGCGCTTGCAGCGGGCGATCGATGCGATGGGCCCGGAACTTTGCGGCGTGGCGCTTGACGTCTGCTGCTTCCTGAAGGGGCTGGAAACGGTGGAGCGTGAGCGGCAGTGGCCGGTGCGTTCGGCCAAGCTGATGCTGCGCACCGCGCTGATGGCGTTGTCACGCCACTATGCGCCGCAGCCGTCTTTGCCGAGGCCCCTTCGCTGGGGCGCGGACGGTTACCGGCCGGATCTCGCGTCCCGCCCCGGTTGAGGAGCATGACTCAACAGGCGTGCCGGCTCGCCGCGTCCATCTTCCAAACGCGGGAACCCAGCTTCGGGACAAGGGTCTGGGAGAAAAGGAGCGCGCGACGCGCTTTGCGCCGTTACGCGGCGACGCGGATGGATGCTTCGTCGCGAATGCGCCGCACCATCGAGCGCAACCCGTTGGCGCGCTGGGAGGAGAGGTGTTCGACCAGACCGATCTTGTTGAACACGTCGAGCGCATCGGTGCTGGAGATTTCGGAGGCGCGCTTGCCGGAATAGACGGCGAGCACGATCGCCACCAAGCCCCGCACGATATGCGCGTCCGAATCGCCTTCGAACCTCAGCACCGGATCGCCGCCGCCATCAGAATGCGTCACCAGCCAGACCTGGCTGGCGCAGCCGTGCACCTTGTTCTGCGCGCTCTTTTTGTCTTCGCTCAGCTCCGGCAACGCCTTGCCGAGTTCGATGACATAGCGGTAGCGGTCCTCCCACTCGTCGAGAAAGGCGAAGTCATCGATGATCTGGGCAAGGTCTGTCATGGCGGATCCAATTCTACATCTGCCTGACATATAATGCACAAGGACGCCGATTTGAACCCGACGCCCGCCGCGTCGTTCTTCAAGAAAAAGAAGCGCCGCGAGGCAGGGACGCTCCTCGCGGCGGTTGCAGCAGCAACAAGGCGGGCAAATTTAAGAGGAGTCGTTACCTGGCCGGGTCGGGCCGGCGCGAGGGAACGGCGATCGTGCCGGTAATGACGGTGTCGGCCTCGGCTGCCTCCGCCTCGGCGGTGGCGAGCGCCGGCAGCGGCTGTGCCAAGGCGGCCCTGGCGTCGGCGGTGTCATCGGCGGGATCGGCAAATTGCGCGTCGAGCAGCTTGTAGGCGACGCGGGCGCCCTCGCGTGCCCGGTGTCCGAGCGCCACGAAGGTTTCCGCTCCCTTCTCGCAGACGTCGGGTTTCTGCAGGCACAGGGCGGAAAGATAGGTGATGGCTTCGCTGGCGGCGCTGACGGTGTCGCCGATTTCGACGGAGGGACCCTGTTGCAGCTTCGTCGCCGCGTCGTTGTCGAACAGCGGCAGCAGCACCAGCACCAACGAGAACCAGAACGCTCCCTTGATCAGAAACCACATTGCCTTGCCCATCCTCGTTCCGGCGCGGCTCTTGCCGACCGCTGCCTCGTCGCCGTCCCGGTCCTGTCTACCGGGTTCAAGCCATTGATGCGAGCATAGCGATGGCAGGAAAATGGCCCTTTGCCGGAATCGCTCGTGTTTTCCTCAAAATTGCATAAAATTTGAACGATCGGAGTTTGATCGGCATTTCTCTCAAATTTTAGGGGCTGGCGTTAAGCATGATGGCAGGGCAGGCCCGCCACACCGCCTTGAAGACCGGCGTTCCTGCTCGCGCGGGCACGCCCGAGAAGTTAACGCGAACGAAAAAATGCCGCATTTTGAAACGCTTACCCCCCATTAACCACACCAGACGAATGCCGGCTGTGTTGCTTTGAAACAGGCTTTTTCGGCCCTTTCGGCCTCTTTCCGGCGGCGTGTGTTTAATCTTTTCTAAGCCGCCGGTGCGATTCTGGGCGCAGATAAAAGAACGACTGACGGCAGGGTATTGCGTGCGTTTCCTGAGTGACATCGCTGACAGAATGGCAGCCACCGCGGCCGCTGTTACGGGTGACATGCGTACCTCCGGCGCAGACGGCAGCGCGCCGGTCGGCCTGCGTGCGATCTTCCTGACGGCACTGGTCGCCGTTCCGGTCCTGCCGCTGGCGCTCTCAACGGTCATGCCGCTTTCCTCCGCTCTGCCGGCAGGCGCAGCGCTTGCCGCCGCCGGCGGGCTGCTTGCGACGGCCACGTCGTCGGCCCTCGGCCGCCACGGCGCCGGCGCTCGTACGGTCGCGCCCGTCAATTCGCTGTCCGCCGCCCCGGAGACCGCGTGCTACGACCTCTTTGCCGGCCTCGTCACGCTGCACGATCCCCGCGGCTACGTCACGGCCGTGCATGGTCGCGATCGCAAAGCGATGCTGGCTGCGATGCGCGATCCGCTCGCGCGCGGGTTCATCGACCAGATCCATGTTTCCGACCGGCTCGGTTTCCTGCAGGCGATCGATCGCCTGCGCCAGGGCGAAGATCATGTCAGCGTCGACCTTCGACTTGAGCAACGCCGCAAGGCGATGGACGGCGAGCAGTTCCTCAACGTGCGCACCGATATGACGGCGATCCGCGACGCGGCTGGCCTGCTCGCCTCGATCGTTGCCCAGTCGCGTGATATTTCCGCCGAGGCCGAGCTGCGCAGCGACAGCGCGCGCAAGGCGGCCGAAGCGGAATCGGCCAACGACGCCAAGACGCGGTTCCTCGCGGCCGTCAGCCATGAGTTGCGCACGCCGCTCAACGCGATCCTCGGCTTCTCCGACATCCTGGCCGGCGAATATTTCGGCAAGCTGGAAAACGATCGCCAGCGCGAATACGTCGCGCTGATCCATCAATCGGGCGATCACCTGCTCTCCGTCGTCAACACGATGCTCGATGTCAGCAAGATCGAGGCCGGCCGCTACGAGCTGGTGCTGGAGCCTTTCCCCGTTGCCGATAGCGTGCGCACCTGCGAGCAGATGCTGGCACTGCAGGCGCGTCAGAAGGGCGTGCAACTCACCAGTCGCGTATCGCACGACATCGGCGAGGCGGTCGCCGACCAGCGCGCCCTGCAACAGATCCTCATCAATCTCGTCGGCAACGCGGTGAAGTTCACCGACAAGGGCGGCCTTGTCACCATCGATGCGACCCGTGCGGAGCGCGATCTCGTGCTTTGCGTCAGCGATACCGGCATCGGCATCCCCGTCGAGCAGCTCGACGTGATCGGCCAGCCGTTCGTGCAGGTCCAGAACCAGTACACGCGCAAGTACGAGGGGACGGGCCTTGGACTGTCTCTGGTCAAGGGTCTGGTGAGGTTGCATGGCGGCAGCGTTACCATCCGCAGCAAGGCAGGCGAGGGAACGCAGGTCATCGTGACGATCCCGGCGGATGGGGTGAGCGCGGCTGGCACCGCCGTGGGCTACGGTGCCCAAGACAATGCTGAGGAATTCCCACCCCGCCTGTATTCCCGTGAGCGGAACCATGCGATAGCGATGCGCATGACGGAGGGAGGCATCCCGGACGGCGACAAGGAAAGGGGCCATGACGGCACGCGCGCGAAAACAGCTTGAACGGGGCGGCCGCAGCCGCAGCGCGGGCAAGCGGAAGACCGCGGGCCCCGGCATAGTCCAGCGCGTCGTTCTGACGCTCGGCGCCTTCGCGGCCCGGCATCCGTCCGTGGTCGGCGGAGGCGCAGCCTTTGCCGTGGTCTTTTCCTTCGTCGCCGCCAACGCGCTCTGGTATCAGCCGAGTGGCCATCCATCGCCGATCATGAAGACGCGATCGGCGCAAAATTCGCTCGGTTTCTCGGCGTTGCGCAAACCGCCGACGGACGTCACCACCTTCCTGATCGAGCGGGAGGGCGAGCAGGCCGCCGATGCGGCAGCGGATGCGCAACCTTCGAAGCTTGTTTTGGAGATCCAGACGGAACTGGCGCGGCAGGGGTTCCATGCGGCCGATCCGGACGGGCGCATGGACGAAGGGACGATGGCGGCGATCCGGCGCTTCCAGCAGGAGCGCGGGCTTGCGGTGACAGGCGCGCCGAACGAGGAGCTGCTTTCGGCACTTCATGGCGACCTGCCGGCGCAGGTGGCCGTCCTGCCGGCACAGCGACCGCTGCCGGACGGCAGCGCCTCCGACATGGGAGCCGAGATCGATCCTGTCGCCGCTGCTATCCGTGCCGCCGAGGCCGAACCGGCAATGGCACCGACCTCGAGGCCGGCGGAATCGAGCGCGCTGGTGATGAAGATCCAGAAGGGATTGAGCAACATCGCCTATGCCGACATCGCCGTCGACGGCGTCGCCGGTTCAAAAACCCGCGAGGCCATCCGCGCCTTCGAAAAGCACTACAGGCTGCCGACCACCGGCGAGCCGAACGAACTCGTGCTCAGCAAGCTGAAGGAAATCGGCGCTCTCTGAGGCGAACAGGCGCCGCCTGTCGCGGTTTCTTGTAACCCAAACTGTCCCACCCGCGTATTCGACCAAAGTTGCAACTTGTCGCCTCCGCGGGGAAAGGATGCGTTAACCATGTTGCCGCACTCTTTTCCCGAATTACGGGAGGAAGGTGTGAGATCTGCAATCATGGCGGCAGAAGCTGCCGAAGATTCGCTCCCAGTGGGCGAGGAAAGCGCACAGATGTTGCGCGGTGTAATCGCGACGCTCGCGGGCGAGGCGTCCCGGCTGGGTGTCCATCTCGTCGACATTGCGGGAGCGATCCAGGATACGGCCAATCAGTCCGCCGCGCACGCGGCCCATTTTGCCCGACTGACCCGTGCGGCCGAAACCGTGGCCGCCGCCAATGGCGAAGTTGCGCGTTCCCTCAGTGAAACCGACAAGTTGGCCGCCAATGCCCGAACCCTGCTCGGCGAGCAGGCGTCGCAACTCGATGGATCCATCCAGGCCATCGACCAGATGGTGACCGCCTCGAACGAGATTGGAACCGAAATATCCGCCGTCTCGGGTGCGCTGTCCGATGTCGGCATGCTTGCCGACGCGATCGGCACGATCGCGCGCCAGACCAATCTTCTGGCTCTGAACGCGGCCATCGAGGCGGCCAGGGCAGGCGATGCCGGAAAGGGTTTTGCCGTCGTTGCTGCCGAGGTTCGGGCGCTGTCCCTGCAGACCTCGCAGACGACCGCATCGATCCAGTCGACCCTTCGGGAACTTGCTCACCGTATCGACCGCCTCGTCGCTGCCGGCGAGGGCGCACGTCTGTCGGCGGAAGGGGTGCGAACCACGGCGGCCGTCGTCAAAGGGTCTTTTGCCGAGGTCGGCGGCGTCATGGCGCAGATCCTCGACGGGGCCTCGGCCCTTGCCGTGACCACGGGGAACGTCGACCAGCAATGCGCGGATCTGGCGCAGACGCTGTCGACCGTTTCCTCCGAAATCCTCAAGTCCGATGACACGTTGCAGGCGACCTCGGGGCGGGTCAACGACGTCGTCGCGATCTCCGAGCGCATCATTCAGGCGACCGCCAGCGCCGGCATCGAAACGCCGGACAGTCCCTTTATCCGCAAGGTAATGGCAGTGGCCGCCGATATGTCCGAGCGCTTCGAGGCGGCAGTTCGTTCCGGGGCGATTGGCATGGACGCGCTTTTCGACCGGCGTTACCGGCCAATTCCGGGAACGGATCCGGTCCAGTACTTGACGAGCTATACCGAATTTGCGGAACGCGTCCTGCCCGAGCTTCAGGAGCCGGTCCTGGAGATGGATGACCGTATCGCCTTCTGCGCCGCCGTCGACGAGGGGGGCTATCTCCCGGCACACAATAACAAATTCTCCGCACCGCAGCGGCAGGGAGATGTCGCCTGGAATACCGCTAACTGCCGCAACCGGCGGATATTCGACGACCGGGTCGGCCTGGGCGCCGGCCGCAGCACGGAGCCATTTCTCGTGCAGACCTACCGTCGTGACATGGGTGGCGGCCAGTTCGTGCTGATGAAGGACGTATCCGCGCCCATCATGGTCAATGGCAGGCATTGGGGCGGATTGCGTCTGGCAATCCGCGTCTGAGCGCGAGACTGCTGGGCGGAAGGTTGCGTCGCGGGCAGCCTGCCGGTATGGAGCCTGATGCGCCTGAAATCCGAGATCTTCGCCGCCGCCCTGGTCCGCAACGCCTTCGCGCGCGGTGATTTCGCCGCAATCGAGCGCAAGGGGGCTGCGGAAGGCGGTGCTGTCTTCGTCCGCCAGTCCTTCCGCGACGGCACGGAAACGCTCTACGCGCCCGCCCCACAGAGCTTTTTCGACGAGGACACCACCGGCAAGCGCCTGTTCGAGCTTCGGCTCAATCGCCAGCCGCGCGAAGCTGTTTCCGAGGCGCTCGATCGCGAAATCCGTTTCGATCCGGACCTGTGGATCGTGGCGTTGGAGGCCGAGGAGATCGGCAGCCTTGTCGAGCAGCAAGCGGCCGAACGGGACGATCCCCTGTTCCGGCGGTAACAGCGTCGGCGGCGTGGCCGTGGGACAACACGGTTCAGGAATTGCTGAACCGGAACCCCGCGATGTTGATCGTCCTTCCCGCTTTCGTCCTGCTTGTCGCCGGCATGTTCGTCGCCACCATGCTGGCCGCGGTTCGGGCCGACCTGCGCGAGCAGGCGACCGGCCACTGACACCGGCTGCTGCACCGCACGCAGAGCGCGATCACGACCTCCGGGAATGGACATCGCGCGCCGGTGGCTTCAGCCTGCGGCGCGCCGCGACGTACCTGTAGAAGGAGTGTCGGTTCCAGCCGCGTTGGCAGCCGCAAGAGGCTGGTCGCGATGGGTGTAGGCGTCCGCCCGGCGCCAGCTTTCGACCCGCGCGACGCAGGCGGCCCGTTCGAGCTCGGCAAGCAGCGTGTCTGCGCGACTTCCCACCCGCCCGGTCTGTGCAAGGTGCGGGTAGAGGCGGGTGAGGACAAAGGTGCAATCGATGTTCGGTGCGGCGAGGGCAACCAGCACCGTTGCAAGCTGCTGGCCGGAAATGTCGAGCAGGATGCGCCCGGTGAGCCACTGGCTGGAGCCGAGCGCATCGGCAAGGGTCACCGATAGCATTCCCGTTTCGCCGGAGCGCGCAAAACGGACGATCAAGGCGAGATGTATCTCGGCGATCGCGGCGAGCGGTGCAAGGCCCGTCTCTGCCGGCGTCTGCGCGCGCGCCAGCGCCTTGATCTCCTCGCGCAGTTCCTCTTCCCGCGCCTGGCGACGCGTCTCGGCCAGGGCCGCTTCGCGGTCAACCTCGTGTTCGACGGCGCCACGGCCGCGGTGAGCCTGATGCAGCCCCACCAGGTTTTCGATCAGCCGGGGCGAGAGACTGTCGCGGCGTTCGATCGCGCGAGCGTGCGCCGGAGAGGCGCCGGGCAGGATGGCAAGCAGGGTGGTCTCGCTGATGGCGCTCGATCGGGTGAGGAAGATGGCGGCGATCGCAATCGGCTGGCGAGCGATGAACAGTGCCGTCTCCTGCGGCACGACCGGGCATTGCGACAGCGCGGCGACCGCCTGCCGGCGGGCCTCGTCGCTGGAGGCGAGGTAGGTGGCCAGAAACAGCTCGTGGAATTGCTTGAGGTCGGAGCGCGTCGGCCGGGAGAGGCTTTCGAAGCCGGAGACCGTCGCCATCAGGACAATATCCTTCGGCCGTCCCGACTGCGGTCGTTCCAGTTCGCGAAATCTGTCCCCCACGACGTACCACTCTGACACGATTGCAGCGATTGACCGACGCTTTCCTGTCGATCCTACGGCTTTCGGATGCGGCAGGAGTGCGAGCAGTCAACGGTTCGCATGGAACCCCAGCCGCTTGAAACCCATGATTGCCAACAAGTAGACGAAAAGAATTAGCAAGATGTTAACCGTAATGGCACTACGATTCGATGGTGGGAAGGGGCATGGGCAAACGACAATCACATGCTATGCTTCCCGACATGCGCAGCTGCTTCGCGCGGATGCCAGCAGCGGCGCACCAAGGCAGGGTGCGATGTACCGGATGCCTTGGACGGCGGCGGCAGGCATTTTCTTTCCCGCTTCGGGAAACCATTCAGCGCCCTCGTCCGTTCAAGGTTGGCTGTGGTGGCACTGTTCAGCGTTCGAAAACCACCATCGGCAGCGGATACGGTAGCACCGACCCGGACAGGGTGAGTTATGTGCGGTCCTTCATCCGTCTCAATTCTTGTTAAGGAGGCGAGAATGTCAGACGTGGTACGATTACAGGAACGACTGTCGCGCACGCCCAGACGCGATAAGGTCTGGCACGAGGCGCCGGCAGCCGTGCTGCTGTTTACCGGTGTGCGTTACGAGCGGCTGACCCCGGCCATGATCGCTGCGAAGGCGCGCGCCAGGAAAGCGAGCGAAGCCGGCAACGACGCTCGTCGCTAGAATAATTCGCGCTTGCTGGGGTTCTCGGCGGCGTGACGATCGCGTGCATCCGGGCATCTGTCGAAATGCCCATTGGAAGCTGTTCGCTTCATCCTTCCTTGAAAACTGAAAAGATCTGCGCGGCGTCGTCGCCCTAGGCCATCACGTGCAACCGCGCGGTGTCAGCGGTTGGTTCGGCCACTCATTCCGTCTCGTCCTCGATCGCCTCGCAGCCGGCATTGCTGAGGAAGGAATAGGCAGCCTCGCCCATCGTGGCGGTGGGCACGAAGGTGCGCAGCACCGCATAGCCGTCCTCGCCCACCATCTCGACGAGGATCGATCGCGACAGGTCTGCCGGCAAAGTTTTGCGGATCGCGTTCAGCTGGATCGGCGTGGCGACAACGACGTCGAGCACGCCGCCCACCGACGTGCGATCGTTCATGCTGAACACCTCGTTTGCGGTGCTGTCAAAGAGGCCGATCGACCAGAACGGGACACCGGCCGGGGCGTACAGCCGCACAGGACGCTCGGCGACCGAGAGTGCGCAGACGGCGATCCGCATGCCCGGATCGTCGTTGACGAGCCCGCCGTCGGCGACCGGATCGTTGTCCAGCGGATAGAAATGCTGCGGCTCGCCCAGTTCGGTGATCCGCGTATAGGCGTCGTTGCCGGTGAAGCCGGGCACGGCCAGGATGATCAGGATGTGCAGCGCGGCGGCGCCCAAAATGCCAACGAGGACGGCGAAAACGACGCTACGCATTGGCGCATCCGGCCCGGGTGATTACCGGCATGGACAGGTCCACCACCCCGGAACTGCCAGCCGCCGGCGTGTCGAGCAGCGTCAGAACGAGTCGGAACGGCTGACCCGCCGGGACGGCCAGCCAGTTGCCCGGCTGGGCGCCGGCGGCCACCCGGATGGTGAAATTGCTGTCGGCGCCCCGCAGGACCGTCCAGGAATTCAACCCGCCCGGCATATTGCGATCGAGCGACAACGGCTTGCCGTCCGGTGTCGTGGCATGCAGCGTCCAGAAGCGGGCAGCGGGTGTCAGTCCGGCCACGTCGTAGCTGCATCGTCCCGTGAGCGTGAGTCCGCCGCTGTCGTGGGAGGCACGAAACACCAGCCCCTCTGCGCTGCCGAGGAGCAGCGCCCCGTCCCGTGCCCGGTGGGCTCTGGCATACGGGTCGGCGCTGCCCGTCTGTGCGTTCGGAAAGGCGTTCCAGGGGCCAAGCGCAATCGATCCGAAGCCGATCGTCGCCTTCAGCGCCCAGACCGCCGAGAGCGTGCCGAGACCGAAGGTGATCGCAAGGGCGAGGGCGACAAGCAGGGGAATACGGAACAAATGGGCCTACCGATTGGACATGCGACGGTCGTCTTGCGCCCAGCAAACCTGACATTGGGCGGGGACAGCCAGAACCTTGCATGATTCCGCGCCGAAATCGATTCCCATCTGAATTGCAGCGACGGCCCATCGACCGGAAGCGATCGGGGGCATGACCACCGGCTCACAGCGCCGCCACGTGGCCATCGGCGGAAACCGGCTTGGCGTCGAGAAGATCCCTGGCGATCGAGCGCAGCAGCCGCGTTGTCCCGACGGACAATGAACGCGGCCGGACAAGCGGCGGAAGTGCATCCTCGGCCGTGCCTGCCGTCGCTGCCGTCGCTGTTTTCGGTGCTGCGCCCGGCAACGGATTCTCGATGCCTGGGATCGGCCGCAGTTCGATGCCCTGATGGGCGTAGTCCATCAGCCGCTTGAACGTCATGGCCGGCAGCGAGCCGCCGGTCATGTTGTTGGTCGACGTGTAGTCGTCGTTGCCGAACCAGACAGCGGTCGTGTAGTTGCCGGTAAAGCCGACGAACCAGCCATCGCGATAGCCCTGCGTCGTGCCCGTCTTGCCGCCCGTGACGATGCCGCCGTCGAGCGCGGCCTTGCGGGCCGTGCCGTTCACCGGGATGTTGACGAGCATCCGGTTCATGTTGGCATTCGCCGTCTCGGAAAGCACCCGGTTAGCCGGCTGTTCGTCGCGACCGAAGTCGTAGAGGATGTCCCCCTTGTAGTTCAGGATCTGGGTGATGCCGTGCCGGCGCGATTGCACCCCGCCGGCCGGAAAGACTGCATAGGCGGTGGCCTGGTCGAGCACCGTCAACTCCGAGGTGCCGAGCGGCATGGTCTTGTCGGTCCGCAGCGGCGTCTCCACGCCCATCGCCTTGGCGGTCTGGGCGATCAGCTCGGTGCCGAGGAAGTCCTTGGCGAGCCGCACCGGCACGGTGTTGATCGATTTCGCGATCGCCGTCATCAGCGTCACCCGGCCGGCATAGCTGCGGCCGTAGTTCTGCGGCGACCAGCCGCGCCAGGTGATCGGCGCATCGATGATCGTGTCTTCCGGCGTCTTGCCCTTCTCCATCGCGGCCGCATAGGTATAGACCTTGAAGGACGAGCCCGGCTGGCGGAGCGCCTTGGTGGCGCGGTTGAACTGGCTCTCGCCGTAGTCGCGCCCACCCACCATGGCGCGCACGGCGCCGCCGTTCTCGACCATCACCAGCGCCCCCTGCTTGACGCGGAAGCTCTCGCCGTACTGGCGCAGCCCCGTCTCCACCGCCTCTTCGGCCGCGGCCTGCAGGCCCATGTCGATGGTGGTGCGCACGATCAGCGAGTGCTGGGCGAAGGGGCGGGCGATCCGCTGCACCTCGTCGAAGGCCCAGTCGAGGAAGAAGTCCGGCGCCGTCTTCTCCTGTCGGTCGATGACGCTCGCCGGGTTGCGGCGGGCGGCGATCACCTGACCCTCCGACATCAGCCCGCCCTGGACGAGGTTGGTCAGCACCTCGTTGGCGCGGGCGCGGGCGGCCGGCAGGTTGACGTGGGGGGCGTAGCGCGCCGGGGCCTTGAACAGGCCGGCCAGCATCGCGGCTTCGGCGAGGTCCACGTCGGTGATGTCCTTGCCGAAATAGAACTGCGAGGCGGCAGCCACGCCAAACGTGCCGCCGCCCATGTAGGCGCGGTCGAGGTAGAGGCGCAGGATCTCCTTCTTGGAGAGATTCGCCTCCAGCCACAGCGACAGGAAGGCTTCCTTGATCTTGCGCTCGATCGTCCGCTCATTGGTGAGGAACAGGTTCTTGGCGAGCTGCTGGGTCAGCGTCGAGCCGCCCTGCACGACGCCGCCGGCGCGCGCATTTTCTGTCATGGCGCGGGCCAGGCCGAGGAAGTCGATGCCGAAATGGTCAAAGAACCGCCGATCCTCGGTCGCCAGCACCGCCTTGATCAAATGATCGGGCAATTCGTCGATCGGCACGGAATCCTCGTGGATGATGCCGCGATGGCCGATCTCGTTGCCGTAGCGGTCGAGGAAGGTGACGGCGAAATCGCCCTTGTTGCGCCAGTCGCCCTTGGTCTCCTCGAAGGCCGGAAGCGCCAGCGCGAGAAGCAGGATGAAGCCGGCCGTGCCGAGATTCATGCCTTCGCCGGCAAGCTCGAACAGCACCCGTTTCCAGCCCTTCACGATGAAGCGGCGGAAAAAGATGGTGATCTCTTCCCACCACTCGGCGAGGCGGAAGCCGGCGTTCCAGATGGTCGAATCGATCCAGGAATCGATCCGCAGCAGAATATGCCGTTTACGGCGGCGCGGCTTTTCCCCCGGCGTTTCGTCTGGCGACGGATCCTGGTCCTGCAAGGCTTCATCCCTCATGCGCGCGGCGCAACCCACCGGCTCCTGCCTACGATATCAGGCAAACGTCACGGATAAAACAACATGGTTTCCGTTTCGTTTCCCGATCGTCCCGAGCGCGTTCTGGCTGAAGCGACGTCGCCGCGTGCAATCCTTCCTTGCCGCAAAGCGGGTTTGCGGCCCGAACCGATGCTTTTGCTTGACCTTTCAGGCGGTTGGGTCCACTGGACAGGCATGGGTGCGACGAACGAGATGAAGAAGGTTCCGCTGGCCGACGAAAGCGCCGGCAACGAGCGGCCATTCTGGCAGACCAAGTCGCTGGCTGAAATGACAGACAGCGAATGGGAGAGCCTTTGCGACGGATGCGGGCTTTGCTGTCTCAACAAGCTCGAGGACTGGGATACAGGCGAAGTCGTCTGGACGTCGATCCGCTGTCAGTTGCTCGACGAACATAGCTGTCGCTGCAAGGATTACGACAACCGACAGGCGACGGTGCCGGATTGTATTCGCCTGACGGTGAAATCGGTCGGCGAGATCAGCTGGCTGCCGCCCACCTGCGCCTACCGCCTGGTCCGCGATGGCGAGGATCTCTACTGGTGGCATTACCTTATCTCCGGCGATCCCGAAACTGTCCACCAGGCCGGCATCTCCGCTCGCGGCCGCACGGTCAGCGAAGTGGGGATCGATGTCGAGGACTACGAGGACTATCTCGTCACTTGGCCGCTTGAGGTGGGCAAGGCCGGCAACCGGTAACAATGCGACCGCTCCGCGCCAGGTTGTAATCACGCAAACGTCATTGTGGTTGAACGCTTCGCCGCAGTTGGGCCATAGACTGGACAAGAGCGGCGCCTAGTTTTGTTTTCGCAAGGGACATTTCCCGAGGAGAAACAAAACGATGACCAGCAATATCCCGAACCGCACCAGACGACGGCGCAATGCCTTGGCTCTAGCTGCCGCGCTGCCGCTTATGGTTGCGCCGGCGCTGCCGGCGCATGCGCAGGATGCCGGCCAGCCGGCGCGCGCAGAAACACAATCGCAGGGGGATCGCGACCGCATGGAGCGCGGCTACCGGCATGAAGCGCATGGCCGTGATCGCGACCGTGGCCCCCGGCGCGGGCACGGCGCCAACTTCGCCGAGCGGCTGGCGACGCGGCTGGCCGCGGCGGAAACGGCGGCCGGCATCAAGACGGCGCAGCTGGACGCCTGGCGGACCTTCACCGCGGCTCTCGTCGATTTCGCCGCGCCCCAGCGCCCGTCCATGGCGTCACGCGACCAGGCCGGGGACGAGGGCGCAATGGAGGGCGAGACCATGGCGCCGACTGACGAGCAGCAGGCAGCGCAGACGCCCCCTGCCGAAGGCACGGCATCCGGTCGCGCCGGGCCTTCCGGCCTCGACTTCCTTGACCGGATGATTGCCCGGGCCGAAACCCGCGCGGAAAAGGCGGAAAAGCTGAAGGCGGCCAAGTCCGCGCTGGAGGCAGTCCTGGAACCGGGACAAAAGGAAGTGCTCGAACGCTTCCTGTTGCCACCGCGCCGTTCTGGCGGGCGTGACTGATCGGGACGCAACGCCATTGCCCGGTTCACGGAGGTTGACCCGTGGGCTGGGCCTTCCGGCGCGCTACCTTTCAGCCGACCGACCGCACGGTCGCCCGTTGACGTGGCGCCGTCTTCCGCGTTAGCCCAAGAAACGACGAATGGGTTGCCGGCGGGATTGCGGATGGCGAGCAGGGAAGACTTAAAGGCACGGCTGAAGCAGGCAGAGGCTCTTCGGGAGGAGGGACGGTTTGAGGATGCCCTTCAGGTCCTCGATGCTGTCGCGACCGACCCCGACAACCATCTCCTGGGTCCCCTGACGGTGCTCGGTCTGCCGCGCAAGCTGCATTCGGCCTATCTGAAGATCGCCAAGCGGCAGGGCGAGCCGATCCGTCGCGTCGGCTACCAGTACACGCTGGTCCCGCCGCCGGAGCTTCTGGCGCGCTACGGGCAGTTTTCCTCCGCCGAGCGTGCTGCGCTGGCCGAAGCGGGCCGGGAGCCGGTGCCGCGCATCATTCATCAGGTCTGGATCGGCACGGCGGACGTGCCGGTGTCCACACAGGCCTGGGCCGACCATGCTGCCCGTCACGGCTACGAGTATCGGCTGTGGCGCGAGGCGGATCTGCAGGCGGCGGGCTTCGACCGGCATCCGATCCTTGCGGCCATGCGGGACGCCGGCGATCTGCCGGGGGCGGTCGACGTCGCCCGTTACCTCATTCTCGAACGCTTCGGCGGCATTTACCTCGACTGCGACTGGTATCCGGCGCGGCGCGACGTCGCCTTGCACGACGTCATGCCGCTGGTCGGACTGACGGCGCTGGCGGAAAAAACGCCGCGCGATACGGGGACGGGCAGCCTGCTCCTGACCAACTCCCTCATTGCGGCGCCGGCGGCGCATCCCGTCTTCCGGCGCATCCTCGACGCGCTCCCCGATGCGGCGGCCGCCTTGCCCGACGCACCCGCCTGGTGGTCGACCGGGCCGCTGCTGTTCACCGTGGTCTGCCGCGGTGGCGCGGTGACCGTCACCGACGCTGCGCTGGTTGCGGGCGAGGTTGCCCGCCGTGCGCCGATCGAGGAGGTGACTGCCCTGTGCGAGCGCGCCGAGCGGGAGGATGGCGGGCTGCTGGTCGCCTGGAAGCCGTGGTAGGCTGAAACACTGCGCCCGGTTCGCGTTACGGCGGCCCCCGGTTGCTCCGCGGCGTTGCTGCAGACTGGAGCGGCGGTTCACGCAAGTGCAGAGGTTCGACGTGCAGTTTCCAGCCTGCGATAGAGGAAGGACACACATGAGATTTTTGCCCACTATAGCAGCCGGACTGTTGCTGTCCGTCATCCCGGCGTATGCCGAACCGCCTTCCGACATTTCCGATCTGGTGGGGGCGCGCGCCGCGGGTGCAGAATCGGAGATGCAGGCGCGCGGCTACGAAGACGTGGGCGGCAACAACACCTGGTGGAACGCCGCGACCAAAACCTGCGCCAAGGTCCATGTTTCAAACGGCCGCTACAGTCGGATCGACACCCTGAAGGCTGGTCAATGCGGGAAGCAGGGTGGCGGATCGACGTCCGCCGGGGTGGCTGCTGGCGAGGTTCCGCAGGCGGCGCTCGACGCCTGCATGCGGGGTGCCGATGAATTTCAGAACGCGACGCCGGGAACCTCGGTGGCGAATGGTGCCGAGCGCTCCGGCCCGAACTGGGTCTTGACCATGGGAACGGGCGCCTACATCTCGAAATGCACGGTCACCGGGTCGGGCAAGATCGTCAGCATGGATCCTGTCTGAGACCCGCGCGGAAGGCCCTGCCGCAGCTGGCAGCCATTCTGCTGCGACGTCTCGTCAACGCACCAAAGCGCAGGCCTTCTCGTCGCGCAACACGTCGATGCAGTCCGGCGACCGGCGGAAATCGTCGTAATAGAGCGTCCACTCGCCTTGGCCGGCGGCGCGGTAGGGGCCGAACTTGAAGTACTGGTTCTCGCCGAGCCCGCGGTCGTTGTGGCCGATGTAGCCCTTGGCCGTCATGATCCATAGTCCGTTGGCGAAGATCTCGATATGGCCGGTGCCGTCCGGACCAGGCCGCGTATAGATGGCGAAGTCGATCCAGCCGGAGGCGGGGGCCGGCAGCGGATTTCCGCGCCCGGTCACGACCAGCTTGTCGGTGCAGCTGGGAAAGACCTTGGCGTCCTCTGCCGTCCAGTTGGCGTCATGGGCGACGAGCGAGCGCATCTGGTTGGTCTCGGGCCGCAGCCACACCGGCGTGCTTCCGGTCGGGCATGCCGCCACGCCGTCCTTCATCTCGGCGGTCGTGCCATCCTGGTAATTACTCTCGATCGTGGCGAAGAGTTTTCCGTTGTCGAGCCGCAGGGCGAGGAAGGGGCTGAAGTCGCCCTCCGCGTCCGTCCCGATCTCGCGCTTCCACTGGGCGATCAGGTAGCGGTGGTCGTCCTGCGGGATCGGATCGACAAACAGGACGGAAAAGCCGAACCATACACCCTCGTCGTAGGGCACGCGCAGTGCCGTCTTCTCCCAGATTTCCGCCCGCTCGCTGCAACCTTCGCTTTCGGACTCACAAAGGGGGCGGACACTGAGCTTCAAGGCACCGGCGCCCTCGCGCTTCACCTCTCGCTGGAACGTTGCTGTTCCCGCCTGCTGCTCGGCGTTGTCACGGTAGTAGAGCCCGCCGGTCTCGACGAAATCCGCAGCGTTGAAACCATCATAGAGCTTCCGCTGCGCTGAATCCTCGGCGGAGGCGGGCATTGGAGCAGCCATGAGGACGAGAGCGGCAAGCGCAGTGCGAGCGAATGGCAACATTGCGGGCATCCGAAAGGCTCCTCTTGATAACGCCGCGAGACTAGCGCGGAATTGTTCTTTTCGTACATCAATTTTGACGGAGGATCCGTGGCGATTTTCAATGCGTTACGCGACGCATGAACGACGGGTCCATTTCCAAACCGCACGCTGATGCGCTAGAACGCTCTCCTGATGAAGATCGCCTTCTACGCTCCGCTGAAATCGCCGAACCACACGGTACCCTCCGGTGATCGCCTGATGGCGCGCCTCCTCATCGAGGCGCTCGAGCGCGGCGGCCACACGGTGACGGTCGCGTCCGAGCTGCGCAGCTTCTCGTCCGATCCGGCCGGGAAGGAAAGAGAGCGCACCGACCGCGAGGCGGACGCGGAAGTCGAACGGCTGTCGCAGCTCTGGAGTCTCGAAGGCACCCCCGATGCCTGGTTCTGCTATCACCCCTACTACAAGGCGCCCGACCTGATCGGCCCGCAACTCGCCCGCCGGTTCAGGCTCGCCTACCTCACCGCCGAGGCGTCCTATTCCCGGCGGCGCAACCAGGGGATATGGGCCCGGAACCAGGACCACCTGATCGAAGCGGTGCGTGCGGCCGCCGTCAACATCTGCTTCACCCGCCGCGACCGCGACGGTCTCCTCGAAGGTGTTCCGGACGGGCGATACGTGCTGCTGCGCCCCTTCATCGATCCGGCGCCATTCCTCGCTAAAGAACCGCGTCCACAGCCGGGCCGGTTCGCCACGGTCGCGATGATGCGCGCCGGCGACAAGATGGAAAGCTACCGCATGCTGGCGGCCGCCCTGGCTCATCTGCCGCACGTCCCCTGGACGCTGTCGGTCGTCGGTGACGGGCCGCTGCGCGAAGAGGTGACGTCGCTGTTCGCGGCGCTTCCGTCCGAACGCATCACCTGGCATGGGCAGCGCAGCACGAAGGAGGTTGCCGAGATCCTGCGGCAGTCCTGGGCCTATGCCTGGCCGGGGACGGGCGAGGCCTATGGGCTCGCCTATCTCGAGGCGCAGGCGGTCGGGCTGCCGGTTGCGGCGCAAGCGGTCGCCGGCGTGCCGGAGGTCGTGCGGCACGGCGTGACGGGCCTGCTGACGCCGGCCGGCGATGTCGGCGCCTATGCCGCGGCGCTGGAGCGGCTTTTGACCGAGAGCGGCGAGCGTGATCGCATGGCAGATGCTGCGCGCCGCTTCGTGACCGAGGACTGTTCGATCGAAGGCGCGGCGCAGCGCCTCAACGACATCCTGCATCAACACCTGGGAGCCCGCGCATGAGCGATGACGCCGTCTGGCAGCCGCTTCTCGACGAACTCGATCGCTGGCAGCAGCGGGGGCGGGTCGCGACATTGTGGCTGCGCGACGACGACGCGGTCGAGCCGACGGTTCCCCTCGAGCGGCTGCTGACGCTGTCGGGCCATTACGCCGTTCCGACGACGCTCGCCGTCATCCCGGCCTTCACTGGTGAGGCGCTGGCGCATCGGCTGGCGACGGCGGCGCATGTCGAGGTCACGGTGCATGGCTGGTCGCACGACAATTTCGCGCCTGCCGGCGAGAAGAAGCAGGAGCTCGGTGGCCATCGGCCGGCCGTTGTCGTCCTCGCATCGCTGGAAAAGGGGCTGGCGCAGCTTACACGCCTCCATCGGTCCCGTTTCGTGCCGGTGCTCGTGCCGCCCTGGAACCGGATCGATGCGAAGCTGATCCCGGAGCTCAGCGGGATCGGCTACCGCGCGCTCTCGGTCTTCGGCCCGGAAAAGGACTTGGGGCTGCGGGCGATCAACAGCCATGTCGACGTGATGGACTGGCGCGGAACGCGTGGCGGACGCGATGCCGGCGTGCTGATCAAGGAGATGGCGGTGCGGTTGCGGGCGATGGAAGCGGACGGCGGGACGCTCGGTCTGCTCACCCACCATCTCGTCCACGACGATGCGGTATGGACTTTCCTGGAAACGCTGTTCGAGCGGACGGTCCGCCACCCCGGCTGCACCTGGACCGGGCTATCGACGTTGGTTGATGATCTGAGGCAATAGTCGGGACGGCGCCGGAATTTGGTCCATCGACTTGCCTGAACCGCAACATAGCCGGCACGTCCGAGAAGACGCGGATCTTCATTCGCATGCCGCCCGTTCAGCTTGTCTGAAACCGACTCGCCGGAATGGACGTTCTGTGCTGTGTTTACATTCCAGTCCATCAACTGTGGTGAATGCAATGTCGGGACGGACGAGCAAGACACCGGCAGCGGCAGTGCCGGCCAATAGCGACGCCAAGCGCGCGAAAGATAAGACGAGCAGCCGATTGGCTGCAACCGAGCGCGCGATGCCCTCGGCTGGTGGCGAGCCGCGCCTGCTTTCGGGCGGCAATCCGCAGATCGCAAAGGGTGACGGAGATGCTCCGGTGCAGGCCTATATCGCGGCCATGCCGGGCTGGAAAAGCGATGTCGGGCGCCGCCTCGACGCGCTCATCGCCCGGACGATCCCCGGCGTACACAAAGCCGTCAAATGGAACTCGCCATTCTACGGCATCGAGGGCCAAGGCTGGTTCCTCAGCTACCATTGCTTCACGAAGTACATCAAGGTGGCCTTCTTTCGCGGGATGTCGCTGCGTCCCGTCCCGCCGGGCGGCTCCAAGCAGAAGGAAGTCCGCTATCTCGACATCCACGAGGACGACATGCTCGACGAAGCGCAGTTCGCTGCCTGGGTCGAGCAGGCCAGCCGATTGCCGGGAGAGCGAATGTAGGTGGCCGGTGCAGATTGGACGTCTGGCAGGGAAATGTCTCTACACCGTGTGAGAGACAGCGAGCCGAAGCGAGCGGGCAAGTAAATCCGAAAGATGGCAGCACGCTTCAGCCGACGGTGGCGTATTCCAGCACTTGGCCGTCGCGGGCGGAGAAGGAATTGGGGAATTCGGCAGCCGCGAGGCGGTCGATCTGTTCCAGTTCCGCGTCGGTTCGCCACGGCGCATGGTGGATGAAGGCGATCTCCCTGGCATTGGCTGCCCGGGCCAGGCGGATCGCCTGCTGCCAGGTGGAATGGCCGAAGCCCTTGAAGATCTCCATTTCCTCGTCGGTATAGCAGCAGTCGTAGATGAACAGGTCGACGTTCTCGATCAGCCTCAGGACCTCCGGATCGAGCGTGCCCGGCACGTGTTCGGTGTCGGTGATCATCGCCACCGATCGCCCATTCCATTCGACGCGGTAGCCGATCGCGCCACCGGGATGGTTGAGGTTGCCGGTGCGCACCGTCACGTCCGGCCGCGGCTCCAGCACGTCACCGGCGCGGAAATCATGATAACCGAGATGGGCGCGGCAGATCTTCGGATCGACCGGGAACCACGGCGGCTGCATGAACTCGCAGACGATCTCCCGGGTCGTCATGATGCCCGCCAGGTGTCCCGACCAGATGTTCACGGCGCAATCGGGGTTGTACAGCGGTTTGAAATAGGGAAGGCCGATGATGTGGTCGTAGTGGCAGTGGCTGAAGAAGAGATCGACCTTGTCGACGCCCTCAGCTTTCAGCGCCAGGCCGGCAGGGGGGATACCGGAACCGGCATCGAAGAACAGGACCTGGTCGCCGCAGCGGATCTCGACGGAAACGGTATTGCCGCCGTAGCGGATGAACTGCGGACCGGAAACCGGGATGCTACCGCGCGTACCCCAGAAGCGCACGGACATGACATCGTTCGCGCCGTTGCTTTCCTTCAGCCGGCGGGGGCCTTGCGTTTCGTGCCTCGAATGCGGCGGCCTTCCCAACATGTTCATCTCTGCCTGACCTCTTCCGGATCGCCGAAGGCGGCGAAGGCTCTAGCCTTCCACAGTTCCTTTCGGTGCCCCAGACACAATTGGTATTTTAAGCGTAGCGAATGTGAAACTGTTTTGCGAGAAGGAAGTTGGGAGGGAAACGCCAGCCTCCAAAAGTCCGGAACTCCGAAAACCATCCTGTCTCAACGTTTCAATGCCGCAACTGGTTCCTTTCCTGTGTGCAGGCTAATCCTGCTTGCGTGCCCGAGCGCGCGCCTCGGTCAGCTCCGCCGTGGTGCGGCTGAGACGGCTGGCGAGCTCGCGCATGATTTCGATCGTCATCTCAGGGAAGTCGGTCAGCAGCTTGAGGAAGTGTTCCTTGCTGATCCGCAGTGCCTCGAGGCTGGTCGCCGCCTTCACGGTCGCGGTGCGCGAGACATCGCAGAGGATCGCGATCTCGCCGACGATCGAGTTATCCTCGACCTCGGCCACCTTGATCTGGCCGCCCGGCGCCTCCACCAGGATGTCGGCCTTGCCGGTCAGGATGACGTAGGCGGCGTCGCCGCGGTCGCCCTGCCTGAACAGGATTTCGCCGGCCGCATAGCTCACCCGGTCGGAGGTGAAGGCCAGAAGCTTCAGCTTCGTCGGCTCCACTCCGGCAAACAGCGGCACCCGCCGCAGCATCTGTACCTCATCCTTCAAAAGCATGGTCTCGTCCGTTCCCCGGTGCTGGTGGCCTAAGGCCTTCTATCGCGCCATTATGACACCAATTCCTTGAATGTCGCATTGTCTGCAAGTTCGGTATGATTACCATCTCCCACCAGCCGGCCTTTGTCGAAGATCAATACCCGATCGAAAAGGTCCGTCAGCGACGTGTTCGACAGCACCCAGACAACCGCCGAACCCCGGCTGTGGTTTCGCACCAGCGCCAGCGCGTTTCTGCAGATCTGCTCCTGCAGGCGTGAATCGAGCGCCGGCAGCGGGCGGTTGAAGACATAGAAATCGGACTGGCGCAGGAGTGCGCGGGCGAGATTGAGCTTCTGGCGCTGGACCTGGGTGATGCGGCGGCCGCCCGGACCGAGATTGAATTCCAGCCCGATCGACAGCACCTGGTCGTACAATCCCGGCTCGCTGAGCAGCGAGATCACCATGGCACGCACCCGCTCCGGACCGTCCGCCTGGCGGTGACTGACGCGGCCGAAAAGCACGTTGTCCAAGATGCTGGCCGAGGCCGTGAAGGTGTCGGGATCGTAGCGATCGATCGCGTCCTTCATGTCGTCCGGCATTCCGTCGTGGAACTGGCGGCGCACGTCGACGATCTTGGCCATCAGCTCGTCGCTGAGGAGGCCGAAGCGGTGCCGCGGCTCGATATAGGCGAAGCTGAGGCGGATGATGTCGTGCTTCTCGTCGTCCGTCGTCTCGGCGAAGTCCTTGCCCTTCAGCCGCTGCAGCAGCTGCTGGTAGTGCGGGATGTCGTCCGCCGTCATGAAGGTGAGCTGCTGGAAGAACGGATGATCCGGCGGCAGCCCGGCGAAGAGCTCGACCGCGTTCTCGGCGATCTCGTAGCCCATCTGGTAGAGAATGCGGTCGAGGCCGTTGCGGGTGACCACGTCGACGAAATACCGGTTTCGGCCGATGGCGCGGCCCATCAGTTCTTCGCCGATGGCGGTGCCGAACAGCAGGTTCTCGCCGACTGTGGCCTCGACATTGTAGCGATCCGGCTCGAATGGAACGACGAGGTTGCCCAACCCAGCCCTTTCCAGTTCCTCGCGGAAGGTTTGGCGCAGCTCAACGATATGTGCCGTCAGGTCCGGGTGGAACGCCGGATTGATGGTCGAGCGCAGCGCCAGCTCCAGAATATCTTTGGTCAGGTACACGCAATCGAGCGCCGCGGTCACCGAGTCGAACAGGTCTTCCGGCCCGGTCGCCCCTGCCGCCTCGTAATCGATCCAGTCGCTGTGGATGTCGAGATCGGGGTTTCCGGCCAACCTGGCCTCGGCGATCTCCCATTTGCGCTGGCCGATGTGGGCATCGTCGTATTCGGCAGCCTTGAGCGGCGCGTGCTTCAGTCCGTAGAGCAGGTTGTCGCGCAGCGAGCCAAAGAAGAAATAGGCGTCGGAGGTGACGTAGGTAATGCGCCGCCCGGTGACCGATTCCGGCAGGTCGAGCAGATCTTTCGATCCCACGGTGATACGCCCCGATTCCGGCCATACGGTCCTGCCGATTGCCTCGGCCAGCGCCTCGCCGCCGGCGGCGGCCCCGCCGATGATCGCTGTGAACTGGCCCGGATCGAACTGGATCGACACGTGCTCGAGCGTGCGGGCGCCGCTGTCGTCGGCAAGCGTCAGGTTGAAGGTCGCGAGCGGGCCATCGAGACGTTTCGGCTCGTCGATCGCAACTGTTTGCAGGGCGGGATCGATGAGGTTGTTGACCTTGAACTGCTCGACGACCTGAGTGTACTTGATTTGAACATCCTGGCGCGCCTGATCCCAGTCGATCAGTTCCTTCAGCGGACCGGGCAGATCCTTGTAGGCCGCAATAACAGCCACCAGCTGGCCGATGTCGAGCCGACCCTGCAGCGCCAGGTAGCCGCCGATGCTGTAGAACAGGAAGGGCGTGACGGAGGCGAGGAAATTGTTGATGAACTTGACCAGGAACTTCCACTGGTAGAGGTCGTAGCGGATCTTGAAGATCCGCCCGAGCCGGGCGGCGATGTCAGCGCGCTCCAGGTTCGAGGTGTCGAAGGCGCGGATCGTGCCGATGCCGTCGACGATTTCGCTGACCCTGCCGGCCAGTTCGCGCGCGGTCAGTTGCCGTTCCCGGCCCAGCACCAGCAGCCGCCGCCGCATGCGCGGAATCAGCACGGCCTGCACGGCGACGATGATGCCGGCGATCATGCCAAGCCAGACGTTCTGGACATAGATGAAGAACAGCGCGGTCGCAGCCTGGCCGCCGAGCAGGGCCGGGGCGACGAAGGCGTCGCCGGTGAAGCCGCCGAGCGGCTCCACCTCGTCCTTGATCATGCTGGCGATTTCAGCCCCCTTCATCCGCTTGAACTGGCCGGGGGGAAAGCGCAGCACGCGATCGATCAACTCGAAGCGGATGCGGCGCAGCAGCCGCTCGCCGAGGCGGCCCTTGTAGGTGTTGATGTAGAGCTTGAACACCCCGTTGACGACGACCAGGCCGAGGAAGACCAGGCTGAGCGCCATCAGCATCTGCAGCCGGTTCAGTTCGACACCGGGAAAGAACACGACGTTGCCGAACAGCGGCAGGTCGTACTCGATCCGCATGAAGAGTTGCCGCGCTGCCTCGCCCTCGAAGCCTTGTCCCTGGATCGGCCCGTTGACGATCCGCTTGGGCAGGTCAAACGACATGAAATAGGGAATCATCGACAACGCGACGACCAGCAGGATCCAGAGTTGCTGCTTGCGCGTGTGAGACCAGATGTAGCTTGCGAGACCTTTTTCCATGAACCGTTCAGACCGTGGAGAAAGCGAGGTACTGCGCGCGTGACGAAGGCGAACTGGCCTCATCGATATCCGCGCGGTGTGATGGGTGCTCCATCACGATTTCAAACCGCGATACAGGCATCTCAAACGCTCCGGAAAAGGCGCGTCACGTAACGCAGCCATGAGCCTCCCTTCGTGCAGTGAAAAGCGTTTTCGCATTGATTGCAAGGTGCTGACCATCCGCAGACGGCAGCGAATGTCGGTTTGCAAGTAAAGGATGTGTCGTGGGTCCTTCAGATCGAGCTGCCGCACGTTCCCTTTCGTTCACTCGCACCTCTGTGTTCCCGAACCGGTTTTCTCCCGGAAGTGGCTAGCGCGCGGCGCTCTCGCGCGCGAGGTCCGATACGCGGGAGCCGGCCAGCAGGCGGTGCAGAATCGTCGATGTCTTCGCCGCGCCATCGAGGTCGAGCGGCGGCACGGATGGCATCGGCCGCTCCATCGTCGTCGCGATCGCCCGCGTCAGGCTCTCCGGCGAAAGCGCGCTTTCCGAGACCACCGTGGCCAGCCCGAGCCTTTCCAGGCGCAAGGCCCGGGCGGTCTGCTCGGTTTCGCCCCCGGCCGTGAACGGCACGAAGACGGCCCGGCAGCCGGCGCGGAGAATGTCGCACACGGTGTTGTATCCGGACTGCGACACCGAGAGCCGCGCGGCTGCAAGAAGGCTCGGAAAATCGGGACGGAAGCGCGTGACGTGGACATTGTCCGGCGCCGTTGCGACGGTGGTGTCAAAGGCGGCCTGCGGCAGGTTGGGCCCGGCGATCAGACACCAGCGGAAGGCCTGCGGCAGGGCGCGGGCGGCGGCGATGGCCGCCTCGTTCAGCGTCGCGCCGACAGCTCCGCCGCCCGCCGAAACAAGGATGTCGAAGCGCTCCGACGCCGGGGCGGGCGGCGGAGCGGCGACGAGGCCGGTATAGATGACCCGATCGGCAATCGCGCCCGCCAGCGAAAAGCTGTCCTCCAGCCTTGCGAAGGAGGGATCGCCATGTACGAGGATGCCGTCGAACCGGCTGGTCGCAAGCGCGACGCTTTCCTCGTCCCGACCGGGCTTGCTTCGCTCCTGCAGGATGTCACGCAGCGACGAGAGCACGATCGGCCGCTCCTGCATTCCCGCAATCTCGTCGAGCAGCGGCAGCAGTTCGAAGCGCACCTGGCGGCGGCCGAACGGAAAAGCCTCGATGATGACGACGTCCGGCCTGGTTTCGCGGAAAGCGGCCAGCAGGCGGCGGCGGCGATGGTCCCGGAAGGCGTCGTCGACGGGATGGCCGGCGAGATCGACGAGGCCCGAGAACCCGGCATCGCCCGCCGCCACCGGCGGCAGTTCGACATGCCGTATTCCGGGGCCCGGAAAACTCTGCACCGGCGTTCCGCCCGTGACCATGGTCACGTCGAAGCCGTCCTCGGCGAGGGCCCGGGCAATGCGGCTGGCGCGGGCGAGGTGGCCGATCCCGAGCAGATGCTGGACGTAGAAGAAGACGCGCGGTCCAGACTTTTCGAAGTCGCTCATCAGGCTGCCTGCCATTCGGTTTCGAACAGCGTCTTCAGCTGCCGGATGCTGGTGTGGTGGTCGAACTCGGCGCGAACGCGCTGTTCCGCCGCTTCGCCCAGGCGCTTGCGCAACACCGGATCGCGGATCAGCCTTTCGAGCGCGGCCGCCAGCGCCTTCGGGTCCTCCGGCGGCACGACCAAGCCGTTCTCGCCGTCCTGCAGAAGCTCCGGAATGCCGGAAATGTTGGTTGAAACGCAGACGAGCCGCTGGCTCGATGCCTCCACCAGCACGTTCGGCAGGCCGTCGCGGTCGCCGTCCGGCGTGATGCGGCAGGCGAGCGCGAACAGGTCGGAGCGGCGGTAGTGGTCGAGCACCTCCTGCTGGTCGAGCGCGCCGTTCCAGGTGATCCGGCCGGCGATGCCGAGCGTCTCGGCGAGCTGCTTCATCGCCGCAAGATTCGGTCCGCCGCCGATATGGACGAAGCGCCAGGAGAGATCGGCGGGCAGCAGCGACAGCGCCTTGAGCAGCACGTCGTAGCCCTTCTTGTCGACCGCGCGGCCGACGCTGACGACCGTCACCGGGGCATCGGGATCCGATCCGTCGCGCATCGAATGCGCGCCGTCGAAGCGGCCGAAGCGGTCGAGATCGAGACCATGATAGCTGAGGTGGACGTGGTTCTTGCCGTTCGCCAGCCCGCGCAGGCGGTCGAAACCGGTCTGGTTGCAGGTCACCGTCCAGCGAGTATGGGAAAGCTTGCCTTCGAGTTCCCAGTCGGGCGAGGTCCAGATATCCTTGGCGTGCGCCGAGCAGGTCCAGGGGATGCCGTTTATCAGGCTCGTGTAGCGTGCCACGGAGGCGGGCGTGTGGATGAAGTGCGCGTGCAGCCAGTCCACCCCTGCCGGCCATTCGGCGCAAAGCACCGCGGCCTGGCCGAAGCGCCGGAAGCGGTTCGGCGTCAGGTCACGGCGGAGGTCCTTGAGGAAGGCGCGGAAGGCGGCCTTGAAGCCGGGCAGGCGGGCGCTTTTGACGAGCCCGCGAATGACGCGCAACGGCTCCTGATACAGGTACTCCGGCAGATAGTGCACGGGCGCACGGATCTCGTCATGGACGGGATGGCGCTTGGTGTCGGTCGGATGACGCATGGAAATGAGCGTCAGGTCGAAGCCGGCCCTTTCCAGCCCCAGGAGTTCCTGGGCGATGAAGGTTTCCGACAGCCGCGGATAGCCCTTCAGGATGACGGCGATTTTCTTCCGTGATGTCACTTTGTTCAGCCTTATACGACGGCAAGCCGCATGTTGTCCCGGGTCTCGAGCAGGTCGCCGACGATCTGGGAGATGTGCGGCAGCCCTTCAAGCCTCAGTGCCTGTGAGGTCTGGGACGGCGGCGCACGGTCGGGCAGGGCCTTCAGCACCTCGGCCAGCACCTTCGGCTGGCGCGATTCCTCCGGCGACAACATCTGCACCAGCCCGAGTTCCGAGGCGCGGCGCGCCCGGATCAACTGCTCCTCGCGCGGGTTGACGCGGGGAACGACCAGCGCCGGCTTGTCGAACGACAGGATCTCGCAGTAGGTGTTGTAGCCGCCCATGGCGACGACCGCGGTCGAGCCGGCGATCAGTTCCTCCATGCGGTTGTCGAACTCGATCACCTCGACGTGGGGGATCTTCGAAGCCTTGCGCACGAGCTTCTGGCGCTGCGCCGCCGGCATGTAGGGGCCGAGAACGATCAGCGCCTTGTGCGTCAGTTCGGGGTCTTCCTTGTAGGCGTGAACGACGTCATGGATGAGGGAGGCCCCGTCGCCGCCGCCGCCGGTGGTGACCAGGATGTAGTCCCCCTTCGGACGATGTCCCGATTCGTGCTCCTGCGAGACGCTGCGCTGCAGGAAGCCGACGAAGTTCATGCGGGCGCGAACGACGGGCGGCACGTCGAGACCGATCAGCGGATCGTAGAAATCCGGCGGCCCATAGACCCAGACCTTGTCGTAATACCTGGCGATCTTGCCCAGGACATCGTGGCGCTTCCATTCGGCGTCGAGCAGGTGCGGCGCGTCCATGACGTCGCGCAGGCCCAGCACCAGCGTCGTGCCGCGGGCTTTCAGGTAGGCAAGCGTGTCCTCGACTTCGCCGCGCAGGCCCATCGGTTCCTTGTCGACGATGAAGATGTCCGGCTGGAAGCTCTCGGCGGTGTGCCGGATGATCGATTGCCGCATCTTCAGCGTCTCGTGCAGGTCGATGTGCTGCTCCATCGAGGTGTATTCGCCGTTGCGCAGCTTGATGACGCTCGGGATCTTCACGAAATCGACGCGGGCACGATAGTCGAAGGCGCCGGCGATCGGCGAGCCGGAAATGATCAGGACGTTGAGGCCGCGGAAATCCTCCACCAGCGAATGGGCGATGGTGCGACAGCGCCGGAGATGGCCAAGACCGAAGGTGTCGTGGCTGTACATCAATATCCGGGCGTCTTCCAGGCGTCGTGTCATCGGATACTCCCACACAGGTCGAACGACAGATCTAAGAGGCCGTACTAGGATTCGCTAATAATGCACCGCACAATTTTGTTACTTGTAGGGGTCGGCTGCATCCCGCAACCCGTCGCCCAGGAAGTTGAAAGCGAGAATCACCAGGATGACGGGGATCATGGGGAACAGCAGCCATGGGTAGAAGGCGATAACGCTGACGCTGCGTGCCTCGGTGAGCAGGATGCCCCAACTGGTGATCGGCGGGCGCAGGCCGAGGCCGAGGAAGCTGAGGGCGGTTTCGCCGAGGATCATGCTGGGAATCGTGATGGTTGCCGAGGCGATCAGATGCGACATGAAGCCGGGCACGAGATGGCGACCGATGATGCGGCTGCTTTTCGCGCCCATCAGTTGGGCCGCCAGGACATAATCCTCCTCGCGCAGCGCGAGCAGTTTTGACCGCACCGCCCGCGCCAGCCCGGTCCAGTCGAGCAGGCCGAGAATGACGGTGATGCCGAGATAGACCAGGATCGGACTCCAGCTGACGGGCATGATCGCCGCCAGCGCCATCCACAGGGGAATGCTCGGGATCGATTGCAGGACCTCGATGATACGCTGCACGAAAAGGTCAAGGTAGCCGCCGTGGTAGCCGGCGAGGCCGCCGATGACGATGCCGAGCGTGAAGCTGATGGCAATGCCGATCAGGCCGATCGTCAGCGAGATGCGGGCGCCGTAGATGATGCGCGAAAGCACGTCGCGGCCGAGGCGGTCGGTTCCGAGCAGGAACATCTCGCCGTCCTTGGCCGGGCAGACCAGATGCAGGCTCGCGTCGAACAGACCCCAGAAGCGGTAGGGATCGCCGGAGCAGAAGAAGCGCAGCGGCTGAACGTCATTCCGATTATCGCTGTAGACACGTCTCAGCGTGTCCATGTCGAGCTTCATCTCGCGTCCGTAGACGAACGGACCGACGAGCTGGCCCTCGTGGAAGAGGCGTACCCGCTGCGGCGGGGCATGAATGAAATCCATGTTGCGCGTGTGGAGGTTGTAGGGCGCCAGGAATTCGGCGATGACGATCATCAGGTACAGCGCCAGCAGGAAGATGCCGGAGGCGAGCGCCAGCCGGTGCTTCTTGAACTTCCACCACATCAGCCGCGTCTGCGAGGCCTGGAAGACCTTCGCCTGCCCGGCAGTCATCGCCTCGACCGAGTAGGGGTCGAAGGGCGCGGTGGAAACGTAGTGCTGCAGGGGGGAGCCGGACGGCGGCAGCGGAGAGTTCATTTGGTGCTCCCGCCTTGGAGTCGGATGCGCGGATCGAGAATGGCGAGCGCGATATCGGAGATCAGCACGCCGACGACGGTGAGGAAGGCAAGGAACATCAGGAACGAGCCGGCGAGGTACATGTCCTGGCTCTGCAGCGCCTTGATCAGCATCGGTCCGGTGGTTTCCAGCGACAGCACGATGGCGGTGATTTCAGCGCCGGAAATGATCTGCGGCAGGATCGAGCCGATGTCGGAGATGAAGAAATTCAACGACATGCGCAGCGGATATTTGACCAGCGCGCGGAACGGGTTCATGCCCTTGGCGCGCGCCGTCACCACGTATTGCTTCTGCAGTTCGTCGAGCAGGTTGGCGCGCAGGCGCCGTACCATGCCGGCGGTGCCGGCGGTGCCGATGATGATGACCGGGATCCACAGATGCTCGAGGATCGACTTCGCCTTATCCCAGCTCATCGGCTCGTTCAGGAACCGCTGGTCCATCAGGTGCCCGATCGAGGTGCCGAACCAGATGTTGGCGAAGTACATCAGGATCAGCGCCAGCATGAAATTGGGAATGGCGAGGCCGAGCAGTCCGATGAAGGTCAGGCCGTAGTCGCCCCAGCTGTACTGGTGGGTGGCGGAGTAGATGCCGATCGGAAAGGCGATCAGCCAGGTGAACAGGATGGTGACGAAGGAGACCAGCACCGTCAGCCAGAGCCGGTCGCCGACCACCTCGGAAACCGGCAACTGGTACTCGAAGGAATAGCCGAAATCACCCTTGAGCATGCCGCCGACCCAGTGGAAGTAGCGGATCGGTGCCGGCTGGTCGAAGCCGTAGCGCTCGCGCAGCGCGTCGATCTCCTCCATATCGGCGGCCTCGCCCATGGCCCGGAGTTCCGAGACATAGCTTTCGAAGTAGTCGCCCGGCGGCAGTTCGATGATCGTGAACACGAGGACCGAGATCAAAAAGAGCGTCGGTACCATCACGGCGATGCGCCAAAGGATATATCTCAGCATCGCTTAGGCGCTCCCGTCGAACCAGAACGTGTCGGGCATGTAGACGCCCATGAAGGCGGTCGGGTCGAAGCCGTAGAGGCCTTTTTCCGGCACGTTCCTCATCTTCCTGGAGGTGAGGACCGGCTGCAGCGTGGCATTGACGATGCCGATCGAGAAGACCTGGTCGGTGTAGATCGACAGCATCTCCGTCCAGATCGTCTCGCGCTCGGCCGTCGAGGTTGAGCGCTTCCACTGCTTCATCAGTTCCACCAGCCGCTTTGCCTCGGGAAGGTCCGGCGCCTCGCCCTTCTGCTCGTTGGAGAGATAATGCAGGCCCCAGACCGGCCATTGCAGTTGCTCGTCGCCGGTCGGCGCCAGCGCCGACGGCGACATGTCCGCGGTCGGAATGCCGTTGTCGATGCCCTGCTGCACCGAGATCATGATTTCGCCGCCAAGCGCACGACTGCGGAACACGTCGCGCTGTGAGGTGCGCACGTGCAGCTTCAGCCCGATCTGCCGCCAGTGGTCGGTGACGAGTTCCAGCACGTCGGTCTCGAGCGTGCTCTCGCCGGCCGATTCGACGATGAGGCTCGCTTCCCGGCCGTCCGGCAGCACACGCAAGTCTTCGTTCTCATTCCAGGTGAGGCCGATCTCATCGAGCAGCTTGTTGGCAAGGTCGCGATCGTGCTGCGCCCAGGCGTGCTGGTACTCGGGTTTGAACAGGGGGCTTTGCGGGAGGATCGTGTCGGCGCTTTCGCGCGCCAACCCGAAGAAGCTCGCCTTGTTGACCTCCTCCCTGTCGATCGCCACCGACAGCGCCCGGCGGAACCGGACGTCGCGGAAGAGGTCGCGCCAGACCCTGTCGCCGCAGTTGAGGTTCGGCAGCAGCGCGATGCGCGAGCCCTGCGTGTGTTCCCACAGGCGGACCCGGACCGGATAGCGTTCCTCCGCGTCCTTCAGGAATGTGTAGTCGGCGAAATCGAGGCCGTATGCCTGGATGTCGGTCTCGCCGGCGCCGGCCTTGGCGGGAATGATGCCGGAGGCGGAGACATTCAGCAGCACCCGGTCGATATAGGGCAGTTGCTGGCCGGTCTCGTCGACGCGGTGGAAATAGGGATTGCGCTCGAAGATGAACTGTTCGGCCGGCGGCGCGGTCAGGTTGCGCCACGGGTCGAGGGTCGGCAGGTCGGGGTTTTCCGGGCGATAGGTGCGCGAGCGGTTGATGTGCAGCCCGGTCCAGTCGTCGGTGCCTTCCTCCTCGACCAGCTTTTTCAGCGTCTCGGGGTCGGCATATTTCGGATGGAACTGCTTCATGTAATGGGCCGGCAGCGCCAGCGTCAGCGGTTGCGGCGAGGCGAGGCGCTGCAGGAAGTCGGGGTTCGGAACGTCCCAGGAATAGCGGACGGTCAGCCGGTCGACCACCTCGAAGTGTGGCGGTTGGCCGTCCGAAAGCAGGTCGAGCGGCAGCCCGCGCGGGCGCATCTCCTTGTTGTTGAGCACGTCTTCCCAATAGTAGACGAAGTCGTCGGTGGTGAAGGGGTGGCCGTCCGACCAGCGATGTCCGTCGCGCAGGCGGAGGGTGTAGACGCGGTTTTCGACCTGCTCGAAGCTCTCCAGGATATCCGGTTGCAGCACGAGGTGCTCGTCGATGCCGATCAGGCGGGCATAGCCGTTGATCGTCATCAGGCGGATATCCTTCTGGCCGCCGATGATCATGCGTGCCGAGCCGCCGTATTGGCCGGGGGTCCGCCCCATGGCCGCCAGGTTGATGACGCGCGGCGCCTTCGGAATGCGCTCGGCCATCGGCGGCAGGGAGCCGTCGGCGAGCTTGTCCTTGAAGGATTCGGGTTCGCGCGACGGCGATGCCGCCCGCGCCAGCGATATGGGGAGGCAGGTGGAGGCAAGCAGGCCGAGAAGGGTTCGACGCGTGATCACGGGCGCAGCTCCTTCACATCCGCAGTCCGGCGGGCCAGCACGAGATGGCCGTCGCCGAGATCCACCGTTGTCAGCCCGTCGCCACCGGAATCCCGCTGGAACTGGACGGACCAGTTGCGCATGTCGCTGGCATTCGCGGCCTTCAGTGCCGAGAAATCCAGCGGCCGGTCGAGGTCGGGGAAGGGGACAGCCGCAAGGAGCGACTTCGTATAGGGATGAACGGGCGCACGCATGAGCGTTTCACGCGGCGCAAGCTCGACGATCCGCCCTGCGCACATCACCGCAATCCGGTCGGCCATGTAGTCGACGACGGCCAGATTGTGGGAAATGAAGAGATAGGTCAAGCCGAGGTCTTTTTGCAGATCCTTCAAGAGGTTGAGGATCTGTGCCTGCACCGATACGTCAAGCGCCGAGACCGGCTCGTCGCAGATGAGCAGTTCCGGCCCGAGCGCAAGCGCCCGTGCGATGCCGATCCTCTGGCGCTGGCCGCCGGAAAACGAATGCGGATAGCGGTTCAGGTAGCGCCGGTTGAGACCGATCACCTCCATCAGCGCGCCGACCGTCTCCAGGCGGGATTTCGCCGTGCCACGGTCGTGGATCTCCAGCGGTTCGGCGAGGATGTTCTGCACGGTCATGCGCGGCGACAGCGACGAAACCGGATCCTGGAACACCATCTGGATCTTGGCGCGCAGCTTCTGCAGGTCGCCGCCCTCGGCCTTGAGCACGTCGACCGGCCCGTCGCGATCGTTGAAGGTGATCGAGCCGGAATCGGGTGTCACGGCACGCATCAGCATCTTGCTGACGGTCGTCTTGCCGCAGCCGCTTTCGCCGACGAGGCCGAGGCATTCGCCGCGGCGGATGTCGAAGCTGACGCCGTCGACCGCGCGCACCGGCGCCTCTTCCGACCTTCGGAAGAAGCCACCCTTGCGGATCTGGAACGACTTGCTGACGTCGCGCACCGAGAGCAGGACCTCCGAGCCAGCCGGCTCCCTTGGACCCGCGGTGCCAAGCAGGTGCGAGGCGTTGACCGGCACCTCGCGCAACGCCTTCAGCCGTTCGCCGGGCTTCATGTCGAAATGCGGCACCGCAGCCATCAGGCCCTTGAGGTAGGGGTGGGTGGGGCGGCGGAAGATGGCTTCGACCGGACCCGCCTCCATGACCTCGCCGTGGAAGATCACCACCACCTCGTCGGCGACGTTGGCGACGACACCGAGATCATGGGTGATTAGCAGCATCGCCATGTTGAGCTCCTGCTGCAGGTCCTTCAGAAGCCTGAGGATCTGCGCCTGGATCGTCACGTCGAGTGCGGTGGTCGGCTCGTCGGCGATCAGCAGCGCCGGCCGGCAGATCAGTGCGAGCGCGATCATGGCGCGCTGGCGCATGCCCCCGGAAAGCTCGAACGGATACATGTTGAAGGCGCGCTCCGGCTTGGCGAAGCCGACCAGCCGCAGCATTTCGATCGTGCGCTCGTAGCGCTCGTCCTTGCTCATGTCCTCGTGGATGGTGAGCACCTCGCTCACCTGGTCGCCGATGGTGTGCAGCGGCGACAGCGAGGTCATCGGTTCCTGGAAGATCTTGCCGATGCGCCGGCCGCGGATAGCGCGGATGTCCGGTCCATCCTGCGACAATTGCAGGATATCGGTCTGCTCGCCGGTGAGCGGATCGTTGAAAAGGATACGGCCGCTGGCCGTGGCGATGCGTGGCAGGATGCGCATGACCGACTGGCTGATGACGGACTTGCCCGAACCCGACTCGCCGACAAGCGCGGTCACCTTGCCGGGGAGAACCCGCAGGCTCGCGTTTTTCACGGCATCGACCTGCCCACCGAGCATGGCAAAGGAGATGCTGAGATCTTCGATCCGCAACAGATCCGCCCCTAAGATCATGCCCGGAAAATCCTTCGGTTACGTTTTGTGCCCTATATTCAAGACAGTAACGGAGGCTTTGCGGCCTGTCCATCGTATTTGCCTACAGTCTCACGTGCTGACATTGACGTTTTATATCGACGTAAAATCAATGGCTTGAAGTTCATTCTGCCGCCGTCGCGGCCCGTAGCGCCGCCAAGCCGGAAGGTCCCAGCACGTCTTCGCTGCGGGTGGAGCGGCGAAAATTGTCGTAGTAGAGCGACCATCCGCCGTGCGCGGCTGAGCGGTATGGGCCGAACTTGAAATATTGCCGGGCGCCAAGCCCCTGTTCGGCGTGGCCGACATGGCCGCGGACGGTCACGACCCAGCGGTCGTTGGCGAAGAGTTCGATGTGCCCGCTGCCGTCCGGCCCCGGTCGGGTCATCACCGCAAAATCGATCCAGCCGCTCTGCGGCGCCGGCAGGCCGTTGCCGCGGTCGACCATGGCAATCCGATCGGTGTGGGCCTTGAAAAGGCGTCCGTCGTGCGGCTCCCAATGCGGGTCTGTGGCGACGAGCGCACGCATCTGCCGCTTTTCCGGCCGCAACCAGACCGGCGTGAGGGCCGGTGTGCCGGCGGGAACGGGAAGGCTGCTCTGACCGACCGGATAGGTTGTTTCGACGGTCGCAAACAGCCGGCCCCGGACGAGGCGCAGCGCCAGGAAGGGGCTGAAGTCACCTTTCGCCCCCGGCCCGATTTCGCGCTTCCACTGGGCAATCAGATGCCGGTGGTCGTCCTGCGGGATGGGGTCGGCGAAGCGGACCGAGAAGCCGTACCAGACGGCCTTGTCATAGGGCACGCGCAGCGCCGTGCGTTCCCACACCTCCGCCCGTTCGCTGCGATGGCGCTTGCCGTTCCAGATCGGCCGTACGCTGAGCTTGAGCGCGCCCGCGCTGCCATGGGTGACCTCGCGCTGGAACTCGACGGTGCCGGCGCTCTGCTCGGCATTTTCGCGATAGTAGAGCCCGCCCGCGGGCGAGAAGCCGTCGCCCTCGAAGCCATCGATCAGTCTCGCCTCCCAGGCGGACCCGTTGGATTCGCCACCCGTCGCATTCGAGTCAGGCCCCATCAGGATCATCCCTGTTCGTGACGAGATATCTGTCTGAGGGAGGCAAACATGCATCAGTCCCGGACGTTTTTTCAAATCCGGGCGGCCTGACGCGAGTGACGCCTCGCCCCGCTTATCCACCTCCGGTTCGGCTGATCGCCAGCCCCATCGAGCCGTGCAAACGGGTTCCGTGCCGGGCCTGACGTTAATTGAGCCCGCGTGCGATCATCGGCACTTTCGATTTCTGTTCACCGTTGGGCGTCGAGCGGGCATCACGATAGAGCAGCATGACCTGCTCGGCTTCCGAACGCCCGTCGCGGTCCACGGCTTCCATCGCCTCGGCGCGGTCGAGCTTGAGGTTGGTCTGGCCGGGCAACAGCACGGTGAGCTTCTGGCGCACGCCGCGCAGCTTCTCCTGGCCGAGCGTGACCCATTCTCCGCCGCAGTAGGTGGCGAAGGTCTGGCTTGCGACGATCGACTGCGAATACTTTTTCGTCAGCCCCTGGAGCCGCTGCACCTCGTTCACGGCCGAGCCAAAGGCGGAGAAGGTGAGGCGGTCCTTCAGCCCGACATTGCCGAACATGACGTTGCCGACATGCAGGCCGACCCCGTAGCGAATGTCCGCCAGCCCATCCTTGCGGCGCCTGGCGTTGAGTTCGTTCATGCGCATCGTCGCAAGGCGGACGGCCGACATCGCCGCCCGCGCCGCGACCTGCGAGGGTTCACGGTGGCGGCCGCAAGGATAGACCGCCAGGAACCCGTCGCCGATGAAGCTGAGGATCTCGCCGCCGTTGCGGTTGAACGGCATCGCGATGGCGTCGAAGAACTGGTTGAGGGTGTCGATATAGGCCTGCCGGCCTTCCTTCTCGGCGAGAACCGTCGACTGGCGCATGTCCGCCATCACCAGGGCGGCGCGGATGGTCTCGCCGTCGCCGCGGCGGATCTGGCCGGAGAGCACGCGCCTGCCGGCATTGCCGCCGAGATAGGTCATCAGCATGTTGTCGGCGAGCTTGCCGAGCACGGCCATCTTGGCGGCAACGGCGAGACTGTTCTGGACTTTCAGAAGCGCCTCGATGACGTTGTCGTTGAAGCCTTCGGGGGCGTCGGTCGACCAGGAGCCGACCATGCCCTGGCCGGGCGATTCGCCGAAGGACTGGACGAACGCCATGTAGTCGGTCACGCCGACCTTCTTGAGGTCATCGAAGACCGGAAACTCGGACGGAGCCGTCGGATCGATGCGGCGGCGCAGGTGGTCGAGGTTGTTGTTGAGCAGGTAGTAATAGGGGCTGAGCAGGAACCGGGACGGCTCGGTATCCGCACCGGACGCCCGGAAACCTTCGACGGTGACGCCCTGGCCGCGCATCCAGGTGAAGCCCAGCGCGTCGTAGAGCGGATGCAGCATCGAAAAGCTCAGGTGGACACGCAACAGAGGCAGGCCCGCCGCGGCAAGCCGTTCGCAGAAGCCTGTGATCAGATATTCCAGGCTTTCGCCGCTCAGGGCGGTGGTTTTCAGCCACGCCGAAACGCGGTCCAGGAGGATGCTTGAGACGTCGGCCACGCGCGTGTTCATCGCTTGTCCCTGTGTCGGTGTGGAGCCCGCCCGCTTCGCTCGAAAACACGTCGCCCGATCATTGCCCGACGGGGCGACGCGTCCGAATGATATAAGTGAGGGGCCATCCCAAAACCAGAAGGAGGAGAAAGAAAACTGTTTCCCGTTTCTCGCTTCAATTTTCCGTCATTCGCGGCGTGCTTGACGCCGAATGGATTTGTCCGCAATGGATAGCTCACGATTGAACGGGTGCACGCTTGACCTCGCTGCCTTCTTCCGCCGAACATCTCCTGCAGGCCATTGCGCGGAAAAGCGCGCGCGCCGGCGTCATCGGGCTTGGCTACGTGGGCCTGCCGCTTGCGATGACGATTGCGCGAAACGGCTTTTCCCTCACCGGATTCGACATCGACCCGGCAAAGATCGTCGCGCTTGACGCCGGCCGATCCTACATCGAAGCAGTGCCGGACGCAGCCTTGAACGCTGAAAGCGAAGCGGGCCGGTTCCGCTCGACGACCGATTTTTCGCAGCTCTCGGCCTGCGACGTGATCGTCATCTGCGTGCCGACGCCGCTGACGAAGCATCGCGAGCCGGACATGTCCTATGTCATCAAAACCGCCGAGGCGGTGGCGCAGACATTGCGCCCCGGCCAGTTGGTCGTTCTGGAATCGACCACCTATCCGGGCACGACGGACGAGCTGGTGCGGCCGATCCTGGAGGCCGGCGGGCTTCGTTCGGGGACAGACTTCTTCCTCGGGTTTTCGCCGGAGCGCGAGGATCCTGGAAACCGCGACTTCGACACCGCGACGATCCCGAAGATCGTCGCCGGCGACGGCCCGGCGGCCTCTGCGCTGATGCAGGCTTTCTACGGCGCCGTGGTGAAGGCGATCGTGCCGGTGTCCTCCAACGCCACCGCCGAGGCGGTGAAGCTGACCGAGAACATCTTCCGCGCCGTCAACATCGCCCTCGTCAACGAGATGAAGGTGCTCTACGAGGCGATGGGCATCGACATCTGGGAGGTGGTCGACGCGGCGAAGACGAAGCCGTTCGGCTACATGCCGTTCTATCCGGGACCGGGCCTGGGCGGTCATTGCATCCCGATCGACCCGTTCTACCTGACGTGGAAGTCGCGCGAGTTCGAGCTGCCCACCCGTTTCATCGAGCTCGCCGGCGAGATCAATTCGGGCATGCCGCGCCATGTCGTCGGCCGCCTTGCAGAGGCGCTGGACATCCGGCGCGGCATGGCGCTCAGCCGCTCGCGCGTCCTCGTCATCGGGCTCGCCTACAAGAAGAACGTTCCCGACATTCGCGAAAGTCCCTCGTTGAAGCTGATCGAACTGATCGAGGAGCGCAAGGGCGAGGCCGACTATCACGATCCGTTCGTGGCGGAGATCCCGAAAACCCGTGAATACATGGCGCTGAAGGGACGGCAATCGGTGGCGCTGGACGAGGCGACGGTCGCGGGCTACGACGCCGTGCTGATCGCGACGGATCACGACGCGATCGATTACGCCGCGCTGGCGCGCTGGTCACCGCTGGTCATCGACACCCGCAACGCCTTCGCCCGGCGCGGGATCGACGGCGACAACATCGTCAAGGCATGAGGCATAGGAGAGTTTACGGGCAATGAGCCGTCTCGACAGTTTCATCCGCCGCCTGACGGCACAGCGCGATATCCTCAATCATATCCGCTGCGATCTGGATCTGCCGCCCGTCGGCGCGGTCATGGAAATCGGCCTCGGCAACGGGCGGACATTCGACCACCTGCGCGAATGCTTTGCCGACCGCCGGATCGTCGCCTTCGATCGCGACTGCCGGGCGCATGCGTCCTCCGTTCCGGAAGCAGAGAACCTCGTGCTGGGCGAGATCAACGAGACCGGCAAAGTATTCGAGACGGGAACGGCAGCACTCGTCCATGCCGACATCGGCACGGGCTATGCCGACAGGGACGCCATGACGCTGACCTGGCTGCCGCAGATGGTGGCCGGCATGCTGGCGACCGGCGGGATTGCCGCGAGCGGCCTGCCGCTCGAGCACCCGGCGTTGCAATCTCTGACGGTGCCCGAAAGCGTTCCGGCAAACCGGTATTTCCTCTACCGCAAGATCTCCTGACCCGTAGCGTGTCAGGTCGCGAAGCGCCGGCTCTGTTCCTCGGAAATCAGGTAGACCCGCATCGAGGCGCTGCGGCCGCGAATGGCAACCTCGCTGCTTTCCAGCCCGTCGACCGCCATGCCGGACTGCAGCAGGGCGGGCTCGGAGACGACGATCGCGATGTCGTTCTCCTTGGCCGTCGTCTCGAGACGGCTTGCAACATTGACGGTGTCGCCGATCGCCGTCAGGCTTTTTGTCGCCCCGTAGCCCATGACGCCGACGACGCCGGGGCCGGTGTGGATGCCGATCGCGATCCGCAGTTGCACGGCAAAGTCGCGTGACAATTCTTCGTTCAGCTGGCCGAGATCACGCACGATCGCAGCCGCCGCCGACAGCGCCTGGCGGCTGGCGTTCTCCCGTTTGCCGCCAAGGCCGAACAGGGCCATGGCGCCGTCACCGATGAACTTGTCCAGCCGGCCGCCGGCCTGTTCGACGGCCTGGCCGACGACGGCGAAATAGCGGTTCAGCAGGAAGACGACGTCATAGGGAAGGCGCGCTTCCGACAGGTCGGTGAAGTCCCTGAGGTCGCAGAACAGCACGACGATGTCTTCCTCGCGGCCCGGGCGGACCGGTTCAATGGGTGCGGGAAGGCCGTCGTCGGCGTTGGGAGCCATCAGCAAGGCGACGCTGAGATCGGCGGTGGGGTGAAGCTGGCAGCCGAGCCGGACACCGGGATCAGCATGGATGCGGGCGAGGGTCGCGACCTCGATCGGCCCCGGCGGCGGCAACGGGGCATCACTTTCGAGGACACGGACGCGGCAGGTCGAGCAACGGCCCTTGCCGCCGCAGACCGAGTAATGCGGCACATCACCATAGCGGCTGCCCTCGAGCAGGCTCAGGCCGCGCGGCGCACGCACGAGCGCGCCGTTCGAGTAGCGGATTGTGATCTGCGAGGCGCGCTCGGCCAGCATCCGCAGTCTTCTGAGGAAGAGGACCAGGGCGATCGCGCCGAGGAAGACAAGGTAGAGCCCGGCCTTGATGCGGCCGAGCCCCTCGGCGACGATGGCCGGGTCGACCAGCGGAGCGTGCGCCGTAAGGCTGCGCGGATAGGTGGGGTCGAGAAGCTGCGGGGCGCTTCGCGCCAGGTGGGCGAGCGTGCGGCCGGCCTCGGCAAAGCCGAGAAGCGCCAGCGCGGGAACGAGGATCGCGGCGGTCAGAAGGTAGGGCGAAGCGGTCCGGTACCAACTGCGAAAGCGCAGCCAGAAATAGACGCCGATGCAGGCATGCGCCCAGATCACCAGGAGGGCAATGACCTGGCGGGCACCCTGCAGCGGATTGACCACCCACAGGCTGCGGACGACCGTTCGATAGTCGACAACGATTCCGTACAGCGGCTGCGACAGACGGGCGGGGACGGCGTGCTCGATGATCAGGAATGGGATCAGCAGGCCAAGCACGATCTGGGCGGCCTCGCGCGGCGGCATGCGAAGCGTGCGGCGCAGATAGACCGATCGCAACACGAGGAGAACGTGCGTGACGACGGCGCCGTAGAGCAGGGTCGTGCCGACCGGGTTGCGCCAGATCGCGGAGAACGCCTTCAGCACCCGGTCGGCGGTGTTGAGCGATATGAGCAGGGTCGCGTGGTTGGCAAAGTGCATCGCCACGAAGCTGAGCATGACGAGGCCGGAACCGAGGCGCAGTTTCTGCATGAACCGTTCGGAGGAAATCAGCGCCACGATGGCCTTTGTCATGATCGGTCCTGGACGGTTTCAATGCTGGCCAGCCGGCCGAGTCCGGCCGAGCCTTGGATCAAAGCTAGGATAACAACGAGATAGTCCGACGTCAGCCTCGGTAAAAGGTGCCGGTTCGTTGACGCAGCGTCGACCATCCAGCGATTGCCGCGGATCGAGCATCCCTGCGGCGCGGCCGGTACGGCGGCGACGTGGGCTTCAGGCTGGTGGTCAGCTGCGGGCCGCCGGCTGGCTGGCGTAATGGTCCCGATACCAATCGACGAAGTCCTTCACGCCTTCGGCGAGCGTGGTCGCCGGCTTGTAGCCGGTGAGCGCGAACAAAAGGTCGGGGCTCGCAAAGGTGCGCGGCGGATCGCCTAGCTGCATCGGCAGGAACTTGCGACGCGCCGGCCGGCCGAGCGCTTCCTCGAGCGTCGCGACGAAATCCATCAGCCCGACCGGCCGGCCGCCGCCGATATTGACGATACGGAACGGCGCCTGGCGCGACAGGGTGTCGAGCGTTGCCGGAGCGTGGACGCGGTTCTCCTCCGACGGGATGACGGCGGACAGGCGCAGCATGCCCTCGACCAGATCGCCGACATAGGTGAAGTCGCGGCTCATCCGGCCTTCGCCATAGAGTTCGATCTCGCGCCCGGCGAGGATGGCGTTGGTGAACTTGAATAGCGCCATGTCCGGCCGGCCCCAGGAGCCGTAGACGGTGAAGAAGCGGAACGCGGTGGTCGGCAGCCGGTAGAGGTGGGCGTAGCTGTGCGCCATCACCTCCATCGCCTTCTTGCTGGCGCCGTAGATCGTCAGCGGCTCGTCCGCCCGGTCGCTCTCACGGAACGGGACGGTTTCGTTGGCGCCGTAGACCGAGGAGGTGGAGGCGAGCATCAGATGGCGGACACTGACCAGCCTGGCAGCCTCCAGCAGGTTCCATGTGCCGAGGATATTGGTGTCCACGTAGGACTTCGGCTCTTCCAGGCTGTAGCGGACCCCCGCCTGGGCGGCCAGGTGAACGATGACGTCGGGCTGGGCCGCCTCCACAACCTCCTTGAGAGGCCCGGCCTCCTCCAGCATGAGCCGATGGAAGCGGTAGGTCGGGAACTGGGCGAGCGCGGCGTTGCGCGCTTCCTTGAGGCTGACGTCGTAATACTGCGTCATCCCGTCCAGGCCGACGACTTCGTGTCCTTCCTCCAAGAGCCGCCGGGCGAGATGAAAGCCGATGAAGCCGGCCGTGCCGGTGATGAAATAACGCATGATCAGTCCCTGTCGCTGCCGCGGCCGACGCCGACATACTCGAACCCGTGCCGTCGCACTTCCTGCTGGGGGTAGACGTTGCGCAGGTCGACGAAAATCGGCGAGGCCATCGTTGCGTGCAGCCGGCGGAAGTCAAGCGCGCGAAACGCGTCCCATTCGGTGACAAGCACCAGCGCCTCCGCCCCGGCGGCGATGGCGTAGGGGTCGCTGCCGAACTCGACCCCCGACAACAGTTGCTCCGCCCCCTTCATGCCTTCCGGATCGAAGGCGGCGACGCGGGCGCCGTGATCCTGCAGGGCCTGGATGATGGTGAGGGACGGTGCCTCGCGCAGGTCGTCGGTGTTGGGCTTGAAGGTCAGCCCGAGCACGGCGATCCGCTTGTCGCGCACCGAGCCGCCGCAGGCGGCGATCACCTTGCGGGCCATGGCGCGCTTGCGGTTGTCGTTGATGGCGACCGTCGTCTCGATCAGGCGCACGGGGCTTTCGGCGTCGCACGCCGTCTTGACGAGCGCGAGCGTGTCCTTGGGGAAGCAGGAGCCGCCATAGCCCGGGCCGGCATGGAGAAACTTGTCGCCGATGCGCTTGTCGTAGCCGATGCCTCTGGCGACCTTCTGCACGTCCGCGCCGAGGCTTTCGCAGAGGTCGGCGATCTCGTTGATGAAGGTGATCTTCATGGCGAGGAACGCATTGGCGGCGTACTTGATCAGCTCCGACGTGCGGCGTTCGCAGAAGAACAGCGGGCCTTGATTGAGATGAAGCGGCCGGTAGACTTCGGTCATCACCGCGATGGCGCGCGGGTCCTCGGTGCCGACGACGATGCGGTCAGGGCGCTTGAAGTCGCCGATTGCGGCACCCTCGCGCAGGAACTCCGGGTTCGACACGACCGACACGTCGGCCTCGGGATTGGTCTCCCGGATGATGCGCTCGACCTCGTCGCCGGTGCCGACCGGGACGGTCGACTTGGTAACGACCACGGTGTAGCCGTCGACGGCCTTGGCGATCTGGCGCGCTGCCGCGTAGACATAGGTGAGGTCCGCATGACCGTCGCCGCGGCGCGAGGGCGTTCCAACGGCGATGAACACGACGTCGGCCCAGGCTACAGCCGCGTCCAGGTCCGTGGCGAAATTCAGGCGGCCGGATTCACTGTTCGATGCGGCCAGTTCCTGCAAGCCCGGTTCGTAGATAGGAATCTCGCCCTTGCGCAGCGCCTCGATTTTCTCGGCGACATTGTCCACGCAGACGACCTCATGGCCGAAATCGGCAAAGCAGACGCCGGAAACAAGACCGACATAGCCGGCGCCAATCATCGCAATTTTCATAGGCTCGCTTTCGATTGCCTGGGTTGAGTCGTGTGAAAGGACTCTTTTCGTCTCAATATGGAGGATCGCCGAGGGCCCGGCGATCCAGCGCGACTCTTATTCACCCGGGTAAAGAAAGGAAATCACAAATTTCAGCCGCGTTGTCCTCGGTGTGGAAAGTGGCTTCAAACGGACGTCTCAGTGCCTAGTGGCACCGTCATTTTCGCCGGCGGTGGCCACGGGTGCAACATTGCGCCAGGCCGTCTGGACGATGTGGTGGACGGTGTCGACCTCGGCGCTGTCGAAGTAGAGAGAGGTCCAGCCCCTGTGGCCCCAGCCGCCGGGAACGGCGGCGCACAGGCCGGGTTGCGTTTCAACCAGCATGGCCTGCTGGTGGCGCGTCAGCTTGCAAACGGCGCGACCGGCCTCCGGCAGGGTCAGGAAGATGCGGCCTGCCACCCGGAAGTCGCGCTTGCCGAAATGGGCATTCTCCTCGGTGCCGGGCAGGGCCAGCGCCATCTGAACAAGATCCTCGGACGTCATGCAAAAAAGTAGCACGGATCTGGTCCGCCCGGAAGGCAACAGCTTAGGGAGCAAGGTGCGGCCGCGAGAAGGGCTTCTCGCAAAATAGGAAAAAAATCCTTGACAGCGTGACGGCGGTTTGCTAGTGTTCGGTTACAGTCGGAAAAGTGCGGGCGGAGAGATCGCCCGACGACCGGAAGTCGCGGCGAGGTCCCGGAAGAAGAAGAGATCGCTACCGGGGAAACGCGTCGACGACGCAAACGTTGGTATCGGCCAGATTTGCCGGGAGGCTTTCGGCCAGTCCGGAGCCCAACAGCGACCGGTTTCCACCAAGGTGATATCCGCCCGCCGGCTGGCTGGCACAGAGCTGAGGCAGAAGCGCCCATTCTCACCGGAATGCGGCGCTTTTTTCATTTCCGGAGCAATGGTCATGCACACCTTCGATGACATCGATGCCGACCTTTTCGGCGTGCCCGCAACAGACCTTGCTTATGATGGCGGCACACGGCCGGACCGCTGGGAAGAAGGCCGCGTCGAAACGGCGACCGTACTCCTCGACATGAAAGCGGACAGCGGTGGCGACCCGCTCGATGAGATGCAGACGATGCTCTCCGAAATGACGAAGGAGCTGCGCGAGCGCTTCCAGCGGTTCCAGAGCCAGCGCCGCACGGCGGAGCACGTTGCGGATGCGGCCGAAGGCGAAGCAGACCGCAAGCTTGCCCAGGCGGACGCGAAGGCGGCGATCGAGGCCGTTTCGCTGATCGTGCGAACGCTGGAAAAGATCGACAGCCTGCAGCGCGCAATCCTAAGCGAGCGGCGCGATGCCGACGAGCGTCGCGGCGAGGTTGCCGACTACGATGCGGTGGTCGCCGAGTTCGACCGCCGGGTCAATGCGAAGGTGCAAGCCTACATCGAGCAATGGAAGGCCGATCATGAGCGATGCGGAACGGGGTCGGCCGCCGATCCGGGAATGGGGCCGGCAAAGGGGGCCGGCAAAGGGGGCTGGCGAAGACGGAGCGAACGGCCCGTGAGCGGCGCCGGCTCGCAAGGAACATTCGCAACGCACTCCAGGACATGGCGGGCCGCATGGCAACAGAGGTGGAGCGGATCGGCGAACGGCATGAGATGCTCCGAATGGGCGTCCTCGAACAGGTCGACCGCCTGGAGCGGGGCAGCCACGAAGGCGGCGCTGTAACGGCCCCCGTGGCTGACGGGTACGATGCGGACGCTGCTGCCTCCATTCGCCCGGGACCGCTCGACGCTGATGGGCACGCCCCGCCGGAGAACCGCCCACTCGATTTTGGAGACCCGTCCTCCACCGCACAGGTCCTCAGCCGGGCGATGCGGCTTTGGCCGATGGAGCGGCATCCGGCGCAGGAGGAGCCCGAGGGGGACTGGCGGGTGTGGCTGTTGATGGGCGGCCGCGGATCGGGCAAGACGCGCGCCGGCGCCGAGTGGGTGCACGAGAGCGCGCTGCGAGAGCCGAAACTGAGGATCGCGCTGGTGGCGGAAACGCTGGGTGACGCGCGCGAGGTGATGGTCGACGGCGTATCGGGCATTTGCCGGATCGCGCGCGGACAGCGCCCGGAGTTCGAAGCCTCGCGCCGGCGGCTGGTCTGGCCGAACGGTTCGATCGCGCAAATTTTCTCGTCCGAGGATCCCGAAAGCCTGCGCGGGCCGCAATTCCATCTTGCCTGGTGCGACGAACTGGGAAAGTGGCGCCACGCGCAGGAGACCTGGGACATGCTGCAATTTGCCCTCCGGGTCGGCGAACGGCCGCAGGCGCTGGTGACGACGACCCCCAGGCCGATCCCGTTGCTGAGGGCGATGATGGCCGATCGGGGAACCGTGCTGCGGCGGATCCGAACGGGCGACAATGCCAGGAACCTTGCCACGGGCTTCCTCGAAGCGATGGCGGAGCGCTATGGCGGAACGCGGCTGGGCCGCCAGGAACTCGACGGCGAGATGATCGCTGATCGCCAGGACGCGCTGTGGAGCCGGGCGCAGATCGAAGCGGTGCGCCAGCGTCTGCCGGGACCGCTCTCCCGGATCGTCGTGGCGGTCGACCCGCCGGCGACGGCATCGAACCAATCCTGCTGCGGCATCGTCGTCGCCGGACTGGACGGAACGGGCAGGGCGGTCGTGCTGGCGGATGCCTCGGTGACCGGGGCGAGCCCGGCTGGCTGGGCGAACGCGGTGGTGCGCGCCTTCCGGCACTTCGACGCTGACCGGGTCGTCGCCGAAGTGAACCAGGGCGGCGACATGGTGCCGGCCATGTTGCGGAGCATCGATGCGGTTCTGCCGGTGACGATGGTGCGCGCGACGCGCGGCAAGTTCCTGCGGGCTGAGCCGGTCGCAGCCCTCTACGAGCAGGGCCGGGTCGTGCATGCGGGCAGTTTTCCCGAGCTGGAGGACCAGATGTGCGACTTCGGGCCGGACGGCTTATCCTCCGGTCGGTCACCCGACCGGCTGGACGCGCTTGTCTGGGTGTTGACGGCGCTGGTGCTCGACCGACGGGGCGAGCCGAAGATCCGCGGCGTGTAATGCAATCATAAGATGTTTTGTTATATTAATACAGTTAATGCGTGCAAATTTGCGCGGATCGTGATTTAATCTTCGCCAACTGGACATCGATTGATCGCAACCGGAGCGGTGGAGCAATTCTCGACCGTGCTGCACGCGCCTTTACGCCTTGGATTGATGGGGATGGAGGGAAGAATGCCGATCAACAGGAAGTTCTTCTTCAACCGGGTGCGGATGCACCTTTACAAGCATGGCCTCGACCAGGAGGCCGTCGACGGCCACACGGCAATCCTCGATCGTTGGGAGAAGAGCCTTCCCAAGGAAGACGACCGCTGGCTCGCCTACATGCTGGCGACCGTCTACCATGAAACCGGGCGGAGAATGCAGCCGGTGGAGGAGGACCTGAATTACTCCGCCAAGCGTCTGCTCGAGGTCTTTCCGAAGTATTTCCGAACTGCCGAGGAAGCCGCGAGCTATGCCGGCAAGCCGGACAAGATCGCCAACCGTGTCTACGCTAACAGGCTCGGCAACGGGGACGAGAAGAGTGGCGACGGCTGGCGCTATCGCGGCCGCGGGCTGGTGCAGATCACCGGCAAGGTGAACTACGCCAAGTTCAAGATCGCCGGTTCCCCGGATGACGCGCTCAAACTCGATGAGGCCCTGGCGATGCTGTTCGAGGGCATGATCAAGGGCGTCTACACCGGGTACGCGCTGAAAGATTTCTTCGAGGGACGCAAGGAAGAATGGGTCGAGGCGCGACAGATCATCAACGGGTTCGATCGGGCGCAGGAGATTGCCGACTACGCCCGCCACTACTATTCGGCGATCTGCTACACGACGGGCTCTTGATCGAGCCGGCTGGCCGCGCCTGAAGCGTGAAATGCTCTCTTCCGCAGCCCTTGGCGCGGTCCTGACGTGGGCCTTGTGGGCGAGGCTTGCGCCGACGGGTCAGGTCTGACGGCATACCCACTTGCCGCGGCTGTACGCGCGACGCTCGTAGTCGCGACCGCGAGCCGGCATATGCCCATCAACGAGGACATTCCGATGAAACTTCCGTTCTTTCTGCCCTGGCGGCGCGCCGGGGCGAACCGCGTTGGCGTTCCCGAGACCAAGGCGACCGGGTTCGTGACCCTGACCGCCGAGGGGCGGGCACGGTGGTCCAGCCGCAGCTACGCCTCGCTGGCCCGCGAAGGGTTCATGAAAAATCCGGTGGCGCACCGGGCGGTGCGGATGATCGCGGAAGCCGCGGCCTCCGTGCCCTGGCTGACCTACCAGGGTGATGAGGAACTGGCGGACGATCCGCTCGGAGCGCTGCTGGCGCGGCCGAACGGCCGGATGGGCGGCAACGAGTTCTTCGAGGCGCTCTACGGACACCTCGTGCTTTCCGGCAATGCCTTCGTCGAGGGCGTCCGCATCGGGACGGGCTTGCGCGAACTGCACCTGCTGCGTCCTGACCGGATGCGGGTGATCGAGGGGCGCGATGGCTGGCCCGAGGGCTACGAATATCGCGTCGGCGCCCAGGTGCGGCGCTATCCGGCCGGCGATGCGGCGGGGGGCGAGGGCGACAGCGTTCTGCACCTGCGGCTGTTCCACCCGCTCGACGACCATCTCGGCTTCGCCCCGCTGGAGGCGGCTTCGGTGGCGCTCGACCTCTCCAATGCCGCGGCGCATTGGAACAAGGCGTTGCTCGACAATTCGGCACGGCCCTCCGGCGCGCTCGTCTACCAGCCGAAGGACGGCGGCAACCTTTCATCCGACCAGTATGATCGGCTGAAGGCGGAACTGGAGGACGGCTATTCCGGACCGGCGCGGGCCGGCCGGCCGATGCTGCTGGAAGGCGGGCTCGACTGGAAGGCGATGGGGATGAGCCCGCGCGAGATGGATTTCATCGAGGCGAAGAACGGGGCAGCGCGCGATATCGCGCTCGCCTTCGGCGTGCCGCCGATGCTGATCGGCATTCCGGGCGATGCGACCTATGCCAACTACCAGGAGGCTAACCGCGCCTTCTGGCGGCTGACCGTGCTGCCGCTGATTTTTCGCACCGCTTCGGCGCTGTCGGCCTGGCTGTCGGAAGGGCGGGGGACGGCGGTGCGGCTTGCGCCCGACCTCGACCAGGTGTCGGGACTTTCTGCCGAGCGTGGCGAGTTGTGGGCGCGGGTGGAGGCGGCGAGCTTTCTGAGCGACGAAGAGAAGCGGCAGGCGGTGGGGTATTGATCACGGCTGCCACGGGCTTTCGTCACGAGCGGTCAGCCTGCTTCACACGCGGTGCTCTTCGCCGCTGATCGGAAAATTTACATAGCGGAAACAACGAGTTGAAGGTGGTCCCTGAATCGAATTGGGCGACAGTTGAATCGTCCTGTGCAATTGCTGAATCGACCTCTGAAGAGACGCAGGCAAGCGATTCAAAAGACTCCGCATTTCTCAGATTGACGCAGACTGAGACCTGGCCGCCGCCACGAGGGCGGGTACCCACTACCGCTTTCAGTCGAATTTCAGAATAATCTGAAAGGCTTAACGAATGGCTGACTTCGGAAACGACGCGCCGCTCTGGGCGGCGCGATGGGTCGGCTCGGCTGCAGGGGCGGCCGTGTCGCTCGTCTACATGCTGCCTAAGGGGCGCCGCGAGGCGGCCTCGCGCTTCTTCACCGGGGTCGCGTGCGGAATGATCTTCGGCGGGCCGACGGGGGTGTGGATCGCCGCCAAGCTCGACATCGCCGCCTTCCTCTCTCGCCATGAGGTGACGCTTGCCGGCTCCGCCGCCGCCAGCCTGACGGCCTGGTGGGGGCTCGGCGTGCTGATGCGCGCGGCGGAAAGGATGCGGCAGTAGGCAAATCAGTGGTCGGCGGGACGGCCGGTGGCAGCCAGTCGGGTCGTCGCCCCTTGGCTGTTTCTGAGATCGTGGTTGCCCCTCATCCGCCTGCCGGCACCTTCTCCCCGCAGGCGGGGAGAAGGAAGCGTGCCGCGAGGTCTTAGTTTTCTCAGGGTTTTGCGGTTCGCCGCGGGTTGATCCCCTCTCCCCGCTCGCTGGGAGAGGGCCAGGGTGAGGGGCAAGCATCCAACGTCACGGCCTTCGGTAAGGCTTTCGCTCGACAGCCGAGGCACGCCAGAAGACAGAAATCGTTCCAGCATCGGAGACCCCCCATGACCACTGACAGGCTGCCGGTCTGGCGGACGAAGAAATATGCGGACCTGACGCTTTCAGGCGTGACCGGCGACGGGATCTTTTCCGGCTATGCGAGCCTGTTCGGCGAGGTCGACCTCGGCAAGGACGCGATCCAGCCGGGGGCGTTCGCGAAGTCACTGGAGAAGCGCGGGCCTTCGGGCGTGCGCATGCTGTTCCAGCACGACCCGGCCGAGCCGCTCGGGCGTTGGCGGACGATCCGCGAGGACGCGCACGGGCTCTATGTCGAGGGCGTTCTGTCGCCGGGCGTGGCGCGGGCCCGCGAAGTGCACCAGCTGATGAAGTCCGGCGCGCTCGACGGGCTGTCGATCGGCTTCCAGACGGTTCGGTCCAGGACGGATCGCTCGACCGGGGTGCGCCGCATCCTCGAGGCCGATCTCTGGGAAATCTCGATCGTGACCTTTCCGATGCTGCCGTCGGCGCGGGTCTCGAACGTGAAGCATGCGCGGTGGTTCCGCGATCGCGAAACCGAGTTGGTCCGCACCATGCGGCGGGCGGCGCGGATGTTGAAACTCTAGCAAGCCAAGGAAGATCGATATGGAGAAACTGACCACCGCGCCCGAGATCAAGGCGGCGCCGGAAACGATGACGGCCGCCTTCGACGACTTCATGGAGGCCTTCGAGGCCTTCAACGAAACGAACGACCGCAGGCTCGGCGAGATCGAGCAGAAGCTGACCGCTGACGTCGTCACCCGCGACAAGCTGGATCGCATCAACAAGGCGATGGACGAGCAGAAGCGCGCGCTCGACCATCTGGCGCTGAAGAAGGCGCGCCCGGCCTTGTCGCGCGGGGGCGACAGCATCGAGGCCGCCGAGCACAAGCAGGCGTTCTCCGCCTATATCCGCCGCGGCGACGAGACGGCGCTGCGCGAGCTCGAGGGCAAGGCGATGTCGGTCGGTTCGGCGGCTGATGGCGGCTACCTGGTGCCGGCCGAGACCGACACGGAAATCGGCCGCCGGCTGTCGGCCGCGTCACCGATCCGCGCGCTTGCGACCGTGCGGCAGGTGTCCGCGGCGGTGCTGAAGAAGCCGTTCGCGACGAGCGGCATGGCAGCCGGATGGGTGGCGGAGACGGCGGCGCGACCGCAGACCGGCACGGTGCAGCTTGCCGAGCTGTCCTTCCCGACGATGGAGCTCTATGCCATGCCGGCGGCAACGGCGGCCCTGCTCGACGACGCGGCGGTCGATGTCGAAAGCTGGATCGCCTCGGAGGTGGACATCGTCTTCGCCGAGCAGGAGGGCACCGCGTTTGTTTCCGGCGACGGCGTCAATAAGCCGAAGGGTTTCCTCAGCTACACCAACGTCGCCGACAATGCCTGGAGCTGGGGCAATATCGGCTACATCGCCACCGGCAATGCCGGCGCCTTCAAGGCGGCGGGGCCCTCCGACACGCTGATCGACACGATCTACGCGCTGAAGGCCGCGCATCGCCAGAACGCCTCCTTCGTGATGAACCGCAAGGTGCAGGGCGAAATCCGCAAGTTCAAGGACGCCGACGGCAACTATCTCTGGCGTCCGCCGGCCGGCCCCGGCCAGCAGGCCTCGCTGATGGGCTTTCCGCTCGTCGAGGCCGAGGACATGCCGGATGTCGCCGCCAACAGCGTCTCGATCGCCTTCGGCGACTTCCGTGCCGGTTACCTGGTCGTCGACCGCACCGGCGTGCGCGTGCTGCGTGACCCCTATTCGGCCAAGCCCTACGTGCTGTTCTACACGACCAAGCGCGTCGGCGGCGGGGTGCAGAATTTTGAGGCGATCAAGCTGGTGAAGTTCGCCGCGAGCTGATTGTGGCGGGGGCGATTGCCCCTCATCCGCCTGCCGGCACCTTCTCCCCGCAAGCGGGGCGAAGGTGTGTTGCCGCGACGGCAAGCGTCCCCTCTCCCCGCCTGCGGGGAGAGGGCCAGGGTGAGGGGCGACGCTCGGCATAAGCGACCACAACCGGAATGACCATGTGTGTTTTGCCGTTTCGTGCCGGCGGCCGGTTTCCCGCCGCCGGGGCGAGGGCGGATGCGGTTTCCTCCCGCCGCATCCGTCCGTTTTTCCGCGGTCGCCTGTCCGCGTGTTGCTTCTTGAAATTGCGCTTTCTTCTTAATCGCGAGACCTGCCATGACCATTGTCGAACTGATGCCGCCGGGGGCGGAGCCGATCACGCTTGCCGAGGTGAAGGCGCATCTGCGCCTGGACGGAAGTGCCGAGGACGAACTTCTCGGGTCGCTGATCCGCACCGCGCGGGACCACCTGGAACGTGAGACGGGGCTGGCGCTGATCGCCCGCCCGTTTCGGCTCTACATCGACGACTGGCCGGAAGAACGGGTGATTCAGATTGCCAAGGGGCCGGTGCAAGCAATTGAAGGCGTTACCGTTTACGACAATGTTGGCGCGCCGCTTGAAGTCGGTCTCACCGGTGCGGTGCTCGATGGTAATGCAAGGCCGGCGCGGCTTCTCATGTCGGCCTTGCCGGCGCCGGGGAGGGCGCTGAACGGGATCGAGATCGACTTCACCGCCGGCTTCGGCGAGGCGGGGACGGACGTGCCGGACACGCTGAAGCGGGCGCTGATGATCCACGTGGCGGCGATGTACGAACTGCGCGGGGTGATGTCTGCCGACGATCAGCCGGGGGCAGTGCCCGCCGGCTACGACCGGCTGATCGCGCCGTTCCGGATGCGGAGGCTGTGATGAAGCGACCCGTCTTCGATCCCGGCGCCTTCACGGCGCGGCTGACCATCGAGCAGGCGGTGGAGGTTGCGGACGGCCAGGGCGGCGTGATCCGGACGCATGCGGCCGTGGGCGCCGCCTGGGCGCGGATCGAGCCGGTCACCGCGGACAGAGTTTCGGATGCCGGCGCGCAGGCGATGACGGTGACGCACCGGATTTGGTTGCGCCATCGCTCCGACCTGCAGAGCGGCATGCGACTTCGCAAGGGCGCGCGCCTCTTCGAGATCAGGACCTTCCGCGATCCGGACGAGACGGCGCGCTACATGGTCTGCGAGTGCGAGGAGACGGAATGATGAGCGCTGCCGCAACCCTGCAGAAGGCGATCCACCGGCGGCTTTCCGAAGACGCGGCGCTGACGGCGCTGATCGGCGCGGACGGCGTGTGCGACCGGCTGCTCGACCGGCAGCGAATGCCACTGGTCGTCATCGAGGCGATCGAGAGCCGCGATCTCTCGACATCGACGGATGAGGGTGACGAGCACTGGCTGACGCTGGTCGCCTGGTCGAAGGGGGGCGGGCACCTGGAGGTGCAGACGATCGCGGCAAGGGTTCGCGCGTTGTTGCACGACGCCGGCCTGCCGCTCGATGGATTTCACCTGGTGAGCCTGCTGCATCGTTCCACTCGCATCGCGCGGGAGGGGGCGAAGGCGGTCCACAAAGCCGAGATGCGGTTTCGGGCGGTTACGGAATAGACGGCATAGCCGGACGGCAGGATCGCTGACGACGGTTTCGCGCACGAGGGCTGTTCAGGTTGCTGGAAGCGGACCGTCGTGTCCGGCCATCCCGCACTCAGTGCCAGCCCGGGGCCAGTCCGCAGCCAGTTCGCAGGGAGTTTTTCGCGCCGCGGACGCGGCGCGGCTGGATCCCGGCTCGAGGCCGGGATGACGGAAGAAATCGCGGCGCTCTTTCGGAGCGCCTTTTTCGTTTCTGGAAAGGAGCAGGCGAATGGTGGCGCAGAAGGGGCGGGACCTCTTGTTGAAGGTCGAGGATAGCGGGAGCTTCGTCACGGTCGCGGGATTGCGGTCGAAGAAGCTTTCCTTCAACGCGCAGGCGGTGGACGTGACGGACGCGCAGTCGGCTGGGCGCTGGCGCGAACTTCTGGGCGGTGCCGGCGTGCAACGGGCGTCGGTGTCGGGAAGCGGCATCTTCAAGGACCAGGCGTCGGATGCGTTGGTGCGGGCGGCGTTCTTTGCCGGCGCGATCCTGTCGTGGGAACTGGTCATTCCCGACTTCGGGACGGTCGCCGGGGCTTTCCAGATCACCGCGCTCGAATATTCCGGAGCGCATGACGGGGAAATGCTGTTCGAACTGTCGCTGGAATCGGCCGGCGCTCTGACGTTCGCGGTGCTGTGATGGTCGGGCGAGCCAATCGCCGGCGGGGCGAGATCGAGGCGGTCTTCGACGGGGAGCGGCGGATCCTGTGCCTGACGCTCGGAGCGCTTGCGGAACTCGAGACCGCCTTTGAGGTCGACAATCTGGACGATCTCGCACGACGGTTTTCGCGCGGCGGCATCAGCGCGCGCGACATCATCCGTATTCTCGGAGCGGGCCTGCGCGGCGGCGGCAATCTCTACGGCGACGAGGACGTGGCCGGGATGATGACGGAGGACGGCCTCGAGGGCTCTGCACGCACGGTCGCGGCGTTGCTTTCGGCCACGTTCGGTTCGGGCGAGACCGCGGGAGACGGGCGAAAAAACCCTTAGGTGCCGCATCCGGCGAATTGAGCCGCGAAGCAGCACCCTTCCCCTGGGAGGCGGTGCTGCACGCGGGACTCTGCCGGATGCGGCTTGATCCCAAGTCATTCTGGACGATGACGCCGCTGGAGTTCGCGATCGCGGCCGGGCTTGGCGACGGCGGCGGTGGCGCGCCGGACCGGCGGGGGCTGGAAGCGCTGATGCAGGCGTTTCCCGATGCGCGGCTCCGAGCGGCAAGTACGCGAAATGAGGCGGACGACGATCATCCCGGGCATGGGGCGACATCCTTTCAAGGAGCGGAAAGATGACGGAAACGGATGGCAGGCCGTTGGCCGAAACGGTGGAGGGTGCGGAGGCGTTGAGGTCCGTCTTCGACGACCTCGAGGCGCGATCGCGTTCGTTCGGTACGGCGCTGACAGGCGCGCTGAAATCGGCGACGGTGGACGGACGCGGACTGGAGGATGTGCTGAAAGGTCTGGCCCTGCGCATCAGCAACATCGGGCTGTCGGTCGGCCTGAAGCCGCTCGAGGGTTTGCTCGCGTCCGGGATCTCCGGGCTGGCAGGCAAGGTGACGCCGTTTGCCAAGGGCGGCGTGGTCGCCGCGCCGACCTATTTTTCCTCCGGTGGCGGCTTGGGACTGATGGGCGAGGCCGGGGCGGAGGCAATCCTGCCGTTGCGGCGCGGCGCCGACGGATCGCTCGGCGTGGCCAGCGAGGGCGGCGGAGGAACCAGCATCGTCTTCACGTGACCGCCACGGATGCGGCAAGTTTCATGCGCTCGCAGGGACAGGTCGCCGCGATGCTGACGCGGGCGGTCGGGCGCGGGCAGCGGGGGCTCTGAGAGATGGCCATGACGGGATTTCACGAAGTGCGCTTTCCGCTGCGGATCGCACTCGGCACGAGCGGCGGGCCGGTGCGGCGCACCGACATCGTCTCGCTCTCCAACGGGCGGGAAAACCGGAACCGCCGCTGGCATGACGCCAGGCGGCGCTACGATGCGGGCTCCGGCGTCCGCTCCGTCGACGATCTCTATGCGGTTCTCGCCTTCTTCGAGGCCAGGGCGGGCCAGCTCTACGGCTTCCGCTTTCGCGATCCCGTCGATTTCAAGTCCTGCGCGCCGGCGGATACCGTCTCCGCGGAGGATCAGCAGATCGGAACCGGCGATGGAACGACCGCGGCGTTCCAATTGACCAAGACCTATCAGGATACCGGCGGGGCGACGACGCGAACGATTGCAAAGCCGGTGGCGGGCAGCGTCGTGGTCTCGGTTGACGGCATCGCCGTGCCGGCCGGGCAATATGCCGTCGACCACGCGAAGGGCGTCGTCACCTTCTCGGCGGCGGCCATTCCCAAGAGCGGGCGGACGGTGTGGGCGGGCTTCGAGTTCGACGTGCCGGTGCGTTTCGACACCGACCGCATCGACGTCGACCTGGCGCAGTTCAACGCCGGGCGCATTCCTTCCATCCCGTTGGTGGAGATCGCGCCATGAGACAGATCCCCTCGGGGCTTGCCGACCACCTTGCCGGCGACGCGACGACGGTCTGCCAGTGCTGGCGGGTGACGCGCAGGGACGGAACAATCCTGGGCTTTACCGAGCACGATCGCGACCTGGTGTTTGCCGGGCTCATCTATCGCGCCGCAAGCGGTTTCCAGGCGAGCGACGCCGAAACGGGCGCGGGGCTCGCGGCCGAGGCAAGCGAGATCGCCGGCGGCTTCTCGTCCGCCGCGATCAGCGAGGCGGATCTCGTCGCTGGACGCTATGACGGGGCGCGGGTCGAGGTGTTTCTCGTCGACTGGCAGGCGCCCAGCCGGCGGGTGCTGCTGCGCACCGGCGAAATCGGCGAGGTGACGCGGGCCGGTGCGGCGTTTCGTGCCGAACTGCGACGAATGACCCACGCCCTCGACCAGGTAAAGGGGCGAATCTATGCGCATCGTTGCGACGCCGTGCTCGGCGACGCGCGCTGTGGTCTCGATCTGGATGCCGCGGGCCTGAAGGGGAACGGCGCGGTCGCCGCGATCGTCGACGAGCGGCGACTGCGCGTGTCCGGTCTCGGCGGGTACAAGACGCAACACTTCCGCTATGGCCTGCTGACCTTCGTCGACGGCGCCAATGCGGGGCTGTCGGCGGATATCGAGGATCACCGCAGCGGCGGTGGCGCGGTGGAACTGACGCTTTGGCTGCCAACGTCGCTGACGCTGAAGCCCGGCGACCGGTTCACCGTCGTCGCCGGCTGCGACAAGAGCTTTGCGACCTGCAAAGAGAAGTTCGCCAACCAGATCAATTTTCGCGGCTTTCCGCACATGCCGGGGAGCGACTTCGCCTATGGCTATGCCGACGGCGACACGGTTCATGACGGGAGGCCGCTCTATGAGTGAGGACCGACACGCCGATGCCGTGGTTGCGATCGCGCGCGGCTGGATCGGCACTCCCTACCGGCACCAGGCGAGTCTGAAGGGCGTGGGCAGCGACTGCATTGGCCTCGTGCGCGGCGTCTGGCGCGAGCTTTACGGCCGCGAGCCGGAGGAGGCGGGACCATACCAGCCGGACTGGGCGGAGCGGGGTGGCGAGGACCGGTTGCTTGCGGCAGCGCTGCGCCATTTCGGGCCCGCGCTTGATTTGGCGCAAATGCTGGAAGGGGACGTGCTGCTGTTTCGCTGGCAAGCGGGCTGCCCGGCCAAGCATCTGGGCATTCTCAGCGGACCGGACCGTTTCATCCACGCCTACGAGCAGGCGGCGGTGATCGAGTCTTCGCTCGTGCCGGCCTGGCGACGGCGGATCTGTGCCGTCTTCCGGTTTCCAGAAAAGTGCTGAACCGCAGTTCACACCACCGTCATGCCGGACTCGATCTGGCATCCAGCGCGCTCAAGTCCTTGAGCGCGGAAGGTTTTCTCGCGCCGCCGACGCGGCGCGGCTGGACCCCGGATCAAGTCCGGGGTGACGGAGGAGGGGCGGCGATCAGCCAAACCAACCTCTCAAGTCACGCACAAACCGAGCCAGAGGTTTTAAATGGCGACGATTCTCTTCCAGGCGGCCGGCGCAGCGCTCGGCGGCATCTTCGGGCCGTTCGGGGCGATCGCGGGGCGGGCCATCGGCGCGCTCGCCGGATCTGCCGTCGACCAGGCACTGCTCGGAGGCAGTCACGCGACGATCGAGCGAAACAGACTGCAGGATGCGCGCATCCCCGGCGCGGACGAGGGGGCGGGGATCGAACACTGGAGAAGCGCATCCGCGCCGTGACGATCATTCCCGGCTCCAGCGAGCACGGCTACGATCCGCGCAAGGTCACGGAGCGCTTGGGGGCGGGCGAGGGGCGCAACATCAACCGCAACAACCGGATCGCCGCCTCCGACTGGACGGCATCGATCGACGAGCTGCAGGCGCTCTGCCCCAATGTCGAGCGCGTGGCGCTGGTCGTCGCCTGGTTCGGCACCGACCTGCGCGCGGGCCAATGCCGGATCGTGCCGGGCGTGGAGGTTTTGGCGCGCAGCGACGAGAGCCGGCCCTGGCGGGTCAGCGGCATCGGCCGCGGTGCCGCCCACCTCGTCAGTCGGAACGATGGCGGGCCGGCCTATGGCGGCACGCCGTCGGACGAGAGCGTCGTGGCGGCGATCGCGGACCTGAAGCAACGGGGACTGAAGGTCTATCTCTATCCCTTTGTGCTGATGGACGTGCCGGCCGGCAACGATCTGCCCGACCCCTATGGTGGCATCGGTCAGGCGGCTTACCCCTGGCGGGGGCGGATCACCTGTCACCCGGCGACGGGCCGGCCCGGGAGCTCCGACAAAACGGCTTCGGCGCGCAGCCAGGTCGAGGCGTTCTGCGGCAGTGCCACGGCCGGCGACTTTTCCGTGTCCGGTACCTCGGTCGTTTCCGAAGCCACCGACGAGGGGTATCGGCGGATGGTGCTGCACTATGCACATCTGGCCGAGGCCGCGGGTGGCGTGGACGGGTTCATCATCGGGTCGGAGATGCGGGGGCTAACGCAACTGCGCGATGGCGCGGGCGCCTTCCCGTTCGTCGAGGCGCTGTGCGACCTTGCCGTGGACGTGCGCGCCATCGTCGGGCCGGCGACGAAGCTCACCTACGGCGCCGACTGGAGCGAGTACTTCGGATATCACCCCGCGGACGGCAGCGGCGAGGTGCATTTCAACCTCGATCCGCTCTGGGCCTCGCCCGCGATCGATGCGGTGGGGATCGACAATTACATGCCGCTTTCCGATTGGCGCGACGGCGACGCGCTTTCCGGCAATCCGGACGGCTTTCGCCTGCCGGACGACGAGAATGCCATGCGCGGCATGATCGAAAGCGGCGAGGGCTTCGACTGGTATTATGCAAGCGATGCAGACCGGACGGCGCGGCTCCGCTCGCCGATAACGGACGGCATGGCGGGCAAGCACTGGCTGTACCGCTACAAGGATCTGGCCGGTTGGTGGACGAACCGGCATTTCAAGCGCGCCGGCGGGACCGAAGCGTCGACGGCGTCGGCCTGGGTGCCGCGCTCGAAGCCGATCTGGCTGACGGAGCTCGGATGCCCGGCCGTCGACAAGGGCGCGAACCAGCCGAACGTCTTCACCGATCCGAAGAGCGCGGAAAACGCGCTTCCCTATTTTTCCGCGGGCGGACGCGCCGATGCGATGCAGCGGCGGTTCCTCGACGCCCATCACCGCTGGTGGCAGGGAACCGGCGTCGAGCCGGGCATGGTCGATCCGGATCACATCTTCGTCTGGACCTGGGACGCGCGGCCCTATCCGGCCTTTCCGGAAAACGATGCGCTTTGGGCGGACGGCCACAATTGGCAGCTCGGCCACTGGCTGAACGGCCGGCTTGGGGCGACGACCGTGGCGGACGCGATCGCGGCCATCCTGAAGGATCATGGCTTCACCGCTTTCGACGTCTCGATGGTGAGCGGCGACCTGGTGGGCTTCGTGCAGGCGGATCCGGGTTCGGCGCGCAGTCTGCTGGAGCCGTTGATGGCGGCGTTCCAGATCGATGCGGTCGAGGAGAACGGTGTTCTGCACTTCCGTTCGCGTTTGCGGGCGGCGCTGCCGGCCATCGCGATCGACGTGCTCGCCGAGCGACCGGAGGAAACAGCCTTCGAGGAGGTACGCAGCCATCCGAGCGAATTCGCCGGCGAGGCGATCCTGGACCATGCCTCCGATGCATCCGCCTACCAGCGGGTGACGGCACGCTCGCGGCGGATGACGGCCGAGAACGATCGCATGCTGCGGCTGTCGCTGCCGGCCGTGCTGCACGCCGGCGCTGCTTCGGGATGCGTCGAAGCCGCGCTGCGCGATCACCGCGCCGCAATGCGGAAGCTGACGTTCCGGCTGCCGCCAAACGCGCTCGACGTGATGCCGGGCGACGTCGTACGACTGAACGAGGGACCTGAGGAGCGCTTTCTGGTGACGCGGATCACGGAGGGCGCCGTGCGTGAGGTGGAGGCGCGCAGCTTTGCCGGTGGCGAGGCAAGTGCGCCGGCGCCGTCCGCCAGGCCGTCCACGCAGGCCGGTGGGGGACTGGAGGCCGCTGCATTCCTGCCTGAAATACAGTTTCTCGACCTGCATTGCTTCGAGGCGGGGCTGGCGGAGAGCTTTGCCCGCGTCGGCGCGTACGCGAAACCCTGGCGGCCGATCCTCATCTCGTCCTCGCCCGGGAGCGACGGCTACGCTCCGCGCGTTCGGCTCGATCGGCCGGCGCGCATCGGCCGGCTGACCGCGGCGCTTGAGACGGGAGCCTGGGGCCGTTTCGACCGTACGCACACGATCGAACTCGACATGCCCTTCGGAGGGCTCTCTTCAAAGGGACGAAACGCGGTGCTCGGCGGGGAAAACCGCATCGCGATTGCCTCGCCGTCCGGACGCTGGGAGATCGTCGGCTTTCTGGAGGCGGAAGAGACCTCCCGGCGGCATTGGCGGTTGAGCGGGCTCTTGCGCGGGCTTGCGGGCAGCGAGGACGTGATGGCGGAGGGGCATGAAACGGGCGCTGCCGCGGTGTTCCTGGATATCGCCGTTCAACCGCTGGCGTTGTCGGCGGAGGAGGCGGGCCGCAGCGTCAACTGGATCGCCGAGGCGAGGGGCGTGACGGAGGCTCCCACTGCGTTCGCGTTTGCAGGCGGGGTACGCGCAAAAATGCCGATCGCGCCCGTGCACCTGAAAGGCCGGCGTCTTGCGGAGGGCGGGATTCGCTTCTCCTGGACGCGGCGGGCGCGTCTGAACGCGGATGGCTGGGACGGCTACGACGTCCCTCTCGACGAGCCGTTCGAGGCCTATCGCCTCGAGATATTTTCCGGGGAGGCAGTCGCTCGCACTGTCGAGACCGACCGGCCGTTCTTCGACTACGCGGCAGCGGACGAGATCGCCGATTTCGGCGGCACGCAGACGCAGATCGCCATTCGTGTCCGGCAGCTCGGCCTTGCCGTTCGGGACGGGATACCCTCGCACAAGGTGGTGACACTCTGAAAAGAAAGGATCGTTTCATGAATGCAGACCTGAAACCCTGGTATCTGTCGAAGACCGTCTGGGGCGGCGTGCTGGCGATCGCCGCATCGCTTGCGAACCTCGCCGGGCTGGGCATCGGCAGCCTCGAGCAGGCCGAACTCGCCGATCACATCACCGCGCTTCTGGCCGCCGCGGGTGGAATCGTTGCCATAGCGGGGCGGATCGTGGCGCAAAGAAAGCTCAAATAACGGGCACGCCGGGGCGTGAATTGCGCTGCCACATTCATTTGCCATTCAGCGTCGTTCGGTTAATTCTGGCGCCACATTGTTACTGCCATGAAAGTGTGTCTATGACCTCGCCCTTCCTCATCGCCGCAACTGCGGCCAGCCTGGCGGCGTTCGCTCAGCCAGCCGCAGACCGTCCGACCGGCGTGCTGCCGGCGGCGGCCGATTGCAGCGAGGCCGCGCGTCAAGTCGTCTCCGACACGGGTGGCGAACTGCTTTCGGCGCAGCCACGAAATGGTGTATGCGTGGTTACTGTTCTGGTCCCCGGCAAGGGCAATGCGCGTCCGCGCAAGATCACCGTCCGGGTGCCGATGCAATAATCGGCCGGATCGCCGCACCGGCGGTCCGCTGAAGGAAGGAAAACCGACAGATGCGCATTCTCGTGGTCGAAGACGACGAAAACCTCAATCGTCAGCTGGCCGAGGCGTTGAAGGAGGCCGGTTATGTGGTCGACCAGGCCTATGACGGCGAAGAGGGGCACTACCTCGGAGACGCCGAACCCTACGACGCGGTTATCCTCGATATAGGCCTGCCGGAACTGGACGGCATCACCGTGCTGGAGAAATGGCGTGCGGACGGCAAGCGCATGCCGGTGCTGCTGCTGACGGCGCGCGATCGCTGGAGCGACAAGGTTGCCGGCATCGACGCGGGCGCCGACGACTACGTGGCAAAACCGTTCCACGTCGAGGAGGTGCTGGCACGCATCCGCGCGCTGATCCGCCGCGCGGCAGGGCACGCCAGCTCCGAGATCGTCTGCGGCCCGGTCCGGCTCGACACCAAGGGATCGAAGGCGACGGTCAACGGCGCGGCGCTGAAGCTGACATCGCACGAGTATCGGCTGCTCTCCTATCTGATGCATCACATGGGGCAGGTGGTTTCGCGCACCGAACTGGTCGAGCACATGTATGATCAGGACTTCGACCGGGACAGCAACACCATCGAGGTGTTTGTTGGCCGGCTCCGCAAGAAGATCGGCGTCGACCTGATCGAGACCGTCCGCGGCCTCGGTTACCGTATGCAAGCGCCGAACGATGGCCGTTAGGGCGCCAAGAGGCGCGCGGTCGCTCACCTTCCGCGTGCTGCTGCTGGCGTCGCTATGGTCGATGGTGGCACTGATCGTCATCGCGCTTGCGATTTCGACCCTGTATCGCCGCAGTGCCGAGTCCAGTTTCCAGGACCTGCTGCGGGCACAGCTCTACAACGTCATCAACTCCGTCTCCACCGATGATCAGTTCCAGTTGACCGGCAGCCCGCAATTGGGCGACTTGCGATTCTCGCAGCCGCAAACCGGCTGGTACTGGATCGTCGAGCCGATCGGTGAGAACTTCCCGAGCGAACCGATGTCGTCGACCTCGCTCGGCTACGGCAGCATTCCCATTCCCGATACGGAAACGATCCCCTTCGACACGCGCTACGAGCGCTACTACACGACCGAGGACACGTTCGGAAATACGGTCGAGGTGGTCGAAACCGAGGTGGTGCTTGACCAGGACGGACGGACGGCGCGCTTCCGTGTCGCCGGCAATCGGAATGTGCTCGAGGACGACATCAGCGCGTTTTCGCGCAACCTCTACCTGGCGCTGGTCGGCTTCGGTGTCGGCAGTCTTGTGCTCAATGCGATTGCGATCCTGATCGGCCTGAGGCCGCTGGACCACGTGCGCAAGGCGCTGGAACAGATCCGCGCCGGCCAGGCCGAGCGGCTCGGTGGCGTATTTCCGCGCGAAATCCAGCCGCTGGTGAGTGAGGTGAACGCGCTAATCGACAGCAACCGCCGTATCATCGAGCGGGCGCGCATGCAGGTCGGCAACCTGGCGCATTCGCTAAAGACGCCGATCGCGGTTCTGCTGAACGAGGCACGCGTGCTCGTCGCCCCGCATGGCGAGCTGGTCCGCAACCAGGCGGAGGCCATGCAGAGCCAGGTGCAATCCTACCTCAATCGCGCCCGTATCGCCGCGCAACGGGAGTCGGTGCTGGCGCGAACGGAAGCCGCGTCCGTTCTGCAGCGGCTGGCGCGCGTCATGCGGCGGCTGAATGCCGACATCGAGTTTCCACTGTCGATCCAGCCTGAGGACCTGATGGTGGCGATGGAGCAGCAGGATATCGAGGAGGTTGTGGGCAACCTTCTGGAAAATGCCGCGCGCTACGCGCATAGCACGGTTGCGATCCGGGCGATGCTGGCTCCGGAAGAGCCTGGAAACGACGATACCCAGCGCAGGCGTTGGATCGTTCTGGAGGTGGAGGACGATGGGCCCGGCCTTGAGCCGGAACAGATCCAGGAAGCGCTGAAGCGCGGGAAACGGCTGGACGAGAGCAAGCCCGGGACCGGTCTCGGACTGTCGATCGTGCGCGAGATCACCTCCGAGTACCAGGGAACGCTGACGCTTTCCCGCGGCAAGTCGGGCGGGCTCCTGGCGCAACTGATGCTGCCTGCGGTGGCAAAGGATGTTGCCTGACACGGCAGACAATGCAAGATAGGTGCACCGCCTGGGCAGGACCGGCCGGCGGCGTTGGAACCAAAGCGAAAACAGGCAGAAAAGGCGTGAAATGAAGCGGACTTACCGGTTGAACATGAGATCACGTGTTGTCGCGATTCCGGTGGTTGTTGCTTCGATCGGCCTTGCCGGCTGCAGTACGACGTCCGGTCGCACCTCGGCCACGGGGAGCACCTCTGCCGGCGTCGTCGTGTCGTCCGCCGCCTATATTGCCGCGCTCGAAGGGGGGCTCGTGTCCCGTACCAAGGGGATTTCCCTGTCGGCAGGCGACCGTCAGCGGGCGCTTGAGGCCGAGTATCGCGCCCTTGAAGCCGCTCCGGGCGGCCAGCCTGTCGTCTGGCAGGGGCGTGGCGTGCAGGGCTCGGTCGTTGCAGCGGCCCCCTATCAGGTCGGATCGCAGAACTGCCGGCAATACAGCCATACGCTGATCGTCGGCGGACGCGAGACGGTGAGCCGCGGGGCCGCATGCCGGACCGCCGCCGGGACCTGGACACCGCTGAGCTGAGGCCGCACAGCCGCCGGACCTCGCCAGCTTGCGGCTAAACGCCTCAAATTTCCGTCACTTCTCCTTTTGCAATTGGAAAACGCAAGCCGTTCCATTAATTGGATCGCATGCTTTTCTGGATCCTCGTCGCCGTCATGACCGCCGCCGTCGCGGCCGTATTGCTCCTGCCGCTGCTGCGGGCCGGCCGGAGCGCCGATATTGCGGACGCGCATGACGCCGAAGTCTATCGCGACCAGCTCGATGAACTGAGCCGCGACCAGGCCACAGGGCTGATCGGCGCGGACGAAGCAGAACTGGCGCGGGCTGAAATCGCCCGCCGGCTGATCGCCGCCAAGGGACGCGAGGCGAAGGCGGGGCCGGCGACGTCGGAGCGCCGCAACCGGCTGGCGCAGGTTGCGATCATGGTGTTGTTTCCGGCGATCGGTCTCGGCCTCTATCTTGCCGAGGGAAGCCCCGATCTTCCGGCTCAGCCGCTGGCGGCACGGCTGGCCGAGCCGGGCAACGATCTCAATATCCTGATCGCCAGGGCCGAGCGTCACCTTGTCGACAATCCCGACGACGGGGCGGGTTGGGAGCTGTTGGCGCCGATCTATTTCCGTAACGGCCGCATCGAGGATTCCGCCAACGCCTATCGCGAGGCGATCCGCGTCCTCGGCGCTTCGCCTGAGCGGCTCGACGGCTATGCGGAAGTGTTGATTGCGCTTGCCGACGGCATCGTCACCAAGGATGCGCGCGAGGTCCTGCAACAGTCCGAGGCGCTGGATGCGAAGAATCCGCGCACGCGCTATTATCTGGCGCTGGCGCTGGAACAGGAAGGCAGGCGCGAGGAGGCGAAGGCAGCGTTCGAGGCGCTGGTCAAGGATTCGCCAGCCGACGCGCCCTGGCTGTCGCTCGTCAACCGTCATGTCGCTGCTCTTGGCGGCGACGCCGAGCAGGTGGCTCCCGGCAATCCGACCGAGCAGGACGTCGCTGCGGCGGGCGAGATGAATGCGGAGGACCGCAAGCAGATGATCGCGGGGATGGTGGAGAGCCTCGCCGGCAAGCTGAAGGAAGATCCGGACAATTTCGAGGGATGGACGCGCCTCATCCGCTCCTATGTGGTGCTCGATCAAAGAGAGGCGGCTGCAGAGGCGCTACGCACGGCGCTGAAGAGCTTCCCGCCGGAGAGCGAGAAGGGCAAGCAGTTGCTGGCGCTGGCCGGCGAGCTTGCGATCGTGGCTGAAGGTAACGGACAATGACGAGAAAGCAGAAGCGTTTGGCGGTCATCGGAGGCGGCGTCGCCTTCCTCCTCGCAGCGGTGCTGCTCGTGATGTTCGCCTTCAGCCAGTCGATCGCCTATTTCTACGTTCCGGGTGACCTCGCCACGACCAACGTGCCGCCGGGTACGCGAATTCGGCTTGGTGGCCTCGTCGAGGCCGGGTCGGTAAAACGGGGCCAGGGTTCGACCGTAACGTTTGTCGTCACCGACACGATCGGGACGGTGCCGGTGACCTATACGGGCATCCTCCCGGACCTGTTCCGCGAAGGGCAGGGCGTGGTCGCCGAGGGCGCGTTCGTGGCGGGCGAACCGGTATTCGTGGCCGACACCGTTCTTGCCAAACATGACGAGACCTACATGCCGAAGGACGTGGCGGACCGCCTGGAGGCGCAGGGCGTCACACTCGGCGGCAAGGAGACCATCAAGTGATCATCGAGCTTGGACATTATGCGCTGGTGCTGGTGCTGGCGACGGCCATCATCCAGTCGCTGCTGCCGCTCGCGGGCACATTGCGCAATGATCCTTCGCTGATGGCGGTCGCGCCGTCCTCGGCGATCGCGGGCTTCCTGCTGACGGCGTTCTCCTTCCTCGTCCTGACCTTTGCCTATGTCGTGTCGGATTTCTCCGTGCTGAACGTCTGGGAGAACTCCCATTCGATGAAGCCGCTGATCTACAAGATCTCCGGCGTCTGGGGGAACCATGAGGGCTCCATGATGCTGTGGTTGCTCATCCTGAGCTTCTTCAGCGCCCTCGTGGCGAGCTTCGGCGCCAACCTCCCCGAGCGCCTCAAGGCGAACGTGCTTGTGGTCCAGGGCTGGATCACCGCGGCCTTTGCGCTTTTCATCCTGCTGACATCCAATCCCTTCCTGCGCCTTGCTCCCGCGCCGGGCGAGGGCAAGGACCTCAACCCGATCCTGCAGGACGTCGGACTCGCAATCCATCCGCCACTGCTCTACCTCGGCTATGTCGGCTTCTCCGTCTGCTTCTCCTTTGCGATCGCCGCACTGATCGACGGGCGGATCGATGCAGCCTGGGCGCGATGGGTGCGCCCGTGGGCGCTGGCTGCCTGGAGTTTTCTCACCGCCGGCATCGCCATGGGTTCCTACTGGGCCTATTACGAACTGGGCTGGGGCGGCTGGTGGTTCTGGGACCCGGTGGAAAACGCCTCCTTCATGCCCTGGCTCGCCGGCACGGCTCTGCTGCACTCGGCGCTGGTGATGGAGAAGCGCGAGGCGCTGAAGATCTGGACGGTGCTGCTGGCGATCCTGACCTTCTCGTTGTCGCTGCTCGGGACTTTCCTGGTCCGGTCCGGCGTACTGACGTCGGTCCATGCCTTTGCCACCGATCCGACGCGCGGCGTGTTCATCCTTGCAATCCTGGTGATCTTCATCGGCGGCGCGTTCTCGCTCTTCGCCTTCCGGGCGCCGACGCTGAAGGCCGGGGGCCTGTTCGCGCCGATCTCGCGCGAAGGCGCGCTCGTCTTCAACAACCTGATCCTGACGACCGCGGCGGCGACCGTTCTGACAGGCACGCTTTACCCGCTGGTGCTCGAGGCGCTGACGGGTAAAAAGATCTCGGTCGGCGCGCCGTTCTTCAATCTGACTTTCGGACTGCTGATGGTGCCGCTGCTGCTGGCTGTCCCCTTCGGGCCGCTGCTCGCCTGGAAACGGGGCGACCTGCTCGCAGCCGGCCAGCGGCTGTTTGCGGCGGTCGGAATCGGGCTGGCGATCGCGGCAATCGTGCAATGGACGCATGGCGGTGGGCCGGTCCTCGCCTATTTCGGCCTGGCGCTCGGCTTCTACATGCTCGCGGGCGCGGTTACCGACCTGTGGCTGCGCGCCGGCATCGGCAAGGTGAGCGCCAGCGTCGCCCGCAAGCGGCTGTTCGGCCTGCCGGGTTCGGCGTTCGGCACGGCGCTCGCCCATTTCGGTCTCGGCGTGACCGTGATCGGTGTCGTCGCCGTGACGGCCTTCGAGACCGAACATGTCGTGGAGATGAAGCCCGGCGTTACCGTCGAGGCGGGCGGCTATAGCCTGACATTCGACGGGATGCGCGAGGGGCGGGGTCCGAACTACACCGAGGAAAGCGGGCATTTCACCGTCGCTCGCGGCGGCGTCAAGGTCACGGAAGTCTGGTCGTCGAAACGGCTTTACACGGCGCGGCGCATGCCGACGACCGAGGCCGGAATCCGCACGTTCGGGCTGAGCCAGCTCTATGTATCGCTCGGGGACCCGATGAGCGACGGCGGCATCGTCGTCCGCATCTGGTGGAAGCCAATGATCCTGTGCATCTGGCTCGGTTCGCTGATCATGATGGCGGGCGGGGCGGTATCCTTGTTCGACCGCCGGCTGCGCGTTGGTGCGCCGCAGAAGGCGCGGAGGATCAAGCCCGTGCCGGCACTGGAGGCGGCGGAATGATGCGCAGGCTGCTCGTTGTCGTCGCGTTCTTGCTGAGCGCCTTTCCGGCCTTTGCGGTAAACCCGGACGAGGTTCTTTCCGATCCGGCGTTGGAGGCGCGCGCCCGCGCGCTGTCTGCCCAGCTTCGTTGCATGGTCTGCCAGAACCAGTCGATCGACGACTCCAATGCCGAACTGGCCCGCGACCTGCGCCTGTTGGTGCGCGAACGGATCGCAAGCGGCGACAACGACGAGGCGGTGATCGATTACGTTGTGTCGCGCTACGGCGAATTTGTCTTGCTGAAGCCGCGCCTGAAGCCGGAAACCATACTGCTATGGGGCGCACCGGCGATTCTCTTCCTAGGTGGGGCAGTCGCGATGGCGATGTTTGTCCGCCGCCGTTCGGGCCAGGCAGTGGGCGTACCGCTGACATCCGAGGAACGTGCCGCGCTGGAGCGGATCGTCGCGGCGGACGCGGCCGGAAAAGACGAGCGGCAAAGCTAGGCCTCAGCCTAGGAAGCCCTTTTGTTTCAGCATTTTGCGAAGATTACTAAAAATTCATGTCGCGGACAGTGTGCCGTAAGGTTTGGGATCCTATCTCTGGGACATCGAATTTCTTCGAACGACCACAGAGAAAAGGCATCCGCGATGTTCACGCAAAACTCCCTTCGTCCCTCGCTCAAGACGGTCCTGAAGACCTCGACTGTCGCGGGTCTTGCAGCAGTGATGCTATCAACCGGCATCCCGGCCCGCGTCGCCCAGTCCTTTGCCGAGCCGGTCAAGGTTACGGCACCGCAGGTTGCAAGCTTCGGCGATGTCGTCGACGCCGTTTCCCCGGCCGTCGTATCCGTCCGCGTTCAGTCCGACGTCAAGCCGGTCGAGAATGACGGCAATTTCAGCTTCAATTTCGGCGGCCGCGGCTTTGACGAACTGCCGGACGACCACCCGCTCAAGCGCTTCTTCCGCGAGTTCGGCGGCCAGGATGGCGGCCAGCGCGCGCCACGCCAGTTCGGCGACAAGGATGGCGGCAAGCGCAAGGGGCATCTCCGTCCCACCTCGCAGGGTTCCGGCTTCTTCATCTCCGAAGACGGCTATATCGTCACCAACAATCACGTTGTTGACGAAGGCGCGGCCTTCACCGTCATCATGAATGATGGCACGGAACTCGATGCCAAGCTGGTCGGCAAGGACAGCCGAACCGACCTCGCGGTCCTCAAGGTCGACAACAAGGAAAACCGCAAGTTCACCTATGTCAACTTCGCCGACGACAGCAAGGTTCGCGTCGGTGACTGGGTCGTGGCCGTCGGCAACCCGTTCGGTCTCGGTGGCACCGTGACGGCCGGTATCATCTCTGCCCGCGGCCGCAACATCGGTTCGGGCCCCTATGACGACTACCTGCAGATCGACGCTGCCGTGAACCGCGGCAACTCGGGTGGCCCGGCCTTCAACCTCGACGGCCAGGTCGTGGGCATCAACACCGCGATCTTCTCGCCCTCCGGCGGCAATGTCGGCATCGCTTTCGCGATCCCCGCCTCGGTCGCCAAGGACGTGGTCGCCGAACTGATGAAGGACGGCAAGGTCGAGCGCGGCTGGCTCGGCGTGCAGATCCAGCCGGTGACGAAGGACATCGCCGAGTCACTCGGCCTGGCCGACGCGCAGGGCGCTCTGGTGGTCGAGCCGCAGTCCGGCTCGCCGGGCGAGAAGGCCGGCATCAAGAAGGGTGACGTGATCACAGCGCTCGATGGCGACACCGTCAAGGACCCGCGCGATCTGGCCAAGCGCGTCGCCGTGGTCAAGCCGGGCACCAATGTCGATCTGTCGGTCTGGCGGAACGGCAAGTCCGAAACGGTCAAGGTGGAGATCGGCAAGCTGGAAAGCGATCAGCAGGCTTCCGCCTCCGAACAGCAGGCCAATCCCGACGAACAGCAGTCCAGCGAACAGGAACTTGCCGATCTCGGCATTTCCGTCAGCCCGGCCGATGACGGCAACGGCGTCATGGTGGCCGCGGTCGACCCGGACTCCGACGCCAGCGATCGTGGCCTGAAGGAAGGCGATCGGATCACCACCGTCAACAACCAGGAAGTCAAGTCCGCGGACGACATCACCAAGGTCATCGACCAGGCCCGCAAGGACGGTCGTTCCAAGGCGCTGTTCCAGGTGGAAACCGATGACGGCAGCCGCTTCCTTGCCCTGCCGATCGACCAGGGCTGATCCGCACAGTTCGATCTGCTGCGCCGCGAAATCGCAAGATTTCGCGGCGTTCGCGTCCCGATCGCCACCGTTGCGGCGGTCTGTTCAAGTGGATGCCAACACGTGTAAGGTCCGGCCATGAAGATATTGATTGTTGAAGACGATCTGGACGCCGCCGCCTATCTCTGCAAGGCGTTTCGCGAGGCAGGAATCGTTTGCGATCACGCTTCCGACGGCGACAGCGGCCTGTTTCTGGCATCGGAGAACAGCTACGACGTGCTCGTGGTGGACAGGATGTTGCCCCGGCGGGATGGCCTGTCGCTGATCTCCGAACTGCGCGCGAAAGGCATCCACACGCCGGCTTTGATTCTCTCCGCGCTGGGACAGGTGGACGATCGCGTCACCGGCCTGCGCGCCGGCGGCGACGACTACCTGCCGAAGCCTTATGCGTTCAGCGAACTGCTCGCTCGCGTGGAGGTGCTCGGCCGCCGCAAGGGCACGCCCGATCAGGACATGACCTACCGCGTCGGCGATCTCGAACTGGATCGGCTGGCCCATGTCGTGCGGCGCGGCGGCAAGGAAATACTGCTGCAGCCCCGCGAGTTTCGCTTGCTTGAGTATCTGATGAAAAACGCCGGCCAGGTGGTGACGCGCACCATGCTGCTGGAGAATGTCTGGGACTATCATTTCGATCCGCAGACCAACGTGATCGACGTGCACGTCTCGCGGCTGCGTTCGAAGATCGAGAAGGACTTCGAGCAGCCGCTGCTGCGCACGGTACGCGGCGCCGGCTACATGATCAAGGACGAGGTGTCCGCCTGAAATGCGCTCGGGGCTCTCCACGCTCTTCCGGACCACGGCGGTTCGCCTTTCCGCCCTCTACATCCTGCTCTTTGCCGCCTGCGCTGCCTTCCTGGTGTTCTACGTGACATCGATGTCGGAGGGCCTACTGAAGCAGCAGATGCGGGAAACCGTTTCGATCGAGGTCGGCGAAATCAAGCAGATGTATGCCGCCGGCGGCATGAATGGACTGCTCAGGACCCTCGAACGGCGAGCGCGCCAGCCCGGCGCCAACCTCTACGTTATCGCCAGCCCGACAGGAGAGATCCTTGCGGGCAACGTGTATTCGCTGCAGCCAGGCGTGATGGACCAAGAGGGCTGGACGCAAACGTCCTTTCGCTATCAGCGCTTTGAGGATGAGGGCAGTTCGGAGCGTCACATTGCGCGCGCGGAGGTGTTCCTGCTGGACAACGGCTTGCGAATTCTCGTTGGCCGCGATCTCGGCGAGCCGGAGAATTTCCGCGGCCTGGTGCGGCAGGCGCTCGTTGTGGCGCTCGGCATCATGGGCATCGGAGCATTGGCGATCTGGTACCTGATCGGCCGCAATGCATTGCGGCGCATGGACCGTATGTCGGACGCCAGCCAACGCATCATGGACGGTGATCTGACACAGCGCCTTCCAGTCGGCGGCTCCGGCGACGAATTCGATCGCCTTTCGGAATCGCTGAATGCGATGCTCGAGCGGATAGAGAAGCTCAACGAAGGGCTTCGTCAGGTTTCCGACAACATCGCCCACGACCTCAAGACGCCGCTCACGCGCCTGCGCAACAAGGCGGAGGCGGCCCTTGCCGGCAATGCGAGGGTGCCCGACTACCGCGAAGCCCTGTCCGAGATGATTGCGGAATCCGACCAGCTGATCCGCACCTTCAACGCCCTTCTGATGATCTCGCGGGTCGAGGCCGGTTCGGCGGTCGCGGAGATGGGCCCGGTCGACCTGACCGAGATCGTGGCGGACTGCGTCGAACTCTATGAGCCTGCCGCGGAAGAGGCCGGCCTGTCGGTCACGTCCGAGATCGCTCCGGGAATCAAGATCACAGGCAACCGCGAACTGATCGGCCAGGCGCTCGGAAACCTGCTCGACAACGCGATCAAATATGCCGAAGGCGGGCCGGATGCGCATATCAGGGTCAGCCTCGCGCGGGCCGGCGACGGCGCCATGGTCGCAGTGGCCGACAATGGTCCCGGTATTCCCCCGGAGCACCGCAGCGATGTTCTGAAGCGTTTCGTTCGGCTGGACGGGAGCCGCACCAAGCCCGGCACCGGCCTGGGCCTGTCGCTGGTGGAGGCCGTGATGGAAGTGCATCATGGCCATCTGGAGCTCGGAGCCACCGCTTCGGATGATGGTGAGCGCGGCCTCACGGCAACGATGCATTTTCCCTTGACGCTGGCGGGCAGAGGCGGGGCCTGATAGACGGTGGAGGCATAAGCGCTTTCAGGGGGAACGATGACCTTTGCCGAGACCACACGCCTGGGCGACATCGAGACGTCCCCGATCCGAGTGCCCAGCCAAACGGAAGCCAAGGCGACACTCTCGGATCTGAAGGACATCGCACGCGCACATTCCGACGTGGCGGAACTTCTCTCCTCCGAAGGGGCGTTGAAGGACTTCGTCGTCGCTGCACTCGCGCTCTCACCCTATCTTCGCGACACGGCGCGGGTTTGCCCGCAACTGCTTTCCCTGGCGATCAGCGAGCCGCTTTTGCCGCAGATCCGTCAGGCGGTTTCCGCTGCGCGCCGGGCATGGGATCCAACGCTTCACGAGGACACCAGCGAGGCTGCGGTCATGGCGCGGTTGCGTCAGGCCAAGCGCAAGGTCGCCTTCCTGACCGCTATGGCCGACCTTGGCCGGCTGATCGACGGCCGCCAGACCACCCGATTGCTGAGCGATCTTGCCGAGGCCGCCGTATCGGCGGCGGTAGACCATCTGCTGCTTTCAGCCGATGCTGGTGGCAAGCTGAAACTGAAGGACGCCGCGCGGCCGAGCCAAGGTTCCGGGCTGATCGTGCTTGGCATGGGCAAGCTGGGCGCGGCCGAACTCAACTACTCCTCCGACATCGATCTCGTCGTCTTTTTCGATCCGCAGGCCGACGTGGTGGTGGACCGCAGCGAGGCGACGGAGACCTTCGCGCGGCTCGTTCGCCGCCTGATCCGGATCATGCAGGAACGGACCGCCGATGGCTATGTCTTCCGGACCGACCTGCGACTGCGGCCGGATCCGGGCGCGACCCCGCTGGCGATCACCGTCGATTCCGCGATGCTCTATTACGAAGGGCGCGGGCAGAACTGGGAGCGGGCAGCCTTTATCAAGGCCAGGGCGATCGCCGGTGACGTCGATGCCGGCGAGCGGTTCCTGCGGGAGCTTATACCGTTCGTCTTCCGCAAATACCTCGACTATGCAGCGATCGCCGACATTCATTCGATCAAGCGCCAGATCCATGTCCACAAGGGGCACGGCGAGATCGCCGTCAAGGGACACAACATCAAGCTCGGGCGAGGCGGCATTCGCGAGATCGAGTTCTTCGTGCAGACGCAGCAACTGATCGCCGGCGGCCGGATGCCGGCATTGCGGTTGCGCGCGACGGAGCCGATGCTCGTGGAACTCGCCAAGGCCAATTGGATCGACGAAGCTACTTCCCAGGAACTGACCGACGCCTACTGGTTCCTGCGTGACGTCGAACACCGCGTCCAGATGGTGCGCGACGAGCAGACGCATCTCTTGCCGGATACCGAAAGCGAGCTGAAGCGCATCGCCTACATGATGGGTTTCGCCGACACGGCGGATTTCTCCGCTGCACTCGTGAATGTGCTGAAGACGGTCGAGCGGCGCTATGGCGCATTGTTCGAACAGGAGGCGAAGCTTTCGACCGACGGCGGCAACCTAGTGTTCACCGGCCAGCGCGACGATCCGGATACGCTGGAGACGTTGCGCAAGCTCGGCTTCGAACGGCCTGAGGCGATCTCCCAGACGATCCGCACCTGGCACTACGGCCGCTACCGGGCCACGCAGTCCGTCGAGGCGCGAGAGCGGTTGACCGAGCTGACACCGGACCTTTTAAGGGTCTTTGGCCAGAGCAAGCGGGCGGACGAGGCGCTGCTGCGCTTCGACCATTTCATTTCCGGCCTGCCGGCGGGGATCCAGCTCTTTTCCCTGCTCGGCAACAACCCGCGGCTGCTGTCGCTGATCTTCAACATCATGTCGTCTGCACCGCGCCTGGCGGAGATCATCGCCGCCCGGCCGCATGTGTTCGATGGCATGCTCGACCCCACGCTTTTGGCCGAGCTGCCGACACGCGGCTACCTGGCGGAGCGCATCAAGGGGTTCGTCGCCGGCGCGCGACACTACGAGGACATTCTCGACCGGCTGCGCATCATTGCCGCCGAACAACGTTTCCTGATCGGCATCCGCCTTCTCACCGGAGCCATTGGCGGGCGGCAGGCTGCGCGTGCCTTCACCCACGTGGCCGACCTGATCATCGAGGCGGCGCTGGAGGCGGTGAGACGCGAAATCGAGACGGCGCATGGGACCTTCCCGGGCGGGCGTGTTGCCGTGGTCGGCATGGGCAAGCTCGGCAGCTTCGAGCTGACGGACGGATCCGACGTCGATCTGATCCTGCTCTACGATTATGACGGATCGGCCGCGACCGAGTCAGTCGGTCCCAAGCCGCTCGACGCCACCCGCTATTACGCGCGGATGACGCAGCGGCTGATCTCGGCCCTTTCGGCGCCCACCTCGGAGGGCGTGCTCTACGAGGTGGACATGCGGCTTCGGCCCTCCGGCAACAAGGGGCCGGTCGCGACCCGCATCGCCTCCTTTGCCAAGTATCAGGAGGAGGAGGCCTGGACTTGGGAGCATATGGCGCTGACCCGCGCCCGCGTCATCTGCGGCGACGAGGGCCTGGCAAGCGAGGCGCAGTCGACGATTCGCCATATCCTTGATCGAAAGCGGGATGTTGCCGCGATCGCCAAGGACGTCGGCGAGATGCGCGCCTTGATCGAGGAGGAAAAGGCGCCGAAGGACATCTGGGACCTGAAGCTGATCCCGGGCGGGCTGGTGGACGTCGAGTTCATCGCGCAGTTCCTGATGCTGGTTGCGCCGGTGCGCCGTGTCGGCCTGCCGGAACAGGCGCTTCCCACCGCAGAAGCGCTCTCCGCCGTTGCCGGCGGGCAGCTGGATATCAATGACCTGGAGACCCTCGAACAGGCGCTGCGGCTCTATACGGAGATTTCCCAAATTGTGCGGCTCTGCATCGACGGGCCGTTCGATCCGAAGGAGGCGCCTGCGGGACTGATCGATCTCGTTTGCCGGGCTGGAGATAGCCCGGACCTGCGCACGCTCGAGAGCGAGATCCGCCGTCTGTCGAAGGCCGTGCGGCGGATCTTCCAGGCGACGATCAAGGCCTGACCCAGCGCGGTCAGGTCTGAGAGTTCAGGCGCGGGTCTCGCCAGGCAGGATAACGACGCCACGATCGGGAATGCGCACGGAGATGATCGTGCCTTTGCCCTCTTCGGAGAAGATGCGCATGCTTCCCCCGTGCAGCCGGGTCAGCGATCGGGAGATGGCAAGCCCGAGCCCCGAGCCGCCCTTGCTCTTGGCATATTGACTCTGCACCTGCTCGAACGGCTGGCCGATCTTGGCAAGGGCTGCCTTCGGGATGCCGATGCCGGTGTCGGCGATTGTCACGGTGACAGCGCCGTCGCGCTTCTGTGCCCGCACCCTGACCCTGCCGCCGTCATTGGTGAACTTCATGGCATTGGAGAGAAGGTTGAGCAGGATCTGCTTCATCGCCCGTCGGTCGGCGATCAGCGAAAGGCCAGACGAGACCTGCTGCTCGACATGGATGTCCTTTTGTTGCGCCTGCACGGCGGTGAGGCGCAGGGTCTCGTCCACCAGCGGTGCCAGATCGATGGCATCGCAACTGATGCGCATGTGTCCCGCCTCGATCTTGGACATGTCGAGGATGTCGGTGATGACGTTCAGGAGATGCCGGCCGCTTTCATGGATATCGCGGACATACTCGTCGTACTTCTCCGAGCCGAGTGGACCGAACATCTGGTTCTGCAGGATCTCCGAGAAGCCGAGGATCGCGTTCAGCGGCGTGCGCAGCTCGTGCGACATGTTGGCGAGGAATTCGGATTTTGCCCGGTTCGCGGCCTCGGCACGCTCCTTCTCGGCCTGATAGTTCGCATTGGCGACAGAAAGCTCCGACGTCTGCCGTTCAAGCTTGGCGCGCGAGGCGGACAGATCGCCGATGGTGGCGACGAGGCGGCGTTCGGACTCGCGCAGGCGCACCTGGTGACGCTTGATCATGCTGATGTCGGTGCCGACCGAGACGAGGCCGCCGTCGTGGGGGCGTCGTTCGTTCACCTGCAGCCAGCGCTCGTCGGCAAGTTGGACCTCGGACGTCTGGGAACTGTTGGTGCGGTTGGCGTCGGCGATTCGGCGGGCAATCACCGGCCGGGCCGCCGCGGCGAGCACGACGATGCGCTCGGTTCCGGGGACCAGCACTTCGTCCGGCAAGCCGTAGGCCTGCTGATAGTGCGCGTTGCACATGACGAGGCGGTCGTCCTTGTCCCAGAGGACAAATGCTTCCGACGTGCATTCGAGCGCAGCCGCGAGCCGCTGATCGGCCTCCTGGTAACGCTCAGCGAGCCGATGCTGCTCGGTCACGTCCATGGCGATACCGATCATGTGCGCCCGGCCGGACGACATGCGGATCAGCTGTGCTCGGGCGCGAAGCCAGACGTAGTGCCCGTCGGCGTGGCGCATGCGAAACACCTGGTCGACCTGGCGTGCCTCGCCCTTCGCCACCGCGCGGGCAACCTGGTAAATGCCGTCGTCGTCCGGATGCATCAACCTGGCCGCCTCGCCGAAGGACAGGTAGTTGTCGCGCGGCGTCATGCCCAGCATTTCGTACATGGAGCGCGACCAGAACAGTCGCCGGCCAGACAGGTCGAAATCCCAAAGTCCGCTGCGGCCGCGCGCGAGCGCGGTCTCGACCCGCAAGTTGGACTCGGCGAAGATCGCATCCGCATCGCGCGCACGCTTCGACTGCAGGAAATAGGCATAGAGGGTGAAGCCGAGGATGGCCGAGATTCCGGCAAAGAGCGTGACGTTCAGCGACAGTTCGCTGCGCCACTGCGCCTCGACCCCGTCGAGCGGGCTGGCGACGATCGCATAGCCTCCGCCCTTGGAGCCGTCTACGATCGAGAAATAGTGCTCCACATCGCCGATGCGGGCCTGCATGACCCCGGACGGCTCGTCGAAATACTGGGCGGCGGCGACGTCGGGCGCGACCCGCGCCACCGACATGCCGACGAAGCCGGCGCCGGAAAGCGAACTGGCGAAGATGCGGCCGCTCTTTTGCACGAACAGCACCAGGGCTCCCTCGGGAAGCCGGTCTTGCGGCAAGTGCGCGGTGAGCGCGCGCTCGACCTCGTTGCGCTGACCGTCGGAAAGGGCGCCATCGTCTACGGAAAACACCGCACCCACGGCGACAGCCATCAGCGCCGTGCCGTCACGCACACCTGCATCCATGCGCTGATGCTCCAGCAGGATGCCGGCCAGCCGTGAAATGCCGACCACCAGCAGGAAGGCGACGATCAGGATCGGGAGCGAGCGCTTGAGAACCGGCTCCGCACGCGACAGGCGCAACGTCGCCGGACCGGCGAAGATCCGGGCGTGACCCGCCAGATTTTCGTCCCAGGCTGCCACACCTGAAAATTTGAGACGAATCCGCCCCTCGGCTGCGCGTCCCCGTTGCGCGTCCGCCATATCCAACACCCTGTTCCGTCTTGGTGATTCGGCAAATCGCCCGTCCGAATCTAAGCTAATGAATCATTCGCGATTCGCCTTGTCCAGAGGAAAGGTAAGGGTTTCTTAACCAGTTTTGAGGGTTGAGAAATCATAGTCCGACGGCGCCCTCCGCCGCCGGCACGCTTGCCTGCGCTTTCGCGCCGCTTCTCAGCCGTTCAGCATCCGCTCGACAATGTCGGCGACGTCGGCGGAAAGCTTCTCGCCGGCTGCAATCTGTCGCAGCGCGTTCATCGCATGCTCGGCTCGCACGCCCTCCAGAGAGCGCCAGGAGCGCATCGATGTGAGGATGCGGGCGGCCAGCTGCGGATTCTTCGGATCGATTTGAAGGATCTGCGATGCCAGGAAGCGGTAGCCCTCGCCGTCGAGGCGATTGAAGCCGGTCGGATTGGAAAAGGCAAAGGTGCCGACCAACGCGCGTACGCGGTTGGGATTGGCCGCGTTGAAATGCGGGCTCTGCATCAGGTGCTGCACCCGGGCCAATGCGCCTTCGCCAGGTATCGTTGCCTGGATCGCGAACCATTTGTCGAGAACGAGTGCGTTTTCGGCGAAACGCGCACGGAAGGTCTCGAGCGCCGCCTGCGTTTCCTCCGCCTCGGGGAAGCGATGGGCGAGCACCGTCAGTGCTGCACTCAGGTCCGTCATGTTGTCTGCGCCGGCAAAGGCTTGCGCGGCACGGGCCGGCTGGCCGTCGGCGATGGAGAGATAGGCCAGGGCGGCATTGCGAAGCGCCCGATGGCCGGCACTTGCAGCATCCGGCGTAAAACTGCCCTTCCTATCGTGGCGGTCGAAGAGCGTGGTGAAAAGTGCTGCCCCCTCGCTCGCCAGGAAGGCGAGAACGGCCTCGCGACCGGCACGGATCGCGTCGGGATCGTTGTTGCTGCCGAGTTCGCGAGCGATGTCTGCCTCGCTCGGCAGCGCCAGGATCTGGGCGCGAAATGCAGGCTCCAATGTCTCGTCTGCGGCGATTTCGATGAGTGTGTCGGACAGGAGTGAATTCACGGCAATGGCCGTGCCGGCGCGCGCGTTGCGCGACGCCTCCACCAGGTTCGGCAGCGCGAGGTCGTTCAGCGCCTGCCAGCGCGCGAACAGATCGCGGTCGTGCCGGCCGATGTGGGCGAGATCCGCGGGTGTGTGTTCGAAGTGCAGGTTGATCGGTGCGGAGAAGTCACGGTTGAGGGTGACGACCGGCCGGGTTGTGAGGCCGGCGAAGCTGGCGGTTAGCTTGCGCTCGGTCAGGTGCAGCACGTCGCCGGTGACTTCGACACCGTCGATCGAGGTCGGCGTCGCTTCGCTTCCGTCGGGGAGAAGAAGTCCGAAGCGCAGCGGGATATGCATCGGTTCCTTGGCGGATTGTCCCGGCGTCGGCGGCACCATCTGCTCGAGCGACAGCGTGAAAGTTCCGTTGGCTTGATCGAAGGCGCCGCTGACGGTGACGAGAGGAGTCCCTGCCTGGTGGTACCAGAGCGAAAACTGGCCAAGGTCGCGGCCGCTGGCGTCCTCGAAGCACTTGACGAAGTCCTCGATCGTCGCCGCGTCTCCGTCGTGACGCTCGAAATAGAGGTCCATGCCCTTCTTGAAGAGGTCGCGCCCGAGGATGGTGGCGATCATACGGGTGACCTCGGCCCCCTTCTCGTAGACCGTCGTGGTGTAGAAGTTGTTGATCTCACGATACATCGTCGGCCGGACCGGATGGGCGAGCGGGCCGGCATCCTCGGGGAACTGTTCCGACTTCAGGTGCCGCACCTCGGCGACGCGCTTGACGGCGCGCGAACGCTGGTCGGCGGAGAACTCGTGGTCGCGATAGACCGTCAGCCCTTCCTTCAGGCACAGCTGGAACCAGTCGCGGCAGGTGATACGGTTGCCCGTCCAGTTGTGGAAGTACTCGTGCGCGATGATCGCCTCGATGTTGGCATAGTCGGCATCGGTCGCCGTTTCTGGGTCGGCGAGCACGTACTTGTCGTTGAAGACGTTGAGCCCCTTGTTCTCCATCGCCCCCATGTTGAAGTCGGAAACGGCGACCACCATGAAGATGTCGAGGTCGTATTCGCGGCCGAACACCTCCTCGTCCCATTTCATCGAGCGCTTCAGCGCGTCCATCGCATAGGTCGCGCGCGGCTCCTTGCCGTGCTCGACGTAGATCTTCAGCGCAACCTCGCGGCCGGACATGGTCGTGAAGGTGTCCTCGACCACGCCGAGATCGCCGGCGACGAGGGCGAAGAGGTAGCTGGGCTTGGGATGCGGGTCGAACCAGGCGGCGAAGTGCTTGCCCTCGCCATAGCCCGCGCCACCAAGGAAGTTCCCGTTCGACAGCAGTAGCGGGCAGCTTTCCTTGTCGGCGATGATATTGACCGTGTAGACGCAGAGCACATCCGGCCGGTCGTAGAAATAGGTGATGCGGCGGAACCCTTCGGCCTCGCACTGGGTGCAATAGATGCCGTTCGTCCGATAGAGGCCCATCAGTTGGGTGTTTGCTTCCGGGTTGATCATCGTGTCGACGGTGATCTCGAAGGCGCCCGCCTCCGGCAGGTCGCGGATCGTCAGCGTGTCGTTCTCTTCGGTGAACCTTTCCGGCTCCATGGGCATGCCGTCGAACAGCAGGCCGGTCATCTTCAGTTCGTCCCCGTCGAGGACCAGCGGAGCGTCGAGAGCGGCGCCTTCCCGCCGATGGAACAGCATGCGCGATGTGCACTTGGTTTCGGTCGGATCGAGTTCGAAGGTGAGGTCGACGCGTTCAAGAACGAAGTCTGTCGGGCGGTAGTCTGTCAGATGGATGATCCGGCCGCTCTCAGTGCGCATGGTATGTCCTGTTCGTGTCCTTCAGTCTGTCCCGTTTTAACGCAACTGGACAAGGGGAAAAGGACGGATTGGTCTTAGGCTCGCTCTTTTGATATGGGTTGTGACTTAACATCTCATTGCCACACGCGCGGGTGTTCCTTTCATTTTGAGGAATAATGCCGTGGTGCCTCTCGACATTTTACGAGCGTGACCTAACATTTGCACGAGATGACGGCGCGCCGTCGCGACCGCTTTTGGGAAAACCTCAGGACACGACCGGCATGACGATCGCTACACCGAAATTCGGAGTGGGGGCCTCCGCGCTGCGCAAGGAAGATCTCCCCCTGCTCAAAGGGGAAGGCTCCTATACCAGCGACATTGCGCGTCCGGATGAATTGCGCGGGTACGTGCTGCGCTCGCCGCATGCGGCCGCGACGTTCGAGATCGTGTCGCTTGACGCCGCACGAGAGGCGCCCGGCATCCGCTTGGTCCTCACGGCGGACGACATTCCCGATCTCGGCGACGTGCCGTGCCTTGCTCGGATCGTCCAGCCGGACGGCAGCAAGCATGAGGTGCGCAATGCCCCCGTCCTTTGTCGCGGCCGCGTGCGCCACGTCGGCGATGCCGTGGCCTTCATCGTCGCCGATACGCAAGACCAGGCCGAGGATGCGGCGGAACTGATCGAGATCGACTGGCAGATGCAAGAGGCGAACGTCTCGCTCCGGGCGGCTGCCGAGGACGACGTGCCGCTGGTCTGGCCGGAACTGGGCACCAATCTGGTCTACGAGCATCAGACCGGCGAACCCGCGCCGGTGGCCGATGCCTTCGCCAGGGCCCACCGGGTCACCGAGATCGAACTCGTCAACAACCGTCTCGTCGCCAACTATATGGAGCCGCGCGCGGCACTCGGCGAATGGGACGAGGCAAGCCAGAGCTTCACGCTGACCAGCGGCTCGCAGGGCGTGCATGGGGTGCGCAATTCGCTCGCCCAAGTCTTCCGCGTGCCGCCCGACAAGATCCGCGTCATCACACCGGACGTCGGCGGTGGCTTCGGCACCAAGGCCTTCAATTATCGCGAGTATCCGCTGGTGATGGAGGCGGCCCGCCGGCTCGGACGGCCGGTGAAATGGGTCAGTAGCCGCGCTGAGCATTTCCTGGCCGACTCGCACGGGCGCGACAGCATCGTGCATGCCGCAGTTGCCATGGACGAGGACGGCAAGATCACGGCGCTGCGTATCCGGATGGATGCCAACATGGGCGCCTATCTCTCGCAGTACGGACCGATGATCCCGACGATGGCGGCGATCATGGCAACGGGCGTCTACGACATTCCGCTGCTCGACATGCACATCCGCGCCTTCTACACCAACACCACGCCCGTCGACGCCTATCGTGGCGCCGGGCGGCCGGAGGCGGCCTACGCGATCGAGCGGCTCGTGGACAAGGCGGCGCGCGAAACCGGCCTGTCGCCGGCGGAGTTCCGGCGCCGCAACTTCATCCGGCCCGAACAGTTCCCCTACAAGACCCAGGGCGGACGGCTCTATGACGTCGGCGAGTTCGACGGCCACATGACCAAGGCGATGGAACTTGCCGATTGGGACGGTTTTGCCGCGCGCGCCGATCAGAGTGCCGAAAGAGGGCTGATCCGCGGCATCGGCATGTCGACCTATGTCGAGGCCTGCGCCTTTGCCGGCTCCGAGCCCGCGAAGCTGAAGCTGAACGGCGACGGCACCATTACGCTCTTCATCGGTACGCAGACGAACGGGCAGGGGCACGCGACTGCCTACAGCCAGTTCATCGCCGACAAGATCGGCATCGACTTCGACAAGATCATCGTGCGCCAGGGCGATACGGCCGAATTGGAGAGGGGCGGGGGAACCGGCGGTTCGCGCTCGATCCCGCTTGGCGGCGTTTCCGTTGCCGCCGCCAGCGAGGGGCTGGCCGAGAAGATGAAGCGCATTGCCGGCGACGAACTGGAAGCGGCGGTCGACGACATCGAGCTTGTGGCGGGCGAGGCACGCGTGGTCGGCACCGACCAGGCGCTGAGCTTTGCCGGGATCGCTGCTGCAGCAAAATCCGAGGACGACCTGATTTCCGTCTCCGACATTGTGCAGGACGAGGCCACCTATCCGAATGGGACCCATATCGTCGAAGTCGAGATCGATACCGATACCGGCCGCGTCGAAATCGTGAACTATCAGGTTGTCGATGACTTCGGGTTGACGGTGAACCCCATCCTTCTGCTGGGGCAGGTGCATGGCGGCATCGTCCAGGGCATCGGCCAGTGCCTGAACGAGGAGACGGTCTATTCGCCCGAGGGCCAACTCCTGACCGCGACGCTGATGGACTACGGCCTGCCGCGCGCCGAGGAACTGCCGTTCTTCCGCTTCGACACCCGCAACGTTCCCTCGACGACGAATGCGCTCGGCATCAAGGGGGCGGGGGAGGCCGCGACGATTGGTTCCTGTCCCGCGGTGATGAATGCGGTCGTAGACGCCCTGTTTCGAGCACGCGGCATCGACCACATCGACATGCCGGCGACGCCGCAGAAGGTCTGGGCGTTACTGAACGGCGGCTGAGCCGGCCGCATCGGATCGTGCGAGCAGCGGCTGTGTATCCTCTCATCCGACGAGCTTGGCGGGCTTTCTCCGGAAGAGCAGCGAGAGCATCAAAAGCTGTGCTCCCGCATCACGAATTTTGATCCCTCTTTCACGAATGCGGCGCTAGTATCGGCGGACATGATTTGCCTCGCATGATCGATGCCGGCCCATTCCGGCCGCGGAAGAGACTGACTTTCCCATGGAATTCGCCGAACAGCAGCCGATGAAGGCGATTTTCCTCAAGGTTTCCTCGGTGGTGATCTTCGTCTGCATGTCGACGCTGATCAAGGCGGCCGGCAAGGATATCACCACCGGCCAGATCACCTTCTACCGTTCCGCCTTTGCCATGGTGCCGATCGTGCTGTTTCTCGCAGCGCGCGGGGAACTCGTTGCTTCCTTCCGCACGCGCAACCTGCCCGGTCACCTGGCGCGCGGCTTCGTCGGCATCGTGTCGATGAGCTTCGGCTTTTACGGACTGATCCATCTTCCGCTGCCGGAAGCGATCGCGATCGGCTATGCCATGCCCCTGATTGCGGTGATGATTGCAGCAGTCTTTCTCAAGGAGACGGTCGGGATCTATCGCTGGTCGGCGGTGCTGGTCGGGTTGCTCGGGGTCTCGATCATCACCTTTCCGCGCCTGACGCTGTTCGGCGAAGGCGCGGTCGGAATGGCGGAGGCACTCGGGGCTGCGGCCGTTCTTGCCTCGGCGACGCTTGGCGCCGTTGCCATGGTGCTTGTTCGCAAGCTGGTGCAGACGGAGAAGACGCCGACGATCGTGCTCTATTTCTCCCTGTCGGCCGCCGTCTTCTCGTTGGCGACGCTGCCCTTCGGCTGGGTGGACCTCAGCGGCAAGGCGCTGACGCTGCTGGCACTTGCCGGTTTCTGCGGCGGCGTCGCGCAATTGCTGCTGACGGCAAGCTACCGTTACGCCGACGTCTCCACCATCGCCCCGTTCGAATACACGTCGATCGTGCTGGGCTTGGTGTTCGGCTACCTGCTTTTCGACGACATTCCCACGCTGACGATGCTGGTCGGCACGACGATCGTGATTTCCGCAGGCATCTTCATCATCGTCCGCGAGCACCGGCTCGGCCTGCAGAGAAAGGCCGCCCGCCGGCACCTGACGCCGCAGGGGTGATGGGCGCTCACCGGGGTTCCTTGCGGGGACTGTGCGCGCTTACGCCTTGTTCCACTGCGGCGTGGTCGTGTCCTCGACGATGTCGCTTGCACCATCAGCAGGCGAAGCCACGACGGTGGCCTCCGCCCCGACCGGCTGCACCGGCATCGCGCGGAAATCGGTCTTGGCTACCATGCCGCTTGCTGCATCGCGACGCATGATCCGCCATGCGGCATAGCCACCGTAGAGCGCAAAATACAGGGTGAAAACGGCAAACAGTGAACTCGGCCCGAAGCGGTCCATGATCGGCCCGACCATCAGCGGGCCGGAGATCGTGCCCACGCCGTAGACGATCATCATTCCCGAGGAAACCTCGACGTATTCGTCGGGCTTGGCGAGATCGTTCGCATGCGCCACGTTCAGCGCGTAGATCGGAAAGATCACGGACCCGACCGCAGCAGCCATGACATAGAGCACGGCCGGCGAACTGCCCTGCGCGGCCATCATGGCAAGGCACGAGACGACGCCGACGAGGCCGCACGCGACCATCACCAATCGCCGGTCCATGCGATCCGACGCGCGTCCGATCGGAATTTGCGACAGCGCGCTGCCGACGAGAACGGCAGCAAGCAGTGTCGCGCCCTGTGCGGTCGTCAGCCCGATCCGTTGAGTAAAGACGCCGCCGAGGTTGAGCCAGCCGCCGGAGAGCGCCCCGGCCAGGAAGGCGCCGACGACGGCGACGGGGGAGCGCCTATACAGCTTGAGGACATTGAAGCGCGCCTGCGTGGGGGGAGCGGGCAGCGGTGACGAGGTCAGCGCCGTCGGAAGCAGCGAGACGGAAAAAATGATGGCGCAGAGGATGAACAGCGAGGTATTGGTCGGATCGCCGAGCGGCACCAGATACTGGCCGCCAATGCCGCCGACCATGGTGGTCATCACGTACAGCGAGAAGATCGAGGCGCGGTTCTCGTTCGTCACCCGTTCGTTGAGCCAGCTCTCGATGATGAGGTAGCTGCCGGAAATGGCAAAGCCGGAGATGGCGCGAAACAGCATCCAGGCGCGCCAGTCCACCACCAGCGAGCAGAGAAGGATGGCTGTGGACAGCAGCGTCACCAGCGCGACGAAGACGCGAACATGGCCGACCGCCAGGACGAACTTCGGCGTGACGATGCACGAGATAGTGAAGCCGAGCGTGTAGCCGGTGGCGATCCAGGTGATCGTCTGCGTCGACCAGCCCTCCGCCACCGAGCGCACGGGGATGACGTAGCTCTGCAATCCGAACGCCACCATCATCAACAGCGTGGACACAAGGAGGCTCACGAAGGGGACGAGACTCGTCAGCATGAATATTCCGAAGGAGATTGCGCACGCCGGGATGGCATAGACGGACAGGACGAGTGTGGCTGTTAAACAAGCTCGTTGACGCTGTCCATTGCGACAATCGTTGACGCAAACGAAGGGGCGCCGAACCGCTGCCCGGAATGCTGACGGAGTGGCTGTCCTAGCGGAGCGCGCACTCCCTGCGTCACCCCGGAATTGATCCGGGATCCAGCACCGTCGCTTCTGCGGTGCCAAAGAGTATTTTGTTGCTCAAGCAGGCTGGATGCCAGATCACGTCGGCATGACGGACCAAATTGGCGCTGCGAAAAATGAAGGATCGAAGCAGGGCTCTGTCAATAAACAAAGGGGCGCCGAAGCCCCCTGCTTTTGCTTTCCATGGGCCGCTGCTCGGTCAGTTCGGCATGAACGCCTTGAGCGGATCGCGGCGCTGGGCCGCATCGGGTGGCAGCGAGGCGAGCACGTTGTATTCGCGCGCGGCGTTCACTGCGGTGCGAATATCCTGCAGGTCCAACATGAGTTTACGCAGTCTTGTCATCGCGGGACTCCGGTCCGTTCTCGGCGAAAGGTTCGGCCAAACGGCGGTCTTTCGTTGTCCACGCCTCAGCGCTGGATGAAGTCGGCGTAAATGCTCGCGGGGCGATTGATGCGGGCGTAACCGGAGGCGGTCAGCTGTTCAACAGCCGGAGCACGCAAGCCACCGAAACCATTGGCCGGACGGAAGCCGACATAGCGCAGCGTCTCGAAGCTCGAATGGATGGGGCGAAGGCGGGCGGTCATGATTCGATATCCTTACTCTGTCCTCCCTGTCTGCATATCGCAGTGCAGCATGAATATTGCAATGCGACATTGTGCCCGGCTGATATGCGCAATTTTCATGGCTTCGGTCATTTCAGGTTCATCTATCTGCGCGAATCGAACGGCTCGGATGCCGTTCGAGCAACCATCACGAAATGGTGGAAGCGGCGCCGCTCTGTGTCAGCCGGATTGGTCGGCTGACGATACGGTCCCGGCGCGGAAAGCAAGCAGATCCTGCCAGGCAAGCCGCTTGCTGATGGGCGCCGCGGCCAGATCCTGCGGATGCAGTGTGGCAAATGCCGGGATCGTTCGTCCGCCGACGACGACCTCGCGCCAATCGCCGCGCAGCTGGTGAATGGTCTGCGTTCCGCCAAAGAAAAAGCGGGCAGCGAAATTGCCGAGGAACAACAGGTGGTTCGGCTCGGCCAGCTCGATTTGACGTTCGATGAAAGGCCGGCAGATGTCGCTTTCCGCTGCAGACGGCACGCGATTGCCGGGCGGGCGCCAGGGGATGACGTTGGTGAGCAGCATGTCGGCGCGGCTCAGGCCGATGCCGCCGAGCATCCGATCCAGCATCGCGCCTTGCCGCCCGGAGAAGGGCAGTCCGTCGCGGTCGTCGTCCGCATTGGGCATCGACCCGATCACCATCACCGCCGGTCGCGGATTGCCTTCGGCGAAGACCAGGCCGCGGGCGCTGTTCTTCAGGTTGCAGCCGGTGAAGGCTTCCATGGCAACCTTCAGTTCCGCAAGCGAGCGGGCGCGGCTTGCGACAAAGACGGCATCGGCGACGGCTTGGCTGTCCGGAATCGCGACAGCGGGTGCGACCGGCGCCGGCTCGCGGCGTGTCGGCTGCGCCCCCCTGCCGGAGGCGTTGTCGGTTCGCCTGGCCGAACCGCTTTCGGAACGAGCGGCAGTGTCGGCCGCGCCTTGCCGGGCCGCGTGCGCGGCGCGCATTGCCTCGAATTCCGCGATCCGGTCGATGGCCTTTTCTTCAAGCAGCCACTCCACGCCCGCATCCGCGTGAAACGCGAGCAGTGCGGCCAGTTCGGCGGCGTCGAGGTCGGAAGCGGAGATCATCCTTTAGCCATACAGGAATGACATCGGCGGCGGCAAGTCATGGCATCGCTGCCGCGCTTTTCGCAGTTGATATGCTGGCCGTCGGTCAGCGTCCGATCAGCGCCCGGGGCAAGCGGTATCAGACGGAGCGGGCCGCGCCGCCGTCGCAACGAATGATGCTTCCGGTGACGTAGCTTGCCGGCTGGCTGCACAGGAAGGCCGCCGTGGCCGCAAACTCTTCGACGGTGCCGTAGCGGCGCGCCGGGATGGCCTGTTCCGATTCCGCTTTCACCTCTTCGACCGACTTGCCGCTGCGCTGGGCCGCGGCGGCATCAAGGCTCTTGAGCCGATCGGTGAAAATGCTGCCCGGCAGGAGCAGGTTGGAGGTGACGCCGTATTGGGCGACTTCGCTCGCCAGCGTCTTCGACCAGCCGGCTAGGGCCGGGCGCAGCGTGTTGGAAAGCGCAAGGCCGGGTATCGGCTCGATCACGCCGCCCGATGCGACCGTCAGAATGCGGCCCCAGCGCTGCTGCTTCATCTCCGGCACGAAGCGGTTTGTCAGGGTGATCAGCCGCAGCACCATCGCGTTGAAGTAGGTTTCGAGCAGTTCTGCCGTCATGTCCTCGCTCGATCCCGGCGTCGGTCCGCCGGAGTTGTTGACGAGGATGTCGAGCCCGCCGAGCTTTTCCGCGACGGCCGCGACCAACGTTTCGACAACGTCGCCTTCAAAAAGGTCGGCCTGGGCGAAGGAGGCCCTGCCGTTCCCCTCGGCGTTGATCGCCGCGCAGTTGCGAGCCAGTTCGTCGGTGTTGCGGCCGCACAGCAGCACATCGGCGCCCTCGCGTGCCAGCGCCACGGCTATGCCGCGGCCCAGTCCGCGCGAGGAGGCCAGCACCAGTGCCCGCTTTCCCTTGATGCCGAGATCCATGTCTGCCTCCTTGCTGCCGTTGCAATGCTCGTTGCGCGCACATTTCTGGCCGAAGACGGCCTTGCTTGAAATCGCGCAACATTTCAAAGTGTTATATCAACGACTTTTCCCGGCTGATGGTCAAGAGAGCTTGGCCGTCCAGTCGGCGATATCGTCGCGCTCGCCGATCAATGCCAGCCCGTGGGCGATCGACAGCAGTTCTCCGCCGCTCTCGATCCGGTCACGGGCGAAGCGTTGCTCGAACAGCCGCCGCACCGCCGGGACGAACGAGGTGCCGCCGGTCAGGAACACCTTGTCGATGTCGCCGCATTCGGTGTTGGTCTTGGCAAGCACGTCGTCGAGCGCATCCTCGATCCGCTTCAGTTCGGGAGCGATCCATTGCTCGAAGTCGGACCGAAGGACGGTCCGCGTGGCCTTGTCGCCGAGCGGGGCGAAGGAAAATTCCGTCTCCTCGGCGGTGGAAAGGCGCATCTTCGTCGCTGACACCGCCTGGTAGAGCGGATAGCCCTCGTCGTGCTCGATCAGGTCGACGAAAGCCTCGAGCTTTTCCGGCTCGAGGCTAACCCGCACCAGTTTCTTCAGTTCGGCGAAGTCGCGCAGCGTCTTGAAGATCGACAACTGGTTCCAGCGCCCGAAATTCGCGTAGTAGCCGGAGGGCACTTCGAGCAGCTTGTCGAAGCTCTTGAACAGCGTGCCCTTGCCGATGACAGGCGAGACGATGTTGTCGATGATGCGGAAGTCGAAATTGTCGCCGGCGACGCCGACGCCGGAATGGCCGAGCGGGGTCGCCGTGAGCCGTCCGGCATGGCTTTCGAAGCGGATCAGCGAGTAGTCGGTGGTGCCGCCGCCGAAGTCGGCGACGAGCACGGTGGCATCGCGGTCGAGGTTGCGGGCGAAGTAGAAAGCGGCGGCGACCGGTTCGTAGACGTGGTGGATCTCCGGAAAGCCGAAGCGGGTCAGCGCCGCGTTGTAGCGTTCGGTTGCCAGCGCTTCGTCCGGGTTGCTGCCGGCAAAGCGCACGGGGCGCCCGACAACCACGCGCCCGGCCTGTCCGTCGAAGGCTGCACCAGCGTAGTCCCGGAGTCGCGACAGGAAGGCATGCATGATGTCTTCGAACTGGTAGCGCTTGGCGAAGACCAATGTGCCCTGGAACAGCGGCGAGGCAGCAAACGTCTTGATCGACTGGAGGAAGCGGCATTCGCCGGGATTGTCGATGAACTGGGCGATCGCCGCCTGGCCGGCCTCGAAGGAAAGGGTGTGCGCGTTCTTCTTCAGGAAGGACAGGGCCGTCCGCAACGTGTCGGCTTCGCCAACCGGCGTGTCGAGAAGCACCGACTGCGTCGTTGTGCCGCAGGCCGTCGCCAGAACCGAATTGGTGGTGCCGAAATCGAGGCCGAATGCGGTCGTCATGAACTATCCAATGCGGGAAAGGGCGGAGGGGCGCGCCTCCTCCCATGGCGGGCGGGCAAAAGCAAGGCGGATCAGCCGCTGGAAGCACATTTTGCGGTCGGCGTGCGACGACCAGTGATGGCATTTTTCGGCCGCAACGAGCCGATTTTCCTGTTGCCGCATCATCTTATGCACAAATGCGATGAATGAGTGTCGCAGCTTGGCTCGACAAGACTTTGTGCATTTGTCATGAGAAAATCCAACAAATGGTTGGCTGTCGGGGGACGGCTGAATCTGGAGGCAAGATAAGATGACTGAGGCGATGGACCTTCCCGAGCGCGAGAGCATGGAATTCGACGTGGTGATCGTCGGCGCGGGGCCTGCCGGCCTGGCCGCGGCGATCCGGCTGAAGCAGGTCAATCCGGAGCTGTCGGTCGTCGTGCTCGAGAAGGGTGCCGAAGTCGGTGCGCACATCCTGTCCGGCGCCGTCGTCGATCCGATCGGCATCGACCGGCTGCTGCCGGGCTGGCGCGAGGAGGCCGATCATCCCTTCAAGACCCAGGTGACGGACGATCAGTTCCTGCTTCTCGGCCCCGCCGGCTCTGTCCGTCTGCCGAACTTCGCCATGCCGCCGCTGATGAACAATCACGGCAACTACATCGTCTCGCTCGGCAATGTCTGCCGCTGGCTTGCCACCCATGCCGAGGCGCTGGGCGTCGAGATCTATCCGGGCTTTGCCGCCACCGAAGTGCTCTACAACGACGAGGGTGCGGTGATCGGCGTCGCCACCGGCGACATGGGCATCGGCCGCGACGGCGAGCCGGGGCCGAACTATACCCGCGGCATGGCGCTGCTCGGCAAGTACACGCTGATCGGTGAGGGCGTGCGCGGCTCGCTCGCCAAGCAGCTGATTTCCAAGTTCGATCTGCAGAAGGACCGCGAGCCGCAAAAATTCGGCATCGGCCTGAAGGAACTCTGGGAAGTCAAGCCGGAGCACCACAAGCCGGGGCTCGTTCAGCACTCGTTCGGCTGGCCGCTTGGCATGAAGACCGGCGGCGGCTCGTTCCTCTATCATCTGGAAGACAACCTCGTCGCCGTCGGCTTCGTCGTCCACCTGAACTACAAGAACCCGTGGCTGTTCCCGTTCGAGGAATTCCAGCGCTTCAAGACGCACCCGGCGATCCGTGGCACCTTCGAGGGCGGCAAGCGCCTCTCCTATGGCGCCCGCGCCATCACCGAGGGCGGCTACCAGTCGGTGCCGAAGCTGTCGTTCCCGGGCGGCGCATTGATCGGCTGTTCGGCCGGCTTCGTCAACGTGCCGCGCATCAAGGGCAGCCACAACGCCGTGCTCTCCGGCATGCTCGCCGCCGAGAAGCTCGCGGACGCGATCGCCGCCGGCCGCGCCCATGACGAGCCGGTCGAGATCGAAAACGGCTGGCGCGACAGCGCGATCGGCCAGGACCTGAAGAAGGTCCGAAACGTCAAGCCGCTGTGGTCGAAGTTCGGCACCGCGGTCGGCGTCGCCCTCGGCGGTCTCGACATGTGGACCAACACGCTGTTCGGCTTCTCCTTCTTCGGCACGCTCAAGCACGGCAAGACCGATGCCGCCTCGCTGGAGCCGGCCGAAAAGCACCAGAAGATCGACTATCCGAAGCCGGATGGCGTCCTGACCTTCGACCGTCTTTCCTCGGTGTTTTTGTCGAACACCAACCACGAGGAAGACCAGCCGATCCACCTGCAACTGAAGAACCCGGAACTGCAGAAGACCTCCGAACTCGATGTCTTTGCCGGGCCGTCGACTCGCTACTGTCCGGCCGGCGTCTACGAGTGGGTGCAAAAGGACGGTCAGGACGTGTTCGTCATCAACGCCCAGAACTGCGTCCACTGCAAGACCTGCGACATCAAGGACCCGAACCAGAACATCAACTGGGTGCCGCCACAGGGCGGCGAGGGGCCGGTCTACCCGAACATGTAATGTTCGGTCCGGCCCGCCCGGACCACCGTCAAAACATGCGTGGCGAAGGGCCGGTTTATTCGAACATGTGATGTTCAATCCGGCCCATGCGGGCCAGTCGTGAATGGGCGGCCATCCACCACCTGAAACGTGGTGAGGGCTGCCCTTGTTGCGTTGCAGCGCATCGATACATCGCAGCAACGCAGGTGCGAGCGTTCGCAATTGCCGTTGTGCGAGCGCTCAACTCTTTGGCTTCTTTTACAGTTTTTGCAGCTTAACCGGGCATTAACCATAAATTTCCTAGGTTCGCCGCGCCAACCGAATCTTAAGGAATATTTTATGTCAATTTCCCGCCGTGGCCTGCTGTTGGGCGCATCTGCCCTTCTCGCCGGCTGCTCGACCAATGCTCCGAATCACCAGGCCAACTATGCAGCGCTGCCGGACGAAAAATTTCCGCTGCAGCCGATGCCGCTGGAAAAGGTGAAGCCGGAATTGCGCCGTCAGGAAGTCGCCTATGAGACGGCCCACGCACCCGGCACCGTCGTCGTCGATACGCCGGCACGCCGGCTCTATTACGTGCTCGGTGACGGTCGGGCCATGCGCTATGGCGTTGGCGTGGGACGTGCCGGCCTGGCGCTGTCCGGCAACGCCGCCATTGGCCGCAAGGCGGAATGGCCGAACTGGACACCGACGCCGAACATGATCGGTCGCGACCCGGGCCGGTACCAGAAGTATGCCGGTGGGATGGAAGGCGGGCCAAGCAATCCGCTTGGCGCTCGCGCCATCTATCTCTATCGCGGTGGCAACGACACCATGTTCCGTATCCATGGCACCAATCAACCGCAGTCGATCGGACTCGCCATGTCGAGTGGCTGCATCCGCATGCTCAATCATGACGTGGTCGACCTCTACGAACGCGTCAAAGTGGGTGGGCAGGTGGTCGTGCTGCAGGCCTGAACCGGCCCTGTACCTGTAAAAAATCAAATTCATTCATCGGATTAGGTGCTCTACCCGCATAGCGTGGGGGCCTGCGTTAAATTTCAATCGGAGTGCCGGCGAAATTCGCCATCGATGGCGCAACCGGGCCAGTCTCGGGCGCTTATTGATCGACATTCCTCCACACTCCTGCAAAACTCCTTCATGCGGAGCAGATCCAATTTTCGCTGGCGGGAGTGGCCGGCGAAGCTTCGCAATGGATCATGATGCCGGTTGCGGCGGTGCAGTCGGACATCGGGGGTGTAACACCGCCGTTGATTAAGAGGGAACCGACATGAAACACCTGCTTGCAACCACCTGTCTCGCCTTTGGCCTGTTTGGCATGGCGAGCGCGGCATCGGCCGAGTGCGGCGACGTTACGATCGCCAGCATGAACTGGCAGAGCGCCGAGGTCCTGGCGAGCCTCGACAAGATCATTCTCAGCGAAGGCTACGGCTGCAACGCCGAAGTCATCGTCGGTGATACGGTTCCGACCATCACCTCGATGATCGAAAAGGGCGATCCCGACCTGGCGCCGGAAGGCTGGGTCGACCTGCTGCCCGACGTCGTCAATCGCGGTCTGGAAGAGGGCAAGCTGGTGGGCGCTGCGGTTGCTCTGTCCGACGCTGCCGTCCAGGGCTGGTGGATTCCGAAGTACATCGCCGACGCCCATCCCGACATCAAGACGATCGACGACGCGCTGAAGCATCCGGAACTGTTCCCGGATCCGGAAGATTCCAGCAAGGGCGCGGTTCACAACGGCCCGCAGGGCTGGGGTGGCACGCTGGCAACGACGCAGTTCTTCAAGGCCTATGGCGGCGAGGCGGCTGGCTTCAACCTGGTCGACACCGGTTCTGCTGCCGGCCTCGACGGCTCGATCGCCAAGGCCTATGAGCGCCAGCAGGGCTGGGTCGGCTACTACTGGGCGCCGACTGCCCTTCTCGGCAAGTACGAGATGGTAAAGCTCGAGCATGGCGTGCCCTTCGATGAGGCCGAGTGGAAGCGCTGCAACACCGTCGCCGATTGCCCGGACCCGAAGAAGAACGACTGGCCGAAGGACAAGGTGCAGACGCTCGTCACCAAGAGCTTCTCCGAGCGCGCCGGCTCCGACGTCATGGATTACCTGAACAAGCGTTCCTGGTCCAACGACACGGTCAACAAGCTGATGGCCTGGATGACCGACAACCAGGCGAGCGGCGAGGATGGCGCCAAGCACTTCCTGAAGGAAAACGAAGCGCTCTGGACCCCCTGGGTGTCGCCGGACGCAGCCGAGAAGATCAAGGCATCCCTTTGATTTGCAAGGTTTGACTGCAGGCGGCGCGACCATCGCGCCGCCTGTCGTCTTTTCCGCCACCGGAAGACCGCCGGTTGGCGCAAGACAACGAAAAAAGGGGAAACAGCATGGACTGGCTCACCAGCTTTCCGCACATGAACGATGACTCGCTGCGCGCGTTGAAGAAGATGATCGATGAAGGCTTCAGATCCTTCACGCGCGCCTATGGCGACGCCATCGAGTCCTTCTTCGAGCCGTTGCAGTTCTTCTTGATCCAGTCCGAGCGGCTGATGACGCGCACGCCCTGGCCGATCGTGTTGATCGCGATCGCGCTCATCGCCTGGTTTGCCAGCCGCAACTGGAAGATCGTCGCCGGCTGCATCGGCACGCTGCTTGTCATCGGTTATTTCGACATGTGGGACGACACGATGAAGACGATCTCGATGATCTTCGTCTGTACCGTGTTGTCGATCGCGATCGGCATTCCGCTCGGGATCATCATGTCGCGCTCGGATCGCGTCCAGAACTTGGTCAACCCGATCCTCGACGTGATGCAGACCATGCCGAGTTTCGTCTATCTGATCCCGGTCGTGATGCTGCTCGGCATCGGCAAGGTGCCCGGCCTGATCGCCGTGGTCATCTATGCGATCCCGCCGATGATTCGCCTGACCAATCTCGGTATCCGGCTGGTCGACAAGGACGTTCTGGAGGCGGCGGACGCCTTCGGTTCGTCGAACTGGCAGAAACTGAAAAACGTGCAGATGCCGCTGGCGCTACCGACCATCATGGCCGGCATCAACCAGACGATCATGATGGCGTTGGCCATGGTGGTGATCGCCTCGATGATCGGCGTGCAGGGGCTCGGCCAGCCGGTGTTGAAGGCGATTGCCAACCAGTACTTCACCCTCGGCATCTTCAATGGCCTGGCCATCGTCGGTATCGCCATCATCTTCGACCGCGTTAGCCAGGCCTACGGCAAGCGCCTGCAGCGCCACCGTGAGATCGTGCATGGGTAAGGGTTGATTGGGCGGACGAAGAAGGCACCAAGCGATACCTCAGCGATACTAGTTCGAAAGGCCCCGGTGATTGCTCGCTGGGGCCTGTTTCGTTCGCGCTGCGGTGGCCTCACGCCCGCTTCGACAGGATGCCGGTGGAGAGTGCGACGCCGGCACCGGTGACGACGGCAGCGAACATTTCCGTCATACCCAGCGGTTCGCCGAGCAGCAGGCCGCCGCCGAGCGTCACCAGCACCGGCGTGATTGCCGTGAATGCCGCCGCCTGCGTGCCGCCGAGGGCGCGGATGGCCGTCCCATAGGCGAAGGTGGCGACAAGGCCGGAGAGGATTCCCTGGCTGGTGAACTGCACCGCCACTTCCGACAGCGGCGCGGCGGCGAGCGTCGTGCCGAAGAACGCTGCCAGCGCGAGGTGAATGAGCGTCGACCAAGTTGTGATCAGGGCGCCGCCCTGCAACGGCGACAGGCCGGAGCGCCGGAAGGCGTGCGTGTAGCCGGCCCACAGCAGCCCGCCAAGCGGCAGCAGCACGAAGGCTGCGAGCGTCATCCCGCCCGTCACGACGGCCTTTCCGAGCAGGATCGCAAGGCCCGCGAGGATCGCGACGAGACCCAGCACGCGCATCCGGTCCGGACGTTCGCCGAACAGAACGATGCCGATGACGGCGGTTGCGAGCGGCATGGAGCCGCCTAGCAGGATGCCGCCAGCAGCGGCCGGCGTGGAGTGCAGCGCATAGGCCGTCACCTGGAAGAACAATGCGCCGGCACCCGCGACCATCACCACGATCAGCCGCAGCGGCACGCCCTTGGGAAACAGGCCCATGCGCAACCAGATCGGCGCCAGGAAGATGGCGGGAACGCCATAGCGAAGCAGGCCGACGTCGATTGTGGTGAGCGATGTCGAGGCGGTATGCCGGGTGGCCAGCACCCAGGTTGCCCAGACGAGCACCGTAACGATCGCCCCGGCATAGCCGGCGGCGGTCGAGGTGCGCTCGGTGGGAGAGAGGGTCGTGATGGACATGCGGCTTTCCTCGGGAGCGTTTTCTGCAGCAAAGCTACTGCCGAATGCCGAAGCATGTCCTTGCGAAATGTGGCTATGGACGATTATTGTGCGCAACTATCTGCCAAAATGTGCGGCTGAAAGTAGAAGATATGCCAAGTCTTGATAAATTCGACATCGCGATCCTGCGCATCCTCCAGGAGGATGCACGCGCCACCAACGTCGAGATTGCCGAGCGTGTGAACCTGTCGCCGTCGCCGTGTCTGCGCCGGATACGCAATCTGGAAAAAAGCGGTATCCTGAAGGGATATCGGGCGGATATCGACCGCAAGGAAGTCGGTCTCGGTCTGACCGTTTTCGTCGAGATCAAGGTCGACCGCCACAATTTGCCCAATGCGCTGTCGCAGCAGGAGGCGCTGCTGGCCATTCCCGAGGTGGTGTCCTGTTTCCTGATTTCGGGCAATGCCGATTTCCTGGCGGAGGTGGTGGTCGCCGATCTTTCGGCCTACGAACGGCTCCTCACCGATACACTTCTGACGCTGCCGGGCGTCTCCGACATCCGTTCCAACTTCGCGATCCGCACGATCAAGACCGGTGGTCCGTTGAAGTTGCCGGACTTGCGGTAAGCGGGACGCCGCCCCGGGTTGTGGGGGGAGGGCGGCGCCCCTTTTGCCGCTACGCTGCAGCGGCAACCGTGTTCATGACGTCCGAGTGGCTGGATTTCCAGGCGACAACCATCAGCGCGCCGATCACGGTGACATGTTCCGCCACGAAGTAGAATTCCAGCGTGCGGATCGGCTCTTCCATGGTCCAGAAGGCATGCGCGATCGGAATGGTCAGCGCGGTGAAGACGGCCAGCATGCCGGCGCCCAGCCAGGTCAGCCGATTGGCGATGATGAAGGCGGAGCCGAAGAGTTGCGTCAGTGCGACCGCGACGTTGAAGAAGGGGGCGGGTTCCAGTCCGAAATGAGCCATCTCCGCGATGCCGGCGTCGAAGTCGAGAAGTTTTGCGAGGCCACTCATCCAGAACATCGAGGTCAGCACGATGCGGGCGAAGTAGCCGAACCAGTCTGAACCGGTGAGCGAGTCGATAAAGCGAGGCATTTCAATCTCCGAGTGACATGTTGGTTCTTCGGGTGCCGACTGCGGGCCCCGGTGTCGACCCGGTCGATCCTTGCGGATCAGTTGTGCGGGCCGGTGTGAACACGTCTAACAGAGTGAAAGTTCGCGGGTGTCACCGAGGTAACACCCGTTTTGCGGGCGGCTATTCCGCCGGGCAGGCGGAGAGCGCGGCGATGTCCCGGTCGCGCCGCTCGAGGGCGACGGAGACCGAGAAGACGGCGAAGCCGCACACGGCCATGATCGCACCGACAAAGCCCATCGAGGCGTAGCCGTAACCCTGGCCGATCGCGAGGCCGCCAAACAGCGCGCCGAGCGCATTGGCGACGTTGAAGGCCGAATGGTTCAGCGCGGCGGCGAGCGTCTGCGCGTTGCCGGCAACGTCCATCAGGCGCGTCTGCAGGGCCGGGCCGACGACGAAGCTGCAGCCGATCAGGAAGCAGCAGATGAACAGCATCGCCGGAATGTGGGCCGTCAGCGACAGGGTGACGAGCACGAGGAAATAGATGGACAGCGTCCATCCGATCGTGCGCACCAGCGACAGGTCGGCGAGCTTCGCACCGAAGATGTTGCCGACGATCATGCCCGAGCCGAACACCACCATGATGACCGGCACCATCGACAGCGAAAGGCCAGCAACCTCGGTGACGATCGGCGAGATGTAGGTGAAGACGGCGAACATGCCGCAGAATCCGGTCGCGGCGATCCCGAGCGTCAGCCACACCTGCTTGCGTTTCAGCGCCTCGAGCTCGGTCAAGGCGTTGACGCCGACCGGGGCCTGGTCGCGCGGAAGGAAGATGGCGATCAGGATGACGGTGAGGACGCCGGTGACACCGACGGCGGCAAACATGTACTGCCAGTCGAGCATCTGGCCGAAGAAGGCGGCGAGCGGGGTGCCGATCAGCGTCGCCAGCGTCAGTCCGAGCATGACCTTGCCGACGGCCTGTGTGCGCCGGTTTGCCGGTACCATCGACGCCGCGACCAGCGCCGCCACGCCGAAATAGGCGCCGTGCGGCAGGCCGGTCAAGAAACGCATCAGCATGAAGCTCTCGAACGTGGGCGCAAGCGCGCTCGCAATGTTGCCGACCGCAAACACGGCCATGAAGGCGAGAAGCAAGTCGCGCCGGCGGAACCGCGCGCCGACGACCGCAAGAACCGGCGCACCGACGACGACGCCGAACGCGTAAGCGCTGATGACGTAGCCGGCCTGTGCATTGGTGACGCCGAACGTCGTCGCCACGTCGGGCAACAGTCCCATGATCGCGAATTCGCCCGTGCCTATGCCGAAGCTGCCGACAGCAAGCGCGACGATGATCAGCGTGACTGTCATGGCGGTGAGGGTGGGCTGCCCGGAGGAGGGGGCAGCGTCGGAGCGGATGCGCAGATCGGTCACGTCGTCTTCCGTGTGATGGCCCAACGCGCGGCAAACGGGCAGAGCTTGCGCCGCAGCCCTCCTCCTGGGTGCCTTGCAGACGCTCCGGCCGACGGCCATGCTTGGGAAAAAACAGAGCCCGCGATGCACGCGGTGGCGGCAAAGCTAGCACTATTTGCGGCGATTCCCATGGCCATTTTTGCATGGCAGCACTGCTGTTGCGTCCACGGGACGGACGTTCTCGGCCTCTGCTGCTATTTTGCCGCTTTGCAACTGTTTAATTGCCTGGAACGTTGCGGGGAGGGCGTTGGCGCGAAGGTCGGAGAACAAAGATGCGGATCCAGGCGATTTTCAACAAGGACGGCGGCACCTTCCGCACCACCGACATGGAAGCCTATGTGCGGCATGCCGAGACCGTTTTCGCCGCCGCGGGCCATCATCTCGATTGCGATGTCGTCGAGGGTGCAGATATCGAGATGGCGCTGCGCCGTTGCGCCGGGCGGACCGATCTGGACGCGATGCTTGCCGGCGGCGGTGACGGCACGATCTCGGCAGCGGCTGGGTTCGCCTGGGAGAGCGGCATCTGTCTGGGAGTTGTCCCGGCGGGCACCATGAACCTGTTCGCCCGCTCGTTGCGCATCCCGCTCAATATCTGGCAGGCAGTCGATGCGCTCGCCGACGGAACCGTGACCGATGCCGATATCGGCAGCGCCAATGGCCGCGCCTTCGTCCATCAGTTTTCCGCAGGGTTGCATGCGCGCATGGTGCGGTTGCGCAATGCCATGACCTACCGCTCGCGGCCCGGCAAGATCATCGCCAATGTTCGCGCGGCGATCGGCGTCATGCTGGATCCGCCGCAATTCGAGGTCGAGTTTGACGTCGACGGTTTGCGCGAGCACCGGACAGTCTCCGCGATCAATGTATCGAACAACCGCTTCGGCAACGACTCGCTGCTCTATGCCGATGCCGTCACGGGCGGTCACCTCGGTTTTTACGTCGCGCAGCCGCTGACGACCTCGGGCGTCGCTCGCCTGGCCTACGATATCCTGCGCGGACGGTTGCGGGAAAACACGGCCGTAACCGAGATGACCGGCAGCGCCGTCGATCTGCACTTCCCCAGGATCGATCGCGCCGTCAACTGCGTCATCGACGGCGAATTGCTACCGATGGGCCGCGACGTCTCGTTGCGGCTGCACGCCGGTGAGTTGAAGGTGATCGTGCCGCGGGTGGCGGCACAATCGACGATAAAGCCGCAAGCGGCCGCCTGAAGCCTCAGATCCGCGGCAAGTAGGTCTGGTAGTCGAAGTCGGAGACTGTACGCAGGTAGGTGATCGCTTCCTTGCGCTTGGTGTCACCATAGAGCTTCTGGTAGGCCGTGCCGAACACGTCGGCGATGAAGGCCGAGGCCGAAAAGTCCTCGACTGCCGTCAGGAAGTCGTGCGTCAGCCGCCCGACTCCCACCGGATCCTTGCCGGGTTCCGTCGCCGGGCCGGGGTCAAGGTCTTCGTCCAGGCCGAGCAGGATGCCGCCGAGAATGGCCGTCAAGAGCAGGTATGGGTTGACGTCCGCGCCGGCGACCCGGTGCTCGACACGGGCGGCGGGGCCGTCCTTGTCCGGAATGCGGATCGCCGTGCCGCGATGACCGAAGCCCCAGTCGATGTCCACCGGCGCGAACGAGCCCGGCTGGAAGCGGCGGTAGGAGTTGGCGAAGGGGGCGAAGATCAGCTGCGCGTCGCGCATCGTCTTCAGCATGCCGGCGCAGATCGACTTCAGCTTCTTCGGATCGCCGCCCTTGGCGTCGAGGATGTTGCGGCCGTCCCTGTCGATGATGCTGGCGTGCACATGCAGGCCGGAGCCGGCCTGGTCGGCATAGGGCTTGGCCATGCAGGTGGATTTCAGCCCGTGCCGGCGTGCGGCCTGCTCGGCGACGCGCTTGAGATAGATGCAGTCATCGGCGGCGGCGAGTGCGTCGGGCCGGTGCAGGAGGTTAATCTCGAACTGGCCGTGGCCGAACTCCGCCGTGGTGGCGTCTGCCGGGAGTTCCATGTCGCGCGCCCAGGTGCGCAGCGTTTGCAGGTAGCCCTCGAGCGCGTCGACGGCGCTCATGTCGTATAGCTGGAAGCCGTTCGGCTGGTCGCGGTACATCAGCCGCTCCGGCGGGCGCGGCTTGCCGGTGACACGCCAATCGTCCTGGACCACGTAGAATTCCAGTTCGGTGGCAACGACCGGCGTCAGTCCGCGCTCCTCGAAACGCTTCAGCAAGTTTGCCAGGATCGCGCGCGGGCACATGAAGCTCGGCGTGCCGTCGAGTTCGTGCATGGTGGCGAGCACCTGCTTCGAGCCGGCCGGCGCCCAGGGCAAGGCGGCGAGCGAGCGGGTGTCGGGAATGCAATTGCCGTCGGGGTCTCCGATCGAGATAGACAGCCCGGTGATGTCGTCGTTGTCGTCGCCCCAGATGTCGAGCGACTGGGTGGACGAGGGCAGGCGGACGGTCCCTTCCCAGACCTTCTTTTCCGCCTCGATCGGGACCTGCTTTCCGCGCAGATCGCCGTTCATGCCGACGAGCAGGATTTCGATACGGGAGGGAGCATTGGCGGGCGTGGTGCCAGCCACCGGGTTTTCGTTGATCATGGTCAATTTTCACTCTGGCGGGTTGTTCACAGATCGGTCAGCGGTGAGCGATTCTTGTGCCGCTCTATTGCCAAATGCCTGTCAGGTGGGCATTTTCCTAACCCATTCTGACCCGTCGTTCAATGCGTCAGGGAGCTTTCGCCGGTCTGAGGTGGAATTGGCGAGAACCCTGTGAAACCCAAGGATGCCATTCATGTCGACTATGCCTGCTGCCGTCTCCAATCTCGGCGCCCTCGATGCTGCCCATCATCTTCACCCCTTCTCCGACATGAAAAAGCTGAATGCGGCCGGCACCCGTATCATCGAGCGCGGTGAAGGCTGCTACATCTATGACAACCACGGCAAGAAGTATCTCGATGGCTTTGCCGGTCTGTGGTGCGTCAACATCGGCTACGGGCGCAGGGAGATTGCCGACGCCGTTTACAAGCAGATGAACGAGCTGACGTACTACAACACCTTCTTCGGCACCACGACGCCGCCGACGGTGCTGCTGGCACAGAAGATCACCGCCCATGCCGGGCCGAACATCAATCGCGTCTTCTTCACCGGCTCCGGTTCGGAAGCCAACGACACCTGGTTCCGCATGGCGCGCGTCTACTGGGCCGCCATGGGCAAGCCGACGAAGAAGACGGTGATCGCCCGTGTCAACGGCTACCATGGCTCGACCGTCGCCGGCGCCTCGCTCGGCGGCATGAAATGGATGCACGAGCAGGGTGACCTGCCGATCGCCGGCATCGTCCACATCGGCCAGCCCTATTGGTACGGCGAGGGCGGGGATCTGTCCCCGGCCGACTTCGGCCTCAAGATGGCGCGTGAACTGGAAGCGAAGATCGACGAGTTGGGCGAGGACAACGTCGCAGCCTTCGTCGCCGAGCCGATCCAGGGCGCAGCCGGCGTCATCGTGCCGCCGGAAACCTACTGGCCGGAAATCGCCCGCATCTGCAAGGCGCGCAACATCCTGCTCGTCACCGACGAGGTGATCTGCGGTTTCGGCCGCACCGGCAGCTGGTTCGGTCACCAGCATTTCGGCGTCGAGCCCGACCTTGCGCCGATCGCCAAGGGTCTCTCCTCCGGCTACCTGCCGATCGGCGGCGTCATGGTCAGCGATCGCGTCGCTGACGTGCTGGTCAATGAAGTCGGCGACTTCAACCACGGCTTCACCTATTCCGGCCATCCGGTTTGCGCCGCAGCGGCGCTGGAAAACCTGCGCATCATCGAGGAGGAGAAGCTGGTCGAGCGCGTCCACGACGACGTCGGCCCTTATCTCGCGGCCGGCCTGAAGTCGCTTGAGGACCATCCGATGGTCGGGCAAACGCAGTCGGTCGGCCTGATGGCCGCGGTCCAGCTTGCCGAGGACAAGGAAACCCGCACGCGGTTCGAGGATCGCGAACGGGCCGGTGTCGAGGTCCGCAATCACTGCCTCGCCAACGGCCTGGTCCTGCGCGCGACGGCCGATCGCATGCTCTATTCGCCGCCACTCGTCATCACCCGTGGCGAGATCGACCAGATGATCGACATCACCCGCAAGGGGCTCGATCATGCGTGGAAGGCGATGAAGGGCTGAGGGGGACTCTCCTTTAATTCAACGGGCCCGGCATCGCTTTGATGCCGTGCCTGTTTTGCTTTGGGGCCTGATCCCTTGCGATAGAGCTGGACGGAGAGCAGCGCTTTTGAGCGGGACTTGCGCCGGAGCCCCTGAAAGGTGCTTTTTCACCCGCCTCAGTCGCGCGACGGATACACCCATGCATAACCGAAGCCATAGGTGTCGCCACGGCGGCCAAAATGGTAGGGCAGGGCAGTTTCGCCCGGAACGATGATGGCGTTGCTCATCTGCGGACGATCGCGCAACCAGGCTGTGATTTCGTCAGGGATACCGACGGGGCTCTCAGGCTTGCGCCATGCGAGCAGGATCGGACGATCCGGACTCCAGACGAAGGGAAGGTCGAAACTCGGCATGCCGGCGGCCAGAACCGGCAGGCCATGCATGGTGAGGCGCAAATTGCCGGCCAAGTGCCTGTCGGATGCGACAACGAGGCCCGGTTCGTGGGGCGCTTCGTCCAGAAGCTTCGTCGCGAATGTGTCGACGGGCACGTTGATCTTGGTGTATCGGCCGATCACTGGCGCGGCGATCACACGTATAGCCAGGATTGCTGGAACGATGACGAGAATGACGGCGGCAATCGGAAACAGCCGCTTCCTTGCAACCCGCTCGGCCAACCCCGCCGCCTCGATCTTCATGCAAAGGTAGAGTGGCAGTATAAGAAGGAACGGATCGAGCCATCTCTCCCTAACCTTCGTACTTCCCGTTGCGACGATGATTGCGATCAGTCCGACGAGGATGATCAAGAGCATGCGCTCGATCATCTTCGTCGTTGGCGTTTGCGCGCGCAAAACCGTTGCGGTGTTCTTGCCGAGCACTGCAACGAAGACGACCAGCGTAAGCGCCGAGAAGGCGGCGATCGCCACTGATAGCGAGGCAAGACCAGTCAAAATCGCGCCAAGCGGTCCGGACGCTGCATTGGTCGACATCTTGTCCAGAGTGCCCGCAGCGGCGGACTGGAAGTTGTTGATGAGCCATGACCCGTGCGGCAGGACGACGATGCAGGCGACGGCGACTGCGACAAGGATGCGGCGATCGAACACCCGTTCGCGAAAGTGCCGATCCATCCCCATGGAAAGAAGGGCTGCCAGGGGCAAGAGAATGAAATTGTACTTGGCGAGAAAGCCAAAACCGGTAGCGAGCCCGGCAAGCGCGTAGGCCGCGACACTTCCGGAGCGGATCGTCAGGAAGAGCGCGTAGATGAGCATCGCGGAGGCGGCAAGCAGGGCGACGGTGTGGGTTAGATCCTGTTGTGCCATGAAGGAGACCTGGGGCAAGGTCAGCAGACCAAGCACCGAAATCGCCTGCAGACGGGCATCCTTCAACGCGATTGTGGCCGCGAGGCCGAGGAATACGTAGCAGGAGAACAGGATCGCGTTCTTTAGCAGCGCAAGCCCCAATGCCGAGGGGCCGATTGCTGCGAACATTGCTGTCTGCAGCCAGTTGTAAAGAGGAGGTTGCGGGCCGTAGCCGAGCTGCTGCCACTGAGCGAAGAAGATCTGCTCGGCTTCGTCCAGTTCCAGGGCATGCGGCAGAGACACGCGCAAAATGACCTGCAGCGCGAAATAGAGCGCCAACAGGATAAAGACGGCCCCAAGGGGGCGTTTGGTCATAGACGTCACAACGACTGCCGGAAGGTCTGCCGGATGACGTAGTTCGGTGTGTCGTCGTCGCGGAAATAGGTGCGGGCCATCATTTCGGCGAGGATACCGGTGGTGATGAGCTGGATCGACGACAGAAACAGCATCACGCCGACGAGAAACAGCGGCCGCGCCCCGATGTCGGTGCCGAAGGCAAATTTGTCTATGAAGAGATAGGTGAGGATAAGTGCGCTGACAGCGCCGGCAGCCAGCCCGATCGAGCCGAAGAAATGGCCGGGGCGCGCCTTGTAGCGCATGAAGAACAGCACGGACAGAAGGTCCAGTATCACCCGGAAGGTGCGGGAAATGCCGTATTTCGACGTCCCCAACATCCGTGGGTGGTGCGTGACGACCATCTCGCCGATCCGCGAGCTCGGGACGACGCCGGCCACCCAGGCGGGGATGAAACGGTGCATCTCGCCCATCAGTTTGACCTGTTTGATGATCGAGGCGCGATAGACCTTGAGGCTGCAACCATAGTCGTGCAGGCGAACGCCGGTGATCCGTCCGATCAGTGCGTTGGCACACCAGGAGGGGATCTTGCGCAGGAAGAGCCCATCCTTGCGGTTCTTGCGCCAGCCGACCAGAAGGTCGAGCTGGCGATCCTCCAGGGCCTTTGCCATGGCACGGATGTCGCGCGGATCGTTCTGGAGGTCGCCGTCGAGGGTTGCGATCAGGCGACCGCTTGCTGCATCGATGCCCGCTTGCATGGCCGCGGTCTGGCCGAAATTGCGCTGCAGCTCGATGATGGCCATTTCCAAGCCCGGACGATCAATCAAGCCGCGGGCCCTGGCGAGTGTGCCATCGGTGCTGCCGTCGTCGACGAGGATCAGTTCCCAGGCCTTGTCGAAGCCCTGCATGGCCTCGCCGATGCGGTCGATCAGCAGTTCAACGCTCTCTTCTTCGTTGAAGACGGGAACGACGATCGAGATTTCGATCGCGGGGCGCTCCGGCCTCACCGCGGTCACTGCCTGCGTTTCTTCCAGCAATTGGATCCCTTTCCCGGCCGGCAATTGCATTACTTCAATTCGACTGCGTTCTCTCAGACTGTGTGTCGTGATACGACAGGCGTGCACTCCAACGAGGACAGCACATTGCTAATATTGTATGCGGACACGATAGCAAGCTAAAATGACTTCCGTGCAAAATTCCAGTCGTCGATCCTGGCTTTCCCGCCACGCCACGAGCCTGCTGGCGCTGGCCTGTCTCGCCGCTTATGTCGGTTTCGTTGAATGGCGTTGGGGTTGGGAACAGCTGCTTTCCCAGTGGGCGAGGGTGGGCGCCGGGACCGCGATCTGCGCCCTTCTGCTGCTGACCGCAACCTACCTCGTACGTGCCCAGCGCATCTATGACTACTTTCCGGCCGACACTGCGGGGCGCTTCCTGGAGCTGTTCCGTCTGACCCAGGTTCATAACCTCCTCAATATCATGCTGCCGTTCCGGGCAGGGGAGACGAGCTTCCCGCTCCTGATGCGCTCGCAATTTGCCGTGCCCCTACCGCGCGCGACGGCGGCGCTGCTCGTCATGCGGCTCCTGGACCTGCACGCCCTTTGCGCCGCTGCCGGCGTCGGCCTCGTGCTGGGGGCCCAAAACACGACCGCGGCCTGGCTCGCCTGGGGTGCGTTCCTCGTCTCGCCACTGGCGTTCTTTGCCGCTAAGGGTCCGATTTTCCGGCACCTGAACGGCACCTTGCCGCAGAAACTGGAAAAGCTGCTGGAGGAAGTCGAGGCCGGCGTCCCGGCGAACGCAGCGGGCTTCGTCCGCGCCTGGGTCTTCACGGTGCTGAATTGGGCGGTGAAGGTGGTCGTGCTCGCCTGGGTGCTCGGCCTGCTCGGGGTGACGCCGCTTTCCGCCACGTTCGGCGGGGCGCTCGGCGGCGAACTGTCTTCGGTCCTGCCCGTGCATGCGCCGGGTGGCGTCGGCACCTATCCGGCCGGCATCACGGCCGGTGCGGTCGCGTTCGGTGCCGAGCGTGACAGGGCAACTGTTGCGATGATGGCGGAGGCGGCGATCAATGCCCATCTCCTCATTGTCGCCAGCGCCTGCGTCGGCACGGCGCTATCCATCGTCCTGTCGTGGTTTTCCGCCAAGGCGCGGTGACGGCCTATTGGAAGGCCGTCTCGAAGAAGCTTCGGAGCTTGCGGGAATGCAGCTTCTCCGTCGGCATGCCGGCGAGTTTCTCCAGCGCCCGGATGCCGATGCGCAGGTGCTGGTTGACCTGCGTGCGGTAGAAGGCAGTTGCCATGCCGGGCAGCTTCAACTCGCCGTGCAGCGGCTTGTCGGAGACGCACAGCAGGGTTCCATAGGGCACGCGGAAGCGGAAGCCGTTGGCCGCGATCGTCGCCGATTCCATGTCGAGCGCGATCGCCCGTGACTGCGACAGCCGCTTCACCGGCCCGCGCTGGTCGCGCAGTTCCCAGTTGCGGTTGTCGATCGTGGCGACGGTGCCGGTGCGCATGATGCGCTTCAGGTCGTAGCCCTCGAGCCCCGTCACCTCGGCCACGGCACTTTCGAGCGCCACCTGCACCTCGGCTAGCGCCGGAATCGGCACCCACACCGGCAGGTCGTCGTCGAGCACGTGGTCCTCGCGCACATAGGCATGGGCAAGGACGTAGTCGCCGAGCGTCTGGCTGTTGCGCAAGCCGGCGCAGTGGCCGAGCATCAGCCAGGCATGCGGGCGCAGCACGGCGATGTGGTCGGTGATCGTCTTGGCGTTGGAGGGGCCGACGCCGATATTGACGAGCGTGATGCCGCCGTGCCCCTTGCGCTTGATGTGGTAGGCCGGCATCTGCGGCAGCCGCGCCAGCGTCAGGTCGGTATCCGGCTTGTCGTTGCCGGCCTGGGTGATGACGTTTCCGGGCTCGATGAAGGCGGTGTAGCCGTTGCCGCCCTCGGCCATCTGCAGCCGCGCCCAGGCACAGAACTCGTCGACATAGAACTGGTAGTTCGTGAACAACACGAAGTTCTGGAAGTGGTTGGCGCTGGTGGCGGTGTAGTGGCTGAGGCGGGCGAGCGAGTAGTCGACCCGCTGGGCGGTGAAGGCGGCAAGCGGCAAGGCCTCGCCGGGGCCGGCCTCGTAGGAGCCGTTGGCGATCTCGTCATCCGTGTTCGTCAGGTCGGGCGCATCGAACAGGTCCCGCAGCGGTACGGTGATGTTTTCGGCGATCTCCGCCTCGACATGGGCGCCTTCGCCAAAGGCGAAATGCAACGGGATCGGCGTCGAGGATTCCGACACAGTGATACCGATGCCGTGGTTGCGCATCAGATGCCCGAGTTGTTCCTTGAAATAGTGTCGGAAGAGTTTGGGCCGCGTAACGGTGGTCGAGTAGACGCCCGGCGAGGCGACATAGCCGTGGGACAGGCGGGAATCGACATGGCCGAAGCTCGTCGTCTCGACGCTGACCTGCGGATAGCACGCGCGATAGCGGCACTCCGGCGCTCTGGTGCTCGCCAGTCCGGCGAAAGCATCCGTCAGGAAGCGGGTATTCCGCTCATAGAGCGCTTCCAGGCAATCGACCGCCTTGACCGGGTCGTCGAAGGTCTGCGGCTCGAAGGGATCTGGCTGGGCAAACGGAAGGGCGGGCCGGGACAAGATTTCTTTGCTCATGAATCATTATAGTTCGGCAAATTCTGCACGCAAACGACAAGATTGTAACCTCCGGAGGCGGTCAACCAGGTCGCTTTCGAGCGCTTCTGTGCGAATTTCAGCGTGGACCGGCCAAAATGACAATGGCACCGGCAACGGCGATCGCCGCACCCGTCAAATCCCAGCGGTCGGGGGAGACGCCTTCCGCAGCCCAGAGCCACATCAGGGACGCCGCGATATAGATCCCGCCGTAGGCGGCGTAGGCGCGGCCGGCCGCGCTCGAATCGATCAGCGTCAGCAACCAGGCGAAGGCCGCAAGCGATACCATGCCGGGGATAAGCCAGAGCGCGGACTTCTCCAGCCGCAACCAGGCCCAGAAGGAAAAGCAGCCGGCAATTTCCGCAAGGGCGGCGGCGCCGTAGATCAGAAAGGATTTCATGCGGGCTCCGGTCGAAGGAGCCCATGGCATAGCGCAAAACTTGAGAAACGGAAATTGACGGTCAAACGTCGGGCAGGTTCAGCTCATTGCCTGTCGCTGCAGCGTGACGAACAGCACGAGCCCGGCGCCCTGCTTGCCGGCACCGAGGCTGCCATTGTGGGCCGCGTAGGTCACGGCCGCGAGCGGTGCGACCATCAATGCGGTGAGAACGAGAATGCGCAGGCTGACGGCGAGGCTGGCGAAAAGCGCGATCGGCATGGCGGGCGTCCTTGCTGCGGCCGGGTTAGAGGGCGCGATGGCAAATGGTCGGGATCGAGCAGGCACTTGCAGTGCCGTACCGCTTGTTCTGGTCGTGGCGGCGCGCATCGGTTTCGACGGCGGCAGCGACCGAGATCGCAAAAACGGTCATCAGCAGCGTTATGATCGTCAGTCGGCGGGCCAGGATTTCCATTATTCGTCCCTAAGATTGTCTTTCCGTTGTGCCTTTCTCGCATGGCGCGACTGAATGCGTCCTGAGAGGGCGGTTCATCTGGCGTTCAGAAAGCGATGAGCGATGTCGAGGAAGGATGGCTGGTTTGGCCGACGGCGCGCCTTGAAGCCGGGCGCGGTCGTGGCTAACTCATTGTGACATCGAATGGAGAACCGGATGACCAGACCAATCGAGCTTTACTACTGGCCGACCCCGAACGGCTTCAAGATCACCATCATGCTGGAGGAACTGGGCGTTCCCTACGAGGTGAAGTACGTCAACATCGGCAAGGGGGAGCAGTTCGCGCCCGACTTCCTGAAGATCGCGCCCAATAACCGCATGCCGGCGATCGTCGATCCCGACGGGCCGGGCGGCGAGCCGATCTCGGTGTTCGAATCCGGCGCCATCCTGCAATATCTCGGCCGCAAATACGGAAAATTCTATCCGACCGAGGAGCGCGCCCGCGTGCAAGTGGAGGAATGGCTGTTCTGGCAGATGGGCGGGCTCGGCCCGATGGCCGGACAGGCGCACCATTTCCGCCAGTATGCGCCCGAGAAGATCGAATACGGCATCAACCGCTACACCAACGAGGTCAACCGTCTCTATGGGGTGATGAACAAGCGGTTGGCGGAAACCGAGTATCTTGCTGGCGATTACTCGATCGCCGACATGGCCTGCATCGGCTGGGTGCGTCCCTACGAGAACCAGGGCCAGAAGCTGGAGGACTTCCCGCACCTGAAACGCTGGTTCGAGGCCGTTCTCGCCCGTCCCGCGGTGCAGCGCGGCATCGAGGTCGGCAAGGAGGAGCGCGAGCGCCAGGCGAGCCTCGCCGACGACAAGGAAGCGCAGAAGATCCTGTTCGGCCAGCGGGCAAGATAAGGGCGCCGCGTCGCCAGACCCCGTCATGCCGGGCCTCGATCCGGCATCCAGTCGCGCATCCTTGCGCGAGAAAAGCACCAATCGCGCCGCAGACGCGGCGCGGCTGGACACCGGCTCGAGGCCCTTGTGACCAGAAGATGGGCAGGGCGACCGGCGACGCGCCGTTGTGGGTTTTGCGCCATCTGCCTGAGGGCGGAACAACCACTTTTCGCTCGGGCGAAACTTCGCGACCGTTTTCCGTGGTTAGCGAATGGTTGAAATCGCAAGTTGAAGAATGCGTAAATTTTGAAGCAAATCCGCGGCGTTCCAGCGGATGCGATGCTTAACGAAAACCCAAGTTTACCAACTGTTTGAACTTTGTTCGTCTCAAATTAATCATGCATTTTAAGCGCCTATTGAAAGGGCGATGGCATAGTGGAGCCATAAGACGAGCACGGGAAACAACCGGCCGGAAAACCTTCGGGGAGCACATGCCGCAGAAGACGGCAGGCCCTCGAAAGGCTTGAAAAAACAGGGCGATACAAGAAGAAGACAACAGGACAGGGACAAACGACAATGGCACGCTACGATATCCAGAACGCCGAAATGGCCGCCATGATGGGCGGCGACACCCGCGCCGACACGTTCTGCGACATGGGGCTGATGTACGCAACGGGTCGCGGCTGCAACGTCGACCTGATCGCGGCCCACAAGTGGCTGAACATCGCCGCCATCAGGGGTTGTGATCGGGCTGCCGAGCTGCGGGCCGACCTCGCCGCGACGATGACCAAGACCGATCTGGCGCTGGCGCTTCGCGCCGCCCGCGACTGGATGACGACGCACTGATATCAAGGGGCAATCAGGCCGGTAGGCAGTAGGAAAATCAACCTACAAGAACCTTGCAAAAGGCATCGCTGTCCAACAACGATAGCCTGCTGCCTACCGATTGCTCTCCACCGTCCGCAATACCTTCGGCAGGACGTCTTCCAGCAGAGCCATCTCCGTTTCCGGGCCGACGCTGACGCGGATGCAGCGGTTCAGCGGCGCGACACCGGGCATGCGGATAAAGACGCCGTGCTCCATCAGTCCGTCGACGAGCGCGCGGGCATGCGCGCCGTCGCGTCCACAGTCGATCGCGACGAAATTCGTGGCGGAGGGCAGGGGGCGCAGGCCGTTCTGCGTGGCGATCGCGGTGATCCTGTCGCGCGCGGCGGCGATGCGACCGACAACTTCTTGCAGATAAGCCTGATCCGCGAGCGCGGCTAGCGCCGCCGCCGTCGAAATTCGCGCCATGCCGAAATGGTTGCGGATCTTGTCGAACGCCTGGGCGTTGCCGATCGTGCCGATCGCATAACCCACGCGAGCCCCCGCCAGTCCATAGGCCTTGGAGAAGGTTCGCATCCGCAGCACGTTCGGCAGGCCGATCAGCGCTTCGACCGCTGGCGTCGATCCGGCCGGCGCCGTTTCGCAATAGGCTTCGTCGAGGATCAGCAGGCTGCGCTCCGGCAGCGCCCGGGCGAAGGCGACGACGCTGTCGGCGTCCCACCAGCTTCCCATCGGATTGTCCGGATTGGCAAAATAGACGAGTGGCGCGTCCTCGCGCTTGGCCGCCGCGAGCAGGCCGTCGAGATCTTCCCGGTCGTTGACGTAGGGAACGGTGACGAGACGCCCGCCGTAGCCGTTGACGTGGTAATTGAAGGTCGGATAGCCGCCGAGCGAGGTCACCACCGGTACGCCCGGTTCGACGACGAGGCGGACGATCTCGCCGAGCAGTCCATCGATGCCGCCGCCGACCGCGATGTTGTCGCGCGAGACCCCGTGCTGGAGGGCAAGCGCTTCGCGCAGTTCGAAATTTTCCGGATCGTTGTACATCCAGGTTTCACCGGCCGCGCGCGTTATCGCCTCCAGCACCGACGGGGCGGGACCAAAGCCGCTCTCGTTGGCGCCGATGCGCGCCTTCACCTTCGCTCCGCGCTGGCGCTCGATCGCCTCCGGCCCGACGAAGGGGATGGTGGAGGGCAGAGCGTTGACGAGCGGGGTGAAGCGGGAGAAGCCGGACATTCTGCGGGCACCTTTTTGAGGGACGTCAGGGAAGAGCGTGCCGCGTCCGCCGTGCGTTCCGGCAGCGCAAGCTGCCGGCACACTAGCGCATGCCGGCAAAAATCAAAATCGATTTTCCGCAAGAATTGTGTGTTGTTTTCAAAGCGTTATCGCCGCTGCGCTTGCGGCTCGACGTGAGGCCAATCTGCGGGCACCTCTGGCGAGCCCGCACCCGACCGGTCGATCAGGTGCGCTGCAGGCTGAACTGCGGCCGCTCCAAGCCCTTGGCATAGGGGGGCGGGGCATCCTTCTTCCTGGTGGCGACGCCGCCGGTGAAGTAGTCGGCACGCACGATTTCATGCAGCAGCTCTTCATCGATCTCCTTGATGAACTGCACGCCGATGCGATGATCGTTGCGGTAGATTTCCGCGCAACCGACCTTGGCGAAAACGCCAACGACGGTCAGATAGTAGTGAGCACCGAGGCCGATCGTCGTGTTGACGGAAATGCTGGCGCCGCCTTGCGAAATGTCGATCAACTGGCAGCTTCGCGTCTTGGGGACTGCGAGATCAAGACCAACGGACAACAGCATGCCCTGCCGGTTCACCTTGAAGCGCTCCCATTTGCGCTCGTAAAGGCCGCCGCTTTGACGCTTGTCGACCAACTCCATCATATGCTCTCCCGGAAGTAGGCATCATGCCCCGAATGACCATCCAAGGAGTTTGTGCAGATTTGTGTTGGCAATCGCTAAAGACGGCATATCAAAATTTACGTATCGCAATTCTGGTGGCGCCGCCTGCATGACGCCTATTAGTACAAATGAAAACGGCGCCCCGCATCGCTGCGAGGCGCCGTCCGGTCGTCGATCTTGAGCGGCTTACTGGAACGCCTGCAGGCCCGTCTGCGCGCGGCCGAGGATCAGGGCGTGCACGTCGTGGGTGCCTTCGTAGGTGTTGACCGCTTCCAGGTTCATCACGTGGCGGATGACGCCGTATTCGTCGGAAACACCGTTGCCGCCGTGCATGTCGCGGGACACACGGGCGATATCCAGCGCCTTGCCGCAGTTGTTGCGCTTCATCAGCGAGATCAGTTCGGCCGGTGCGCGGTGTTCGTCGAACAGGCGACCGAGGCGCAGCGCGCCCTGCAGGCCGAGCGAAATCTCCGTCTGCATGTCGGCCAGCTTCTTCTGGATCAACTGCATCTGGGCGAGCGGCTTGCCGAACTGCTTGCGGTCCATCGTGTACTGGCGGGCGGCGTGCCAGCAGAATTCCGCGGCCCCCATCGCGCCCCAGGCAATACCGTAGCGGGCGCGGTTAAGGCAGCCGAACGGGCCGGCGAGGCCGGAGACTTCCGGCAGCAGGTTCTCTTCCGGAACAAACACGTCCTGCATCATGATCATGCCGGTGATCGAGGCGCGCAGCGAGAACTTGCCCTCGATCTTCGGCGTCTCGAAGCCCTTCATGCCGCGCTCGAGGATGAAGCCCTTGATCTTGCCGTCGTGCGCCTCCGACTTGGCCCAGACGATGGCGACGTCCGAGATCGGCGAGTTGGTGATCCAGTTCTTGGCGCCGGAGACGAGATAGCCGCCGTCGACCTTCTTCGCCCGCGTGATCATGGAGGAGGGGTCGGAGCCGTGGTCGGGTTCGGTCAGGCCGAAGCAGCCGACCCACTCGCCGGAGGCGAGCTTCGGCAGGTAGCGCTTGCGCTGCTCATCGGTGCCGTAGGCGAAGATCGGGTGCATGACGAGCGAGGACTGGACCGACATGGCGGAGCGATAGCCGGAATCGACACGCTCGACTTCGCGAGCAACCAGGCCGTAGGAAACGTAGTTCGCGCCGACGCCGCCGAACTCTTCGGGGATGGTCGGTCCTAGCAGGCCGAGCGCACCCATCTCGGTCATGATTTCGCGGTGAAAGATCTCGTGGCGGTTGGCCTCCAGCACGCGCGAGGCGAGCTTGTCCTGGCAATAGGCGCGGGCAGCGTCGCGGATCATCCGCTCCTCGTCGGTCAGCTGGTCCTCGAGCAGGAACGGATCTTCCCAGTCGAAGGCGGCCATTTTCGCGCGGGCCTGTTCCGGTGTTGCTTTGTGGTGTGCGCTCATTGGAAAATTCCTCTCTCGCCATCTGTCTCGTTGCAGATGTGCTACATCAGCTTGCCGGAGCCTTAAAGGGGGCAAGCCCTTCGGTTCCTCCGGTGCTCTGCCTAATTGTGCATGGCTTCATGCGCCTGCAGAATGAGAACCGTCAAAAACGCCCCAATGGCGGCTCTTCCGCAGCTTGCATTGTCCGTCGGCGTATCAAACGCCAAGGCAGGCGATTGTGCAGGAGGGTTTCAAGGGGCCAACAATTGCCCGGCTCCCTTCCGCCTGTCACCGCGTCAACAGCCACTCATGCGCCTCGGCGTTGTGAAACTTCCAGACCCTTTTTGGCCCGGCCATGACGTTCAGATAGTAGAGGTCGTAGCCGTGGCAGGTGGCGCAGGGGTGATAGCCCCTGGGCACCAGGGTCACGTCGCCGTCCTCCACCGCCATCGCCTCGTCGAGCGAACGGTCGTCGGTGTAGATGCGCTGGAAGGCGAAACCCTGCGGCGGGTCGAGGCGGTGGTAGTAGGTCTCTTCAAGCAGGCTCTCGTTCGGCAGGTCGTCCCGGTCGTGCTTGTGCGGCGGATAGGAGGAGGTGTGTCCCTCCGGCGTGACCACTTCCACCACCAGCAGCGAATGCGCCGAACCGTCGTCTTCCGGCATGATGTTGGTTACATGACGGACGTTGCTGCCCTTGCCGCGGACGATCTGCGGATGCGTGCCGGGCGGGATCGCCTTGGCCTTGTGGTCCCCGCCGCCCGGTGCCGAGCAGACCGCGAGTTCCAGGGCCGTCTCCGCCGTCACCGACCAGTTGGAGTTGGAGGGAACATAAAGGGCATGCGGCTGGCCCTCGAACACGCTCATTCGCTCGCCGAGCACGCTGAAGCTCTCGCCATCGGCGGTCGCCGAGCCCTTGCCGGTGACAAAGACGAGGCAGACCTCCCGGCTTCCGGTTTCCGCCGCGACGATCTCCCCGGGCTTCATACGGTGCAGGTCGAACCCCACATAGGTCCAGCCGGCGTTTTCCGGCGTCACATGCGTCACCCGGCCATGGGTTCCGTTCGGCTTGACGAGCAGGTTCGGCATCAATGTCTCCTCGGCTTTGTCCTTTTCGGAGCTTGCCCGACGATCACGGCCAGCGCTCCTTACTTCCCATCCGGGCAACGTGCCCTTGGTTTGCCTGGGCAATCTGCCCCTCACCCTAACCCTCTCCCCGCAAGCGGGGAGAGGGAACTGGCATCGACGCGGCTTGTCTCCTCCTCCCACTCGGGAGAGCGACAGGCCGGTGCGGCTTGCCTCCTTCTCCCCGCTCGCGGGGAGAAGGTGCCGGCAGGCGGATGAGGGGCAAGCCTGAGACGGAGGAGACTACCCCCGATCCAGCCCAGCCTCCCGCGCAAACGCCTTCAGTGCCTTCAGTCCCAGCGATTGGTACTCGAAGGGATTGCGCACCAGCGGATCCTGTTCCGCCTCGATGACAAGCCAGCCGTCATAGCCGTGCTCGGCGGCGATCTTCAGAACCGGGAGGAAGTCGACGCCGCCTTCCGGATCACCGGGGACGGTGAAAACGCCGCGGCGCACCCCTTCGAGGAAGGAGAGCTTTTCGCCCTCGACTTGCCTGCGGATCGCTGGCCGCACGTTCTTGGCGTGAATGTGCCGCACGCGGTCCATGTATTTGCGTGCCAGTTCCGCCGGATCCGCGCCGCCGAACCAGGCATGACCGGTGTCGAGCAAGAGCTTCGTCGCTGGCCCGGTGTTGGCCATCAGCCGGTCGATCTCTTCCCCGGTCTGCACGACCGTGCCCATGTGATGATGGTAGACGAGGTCGATGCCCTGATCGGCGCAGTATTGCGCAACAGCCTCGACGTTGGCGCCGAATTTCGCCCACGCGGCCTCGGGCAGGACGGGCTTGTCGGCCAGCGCGGTGCCGTCGTCGCCGTGGATGGCGTTGGAAGTCTCACAGACGATGCAGACCTTGCAGCCGTTCGCCTTCAGCATGTCGAGATGCGGCTGGATCGCCTTCTTTTCCGCCTCCACGTCATGGGCAAGCAGGTTCAGCGAGTGCCAGCCGGACACGAAGACGAGCTTGTGCGCCGCCAGAACCCTTTTCAGTTCCTCGCCGTCGCTGGGCATCTTGTGCCCTTTCTCGACGCCGTCGAAGCTGATTTTTTCGCAATCGGAGAGGCAGTCCTCGAGCGTCAGGTGCGCCCCGATTGTCCGGTCGTCGTCGTTGCTCCAGGCAATCGGGTTGGTGCCGTAGCGGATCATATGTCGGTGTCTCCCAAACAATTTCCTGCGTGCCCGTCCGTTGCGGAAATGCCGGCCGGGCAGGCTGCCGTTCAATCCCTCAGCGCTGCTGCTTGCGCGCCGCCTCGTATTGTTCCCGCGCGGCCTTCACCTGCGGTCGCGGGCTGACCTCGGGCACCGCCACGTCCCACCAGTGGCCGCCGGCCTCGGTGGTAACGAGCGGGTCGGTCTCGATGACGATGACGGAAGTGCGGTCGTTTTTCTTGCTCTGCTCCAGCGCCGTTTCGAGGTCGGCGATCGAGGCGACCTTAACGGCGATCGCGCCCATACTTTCGGCGTGCGCCCGGAAGTCGATCTCCGGCATCGTCTCGATCCTTGCGTCCTTGAGCAGGTTGTTGAAGTTCGCGCCGCCGGTGGCCATCTGCAGCCGGTTGATGCAGCCAAATCCGCGATTGTCCAGCACCACGATCGTCAGCTTCCGGCCGAGCATGACCGAGGTCGAAAGCTCCGAGTTCAGCATCATGTAGGAGCCATCGCCGACCATGACGACGACATCGGCGTCCGGTCGCGCCATCTTCACGCCCAGCCCGCCGGCGATCTCGTAGCCCATGCAGGAAAAGCCGTATTCCAGATGGTAGCTGCCCGGATTGTGCGCCTGCCACAGCTTGTGCAACTCGCCCGGAAGGCCGCCCGCGGCGCAGACGAGAATTGAATTCTCGCCGCCGGTCATGCGTTGGACAGCGCCGATCACCTGGGCATCGGAGGGAAGGGCGGCGTTGGTCGGAGCGGTGGCGCGGTTCGCCGCCGCCAGCCATTCGGCCTTGCGCGCTTTCGCCGCCGCCTCGACCGAGGTCGGCGCCTTCCAGCCGCCGAGCGCCTCGGACAGCAGCGTCAATCCCTCGCGCGCATCGCAGACGAGCGGCAGGCCGTCGTGTTTGGCGGCGTCGAAGGCCGCAGTGTTCAGCCCGATGATCCGGGCGCGCTCGTTCTTGAACAACGCCCAGGAGCCGGTGGTGAAATCCTGCAAACGGGTGCCGACCGCAAGGATGAGGTCGGCCTCTTCGGCAAAGGCATTGGCCGCGGAGGTGCCGGTGACGCCGATCGAGCCCATGCAGAGCGGATGGTCGTCGGGCAGCGCCGACTTGCCGGCCTGTGTAACGGCGATTGGGACACCGTGCATGCCGGCGAATGCCTTCAGTTCTGCCGTCGCGCGCGAATAGAGCACGCCGCCGCCGGCGATGATCAGCGGCCGCTCGGCCTGCCGGATAGCGTCCAGTGCTGCGGCGAGTTCGTCGCTGTCCGGACGGGGACGGCGCTCCCGCCAGACCTTCTCCGCAAACAGGCTTTCGGGATAATCATAGGCCTCGGCCTGCACGTCCTGGCACAGCGACAGCGTCACCGGGCCGCAATCGACAGGATCGGTCAGAACCTGCATGGCGCGCTTGAGCGCCGGGATGATCTGCTCGGGCCGGGTGATGCGGTCGAAATACCGCGAGACGCAGCGAAAAGCGTCGTTCACGGAAACCGTGCCGTCGCCGAAATCCTCGATCTGCTGCAGCACCGGGTCGGGGATGCGGTTGGCAAAGACGTCGCCCGGCAGGAAGAGCACCGGCAGGCGGTTCACATGCGCCACGCCAGCAGCCGTCACCATGTTGAGCGCGCCGGGGCCGATCGAGGTCGTGCAGGCCATGAAGCGGCTGCGAAAGCTCGCCTTGGCGAAGGCGACGGCCGCGTGCGCCATGCCCTGCTCATTGTGCGCGCGATAGGTCGGAAGCTCCTCGCGCACCTGGTAGAGCGCTTCGCCGATGCCGGCGACGTTGCCATGGCCGAAAATGGCCCAGACACCGGCAAAGATCGGCATTTTCTTGCCGTCGACGACCGTCATCTGTGCCTTGAGGAAGTGCGCGACGGCCTGCGCCATCGTCAGCCGGATCGTCTTGTCCATCATGTCCTCCCTGAATTCCCCAAAAGCGCGTCTCAATCTTTCAGCCGGCCGCGCTTCAGGTCCTTGTTCCTCCGCATGTCCTTGTCCCGAAAACCGGTTCCCACTTTCGGAGACATGCTCTAGTGCCCGCGCATTTTCAGCCAGGCGTCCGTCAGTTCGCCGAAGCGGCCAGCCATGTCGGCGATCGCCGCCTCATCGGTGATTGTCCCGGCCAGCCAGTCCCGCGCCGCATCGGCAAAGATGGTGCGCCCGACAGCGAAGCCTTTCACCGCCGATGCTGCCCTGGTCGCCTCGAATGCCTTGAGCAGTTTCTCCTTCGGCGCCTCCAGCCCGAGCAGCACGATGCCGCGGCAATAGGGATCGTTGCGCGCAATCACCGCGTCTATGTTGCGCCAAGCCGCCGCCGAGGCCTGCGGCTCCAGCTTCCACCAGTCAGGCTTGATGCCGAGATCATACAGTTCCTGCAGCGCCGTGGACACCGTCGTGTCGTCCAGCGGCCCGCTCTTGCCGGAGATGACCTCGATCAGCAGCTCCCGGCCTATCCGTCGCGCAGCGTCGAAAAGCGCCCGCAGCTTTTCCTGCTGTTCCGCCTTCAGCGCCACCGGATCGTCCGGATGATAGAAACACAGGCATTTGATGCAATGGCCGATCGGCCATTCGACAAGCTGCGAGCCGATGTCCTGGCCAAACTCGAAGCGCAGCGGCTTCGAGCCCGGCAGTTCCACGGGGCGGCCGATCCAGGAAAAGTTCTTCGCTGCTGCATCGAACAGAGCGTCGCGTCCGAAGCGCTCGTCAAGCAGCATGCCGTAGCCCGGTCGCCCGCCCGCCACGCGCGCTGCCGCCTCGACCGTTAGCCGCTTGAAGGCGGAAATCTTCTCGTGCGGTGCGCCGAACTGGTCAGCGATCTCGACAAGCTGCATCCGGTGGTCGCAGGCGAGCGCCATCAGGACCGGGATCTCGCCGCGGCGCGTGGTCGCCCAGTGGAGGTGATTGATGGCGTCGTCCTTGCGCAAAGCCCGGTGCTTGCTGCCGTGTTCGAGGAAGAACTGCAACTCTTCCCAGGTCGGGTATTCCGGCGAGCAGAGCAGGCGGGAGACGGCGAAGGCGCCGCAGGCATTCGCCCAGGTGGCCGATGTCGCATGGTCCTCACCGGCCAGCCAGCCGCGCAAAAAGCCGGACATGAAGGCGTCGCCGGCGCCGAGCACGTTGTAGACCTCGATCGGGAACCCCTTGCCGACGACACCGTTCTCCAGGTCGTCGCTGATCGGGCCGTCATAGACGATGCAGCCCATCGCCCCGCGCTTGAGCACGATCGTCGCCTCGGAAATCGCCCGGATCGCCTTCAGCGCGGCGAGCACGTCGTCGGCGCCCGACGCGATCATGATCTCCTCCTCGGTGCCGACGATCAGGTCGCAGTCGGGAAGGACGGATTTCATCAGTTGCGAGACCCGGTCGGACTTCACGTAGCGCTCGAAGCCCTCGGCATGGCCGGCAAGGCCCCAGAGGTTCGGCCGATAGTCGACGTCGAAGATCACCTTGCGTCCGCTCGCGCGCGCGATGCGGATCGCCTTTCGCTGCGCGGCCTCCGTGTTCGGCCGCGAAAAATGTGTCCCCGAGACGAGAACGGCGCGCGACGAGCGGATGAAGGCCGCGTCGATGTCGTCCTCGCAGAGCGCCATGTCGGCGCAGTCGGTGCGCACGAAGATCATCGGCGAGACGCCCTCGGCTTCGATGGCGAGCAGCACCAGCGCCGTAAGGCGATCCTTGTCGGTCACGATGCCTGTAGTCGCGACCCCCTCACGCGTGCACTGCTCGCGGATGAAGCGGCCCATCTGCTCGTCGCCGACGCGGGTGATCAGGCCGGACTTCAGCCCCAGCCGCGCAGTGCCGATGGCGATGTTCGCCGGGCAGCCGCCGACAGACTTCGCAAACGAGGTGACGTCCTCCAGCCGGCTGCCGAGTTGCTGGCCGTAGAGATCGACGGACGAGCGGCCGATCGAGATGACGTTGAGCGTCGGGGTGTCAAGATCGCGTTGCGCCATAACTCCTCCCTTCGCCGCCTAACTGGTCGGCGTCATGACGGAACGAAACATCAATTCCAACTGTTCGTCAATTCGGAATATATATTCCGTGTCGCTCCGACAATTTCACGCCTTGGCAGCAGTCTTTCCGCTCCGATCGAGACTGCGCCGTTTCTCCGCAATTGCCACCGGCAAGGCCATGGCGAGCACCATCGAGGCGGAGAGCGAGCGGAACCCGCCATAGTCGGCCTCCGTCACCTCGAACCAATGCGAAGCACAGCCGGCAAGCGGCGAGAAAGCCGAATCGGTGATTGCCACGATCGGTACGCCACGCTCGTGCAATGCCTGCGCTTGGGCGAGACTTTCGGTCGCGTAAGGAGCAAAGCTTGCGGCGACGACGGCGTCGCGCGGCGTCGCGAAGGCTGCGATTTCCGCATCGATGCCATTCGGCGAGGCGATGACCTGATGGCGAATACCGAGCTTGCCGAAGGCGTAGGCCATATGGGCCGTGAGCGGGTAGGAGCGGCGCTTGGCAACGAGAAAGATCGTCTCGGCCCGCGCCAGCAAGGCGACGGCGCTGGAAAAATCGTTCCGGTCGATCGTCTGGCCCAGTCGGGCGACGGACTGACCGGCAGCGGCAATGAAGCCGCTCAAAAGCTCGTCTTCGCTGTTGGCAGCAGCCCCCTTTTCCAGCGTCGCCAGCCGCTCCTCATAGGACAGATTGCGGTCGCGGAGGCGCTCGCGAAAAACCGTCTGCAAGTCGGAGAAACCGTCGAAGCCGAGATGATGGGCAAGGCGCACCAGCGTCGAAGGCTGCACCTCGGCGGCGGCAGCGATGCTGGCGGCCGTTCCGAAGGCGATCTCGTCCGGGTGGGAAAGCGCATAGGCGGCCACCTGCATCAGCCGCTTCGGCATCGTCGACTTCCGATCGATGATGACGCTGCGCAGACTGTCGAAGTCACGCGGCACGCGCCCGTTCTGCTTGTCGTTTTCGTCGTTCATGGCTCCGCGGTCCCTCGAAAACATTATAATGGAGCATATGAAATGTTTATTCCATATGGCTTCGGAAATACAGCTTTTGTTCCGTATCTTTCCGGTTCATCATCTACGCGAAAATTGCCCGCAGGAGGAGAGTGGATGGCAGCGCTTGGCGTCGGATTGATCGGAACGGGCTACATGGGCAAGTGCCATGCCCTTGCCTGGAACAATGTGGCGGCCATTTTTGGCGATGTTGCGCGGCCGCGGCTCGTCCGGTTGGCGGAACGGAATTCGGAACTTGCCGAGATCCGGGCCCGTGAATTCGGCTTTGCGAAGGCGACCTCCGACTGGCGCGACCTGCTGGCCGACCCCGACGTGGACGTCGTTTCCGTGACCACGCCGAATCAGTTCCACGCCGAAATGGCGATCGCAGCACTCGAGGCCGGCAAGCATGTCTGGTGCGAGAAGCCGATGGCACCCGCGCTCGCCGACGCCGAACGCATGGAAGCCGCTGCGCGGCGTTCGGGAAAGGTGGCGATCATTGGCTACAACTACATCCAGAATCCGGTCATGCGCCATCTCCGCACGCTGATCGGGGAGGGGGCGATCGGGAAGGTGAACCATGTCCGCGTCGAAATGGACGAGGACTTCATGGCCGATCCGGAGGCGCTGTTCTCGCCGAAGAGCGAGGCAACGGGCGGCTACGGCGCGCTGGACGATTTCGCCGTGCATCCGCTGTCGCTGCTGTGGAACCTGTTCGGCCATGTCGAGGCGGTCATCGCCGACCTGGGCAAGCCCTATCCGGATCGCCCGCTGCACGACGGTCACCGGCAGCCCGTCGAAAACCATGACCAGGCCAGCGTGTTGATGCGGCTTTCCGGCGGCATTTCGGCTGTGCTGATGGCCAATCGCGCCGCCTGGGGCCGCAAGGGACGAATCGCCCTGCAGGTCTTCGGCTCGCAAGGTTCGATCCTGTTCGACCAAGAGCGGATGAACGAATTCCAGATCTATCGCGCCAGCGATCCTGCCACCGAACAGGGTTTTGCCACCGTGCTGGCTGCGCCGCAGCACAAACCCTATGACCGGTTCATCCCGGCACCCGGCCACAGCCTCGGCTTCAACGATCTCAAGGTCATCGAGTGTCGCCAACTGATGGCCGCCATCGCGGCAGAGCCGTACCGCGCCGTGGACTTTACAGACGGCCTGCAGATCGAACGCTCGGTGCATGCCATGGCCCAGTCGTTCCGCGAGCGGCGCTGGGTGGACGTGGCGACCGGACCCGCAACTGAGTAAACAAAGAACGGCCGGAGCGTTGCCCCGGCCGCCAGTCTGATCTGCGTCTGCCGATCAGAGAATGAAATCGCTCGAGTAGTATTTCGTATAGTTGGCGTCGATCTGGAAGTCGGCACGGCCGTCGCCGTTGACGTCACCCGAAATGATGTGTCCGGAATAGCGCAATTCGCCCGCCTCTCCGGTAAACGCCTTGGTGCCGATGAAGTGGAACGCCTGGTTGCCTTTGCTGTAGACGTCGGCATCGATCTTGCTGAGGTCGATCTTGTCCTTTTCGGAGCGGATGAAGTCCTCGATAATGTCGCGGTTGCTGCCGACGACCGAATCCTTGATCGATTCGAAGATGAAGGTGTCACGGCCGGTGCCGCCGTTCAGGATGTCGTGGCCGCGACCGCCGATCAGATAGTCGTTGCCGCTGCCGCCCAGCAATTCGTCGCTGCCGCTGCCGCCGAGTAGCAGGTCGCTGCCGCCGCGTCCCCACAGGATGTCGTTGCCGCTGCCACCTTCGAGGTCGTTGCCAAAAGAGTCACCCCGCAGCGTGTCGTTGTAGCTGGTGCCGACCGCGTTCTCGATGCTGGAGAACGTCTCCTTATTGGAGCCGACCTTGGCGTATTTGCCTTCGAGGTCGACGAAGACACCGCGGCCCTTCAGCTTGCTGCTGTCCTGGAGTTCATAGCTCAGCGTGTCGATGCCGCTGCCGCCGTTGAAATAGTTCCGGAATCCGGCTGACAGGAAGGTGTCGTCGTCGCCCTCGCCGTAGTATTTGCTCTTCAGCGTCAGCACTTCGAACCAGTCGTCGCCCGCGCCGCCGTAGACCTTGTCATAGGAACTGTCTTCGATCGCGTAGCCGGTATGGACGTAAGTATCATTGCCGGAGCCGAGATAGATTGTGTTTCCGCCTTCGAACCAGTTCTTCACATAATCGTGCCCGGTGCCGGCATCGACATAGTTGAAGCCGCCATCGCGACTGACGAGATTCAGGTAGATCGTGTCGTTTCCGCCTTTGGTGTAGATGTCTACTTCGGAAACGCTTCCTTGAGAAACGGTGTTTGCGCTATCGTTGCCGATATATTTGTAGCTGCTAACCCAACCCATGGCGTACATTCCTTGTTACTGCAAATAAAGTTGCTTGACCTGAACATTATGCGCGCGTTCCTGAACGCGACTTGAACGAACGGTGCCTCCGAGGCGCATCTCATAGTTGCCGAGGCTTTGTGGCCAAATCCGGCGGCAACGATGATTCTTCGGTGGCATTTGATCCGGCATCGGACGCAGGATCGCCAATTTCGTTAACGAAGCGTTACGGTGCCGCGTGCTGACAACATATGACGGGAATTCCAGCCTCGCGTGCCGCGGTGAGAAACGCGGCCTGGCATGCCTCCGGGCTCACCTCGCCCCGCAACGCGGCGGATGATTGGGCAAGCGCGTTCCAGGCGATCGCGACGAGCGGCGAGGCGACTTCAGTTGCCGCGGGTCACAAAGCAATTTCGGTGAAGCTGCGTTCGAAAGATCGAGTTGTTCCCAGGGAACGGCCAGCTGTCTTGCCGAACTGGCAAGCCGGGGGAGAAAAATCACCGTTGGGAAGCCGCTCAGTCGTTCACTCATGCAATGTGCGAGGGATCGGTGGTCCCACTTCGATACCGGAGAATTTGGCTCTGAACCCTTCGCGCTCGGGAGAGCATGCCATGATACCGGCATGGCCATCGGCACTCGAAAAGGGACAGAGCCTCGCCATCTGCCACGCTGTCCCACCAAATCGGAACTGAACGCGTACCGCGTCATCGTGGCGCGTCAATCGAACGGACAGGGGAGTGGTCGGTGCGACGTCGGGGAGCGGTATGACAGACCAGTCCGAGACCGAGTTCGTCACCACGACACTGAAGTGCATCAGGCCGTCGGTGTATTCGATGCCGCACTTGATCCAGTTCTCAGCATCGACCCGAAGCATCAGGCCCGCTTGATCGTACAGCGTGTCGTACTCGCCCACGACCGTTGCCGTGCACGTGAAATCGCCTGATATCGGACGCAGATAGGCATGGCCGTTGTCCCGGGTAAAGCCGTAGAACGTGTGACGCCAGAAGTCCGTCCGCGCGTCCGTTGTCACCGTCAGATGTGCCGCCTCTCCGTGCCACGAAGCGGGTTCATTCAGCCAGCGATACTTCGCTCCCATGCTTCCTCCTCACTAGCGATCTCCTCAGGATCTGCGCATCTGCCATGACGCTCGTTTCAATGCTCGACGGGAGGTCGTCTGACGCAGCGCCCCGGTTTACCCGGGGCGCTGCTGGAAAAGGGGTCTTAGAGACCGTTGTCCTTCATGATCTGCGCTGCGTTGTCCTTGGTGACCATCAGCGTGTCGAGGGTGATGGTCTTTTCCACCTTTTCGCCGCTCAGGAACTTGATCGCCTGGCGCAAGCCCTCTGCTCCCGGGGTGGCATAGAGGAAGGTGGCCGTTAGTTCGCCATTATTGACCCAGGTCACGCCTTCAGCGGGTAGGGCATCTATGCCGATGAATTTGATCTCTTTCTCGCGGCCGACGTCCTTGGCGGCAAGATAGGCACCGTAGGCCATTGGGTCATTGTGCCCATAAACGAGGTCGATCTTCTCGTTGTTGCGAAGGGCTGTTGCCATGATGTTGTAGGCTTGGTCCTGTTTCCAGTCTCCAGATTGCTGGTCGAGCAGGTTCTTGATGCCCGATTCCTTGTCGGTGAACTCGTGGAAACCGTCATGACGGTCATGCGCGGGCTGCGTGCCCATGCCGCCCCATATCTCGACGACGTTCCCCTGGGCCTTGCCCTTTCCGCCAAGGACTTCGACTGCATACTCACCCGCCGCGCGGCCGATCAGCTTGTTATCGCCCCCGACAAACTGGGTGTACTGGTCGGTGTCGACATTTCGGTCCAGTACAAAGACGGGGATCTTGGCGTCGATGGCCTGCTGTACGACACCGGTCAGGCCCGCGGATTCCTTCGGCGAGATGAGGAGTGCGTCGACTTCCTGCCGGATGAGGTTCTCGACGTCAGCAACCTGCTTTTCCGTCTTGTCCTCGCCGTCGGTGATGATCAGCTCGACATCGGGATGCTTGGCTGCCTCGGCGATGATGTCCTTGTTGAACTGGGCCCGCCAGGGCTCGATGGTCGTTGCCTGGCTGAAGCCTATTCGCCATTTCTTGTCCTGGGCCGCGGTGTTGTTCGCGGGCATCAAGGCGGTGGTTGCGGTGAGGACGGCTGCGAAGGCCGCCAACATAAGCTCACGACGTTTCATTCCTTCTTTCCTCCCATTGTTAGAGACACCGTCTCTGATGACGACCGCTCCTCCGCGGCCGAACCCGCTTCCGGCTGATGGCGCGAATGCCATAGACGGCTGAAAATATCGCCGGCGCTGCGCTCCTGCACGAGCACGGTACCGATGATGATGACCCCCTTCAGGACCAGCTGAAGGTTGGAGTTGATATTGTGGAGCTGCAGGATGTTGGAGAGAAAGCCGAAGATGAGAACACCACAAAAGGTGCCGGCAAGACCGCCCCTGCCACCCATCAGGCTCGTGCCACCGATGACGACGGCGGCGATTGCGTCGAGTTCCAGCCCCGCGCCGGCATCGGGTTTTCCCTGGCGATACTGGGCCACGTAGAGGACGGCGGCGATCCCGGCGAGCAGCCCCGACACCGCGTACGTAACGATTTTCACACGGCCGGCATTGATACCGGAGAGCCTCGCTGCTTCTTCATTTCCGCCGATCGCATAGACGTAGCGTCCGAATGGCGTGAAGCGAAGCACCGCACCGTAGAGGATGATTGCAACGATGAAGAAAATGCCGGGCATCGGAACGATGCCGAAGACCAACTGGCGCAGGATATCGAAATCCGCGGTCGCGTTGGTGCCGGTATAGACCGGCAGCACCGCGTTGTTCTGTCCGGCCGTCAACCGGGCAACGCCCAAGGCCGTGACCATCATCGCCAGCGTGACGATGAAAGGCTGCAATCGTCCGAAGACGATGATCACGCCGTTGATTGCTCCGAAGACGAGGCCGACCGCGGGCGCGACCAGAAGGACACCAAGGACGCCGAACTTCGTCTGGACCTGGGGCAGCAAGTAACTCAGCACCAGCGCACAGAACAGGATTCCGGCGAGCGCGGGCAGCACAAACCCGCGCATGCGGTCAAGGCGGATGTCACGGGTACTATCCTTGCCTGCCCGTACCTTCTCGATGTTCAGAAAGGCGAAGCGCACGATCACCGCGCCGAGCAGCAGCGACGCAACACCGACCGAGGGCAGCCCAAGAAAGACGGCTGGCGTTTCGCCCGGCACCGTCAGGAGCATCGCGCAGACGACGCTGCAGATCGCCATGAGCGAGCCAACCGAGAGATCGATTCCCGCGGTCAGGATTACCGCAGTCATGCCTGTTGCGATCAGCCCAGTCGTGGATACCTGCCGAAGCACGTCGAGGAGATTGCCGGACGACAGAAAGATGTTCTTTCCGGAAGAGGTCAGCGGTGAAGAGAGAACGCCGATCAGGAAGATCGCAATCAGCCCCCAGTAGAGTTTCGTCCGGCCGATCAACTTGACGAGCGTCATGCGGCTGCCCCCCTGGCGGCGGCCCCGCGAGGAGCAGCAAGTTGCATGATGCGTTCCTCGCTTGCCTCAGCATGCGAAAGGACACCGGTCTGCCGCCCCTCCGCCATGACGAGCACGCGGTCGGAGAGATGAAGCAGTTCGGGCAATTCTGAGCTCACCACGACAATGGCAAGTCCTTCCTTTGCCAGCTTGAAGATCAGATCGTAGATCTCCCGCTTGGCTCCGACATCGATGCCGCGTGTGGGCTCGTCCAGCAGCAGTATGCGGGGGCGGGTGGCCAGCCACTTGCCGATCACGACTTTCTGCTGGTTGCCGCCGGATAGGGTGCTCGCTATCTGGTCCACCCCTTCGCAGCGTACGGCGAGGACATCGACCATATGCTTTGCGATTGCTTCTTCGCGCCTGAGCGAGCGCAGCGCGAAGCGCGCAAGCCGCCCGACCAGCGGCAATGCGACGTTGTCCGCAATCGTGTCATGCAGGTGCAGGCCCTGCGTCTTGCGGTCTTCGGTCACCAATGCAATGCCGAGCCGGCGTGCATCGCGTGGTGAGCGAATATTGGCGGGAACGCGGTCCAGGCAGATCTCGCCACCCATATGCCCGCCACTCGACCCGAAGATCGTCGTCAGTATTTCGGTACGCCCCGCGCCGAGCAGTCCACCGACACCAAGAATCTCGCCAGCGCGGAGGTCGAAGCTGACCCCACGCAGGACCTCGCGCCTGCCGCGCCGCCCAGCGACCGAAAGAGAGAGGTTGCGGACGGACAGGATGCTCGGACCCGACGCAGTCATCGATGCCCGGTCACCACCAAGAAAACTGCGGCCGACCATCGCCGCGATTACCGTGTCCTCGTCCAAGCCAAGTCTCGGACGCGTCCAGACATGCCGGCCATCGCGGAAAACGGAGACCCGATCGCTTACTTGCATCACCTCGTCAATCCGGTGCGAGATGTAGATGATCCCGACCCCGCTCTCCGAGAGCTGGCGCATGATCTTGAACAGACGCTGGCACTCGGCCGGTGACAGCGCCGAAGTCGGCTCGTCCATGATGAGGATTCGTGCGTTCAACGACAGCGCCTTGGCAATCTCGACGAGCTGCTGTTCGCCGACACGCAAGGCTCCGACGCGCGCCTCCGGATCGAGTTGAATACCGAGCCGTCCCAAGAGCGCGCGGGAAGAATTGAGGCTTGCCCTGCGATCCACGAAAAGGCCGGCGATCAAGCGTTCGCGGCCGAGAAAGATATTGTCTGCAACACTGAGCTCCGGGACGAGGTTCAGCTCCTGGTGGATGATCGCGATGCCAGCAGCTTCTGCATCACGGACACTGCCAAAACGGACGAGCGATCCATCGACGCAGATCGTGCCCTCGTAGTCCGTATACACACCGGAGAGAATCTTCATCAGCGTCGACTTGCCAGCGCCATTCTCCCCCATCAACGAATGGATTTCGCCGGCCATGAGATCGAAATGAACCGCGCGCAAAGCCGCGACTCCGCCAAACGACTTTGAGACTCCATCAGCCGTCAAAAGCGGATCAGCAGATGGAGCAACGCTGTTTTCTGGGGGCACCGGAACATCATCGCGCATGGTATGGGCGGCCTCCCTAGCCGACATCCAACGCTTGAATTCTCCAATACTTGTGAGGTTATTAGAAACGTTAAAATCGTGTCAAGCAAGCACACTCCCGCTGGCGATGCGGTCATGAGTGGTGGCGGCAGCCCGGCAACGACACCCACGCGGTGGTTCAGTTCGGCAACAAGGACGCCCTGGATCGCCGGCCCTGACACGCTCAACGATGCGCTTCTCTTGCTCGAGGCGGTCGCCTGGGAACGAGAACCGTGACCGACCCTCAGAATTGGCGCTGTTCAATCTTGCGATCGATAGGAAGCTTCGTCGAGGACTGTCGTCCGGCAGTTCGATCCGCGATCGGGCGACCGATCAGAACACTTCAAGGATCGGGCGCGCCAAATTTGCGCCGTTAGCACCAGCGCGCGCCCTGTTTTGTTCCGGTTTGGGCCGCACACAACTGAGTGTAGAGCCTGGAAGCGTTTTTTGGTTTGTTGACAAAAAAGCCTTGCAATCAAAAGCCCTACGACTTAGTGAAGCCGCGACGGAGAGGTGGCCGAGTGGTCGAAGGCGCTCCCCTGCTAAGGGAGTATACCGGGAACGGTATCGAGGGTTCGAATCCCTTCTTCTCCGCCATATATCCTTGAATTTCTTGACGATGCTTCGGCAGGGTCGGAGCGAAGACTGCGACGGACCGTTTCGGGGCGCTCGCGAACGAATCGAAACGCCCGACTGAGGACAATAACCAATGGGGTGAAAGTCGGCCTGATCTTTGACCAAAACGTCGAGGATGCGCTTGCTCAAGCGTGCGGCGACTTCAACTGGAAGCGCGAATATGCGATCGCGCTGATCGTTCGGGAGTGGCTGGAGGAGAGCGGCTATCTGCCGATCCACGTCCGCAACGAGAGCAGCAATACGGAAGACACGACCGAGTGAACCCTGCCGGGAGCGTTACCTTGCGCCCGCTGGCAGATATTCGGGCGAAGCGCAGCCTTCAGTTTCTGGTAAAAGGGCGGCGCCAAGAATGGCGCCGCGGGACATTTCGGACGCGAGTGCGGTGGCGCGCGAACGCCACTCACCGCACCAGCCGGATCGCACCGGGATTGTTGATCTTGGCGTCGGCCAGCTCCTTTTTGCAGTCGCTTTTGAAGGCGCTGTTGCCGATCATCGTGATCTCCTGCGCGACAATGCGGACGCACTCCCCGCCGGTCGTGCCACTCCCCGCGTACTTGATCTCCGTCGACGCCGGCATGTAGATGATGCCCGTCAACGAGGAGGCGCTGTTGCCGTTGATGACAGCCGCCTGGGTGTTGTTCCTGGCCGCAACGATGACAAAACCGGCCCAAGGGCCGCTCGTGGCTGCGGTCACGTGAAAGGTCGCCCCACCGTGAATGTCGATCTGGGCTCCATTGAGCAGGAAGAATGTTACGCCATCTCCGCTGATGATCGACTGGCTGGTAAACTTCAGGGCACCCCCGTCGATGATATAGTTCCCGGCTTCTAGGCGGACCTTTCCCTTGACCTCCAGGCCACGATAGGTGCCAGGTTTCAACGTGACGCTGTAGTTATCCGGCACCTTGCTCGGCGTTTTGCCGGTGCCGTTGCAGTCGCCGTTGCCGCCGCCATTGCCGACGAAGTTCTGACCGCATCCAGCCAGGTTGACCAAACTTCCCGCCGTGGGCATGGCCTTCCGCTTGAAGGGGTCGGGCGTTGGTGGCACGTCCTCACGCGCCTTGCCGCAAGCAAGTTTGGTATTCGCGAGCGTTGCCGACACCTTGCCGGTCGCGTAGAGACATTCAGCCTTCAGGGTGGCTGTACCGCCGATATAGATGGACTGTACGTCTTTTGAGTTGGATGTGATCGTGCAGTTCGAGGTGTCGACGGTCGCGCTGCCGCCAACCTCGAAGGCCCGGGTGGCCGTAGGATGGAGGGCCAGGATGCACGCCTCCGTACCCTGCGCGCGCGCGGCGACGCTTTCTCGGCTGATCCGATAGGGACGCAGGCCCCAGAAAAGCGGATCGTAGTCCGCTTTGTATGATGCTGTGGCAGTCGGTTCGTCGTCGATCACCGAGAATTCAACCTGGATCGTCGCCCCTTCGTCCGGATCGGACAGGTTGTCCGCCTCCAGGTGGGAAGATCGTTCAAAATTTGCGAAGAACAGCGCATTGGCCGCCGTCCGCGCGTCGCTTTCGCTCTCCCCTTCGCCAAAGGATTTGACGGCGGTGATCGCTGCCGAATCCAGCGCCGCCTGCATCTTGGAGCTTTCCTTCACGGCGGAGGTTACGTTCACTGCCACTGAACCGGCGAGGAAGAGCACTGGCAGCAGCAGCGCTGTCATTATGCCGAAGTTGCCACCTTCATCCTCGAGAAGGCGCCGCATTTTATTAACAGAGACCCCATTCATCTCGATTCACCCCAAATTGATGATGGGCTAATTTAGTTGATGTTCGTTTATGTACTGTTAGCGGGACTGCGAAACTTTTTCATATGTTCATTCCGCGGCGTTTTCGCATTGCTCCACCCCTCCGAAACTGCGCAATCCCCGGCCTGCACAATGCAGGACCGTTGGCTTCGCGCGGCACGAGGGGCACCGGGTTCACGAATCGTTTACCGGTGGTTGCCGTCGTGCCGCTTGCACGGCCTGCCTGCTTCGTTGACCATGGGAAAGCTTTTGGTGGGACATCGGAGGCGAACTTGAAAATCGGGAACAGGCCGGCAAAAGCCGTCACAGTCGTGCAACAGAGCGGAAGATGGATCGTGACCGTGCGCATCGACGACAACACCGTGCACACGGCGTTCCTGACGGAGGAGGAAGCAAGGCGGTTCGAGGCTTTCCAGCAAAGCAAGCACGACCTCAGGTGAGATCGATTGGATCGGGCAATCGAGTGCCGCCCGCGACGGTTCGTCGTGACGGCATCACTCTCGTCTGCCGGTAACCTGCGAGCAGGTCGATCTGCTGACCGGCGAGGTTCGGCCTTCGTGCCGTGAGAAAGCCGCACTTGCCGACTCTTCTGGTTGCGTCGCCATTATCCGAATGCCGACTGGCGGTTTCGCCCATTTGCGGACGATATCTGTTATCCACTATCCACAAACGGGGACGCAGTGATTCGCGGCCGCGGACGACCGAGGCAATGCGCCGCCCCCGATTCTACGAGGAGACCAAACATGACGAATGCCCGCCCCTACGAGATTGCGGAGATGCGGCCGAAGATCACCGTGATCGGCGTCGGCGGCGGTGGCGGCAACGCCGTCAACAACATGATCACCGAGAACCTGCAAGGCGCGGAGTTCGTCGTCGCCAACACCGACGCCCAGGCGCTCACCATGTCCAAGGCATCGCGCATCATCCAGCTCGGCGCCGATGTCACCGGCGGCCTCGGAGCGGGTGCGCATCCGGAAATCGGCCGCGCCGCAGCCGAGGAGTCGATCGACGAGATCATGGACCACCTGTCCGGCACGCACATGTGCTTCGTCACCGCCGGAATGGGCGGTGGCACCGGCACCGGAGCGGCTGCCGTCATTGCCCAGGCTGCCCGCAATGCCGGCATCCTCACCGTCGGCGTCGTCACCAAGCCCTTCAGCTTCGAGGGGCGCAAGCGCATGCAGATGGCCGACGAGGGCATCGCGCGCCTGCGCGAAAGCGCCGATACCGTCATCGTGATTCCAAACCAGAATCTCTTCCGCGTCGCGACGGCCGACACGACTTTTGCCGACGCCTTCATCATGGCCGACCGCGTCCTCTATTCCGGCGTCAGCTGCATCACCGACCTGATCGTCAAGGAAGGCCTGATCAACCTCGATTTCGCTGACGTCAGGGCGGTCATGAAAGACATGGGCCGTGCCATGATGGGAACGGGCGAAGCCTCGGGCGAGGGCAGGGCGATGAACGCGGCGGAGGCTGCAATCGCCAACCCGCTGCTTGACGAGGCCTCGATGAAGGGCGCCCAGGGCGTGCTGATCTCGATCTCCGGCGGCACGGACATGACGCTCTTCGAGGTGGATGAAGCGGCCTCCCGCATTCGCGACGAGGTTCATCATGATGCCAATATCGTCGTCGGCGCGATCTTCGACCAGGAACTGGCCGGCAAGTTCCGCGTGTCGGTGGTGGCAACGGGACTGGGCGTTGCGGAAGCGGAGGCGGGCGCCGTCGACCCCGCCGTCGTGGTCAACTTCCAGCGCTAAGGCGCAGGCATCGCAGCGACACGAAAGGGGCCCGGCAATGCCGGGCCTTCTTGTATCTCCAGGGCAACGTCAGAAATTTCGCTGAAACCGGATCACGCCGCCCCAGTCCTCGGCATCTGGACCGGCTTTCTCGTCCATCTTGTTGCGATAATTGAGTTCCGGCGTGACGGTGAAGCCAGGAACGACCGTGTAGGACAGATTGAGCGAGGCTTCGGCATCGCCGCCGTCGTCGAAGTTCGCGGAGGCGTTCATCGTCGCCTTCTCCGTCACCTTGAAGGAACTGCCGACCCAGAGGGCCCAGTCGCCACTCCAGCGCGCATAGGTGTTGGGCGTGTCGCCATCGGTGTTCCACCCGCCCATGGCAAAGAGGTCGAGCGGGCCGAGGCTGCCATCCAGCCGTAGCTTGATTGCGCCCGCCTCCATCGACTCGTCGTATCCGCCGACGGCGCGAATCGCGAACATATCGGCATCGTATCCGGCCGCAACGACCAGGTCCGGCATGTAACTGTCGTCACTCTGGGTGTCCGGCAGGGCAAAGGAAGCGTTGTCGTCGCTGCCGTCCTCGATGGAGGCGGCGAAGCCGAAGCCTGCACCGGTGTTATAGGTATAGCGGACCTGGGTACGGCCGAAGTCGCCGTAGTCGACGTCGTAGTAGTCCTTGATGGTGTTGCCCGCGTCGCCGGTGAACTCGGTAAAGAGCGTATCCGAGAAGCCGAACCGCAGGCCGCCCAGCTCGATATACATGTTCTCCATGTCGATCTCGGTCGGCCCGTTATCGTCGTTCTGGATCTCCGCCTCCGCAAAGGTGGTCAGTGGGCCGTATTCGGTATCGGTCGCAGTACCCGCGCGCAGATCGAATCGGGAGCGCGTCGACCAGGAATCGCCGCCGCCACCGGGAAAGGTGTCCTGCTCGTTGGGATCGCCTCCGGCCACCTCGACGCGAAGATAGCCGCCGATCTTCAGGCAGGTTTCCGTGCCGGGAATATAGAAGTGTCCTTCTCCGAAGGCGTCGCAGACGCGGACATAGGCAGCAGGTTCCGGCGGCGCGGCGACTATGGCGTCGGCCGCACGCGCCTCCGCGGCGGCAAGGGCCGCGGCGCAGACCAGCAGGACACGTCCAATCCGCATCGCCGCCTCCGTTGAGAACCGGCGGATGGAAACATCAGCCGCACCTTTCATGCGACCGGAGCGTACACACGGCAATATTCTCAGTCTGCGCACATTCCGCCGAAGAATCGAATCGTTTTCTCGGGATGGGCTCGACTAGTTTTCGCTGCGCCGCCTGCGTTCGATGTCGCCCGCGCCGAAATCGATCCGGACGCTGCCGCCGATCTTGATGCAGGTTTCGGTGCCAGCGAGCCTGTTGTAGCCGGGGCCGAACGTTGCGCAGGGATTGATCTCCTCACGCGCCTTTTGCTCGCCGGCCTTGATCGCATCTTCCGCCAGCGCCACGGAAACGCACGAGACGAGCGCGGCAACGGCTATGGCGCCGGATCTGGTGGCAGGCATTTGCTGGTTCCTCTCAGCTCGCGAACTGTCGCCCCCGATTTTCGCCTATCGGCCCCCCGCAAGCAAGCCAAGGCCTGCGACAGTTCGGTGATTTGGTAGGAATACTCACGTGCTTTGTATGAAGCTTAAATAAAGCACTCGTACAATTTGCGTACTATTCAGGTAAAATAACGTATTTCTCGCAAATGTAACTAACAATCAAAGTAAATATTAGGAACAAAAAGGTAACCTGAATACATAATTGTTTCTATTTTAGGCACTAATTTTTCAATTATATCAACATCATGATGCAAAAACGCTGAAAATCAGCGTGCTATTATTGCAACAAGCCACATCGGCAGCCTGATAGACTCAAGTAATATTTGAATTTGGCGGTTGCGCGGCGTCTGCCTGGCTGCAATGTGGCGCCCAGCAGGTCGGGGGCTCCCATCCCAGGCATGCGTCAGTCGGACGGATGGACGAAGAGTTCGCCCGCCGGCGCAATCAGATCAGAATTGACTGGAGGTCAAAAATGAACATCAAGAGCCTTCTTCTCGGCTCCGCTGCAGCACTCGCAGCAGTTTCCGGCGCCCAGGCCGCGGACGCGATCATCGCCGCCGAGCCGGAGCCGATGGAATACGTTCGCGTTTGCGACGCGTTCGGCACGGGCTACTTCTACATTCCCGGCACCGAGACCTGCCTCAAGATCGGCGGTTACGTCCGCGTTGACTTCCAGGGCGGCGACATCAATGGCCAGGACACCTTCGCAAATCCGTCCGCAGATGGCACCGGCGGCGGCGACTCCTGGAAGACCCGTTCGCGTTTGAACCTGCGCGTTTCGACGGCTTCTGACACCGAATACGGTGCCCTGAGGACCTACGCGGAACTCCTCTTCCAGGCTGACGACAACCAGAGCGAAACCGAACTCGACCAGGCTTACATCGAGCTCGGCGGCATCCTCGTCGGTTATACCGATACGCTCTTCACCGCCTTCACCGGCGATGCTGGCAACACCATCAACGACTTCTACGACGTTGACTACGGTGACTTTAACCGCACGCAGATCCGTTACACCTACGATGCTGGCAATGGCTTCAGCTTCGCGTTCGCCGTCGAAGACGACAGCAGCGGAGATGACAATGAGCCCAATCTCGCCGGTGACGACAACTACATGCCGGATCTGGTCGCAGCCCTCGGCTACAACGGTGGCGCCTGGCAGCTTCGTGCAGTCGGCGGTTATGACGAGTCGGCTGAAGAAGGCGCAATCAAGGTTCGCGGCGACGTCACCCTTGGTCAGGTCTCGCTGTTCGCGATGGCTGGCTGGAACACCGACGGCGACTTCCAGAACAACTACGCCCGTTGGGATGGCGACTGGGCCGTCTGGCTCGGCGGTTCCTACAGCCTGACCGAGAAGGCCACGCTGAACGCTTCAGTCAACTTCGATGACGGCGACAACGTCGAAGCCGCTCTCAACGTAGCCTACCAGGTCGTTCCGGGCTTCTCGATCATTCCGGAAGTCAACTACCGCAGCGACGCCGACGAAAAGCTCGGCCCGAAGGCGGAAGACTGGGGCGGCGTTCTCCGCTTCCAGCGGAACTTCTGATCCGTTCCATCCGATTGGGGACCCGGCTTCGGCCGGGTTTCCACCTCTCTGTTTCGCTCGATGATTCTCGAATCGAGACACGTGCTGCCGCGTCTTGTTGCCTTCGTCTTGCATGGCATGACTGGCACTCTTGTCGGAAAGCAGGGGCGGTTTAACGACTTTCAAGCGCGAATCCCGCGTGAATCGACCTCCGCAAGGCCTGCGCACGGTGTCGGCTCTGACCGTCTAAGTGCCCGGATCGTAAGGGACTTTGTTAACGACTGGTAAATTTCCCTGTCCCCCAGTTACAATTTTGTGTCCTTTGCGCAACAGGGGAACCGGAAGGGTGAGGCAAACGCTTCCTTCCGGCGGTTTGGAGATTGCCTCCGCATCCTCGTCTTGTATTTTCAACTCCGGAAGCAGGGGCGGTGATCGTCCGCTTCCTGAAATTGGGGATGGGGCAGGGAAACGCTGTCCTTCAGCAAAAAGACCCAGACCCGAATGAAACTTTTGACTGGAGGTCAGAAAATGAACATCAAGAGCCTTCTTCTCGGCTCCGCTGCTGCTCTCGCAGCAGTATCCGGCGCACAGGCCGCTGACGCAATCGTCGCTGCCGAGCCCGAGCCGATGGAATACGTTCGCGTTTGCGACGCTTTCGGCACCGGCTACTTCTACATCCCCGGCACCGAAACCTGCCTCAAGATCGGCGGCTACATCCGCGTTGACGTCAACGGCGGCGACGTTCTCGGTCAGAACACCTTCAAGTTTGAAGAAAATGCAGACGGCGATCTCGTCCGTACCGCTGACGGCGGCGGCGACTCCTGGAGCACCCGTTCGCGCTTCAACCTGCGCGTCTCGTCGGCTTCCGACACCGAATACGGTGCTCTGAAGACCTACGCCGAAATCAACTTCGACCGTGACGACAACAACGGTGGCGGCACGAGCCTTGCTCATGGCTACATCGAGTTCGCCGGCCTCCTGATCGGTTACACCGACTCGCTGTTCGCTGGCGGCTACATCGGTGGCGGCTACGCCATGAACGACTACATCCTCGTCAACTACGGTGATACGGCTCGCACGCAGATCCGCTACACCTACGGCGACACGAGCAATGGCTTCTCGTTCACGGCTGCTGTCGAAGACAACACCGACGCTAACGAGTTCAATGCTGACGAGTACATCCCGAACCTCGTAGGCGGTCTCGGCTACTCGGCTGGTGGCTTCCAGGCGTTCCTCGTTGGCGGCTACGACAGCGTTGTCGAAGAAGGCGCCATCAAGGGCCGTATCAACGCTACGTTCGGCGCCTTCAGCGCGTTCGTAATGGCCGGCTGGAACACCGACGGCGACCAGGTCAACGACTACGCTCAGTGGAACGGTGACTGGGCTGTCTGGCTCGGTGCACAGTACCAGGCAACCGAAAAGCTCGCTATCTATGCTGACCTGAACTTCATGGACGGCGTATCTGGCGACAACGCCGGCGACGCTGAAGCATCGGTCGGTATTGCTTACTCGGTCGTTCCGGGCTTCACCATTCAGCCGGAAGTTTCCTGGGTCAACAACTACGACGACCTGCATGAAGGTGCCAACGATTGGGGCGGCAAGATCCGCTTCCAGCGTTCGTTCTAATCTGATCTGACCTCGGTCATTTTGGACGGAGCCCGGCTTTCGAGCCGGGCTTTTCGCATTTCGGGCGAGGGCACGGTTAAGCGCTGACCTGACGCTGCGGTAGCAGGTTGCGATGGTGTGGTGGCACTGAAGGCTGCGACTGCAGCCGGTTCAGATCGTGTCGAGAAAATCTGCGATTGCAGCAAAAGCATCCGGTTTATGCAGGAGCGGAGCATGTCCTTGTCCACCGGCGGTGCAGCGCCGCATCGCCGGATGACGGCGCGCCATTTCGTTCAGCGTCGCCTCGGATAGCAGCCGCGAATGCTCGCCGCGGATCGCCAACAGGGGTTTGGCGGTGAACGCGTCGAATTGCGGCCAGAGGTCGGGGAGGGGCTGTGAGAGATCCAGGGCCCGCAATTGGGCTGCGATTGCCGGATCGAAGTCTGATGTGAGACGCCCATCCTTCTCAGCATAGATTGCCACGGCCATGTCGTGCCAGTCCGTTTCGGTCAGGGCGGGAAAGGTGGAACCGTGCGTGGCGCGCAGGATGCTGGCCGCATCATTCCAGTCCTTCGGTTCGCTATGGCGGCCCAGATAGGTCGCGATTTCCCTTAGGCCCTCTGCTTCGATTGCCGGTCCGATGTCGTTCAGGATCACCGCCTCGAGCAGTTCCGGCCTGCTTGCCGCCAGCAAGTGCAGGATCAGTCCGCCGCGCGAAGTGCCGATGAAGATGGCACGTGCGATATCGAAGGCTTGCATTGCTGTCAGCACGTCTTCGCACTCGACGGCAAGATTGTAGTTTGCCTTGTTCTCGTCCCATCCCGAGCGGCCGCGTCCGCGATAGTCGAGCGCCAGCACGCGTCGCGGCTTCTCCCCTTGCGCGGAGATCATCGACGCGAATTGATGAAAGTCACGGGCGTTGCGGCTGAGGCCGGGAAGGCAGATGACCGGTATTCCCGGCACCTCCGGCATGTCCGTCTCGACCGGATGGTAATCGCGGGCATGAAGCATCAGGCCGTCGCGCGCCGGAAACCGGCATTGCTCAAATGCGCTGTCACGATCAAGTGTCATCCGGGTTATGGTCCATTCCCGCCGGCGGGTGCGGCTCCAGAACAAATAGCATAAACAAAGGCCTTCCGGTGCAATCGAACATTCCGGATGAGCTCACCGTCCCATGCGCAGATCCTGCACGATGTCGGCCGTCTGGCCAAGCCGGGTCTTGTAGACCTGATAGTTTTCCATCACACGCTGCACATAGCTTCGTGTTTCCGAGAAGGGGATCCGCTCGACCCAATCGACGACGTCATCGATCGGTTTGCCGCGCGGATCGCCGTAGCGCTGGATCCATTGGTCGACGCGACGCGGGCCGGCGTTGTAGGCGATGAAGGTGAGAATGTAGGAGCCCTGGAAGTCGTTGATCTGTTCGCCGAGGAAATGCGCCCCGAGCGTGGCGTTGTAGGCGGCGTCGCTGGTCAGGCGCTCCTTGGAATAGGCGAGGCCATAGCGCTTGGCGACGCCTTGCGCCGTGCCGGGCATCAATTGCAGCAGGCCGCGGGCGTTGGCGGGCGAGACGGCTGCGGGGTTGAAGGCGCTTTCCTGCCTGGCGATCGCGTAGGCAAGGGCCTTGCCGGCGCCGGAAATGTTGGCGCTCGCGGGAATGACGCCAACCGGAAACGCTAGCGCCGCGACGTCGATGCCGCGCCCGAAGGCGATCTTGCCGACCTGCAGCGAAAGCTGATGGTTGCCGGCCCGTTCCGCCTGTGCTGCAAGCAGCGCCAGTTCACCCGGACTTTGCAGTTCTTCAGCCAAGGCGCGGTAGATGCTGGCGGCCCTCCAGCCGTGACCGGCGGCGGAAAGCCTGTCGATCGCTTGCACGGCCTCGCGCGCCTGAAACCGGGCGCGCTCGTCGGCGGTCGGCGTGGGATAGGCGACGTTCAGCACTGTCCGGCCGAGCCGGGCCGCGGCGAGTTGGCCGTAATAGGTGCCGCTGAACGTTGCGGCCTTGCCGTAGTATTCCTGCGCCTGCGGTTCGCTGCCGGCCTCTGCGGTCCGGCCCATCCAGTACCAGGCGCGTGAGACGGCCAGTGGCCGGTTCGAGACGCGCAGGATCTTCTGGAAATGGGCGGATGCGTCCGATGGGGACTTGAGCCCGCGTAGCGCATACCAGCCGGCGTGGAACTCGGCTTCAACGACGTCGGTCTCCGAGGTGGCGGCGTGGTTCGCCGCGAGGCGATAGGCCGCCTTGTAGTCTCCCCGATCGGCAAGTCCGCGGCTGGCGATGCGCTGCTCCACCCACCAAGCGCCCGCCGCGTTTGCGACCGCATCTTCCGGCAGCTTGCGTGACAGCAACTGCGCGGCCGCCTCGTAGTTCTCGGCCCGGTTCGCCAGTTCTGCCCGCAGCAAGGCATAGGCCGGGTCCTTCTGCCAGGACGGATCGACCGCCTTCACCAGGGCATCGGCATTCTTTGCCTTGCCGATGACGGCGGCCCAGGCGCGATAGAGCGATTGCGCGCGCGCCAGGTCGCCGAACCGCTGCGCCTGCTGCGTCCGCTCGCGATAGAGCAACATGTCCATGCGCTTGCGGTGGTCGGCGACCGTCAGCAGCCCTCCAAACTCATCGAGGATCTTCGTTTCGGTCTGCTGGTCGAGCGCGTCCTTGTGCCAGAACGCTCGCAGCGTCTGCGCTGCTCCTAAGGGATCGTTGTTTGCGAGACGAGCGCGCGCCAGCACCATCGCGCCTTCGACCGTCTCGGCGCTGGTCGTGCCGAAGGCGGCGAGGACGTTGCGGGTCGTCGGGGTCTCGCGCGCCATGGCCCGCTCCGAATTGGCGCGCAGGACCTTCAGTCCCGGCCATCCCTTCAACGCGTTTTGTGCGTCGGCGATCTCATAGGAGGGAACGCCCTTCTGCCCGGAGACTGCGATGGCCCAGGTGAGGATATGGCGGTCCAGGCCTTCCGGCATAGCGTCACGGATACCCAAGGCCGTCTCGGCGTCCTTGTTGGAAAGGGCGTCGAGACCGTTCTTGAGGTTTGCCGCGACGGGCGATGGACTGCTGGCAAGCGGGTTGGTACCGGTTGCTCCGTGCGGGGCCTGGCCGGGCGCGAAGCCGAGCGGCTTGACCTGCGGCAACGGTGCGCCGTCGGTCGGAAGCTGCGCGCCAAGCGCCGCCGTAGCCAGGCTGCCGGTCGCAAGCAGAAGGAACACTGCCAAGCTGTTGGTGATCGTCATGAAGATCCGGCCCGCTGAAACATGCGCCGCACGCGCTGCGAACGATTTCGATTGATTAACGGATTGTTGTGTTAATGAAGTGTTACCCCGGTGACTGTCGTTCCCCGTCGAACCTGCTTGCCGGCTGCTGACTTGTCGACCTCCGCAGCATGCGTGAACGGGCGTTGGAAACGAAAAAACGCAAAAGCCGCCGCTTGCCGCCCGGCCGTCTCACGACTATGTTGCGGCCACTTTTAACGATCGAATACGGCCAAAGCGTGGGTTCGGTCGCAACCGCTCTGGCCTCAGGAGTTCTCGATGTTCAAGGGTTCCATGCCCGCCCTCGTCACCCCCTTCACCGAAAGCGGGGCGGTCGACGAAGCCGCCTTCGCCGCTCACGTCGAGTGGCAGATCGCCGAAGGCAGCCACGGGCTGGTTCCGGTGGGAACCACGGGCGAATCGCCCACGCTCTCGCATGACGAGCACAAGCGTGTGATCGAACTGTGCATCGAGGTGGCGGCGAAGCGGGTGCCGGTGATTGCGGGCGCCGGCTCCAACAACACCAGCGAGGCGATTGAACTGGCCGAGCACGCCGAAAAGGCGGGTGCAGACGCGATCCTCGTGGTCACCCCTTACTATAACAAGCCGACGCAGAAGGGCATGTTCGCGCATTTTGCGGCGATCGCCGAGGCGGTGAAGCTGCCGATCGTCATTTACAACATCCCCGGGCGATCGGTGGTCGACATGTCGCCGGAGACGATGGGTGCGCTGGCCAGGGCCTATCCGACGATCGTCGGCGTCAAGGACGCCACCGGCAGGATCGAGCGAGTCTCCGAACAGCGCATCGCCTGCGGCAAGGGTTTCGTCCAGCTCTCCGGCGAAGACGCGACCGCGCTCGGCTTCAACGCTCACGGCGGGGTCGGCTGCATCTCGGTGACGGCGAATGTCGCCCCGCGGTTGTGCGCCGAGTTCCAGATGGCAACCCTGGCCGGCAATTACACCGCGGCGCTGGAATACCAGGACCGCCTCATGCCGCTGCACAAGGCGATCTTCATGGAGCCGGGCGTTTGCGGCGCGAAGTACGCGCTCAATCGCGTCCGCGGCATGAGCCGCGCGGTCCGGTCGCCGCTCCTTTCGACGCTGGAGCCCTCGACCGAAGCGGCACTGGACGCGGCCCTGCGGCACGCGGACCTTCTGAGCTGAGGCTGACTATGGCAACCAAGGCCAAGCCGACGACGGTCAAGAAGATCGTGGCGGAAAACCGCAAGGCGCGCTTCAATTACGAGATCGTGGATACCTACGAGGCCGGGCTGGTCCTGACCGGCACGGAGGTCAAGTCGCTGCGGGACGGCAAGGCCAACATTGCCGAATCCTATGCCTCCGACGAGGGCGGCGAGATCTGGCTGATCAATTCCTATCTGCCGGAATACTTGCAGGCGAACCGCTTCAACCACGAGACCCGCCGCCGCCGCAAGCTTCTGCTTTCCAAGCGCGAAATGCATCGGTTGCAGAACGCGGTCAATCGCGAGGGCATGACGCTGGTGCCCCTGAAGATCTACTTCAACGATCGCGGCCGCGCCAAGCTGGAACTGGCGCTCGCCAAGGGCAAGAAGCTGCACGACAAGCGCGAAACTGCCAAGGAACGCGACTGGAACCGGCAGAAGAGCCGTCTGCTGAAGGAACGCGGCTAGCGTTGTCTCCGGAGGTGCGGAGCGGTTTCGGGGCGGCACCGGCCCCGGGACAAAGTCTGAAAATGGAAGCTACAGCGCTGCAGCGAGCCTGACGGCTGCGACCTGGTCTTTACCGGGATCCCGACCGCTGGCGAACCCGACGGTCCGGCACCCGATCTCAGAACTGCTGATAAAGTTTGACGATCAGCGTTTCCTGTGCGCCGGACGGCTCCGTCGCTGCTCGCGAGACGGTGGAGCTTGCGGTCGGCGCCGCCGACATCAGCGATGACAGCAGGGACGACAGTTGCGTGCTCTCCACTGCAAGGCGGCTGGGCGCGCTGCTGCCATTGGCGGCGGCCCGCGGCGCAGCGAGAGGTGATGCGTCTGCGCCGGGCGGCAGGCCATTGGGGCGGTAGAGGAAGGAAAAGCCGTCCTCGTCAATCGGATCGGAGACGGAAGGAAGCGGCTGGGCGGGCGACAGTGCAGCCAGAGCGGCGGCAGCGGTTTCGGTCCGCGCGGCATTGACCTGCGGCCGACCGGTCGCAACGTGTTGCATGCCGCTAATGTTCGTTAGTGCGCTCAGCATTTCCCTGACGTATCTCCTCCGTCCGGGTTTTTCCTTAGCGGCATTCCATTGAGAAATGCTGAGCGATTTCGGTCAGATTTTATTCGTATTGCACCGGTCAACCGGGGTGATGGCGCGCCTGGGCCATCAACTCGCCCTCAACTGGTCACCTCGTCCGCGGGGTGATCGGTTGTACGTGCTGGGCGCTCGGACGGATCACGGCCGATTTCGGCCTTGAGCGTGATGAGGTCGATGAAGTAGTCGGCCTGGCGGCGCAGATCGTCCGCGATCATCGGCGGCTGCGTCGACAGGGTGGAGACGACCGAGACCTTGCGTCCCCGGCGCTGCAGTGCTTCGACCAGCGTCGTGAAATCGCCGTCACCGGAGAAAATCACCAGATGGTCGACGGTTTCGGATTGTTCCATGGCATCGATCGCAAGTTCAATGTCCATGTTGCCCTTGATCTTGCGGCGTCCGAGTGAGTCGGTGAATTCCTTGGCCGGCTTGGTAACGACCTTGTAGCCGTTGTAGTCGAGCCAGTCGATCAGCGGCCGGATCGAGGAATATTCCTGGTCCTCGATCAGCGCCGTGTAGTAGTAGGCGCGTAGCAAATAACCGCGCTTCTGGAAGGCCTTCAACAGCTTGCGGTAGTCGATGTCGAAGCCGAGTGTGCGGGAAGCAGCGTAGAGATTGGCGCCGTCGATGAAGAGTGCGATTTTCTCGCGGGGATCAAACATTCAGCCGTATCCTTTTACCGAAAAGCGCTTGAAAAATCTGCGTGACTCCGATGCGATTAAGCATTTCCGGATCACAAACATTAAGAAGCGATCATATACTCGATTTAGGTCAGCACCTAGATTTTTCCAAGCAAACGCAGGTTGAAAGCGGCAATTTTATGAACGGCCCGCAAATTGTGTCGACCGGCCGACCGGACTGCCCGCAGCAGTGGAGAAGCGTTTCGGGACGCTCGGAGCGATAGTAAGGCCGGAATGGGTGCCAAGGAAAAACTTGAATTTGCGGCCTATTGATTGTATCGGCTTGCTAACCCCGAAATTCTCGACCGCAAAGGACAGGCAATGGCCCGTGTCACCGTTGAAGACTGCATCGACAAGGTAGATAACCGCTTCGAGCTGGTTCTTCTTGCAAGCCACCGCGCACGCCTCATTTCGCAGGGCGCTTCCATCACCGTCGACCGCGACAACGACAAGAACCCTGTCGTCGCCCTCCGCGAGATCGCCGACGAGACGCTCTCGCCGGGTGACCTGAAGGAAGACCTGATCCACTCGCTGCAGAAACACGTCGAAGTTGACGAGCCGGAGCCCGATGCGGCTTCCATCGCCGCCGACGAGGCAGCCGGATTCGTGGTGGCCGAGGACGAGGAAGACCAGCCGGAGGTCGTCACCTTCGATCGCATGTCCGAGGAAGAACTGCTCGCCGGTATCGAAGGCCTTGTGCCCCCGGAAAAGAGCGACGACTATTGATGGCGGAGTAGCCGCCTCATATACGTGATGCGAGTGCGCCGTCCCCGCGATCGGCGCACTTTTTCGTTGAGCCAGCCGCACGACCTGAAAGTGTCGAATTCCGCATCGGTTTGTGCGCAGAGAATGTTACCGCGTCTCGTGCCGGTTCGGCGTGCGGCGCTGGAGGAGCGACACCCGGATGATGCGCCAATATGAACTCGTCGAACGGGTTCAGAAGTACAAGCCCGACGCGAACGAGGCCTTGCTGAACAAGGCCTATGTCTACGCCATGCAGAAGCATGGCCAGCAAAAGCGGGCGAGCGGCGATCCCTACATATCCCATCCGCTCGAAGTGGCGGCTATCCTGACCGAGATGAAGCTCGACGAGTCGACCATCGCGGTGGCGCTCCTGCACGATACGATCGAGGACACGACGGCGACCCGTGCCGAAATCGACGAACTCTTCGGCGAGGACATCGGCGCGCTGGTCGAGGGGCTGACCAAGATCAAGAAGCTCGACCTCGTCACCAAGAAGGCCAAGCAGGCCGAGAACCTGCGCAAGCTCTTGCTGGCGATCTCCGACGACGTGCGCGTGCTGCTCGTCAAGCTCGCCGACCGGCTCCACAACATGCGCACCCTCGACCACATGTCGGCCGAGAAGAAGGCGCGCATTTCCGAGGAGACGATGGACATCTATGCGCCGCTTGCCGGCCGCATGGGCATGCAGGACATGCGCGAGGAACTGGAAGACCTGGCGTTCCGCCACATCAACCCCGAGGCCTACGAGACCGTCACGCGGCGGCTCGCGGAAATGTCGCAGCGCAACGAGGGGCTGATCCGCAAGATCGAGGCGGAGCTTGGCGACCTGCTGGTCGCCAATGGGCTGACGACGGCTGTCGTCAGGGGGCGGCAGAAGAAGCCCTATTCGGTGTTTCGCAAGATGCAGTCGAAGTCGCTCTCCTTCGAGCAGCTGTCGGATGTCTATGCCTTCCGCATTCTCGTCGATGATGTTCCCGCCTGCTATCGCGCCCTTGGCATCGTTCACACGCGCTGGCGCGTCGTTCCGGGCCGCTTCAAGGACTACATCTCGACGCCGAAGCAAAACGATTATCAGTCGATCCACACCACCATCATCGGTCCGTCGCGCCAGCGCATCGAACTGCAGATCCGCACCCGGCGGATGCATGAGATCGCCGAATACGGGATCGCGGCCCACGCGCTCTACAAGGACGGACACGCGACGAACGGCAACGGTGATAAGAACGGCGACAAGAACGCATTGCCTTCCAATGCCTATGCCATGTTGCGCCGGACGATCGAATCGCTGGCTGAAGGCGACAATCCCGAAGAATTCCTCGAGCACACGAAGCTGGAACTGTTTCAGGACCAGGTGTTCTGCTTCACGCCGAAGGGCCAGCTCATCACGCTGCCGCGCGGCGCCACCCCGATCGATTTCGCCTATGCCGTTCACACGAATATCGGCGACACCTGCGTCGGCGCCAAGATCAACGGCCGGATCATGCCGCTCGTCACCCGCCTGAACAATGGCGACGAAGTCGAGATCATCCGCTCCGGCATCCAGGTGCCGCCGCCGGCGTGGGAGGAGATCGTCGTCACCGGCAAGGCGAGGGCGGCTATCCGCCGGGCCACGCGCGCGGCCGTGCGCAAGCAGTATTCCGGGCTCGGCTATCGCATTCTCGAGCGGACGTTCGATCGCGCTGGCAAGTCTTTCTCGCGTGACGGCCTGAAGTCCGTCGTTCACCGTGTCGGCCACAAGGAGGTCGAGGACGCGATTGCGGCGGTGGGCCGCGGCGAACTCTCCTCGCTCGATGTCCTGCGCGCTGTCTTCCCCGACTATCAGGATGAGCGCGTGACCGTGAAGCCGAGCCAGGAGGAGGGCTGGTTTCCGATGCGCAGCGTTGCCGGGATGGTGTTCAAGCTGCCGGGCAAGTCGAAAGCGCAACTCGACGCAGCCCTGCGCGAGGGCCCGGAAGCGCTTCCGATCCGCGGCCTTTCCGGCAATGCGGAGGTGCACTTCTCCGCAGGCGGGGCGGTCCCGGGCGACCGGATCGTCGGCATCATGGAAAAGGACAAGGGCATCACGATCTATCCGATCCAGTCGCCGGCGCTGCAGAAGTTCGATGACGAGCCCGAGCGTTGGATCGACGTCCGCTGGGACCTGGACGAGGCCAACAACACGCGCTTCATGGCGCGCATTATCGTCAACGAATTGAACGAGCCGGGATCGCTCGCCGAGGTCACGCAGGTGCTTGCGACCGGTGACGTCAACATCCGCTCCATGACGATGTCGCGCGTGGCCGCCGACTTCACCGAGGTGCAGATGGACCTTGAGGTTTGGGACCTGCGCCAGTTGAACCAGATCATCAGCCAGATCAAGGAACTGCACTGCGTTTCGACGGTCACCCGCGTCTTCACCTGACGCCTGCCTAGTCAAGGCGGGCGCCCGCGCCCGCAGACGATTGAAAATGTGGCAGCTCCGGCTGCCTCAGTATGTGCAGAATTGCCCATTTGTTGATCGGCGATATGCGTGCACCGCATGTCTGCGATCTGATCCTGATGCTGGTTCTCCCGGCGGGGCTTCCCTATTTTTGTGCAGGGAGGTCAGAAAAAGAAGGATTATGCAATGCTGAAGCAGATCAAGAATTTCACGCGTGCCCTGCGCCTGCCGACCCGCACCGACCGCGAGGCTGCCTATTTGAACGGCTCGGTAGACCGTCTCGATCTCGAGTATCGCCAGCGTCAGGTCGACCGCGGCCTCTTCCGCAAGTATTACTGAGTTTTGCCAGTCCGCGGCGCAGTGTGTGCGCCGCCGCCCGAGCCTGTTTGCTGCAAACCTGCGCAGCGGCTAAAACGAACCCAGCAGCGTATCGACGTTTCACATAGTTCCCGATTTCGATTTTCGCCGATATGCGCTATGCGTGGCCCATGTTGTTCCGACGCCGCAACCCGGCGACCTGGCGTGACCGGGTTCGCGCAATCCTTTGGCCACGAAAGGGCATCGATAGGCCGTTCCGTTATTACGGAAAGCGGATCCTCCGGCTGTCCGCCTCGCCGCACGCTGTCGCGGTCGGCGTTGCCGCCGGCACCCTGTCTGCCTTTACCCCGTTCCTCGGGCTGCATGTCGTCCTTGCGGTTGCGCTTGCCCATGTTCTGGCCGGCAATATCATCGCCGCCGCGCTTTCGACGGCCATCGCCAATCCGTTGACGCTTCCCTTGATATGGGCGGGAACGTTTGAGGTTGGGGAGAGCCTCCTGGGCGCTCCCTCGGAATACAGTGGCAGAGCACTTGACCTCGCCGGCCTGTACGACCACCTGACGTTCTCCGACCTGTGGGGGCCGGTGCTGGAGCCGATGCTTGTCGGCTCGTTCGCGCTCGGTCTGCCTGCGGCGGCAGTCGCCTATGCTGGAGCGCGCGTCGGCGTGAACATGTTTCGTCGGCAACGGCTGCAGCGTGTCCTTCGCCGTGGCAGGCCGGAAAACCCGCCACCGCCCGTTTGAAGAACGCGCCAGGGAGCGTGGCGGAGAGATTTTACCGGAGAGTTGAGCATGATTATCGGCATTGGCAGCGACCTGATCGATATCCGCAGGGTGGAGAAATCGCTGGAGCGCTTCGGCGAGCGCTTTACCCATCGCTGCTTCACGGAAATCGAGCGCAGGAAATCCGATGGTCGCAAGAACCGTGCGGCCTCCTATGCCAAGCGCTTCGCGGCCAAGGAGGCCTGTTCCAAGGCGCTCGGCACAGGGCTGGCACAGGGCGTGTTCTGGAAGGACATGGGCGTCGTCAACCTGCCGGGCGGCAAGCCGACCATGCGACTGACCGGCGGGGCGGGGGAACGGCTGAAGGCGTTGACGCCCGCGGGGCATGAGGCGCATATCCATATCACCATCACCGACGACTTTCCGCTGGCTCAGGCCTTTGTCATTATCGAGGCCCTGCCGGCGAAGGATACGTCCTAGGGCAGGGCATGTGAAAGTGGTATCGCTTCGGGACAATGGCATGCGAAACACCGGCGACCTGAAGCATCGAACGCACCGGCAAGCGTCCCGCGAAATGCTGCGGCATTTTCACGGCTGCGATTTCATTTCCACCGAACTTGCGCTAGAGAGAGCGCCATATTCGCACGAGAGGACAAAACAGGCGTGACTGAGAACACTAAAAAGGCTGAAAGTGGCCTGTGGGAAAACGTCAAGGTCATCATTCAGGCCCTTCTGCTCGCAGTCGTCATCCGCACCGTCCTGTTCCAGCCGTTCACCATCCCGTCGGGCTCGATGATGCCGACGCTGCTGGTGGGCGATTACCTGTTCGTCAACAAGTTCTCCTACGGCTATTCGAAGTATTCGCTGCCGTTCTCGCCGAACCTGTTCTCCGGCCGCATCTTTGAAAGCGAGCCCGAGCGCGGCGACATCGCCGTTTTTCGCTTTCCGCCGAATCCGGACATCGACTACATCAAGCGTGTGATCGGTTTGCCGGGCGACCGCGTCCAGGTGCGTGACAGCGTCCTCTACATCAACGACAAGCCCGTGCCGCGCCAGCCGAACGGCTTCTTCCGCGCCGACGACCAGTACGACACCGGCGAGAACGTCCCCGTCTTCCGCGAAACGCTGGACAACGACGTGTCCTATGACACGCTCGATACCCGCATCGGCACCATCGGCGACAACACCCGCGAGTTCATCGTCCCGGAAGGCCACTACTTCATGATGGGCGACAACCGCGACAACTCCGCCGACAGCCGTTTCGACGTCGGCTTCGTGCCGGCCGAAAACCTGATCGGCCGCGCCAGCCTGATCTTCTTCTCGCTCGGCAACGACACTGCCTTCCGCGAAATCTGGAAGTGGCCGGCGAACCTGCGCTGGGATCGGCTGTTCAAGGTCGTCGAATGAAGTCGGCCAAGCCGCTGAACGAAGAGAACCGTGTCCGGCTCGAGACCGCAATCGGATACGCCTTCACCAACAAGGATCGGCTGGACCGGGCGATCACGCACGCCAGCGCCCGGCCGGCCAAGGGCAGCAACTACGAGCGGCTGGAGTTCCTGGGGGACCGCGTGCTCGGCCTCAGCGTCGCCGAACTGCTGTTCCAGACCTTTCGCGAGGCGAGCGAGGGCGAATTGTCGGTGCGCCTCAACCAGTTGGTCAGCGCCGACACCTGCGCAAAGGTCTCGGACGATCTCGGCTTGCACCAATTCATTCGCACCGGCTCCGACGTGAAGAAGCTGACCGGAAAGCCGATGATGAACGTGCGTGCCGACGTGGTCGAGGCGCTGATTGCGGCGATCTATCTCGACGGAGGACTCGAGGCTGCACGCGGTTTCGTGCTGCGCAACTGGCAGAACCGGGCCACGAGCGAGCATGGCGGCCGCCGCGATGCCAAGACCGAACTGCAGGAGTGGGCGCACGCCAATTTCGCAACCACCCCGGTCTATCGCGTCGACGAGCGCTCCGGCCCCGATCACGACCCGCGCTTCACCGTTACGGTGGAGATCGCCGGCGTGGCGCCGGCAACCGGGACCGAGCGGTCCAAGCGAGCGGCAGAGCAGGTGGCGGCGCAAAAGGTGCTGGAGCGCGAGGGGATCTGGCAGAAGGCAGACCGTTGAACCAACCGCGCCGCGCGCCCTGGAAGGTGGCCAGTGCGGCTTAGGCTGCTCCCGAAATGATTTGAGTGCGGCTGCGACCTGTGTGCATCATGCCGCAGGCGCAAGCGCAAAAGCAATGGAACGATCATGACAGAACAAGAACACGATTCCGCCGAAACCGGCAGCTCTACCCGCTCCGGCTTCGTGGCGCTGATCGGCGCGACCAACGCCGGCAAGTCGACGCTGGTCAACCGCCTCGTCGGCGCCAAGGTTTCCATCGTCAGCCACAAGGTACAGACGACGCGGGCGATCGTGCGTGGCATTGCCATCCACGACAACGCCCAGATCGTCTTCATGGACACGCCCGGCATCTTCAAGCCGCGCCGCCGGCTCGATCGCGCCATGGTCACCAGCGCCTGGGGCGGGGCCAAGGATGCGGACCAGATCATGTTCCTGATCGACAGCGAGCGCGGCCTGAAGGGCGATGCCGAAGCGATCCTCGAGGGCCTGAAGGAAGTGCACCAGCCGAAGATCCTGGTGCTGAACAAGGTCGACCGTGTGAAGCCGGAGGATCTGCTGAAGCTCGCGGCGGCCGCAAACGAGGTCGTAAAATTCGAGCGCACCTTCATGATCTCGGCACTGAACGGCTCGGGCTGCGAGGACGTGCTGGACTATCTGTCCAAGGCGCTGCCGGAGGGCCCCTGGTACTATCCCGAAGACCAGATTTCCGACCTGCCGATGCGCCAGCTCGCCGCCGAGATCACCCGCGAAAAGCTGTTCCTGCGCCTGCACCAGGAGCTTCCCTATTCCTCGCACGTCGAGACCGAGAAGTGGGAGGAGCGCAAGGACGGCTCCGTCCGCATCGAGCAGGTGATCTACGTCGAACGCGACAGCCAGAAGAAGATTGCGCTCGGCAAGAACGGCGAGGCGATCAAGGCAATCTCGATGGCGTCTCGCAAGGAACTGTCCGAAATCCTCGAGCAGCCGGTCCACCTGTTCCTGTTCGTCAAGGTGCGCGAAAACTGGGGTGACGACCCGGAGCGCTTCCGCGAGATGGGTCTGGAATTTCCGCGATAGTCCAGACCCAGGACGAATTTAACAGGTCCTGAGCCTAGCCGGCGGCGGATCGGCGCCTCAGGCGCCGCTCGCAGCCCGAGCGGCCGTTTTTCTGGTTGTTTCCTTCGCCTGCTTCATCAGCCGCTGCATGGCCCAGATGCCAAGATCCTCGGCCGTCAACGGCTTGCTGATCAGGTAGCCCTGGTAGAGGTCGCAGCCAGCGGCGGCGAGCAGCGTCATCTTCTCGGTCGTATCGACGCCTTCCGCCACGACCTGCATGCCCTGCGCATGACAGAGTGCGATAAGCGCCCGCAACGTCGGTAGGGCGGCGCCATTGGTCAGGCTCTCGACCAGTTCCCTGTCGAGCTTGATCGTTTCGGCCGGGTAGTCGATGATCTGCTGGACGGACGTGTAGCCGGCGCCGAAGTCGTCGATCGAGATGCGGAACCCCTTGGCTCGTAACGTTTCGATGTTGCGTTGCGACTGGTCGCCGAGTTTGACGGCGAACGTTTCCGTCAGTTCGATTTCGATCGACCGCGCATCAAGACCGTAGCGCTCGAGGCCGTCGCAGAAGCGGTCGGCGATCGACTTTGTGTAGAGTTCCGCGGACGAAATATTGATGCACAGCATCGTTTCCGAGCCGAAGAACTGCTTTATCTGTCCGCAATTGGACATCGCCCGGTCGATCACCCAAGAATCGATCTTGCTGAAGAGGCCGGTGGTTTCGGCGATCGGAATGAACTCGTCCGGGGTGACCTGCCCCAGGAGCGGCGAATTCCAGCGCAACAGCGCCTCGCAGGCCGTAACCTTGCCCTGTCTGTCGACGATCGGCATGAAGACGAGATGCATCTCCTCGATCGGGTTGACGGTCCGCAATTCCTCCTCGATCCGGCGCTTGCGCGTGCGCTTTTCGTGCAGGGAGCGTGAGTAGCGCGCCGAGCCGTTCTTGCCCTGCGCCTTGGCCTGGTACATTGCCGCATCGGCGCTCGCCAGGAGCTCCGGCAGGCTGGCCGCGTCCTCGGGAAAGGCGGCGATGCCGATGCTGGCGGTGACCGGAAAGGATTTGTCGACCATCTCGAACCCGTCGGAGAACAGGTCGAGGATCTTCGTCGTGATTTCGTTGATCGTGCCGTCACCCGGCTGCGATTGGACCATGATGGCGAATTCGTCCCCCGACAGCCGGGCGACGAGAATTTCCGGCAACTCGCGGCCATCGGCGACCGCTTTCACGATTGCCAGGATCCGTGAAGCCAGTGTTTTCAGGAGTTCATCGCCGACCTTGTGGCCGTGCTTGTCGTTGACGAACTTGAAGTTGTCGACGTCGATGAAGAGCAACGAGCAACTGGCATTGGATTCGCGGGCCGCATCGAGAATCTGCGTCGAGCGCACGTTGAAGTGTTCGCGGTTGGAAATGGCCGTCAACGTATCGGTCCAGGAGGTGGTCTGAACCAGGCCGAAGGACTCAACCGCTTCGTCGTGCAACTGCTTCATATTGGCCGAAAGCCGGCCGATTTCGCCGGCTTCGCTGCTAGGGGCGATCTCGGTGCGTGCTCCGGACATGACGTCGGTCAGCTGCCGGTCCAGACGGACGATCGGATTGGTGATGTAGCGGCGCACGAGGGCAAGCACGATGCCGATCGTGAACAGGCTGAGACCAATGGCACCTAGGGCAAGCAGGAGCTTGAGATTGAAAAGCCTCTGGTCGAGATGCCCGGACTCTGGCGTCAGACGCGCATACAGCGCCGGACCGAGTTTGACGGTCGCCGAAAGCATGCCCTCCGTCTCCAGTGGAGAGGTCGATATTTCGATGTTGGCGGCGTACTCCTTTTCGAGTGCCTTCTTCATGTCCAGGAACGGGCGGGGACGCACCGCGGTTTGAAGCAGGATCGATGCGGCCTTGGCGCTCGAGACGGGACGGTTGAGTGTGAGCGGGTCGAGAAACTCGGAATGAACGACGAGTGGATCGCCATTCTCTTGCTCGATGTACGACCAGTTGGAGAGCTTCGGGCTGTCGATGAGCTTTCGCGCGTGGTCTATCTGCGCCGCCGGAATTTCGGCAAAGGGATCCTTGCTGTTTTCGTAATAGTAGTCGACCGACCCAGGCGGGCGGAGGATCGCCATCGAAACGAAGCGGGTGGGATCTTCGGACAGCGAGGTGATGCTTTTCTGAATTCGCACACCAATAGCGTTGCTGCGATAGCCGGCATCCGGCTCATTGATGAAGAGGCGGACCGCACTCCCCTCGACCAGCGAATAGAGCAGGCTCTTGTTCTGCGTGACGTCGTTCTGAAAAACGGCGCCGAGCAGGCCAAGCTGCTGCCACAGCCGTGCCCGCTCCAGCCCCACGATCGAGGCGCTCTGGCTCACGTAAAGAAGCGAGGCGGCCAGCACGTAGCCGGTCAGGACAACGGGAAAGATCAGTGTGAAAGCGCGTTTACCGAGTGTCACGGAACTGAACCAGACTGTTGATGATGCGTCGGCGGGCCTGCACCGACGGAACGGTCAATTCCTGCTGATACTGGCTCTTTGCCATAATCTCCGGCGCGGGATAGATTTCGGGGTTGTTGCGAATGCTCTCCGGCAGGCGTGCCAACGCCTCCCGGTTCGCAGTCGGCATGTTGAGCGACATCGCATTGCGGGCGGCGGATGCTGCGCTGGCGATGTGGTCGAGCAGGTCAAGCGCCAGGTCCTTGTGCTGTGACCGGTCGGTCACCGACAGGCAGTCGAGCCAGGAAAGCGTGCCTTCCTTCGGCATGGCGTAGCGCCACTGTCCCCCATTGCCGACCTTGCCGTTCAGGGTGTGCTGGTCGCCGCTGTAGCCCAACGCCATCTGAACCTGCGGACCTACTTCCGGGTTCTGGATCGAGGTGACGATGTAGTCGTAGGTGAGAACGAACGGCGCCTGAGCCTTCATCAGCTGATAGGCCTGCTTGAGCGTTTCGTTGTCATTCGAATTGACCGATTTGCCGAGCAGCACCAGCGCCGGCACGAATGCCTCGTTGTGATCCTGATACATTGCGATGTGGCCACGGAGCGCTTCCGCTGGCTGCATCAGGTCGGGCCATGACGTCGGTGTCATGGGGACCATGTCGGAGCGGTAAAGAATGCCCATCGTTCCCCACAGGTAGGGAACGCCATAGCCGCCACAGCGGCTGATCCAGCTTTGGTCATACTGGACGAGCGAAGGGGCATTCTCCGTAGAAAGCGTGCTCAGGATGCCGCGGTCGCCGAATAGCTTGGCGCCGTTCTCACCGGTGACGACCAGATCGACGCCGCTGTTGGGATCAGACAACACCTCATCGCGCGCATCGCCGCTGTCGTAGTAGGTCTGGCGGACCTCTACGCCAGTTCTCGCCGTCCAGTCCGCCAGGATCGCCTGGTCGATGTAGGACTCCCAGATCAGGAGATTGAGGCCCTCGGCGCGGATCGCTTGCGGGCACAGGAGCACGGTCAGCGACAGCGTCGCCGAAATCAAGTTGGATCGCATACCCCCCCGCTCCCCCAGTCGTAGGTGCTGGAAGGATAGGCGGCAGGAATTGATGAATTGTTACGGAAAAACCCTGCGTTGAGCCGTTTTGCGAAAATGCAGGTATTGTGCCGTCGGCTCGGTTCATTAGGCTTTGCTTATGGTGGCCGCAATGGGAAACGGCATGGAACTTTCCACGCTGCTTGGACGGGTGATCAGGAACGGGCAGTTGCAGGTCGTCGATCCATCGGGTCAACTGGCCCATTATGGCGACGGCGTCGGGCCCACGTTGCGCATCCGCTTGGCCGATGCCGCCGTTGGTCGCGACATCGCTGCCGATCCTGCACTGAAGATCGGCGAAGCCTACATGGACGGACGGCTGGTGGTGGAGGAGGGCGACATCTTCGATGTGCTCTCGCTTCTCAGGCGCAACGGCATTCGTCGTGCGGCGACAATTGGCGTCAAGGCAAAGGGGCTGCTGAGACTTCTCGCCTATCAGATCAAAGCCCGGGTGCCGGTCAACCACAATCGCCGCAACGTGGCGCATCACTACGATCTCGATGCGCGCCTGTTTGACCTTTTTCTCGACCGCGACTGGCAATACTCCTGTGCCTATTTCGAGCCGCGCGACATTTCGCTGGATGAAGCCCAGACGGCCAAGAAGCGGCATGTCACCGCCAAGCTGCTCTTGATGCCGGGGCAGAAGGTGCTGGAAGTCGGTTCGGGCTGGGGCGGGCTCGCCATGTACATGGCGGAAAGCGCCGGCGTCGACGTCACCGGCATCACGCTCAGCGAGGAGCAGCTTGCCATCTCCCGCACCCGCATCGCGCAACGCGGCCTCACCGAGCATGTGCGCTTCGAGTTGAAAGACTACGTCGATCTTGATGGCGAGTTCGACCGGATCGTCTCCGTCGGAATGTTCGAGCACGTGGGGCTCGCCAACTATGGCAAGTTTTTCAACACAATGGCCCGCCTGTTGAAGAAGGAGGGCGTGATGGTCCTCCACTACATCGGTCGCGTGAAGCCCGCCTACACGATCAATCCCTGGATCGAGAAGTATATCTTTCCAGGCGGATACCTGCCGGCGCTTTCCGAGGTCCTGCCGGCGATCGAGCGGGCGGGTTTCCTCGTCAAGGACATCGAGATGCTGCCGATGCACTATGCGTGGACGCTCAGGGCCTGGCGCGAGAGCTTCGTCGCGCGCTGGGACGAGGCGGCGAGGCTCTATGACGCGCGTTTCTGCCGGATGTGGGAATTCTACCTCGCAGCGATGGAGGCAGCGTTCCGCCACGACCGCTTGCCGATCATTCAGATCCAGCTCGCCCGGCATCAGGATGCCGTGCCCTTCGCGCGGGACTATGTCAGCGAGGCCGAGGCGCGGCTGCGGGAATTCGAAGCGAGGCGCCCGCCGCTCGCACCAGTTCGCATCTGAACGAAGCGCCCAGCGATATGTTGTGGACTCTGCGCCGCGTGTCGGTTGGCGGAGAAGGGGGGCCGCATTATGGTCGCCGTCCGCCGATACGGTGCCTGGAACCTCTGGGGCCGAAGCCAATCGGCATGCATGATCAGGAGAGCAAAATGGCTGCAACCCCGCTGAAGATCGCCAATACGATCGCTGCCGAAATCAAGGCAAGCTCCGCCCAGGTCCAGGCGGCAGTGGGGCTGCTGGACGAGGGCGCCACCGTTCCCTTCATCGCCCGCTACCGCAAGGAAGTGACCGGCGGCCTCGACGACACCCAGTTGCGCGTGCTTTCCGAGCGCCTGGCCTATCTGCGCGAACTGGAGGCGCGTCGCGCGTCCATCCTCGAATCGATCGGCGGGCAGGGCAAACTCACGGATGAGCTTGCCGCGAAGATCGCCGCCGTCTCCACCAAGGCCGAACTGGAAGATATCTACCTGCCCTACAAGCCGAAGCGCCGCACCAAGGCCGAGATTGCCCGCGAGCGCGGTCTCGGGCCGCTCGCCGAGCAGATCCTTGCCGAGCGCGACAAGGTGCCGGCCGAACTCGCCGCCGCTTTCCTCTCCGCCGATGTGCCCGATGCCAAGGCCGCGCTCGAGGGCGCGCGCGACATCGTCGCCGAGCAGATCACCGAGAACGCCGACCTCCTGAAGCGGCTGCGCGACTACATGAAGGACAATGCCTTCCTGCGCTCGCGCGCGGTCGAGGGCAAGCAGGAGGCGGGCGCGAAGTTTTCCGACTACTTCGACCATACGGAGCGCTGGTCGGGCGTGCCGAGCCATCGGGCGCTCGCCATGCTGCGCGGTTGGAACGAGGAATTCCTCTCCGTCGACATCGCGGTCGATCAGGACAACACGGATCCGGTCAAGCCGGTCGAGCGCATCGTCGCCTCCTTCTACGCGCTCGGCCAGAAGCCTGGCGACAAGTGGCTTGCCGAGGCGATCGGCTGGACCTGGCGGGTAAAACTCTCCATGTCGCTGTCGCTCGACCTGATGCGCGAGATGCGCGAGCGTTCCGAGGAGGAAGCGATCCGTGTCTTTGCCCGCAACCTCAAGGACCTGCTGCTGGCCGCTCCGGCGGGGACCCGCGCCACCATGGGCCTCGACCCGGGTATCCGCACCGGCGTCAAGGTCGCCGTCGTCGACAACACCGGCAAGCTGCTGGAGACCACGACCGTCTATCCGTTCCCGCCGCGGAACGACATTCGCGGCACCCAGGCCGAACTCGCGAGCCTCGTCCGCAAGCACAATGTTGAGCTGATCGCCATCGGCAACGGCACCGGCAGCCGCGAGACGGAGAAGCTGGTCGCCGACATGCTGGCCGTACTTCCGGCGCCGAAGCCGACCAAGGTGATCGTCTCGGAAGCGGGCGCCTCGGTCTATTCCGCGTCGGAAACGGCTGCGGCCGAATTCCCGAACCTCGATGTCTCGCTGCGCGGCGCCGTCTCGATCGCCCGCCGCCTGCAGGATCCGCTCGCCGAGCTCGTCAAGATCGAGCCGAAGTCGATCGGCGTCGGCCAGTACCAGCACGACGTCGATCAGGGCAAGCTGTCGCGCTCGCTGGATGCGGTGGTGGAAGACGCGGTGAACGCCGTCGGCGTCGATCTCAACACGGCTTCCGCGCCGCTCTTGGCGCGCGTCTCCGGTCTCGGAAAATCCTCGGCCGAGGCTATCGTCGCCCACCGCGACGCCAACGGCCCGTTCGAGAGCCGCAAGGAGCTTCTGAAGGTTTCCCGCCTCGGCGCGCGCACCTTCGAGCAGTGCGCCGGCTTCCTGCGCATTCCGGCTGGCAAGGAGCCGCTCGACGCCTCGTCGGTGCACCCGGAGGCCTATGGTGTCGCCAAGAAGATCGTCGCCGCCTGCGGCCGCGATGTGCGCGCCCTGATGGGCGACAGCGCCGCCCTGAAGCAGCTCAATCCGCAGCTCTTCGTCGACGAGCGCTTCGGCCTGCCGACGGTGAAGGATATTCTGGCGGAGCTGGAAAAGCCCGGCCGCGACCCGCGCCCGGAATTCAAGACGGCGACCTTTGCCGACGGCATCGACGACATCAAGGACCTCAAGGTCGGCATGCTGCTGGAGGGCACGGTGACGAACGTCGCCGCCTTCGGCGCCTTCGTCGACATCGGCGTGCATCAGGACGGCCTCGTGCACGTCTCCCAGCTCGCCGATCGCTTCGTCAAGGACCCGCACGAGGTGGTCAAGGCCGGCGACGTCGTGAAGGTGCGCGTCACCGAGGTTGATGTGCCGCGCAAGCGTATCGGGCTGACCATGCGCAAGGACGGCGGCGAGCAGCCCGCGCGCGGAGAGCGCCGCGATGCACCGCGAGGCAACAACAACCGCATGCCGCAGCAAAAGCCGCAGGCCCCGAGCCAGGGCGCTTTCGGCGCGGCCCTGGCCGAGGCGTTGAAGCGGAAGTAGGAGGCATCTGCGGAACGGGGTGGCCTCCGGTACGCCGCCACGACAATTGGGCCACCACGATCCGCCGCTCTCGTCCGCTTGCAGCCGTGCCCGCGGGCGAGCCGGTTGGTTGCTCAACCTGGTCCTCCTGGGTAAAATTGGGCACGCAGATCCTGGCTCACGATCGGCCGATCCTGGATGAGTTCCAGGTGTTTGCCGCGGCCATCGTCAATCGCGTCGCGAATGGCATGGCATCAACTCGTGGCAACCTCCTTTGCTGGCTGAGCTTTGATGCGAGGAGGTCGTCGATGCCAGCACGTCATGCCGACTATCCGTTGCAACCCGGCGATCAGGCTCCGAACATCGTCCTGGATGCGATTTCCTGCGAGGGGACGATCGCACTTGATGATTTCCGGGGTCGGAGCCCGCTGTTGATCGGTTTATATCGGGGCCTGCTCTGCCCGTTCTGCCGACGCCATGTCGCCGCGATGGCACAACTCAACTCCGCTCTGCGCGAGAAGGGCGTGGAGTCCCTGGCGGTTGTCATCACCCCGGTCGAACGCGCGCGACTCTATTTCCGTTATCGTCCGATACCCGGTCTTCTTGCTGCCTCCGACCCGCAACGCGCTTCACATCGCGCCTTTGGCCTGCCCCTGCTCGAGTTGACGAAGAACGAGACCGATTGGCCATACAAGGTCGGGATGGACGAGGTCGCAACAATGCGGGTCGATCGGCCGGGAGAGTTGCCGGAACCTATGAATCCGGCCGCCGCGGGCGATCTTCTCAGCGAAAAGGATGGCTACGAACTTACAGAAGCCGATCAGCAGGTGAGGATAGCCGGACATATGCAGCTTGTCGGACATTTCCTGCTCGATCGAGAAGGTTTGGTGCGCTGGAGCTTCACCGAAGTCGAAGGGCAAGGTCGAAATCTGTGCCAGGCGCTGAATCCGGAAGAATTGATGTCGGCACTTTCACAAGTTGCGCACTGAGACGGAAAACGCGCTTGCCTACAACCAACGTCCGACGCGGGTCTTGTAGCCGAGATAGGCGTCACCGAATTTCCGCTCAAGATAGCTCTCCTCGCGGGCGACAACGCCGTAACGGATGACGAGATAGAACGGCACCAGCAGGACAACGAGCCATAGGGTGTCGAAGGCGATGGCGAGGCCGATCAGGCCGAGGAACATGCCGATATAGATCGGGTTGCGCGTGTAGCGGTATGGCCCTGCCTCGACGATCGTTGTTGTCGGCTCGGTCGTCTGGATCTGCGTTCCCGCGCGACGAAAGGTCGTTGCAGCCCAGACCAGCAGTGCGAGGCCGGCGAGGAACACGATGCCGCCGAGCCAGCCGGTCGGCACGTTTGCCGGCAGGAATGGCAGCGGGTATAGCCGGCCGAGTGTAAGCCCGGCGATTACCGAAAGTCCCCAGGCGATCGGCGGCCGGATCACCGCACCTGAACTGTCCCGCAGATTGCCGTTTGGCTGGTCCATGTTGTCGCCCATGCCGATCTGTTCCCACGATCCGGGCCGGAATTCTAGCATACTTGAATTAGCGCGATGAGCGGCCGTCAGAAAGGTCTGGTCGCCACCATCGAAGGTCGCAAGGCCATGCGTGACCACCATGCTTTGAGTTTTTTATAGTGTTGGATTAATTCCACGCCCTCGGGGGCCATAAGGAAATAGTCAAACATCGGGGCGGCATAAATATCAGCCAGCGTCAGTTCCTTGCCGACGAGCCATGGACCGTCCTCCATCAGATCAGACATCGCGGACAGGCATGTCTGGGCTTTGGCGAGAGAAGCGGCCAGCTTTTCCCTGTCTGTTGCAACACCTGTTTCTGGTTTTGACACCCGCTCCACGTAAACTCCCCAGACCAATTGGGGATAGGCATAATTGTCAGCGATGCTGATGAACTGGTTGCATCGTGCGCGGTGCGCGGCATCCAAGGGCTGAAGCTTTGGCCCTTCGAACATTTCATCGATGTATCGGGTGATCGCGCCAGTTTCGTAAAGGGAAAATCCACCGTGCTCGAAGGCAGGGATACGTCCGAATGGATGCCTCGTCAAATGGCCCGCCGGAGGACCTCCCTCCGCAAAAACGTCAACTGGCATGAGGTGATATCCGACACCCTTCTCTATCAGGCAAAGCCGGACAATCCGTACGTAAACGCTGTAGTCCGCACCGAAAAGAATCGGCTGTTCTTTCATTTCCCACCTTCCTGCATCTGGTTTAGGCCTCGGGCCTCACTGTAAAACACTCTGTCCATGTGACCGAGCTGAATGCTTCAGAACGGTATTCTGGAAGGGAAGCTCCTCGCACCACCCGTACTGCCCTCTTTAACCATTTGCCGTTAGTGGCAAGTCGCTGGCGGTGATACGATGCTCCCGTTACACCGATTACGGAAGGTTGCGCGTCATGGAAGCGACACATGCAGCCGAACTGGCAGCCAAATATCTTCGTCTTGGCGGGCGAAGGCTCTCGAAGGTCGATGACAACCACGTCACCACCCGCATCTGGGAAAGCGAACCCGCCGAAGCGGAAGCGTTCTGGAGGGAAAACATCGAACCAATGGACGAGAGCCATCAGCGCGAGGTGATCACGCTGTTGCCGTCGATAAGCGAAATCCATGGGGCGCGCTGCCCCCTGTAGGCGACTTGCGTCCCGCGATACAACGACAGGCTAGAACGTGGCCGAGCAGGAAACGTGAACTCACGAAGGCCTGTTTCTCAAGCCTCCGTGACGCAATTTATAGCGGGCTACCCGTCGCCAGCGGTCGCCACAATTGCTCTCGCTCGGCCTCGGTGGAGAGATCAATCGAAACCTGGGTGCCAGATCTGACACGCCGCCGCAAAATGTCGACGCGATCCGACTTGATCCAAAGTGTGCCTTTGTCGTGAAGCGCTACGAGCCGTGCGCGCGAGACGCCCAACTCGGACGCCAGCAGACGGTCAAGGCGTGTGTTGAGCGGAAGCGGAACGACTAGTTCGATTTCCAGTTTCGTCCAATTGCGAGTTTCGCGCAGTATCTCCTTTTCGGTATCAAACTCAGAAAATTCATCGACGAGCTGCGACTTGCGCCGCAGTGCTTCGAGGTTGAACGTTTCCGTCCGAATCCATTGCGGATCGTTGGACTGCAGCGCCTCGAGGACCGCAGGATTGATGTCGCGGACGTTCTGCCGCTCAAAGAGCGGCCGGTTCCACGTTTTCTCGCAGATCAAGCACTTGTAGATGAGCCACGCATCAAGCTTGCGGCCGTTGGCGTTGAGCCGGATTTTGCCGCTGGATTGGAAGGCCCTCAGGCCTCCACATCCGCTGCACGCAATCCAGGGCTGGGGAGCTGTCTTAGGAACGATGGTCCATCGGACCCGAAGTATATTGCACATATCGTCTTGGTCTTCCGTTCGGAAGTCCACCAAGATGGTGCATAAGAAGACCCTTTCGGGCACGGTGTGGCGTTGTTTCGGGCGGCTGAAGAGCTGAGACAGCGGAGATGCACATGGCACATTCCAACAATGCCAAACCGGTCTCTTGCCACCACCCGATGAACACGTTCATACGCCGACAGCGTGTTGCTATCCGGCAGTACGGGTGAAACTGGATTGAGACCGGTGTTTACTTAGGCAAAGTTGACCTCGATGCGCCAATGCTCTTCAGCCAAAGCGATAACAAATGATCGGCTCGAAATGGAGTCCCCTGACACATCCGGAAGATGAAAGTTGCTGTTTTGTGGCTTCTGCGCAACTTCTCATTGAGGGTGGGTCCTGGTTGGGCTTGGGTTGGCCGCTAGTAAGCCAGCCTATCTCTCAATCTCTTCTCTCAGCGCCTCGAGCACGTTCATCGCGTGGCCGGCATACTGGCTGATCCAGCGGTCGTGAATCGCCTTGATCGGCAGGGCGTTGAGATGGTTCCAGCGCTCGCGGCCCTCGCGGCGCACGATCACCAGCCCGGCGTCTTCCAGCACTTTCAGATGCTGCATCACCGTACAGCGGTCCATCTCGGCAAAGGCTTCGCACAGCGCGCCGGTCGTCTGCGGCGCGTCCTTGAGCGCGTCCAGCATCTGCCGGCGCCTGGCGTTCGCCAGTGCCTTGAAGACGGCATCCTCGTTCGATTCGCTTGACATGTTATAAAAATATAACATAATTCTGACTTGGACAAGCGAAGGAGGACGGCATGGCGCTGGAATTTCGCGTAAACGGACGGATCGACAAGCCAGTGGCTGATGTGTTCGATGCCGTCGTCAATCCGAAGAAGTTGAGCGGCTATTTCACCACGATCGGCGGCGCCAGTGCGCCGCTCGTCGCTGGCACGACGGTGACGTGGTGGGGCATGGCCCCGGTGATCGTCGACGAGGTTGAGGAAAATTCCCGGATTGTCTTCCGCTGGGATGCCATGGTGGACGAGGGGGAGGCGCCCTACAAGACGTGCGTCGAGATGCGATTCGCGCCGCTGGAGGACGGCGGCACGATGGTGACGATTGCCGAAACCGGCTGGCGCGAGAACGCCCGCGGCCAGAAATCGTCCTACATGAACTGCGAGGGCTGGTCGCAGATGCTCGCCTGCATGAAAGCCTATCTCGAATACGGCATCAACCTGCGCCACGGCTATTACCCGAGCGAGCTCAAGGGCGTCGTCGCCTCCGAGCAGCAGGATTTCGTCTAGGCAGGACCCGTGGAATCCGGGATCGAGCTATGCCCGACGCGTCGTTCGCGTCGGGTCACGTCGGCAATTACAGCGCGGCGGGAGCCGTGCTGTAATTGGTGGCATTCGCCATCGGCATTCCGCTGGCCGGAACGTCCATCGGCGCCTCGTGCTGCAGCACGACGACGCGGCTGCCGGTCGGCACGCGGCCGTAGAGGTCGATGATGTCCTGGTTGAACAGACGGATGCAACCGCTTGAGACCGCTTTGCCGATCGACCACGGCTCGGAGGTTCCGTGGATGCGGAACAGCGTGTCGTTGCCGCCCTCGAAGAGATAGAGCGCGCGCGGCCCGAGCGGATTGGTCAGGCCGGGTTCCATGCCGCCGGCCCATTTAGCGTTGCGCTCGGGCTCGCGCTTGATCATGTTCGGCGTCGGCGTCCAGCGCGGCCATTCCGCCTTGCGCCCGATCCGCGCCGTTCCCTCGAACTCCAGCCCGGCTTTGCCGACGCCGATGCCGTAGCGCATCGCCATGCCGTTCTCCTGCACCAGATAGAGGAAGCGGTTCTGGGTATCGATGACAATCGTGCCGGGCACCTCGCCGGTCGGATAGGCGACCTGCTGGCGGAAATATTTCGGGTTAACACCGGCGATGTCCATTGCCGGCAGCGGGAATTTTTCCTCTGGCTGCGGCCCGTACATCGCCAGATGCATCGGATCCGGTCCCTTCTTCACTGGTTTTGCAGTGACGCAGCCCGCAAGCGCCAGGGAAAGCAAGAGGAGGGCGAGGGGACGCGCGCAAGCAACTGCACGGATCGCGGACACACACATAATGAACTGACCTGCTGTTCGTTTTTCGATACCGGACGTTCGAGTCCTTCGCGCCTCTTCTAAAGCCAATTCTGACGGTGGCGCGGCAAGAAGAGAGCGAAAATGCGGCAGGTATCCCCGGCGTGGCGCAGTGTGGCGCAAAGGTCACGCATTGGCGGGGCGCGGCCGCAGTCTTCCACAGGCTTCCATGCTTGCCCCTGCCACCGGTGGGGCGTATGGCTTTGCCATGCAATGGAGCGACGAGGCAGTTGTGCTTGGCGTGCGCCGTCACGGAGAGACTTCGGTGATCGCCGAGGTGATGACGCGCGCGCACGGTCGGCACCTGGGCGTCGTCCGCTCGGGGCGCTCGCGGACGATGCAGCCGGTGCTGCAGCCCGGCAATTCGGTGGAGGTGACCTGGCGGGCGCGGCTCGACGAGCATCTCGGCGAGTTCCGCATGGAGCCGCTGCAGTTGCGCGCCGGTCAACTGATGGAGACGGCGACCGCCGTCTATGGCGTGCAGGCCATGGCCGCAGTGCTGCGTTTCCTGCCTGAGCGCGATCCCCATCCGCATCTGTTCGAGATGCTTGGCGTCATCCTGGAGCATCTGGAGGATCCAAGGGATGCGGGCGAGCTCTTCGTCCGCTTCGAACTGGCGGTGCTCGAGGATCTCGGCTTCGGGCTGGACCTCGCCCGATGCGCCGCGACCGAAAGGAGCGAAGATCTCGTCTTCGTGTCGCCGAAATCGGGTCGTGCCGTCAGCCGCGATGCCGGCGCGCCGTGGGCCGACAAGATGCTGGCGCTACCGGCCTTTCTCGGTACGCAGGCCAGCAAGGCAGCCGACCAGCAGGCGTTATCCGATGGTTTTCGGCTGACCGCCTTCTTTCTCAACCGGTATGTTTGCGAGCCGCGCGGGCTGCAGCTTTCCAGCGCACGCGACGGCTTTATCCAGGCGACGCTGAAGGCGCTTGCCGTCGTTCCCCCTTCGGAGATGACTTCATGAATATCGAACTCTACCCGGGACTGAGCGTTGCCGGTGTCGGCACTCTGCCCCTGGACGTGGTCGCGCGCGACGGCGGACTGAAGGTCCTTCAGGCGATGCTCGCCGGCGAGCTGCCCGCGCCGCCGATGGCGAAGACGCTGAAATTCACGCTGGCAGAAGTCGAGGAAGGGCGAGTCGTCTTCAAGGGATACCCGACGCAGGAACACCTCAATCCGCTCGGAACCGTGCATGGCGGCTGGACCGCTACGGTGATGGATTCGGCGCTCGGTTGTGCCGTCTTCGCCACGACTTTGCCGGGCGAGGCCTATACGACTGTCGAATTCAAGGTGAACCTAGTCCGTCCCGTTCTGCCGGGGATGGGCGAGGTGTTCTGTGAAGGACGGATCGTGCACCGCGGCCGCACGATCGCCACGTCCGAGGCGTGGCTGCGCGACAAGAACGGCAAGCTGCTCGCGCATGGTACGGAGACCTGCACCATCTTCCCGATCGCCAACCTGATGCGCTGACGGCGACTGCAACGCCATGCCACGCGCGATGCCGGCAAAATACCGCCCCTTGAGGTTGCGCACCTGCTCCCGCATGATCAGATGAACAGCGTGCGCCGGTGACGGCGGTCGCCCCGGACAAGCGGAGAAGTCATGGCGGAAATACTGGCCCTGGTCGCCATCGTGCTTGCGATCACCGTGATGAACAAGACCCGCAAGAACGCGGCGAAACTCACTGAAGAGATTCAGAAACTGCGGCAGGAGATCGAGGCCCTGAAGGTCGGTGGCGTTGTGCCTGCCACTTCTCAAGCAGCCGCCGAGGCGGTCGAAGCGGTTACTGCAGATGGCGTGCTGCAGGAGGCTGAAGCACCGTTTGCAAGCCCCTGGTCGGCGGCAGGCGCGACAAGCGGGGCGCCCTTATCGCAACCCGGAGACGCTGCGGCCGTGCAGGCCGGCGACGTTGCAACTGCCGACACTGGCCGCGCAATGACGATCGATGGGGCCAACGGGCTGGTCCAGCCCGCTACCGCTCAGACGGCGCCGGTGCGCGAGAGCCTTGAAAGCCGCATCGGCGCGCGCTGGGCGGTCTGGGTCGGAGGGCTGGCGCTCGCACTCGGCGGCATCTTCATGGTGAAATACGCAATCGAGAGCGGCCTGCTCAGCCCGGCGGTGCGCCTGTCGCTCGCCGCCCTGTTCGGCCTCGTGCTGATTGCCGCAGGCGAGCTCATCCGCCGTCGCACGCAGCCATTGATCGCCAACGCCTTCCAGAACGCCATGGTCCCCGGGATTCTGACTGCCGCCGGTGCACTCACCCTTTTCGGGGTTACCTATGCCGCCCATGGCGTCTATGCGTACTTCGGCGCGCCGGTCGCATTCCTGCTGCTTGCCGCCGTTGCCTTTGCCACGATCGCGCTTTCGCTGCTGCACGGCCAGGCGCTCGCCGGTCTCGGCCTGCTCGCCTCGATGGTGACGCCGCTTTTGGTCGCGGCACCCGAGCCCGACCCCTGGCGGCTGTTCGGTTATCTGTCCCTGACCTGGCTCGCCACGATCACCGCCTCGCGCCTGCGCCGCTGGCAGGTCGTTCCGACGCTCGCCAATGCGGGTCTCGGCCTGTGGGCGATCCTCTATCTCGCCGCAGCAGAACCGCTCGCGACATTGCCGCTAACGCTGGCGCTTTGCATCATGCTGGCGGGAACCGCGTTCGTCTGGCCGGGCTCCGGGCGCGTGGCAGGGGATGTCACGCACACGTCGGTCGGGCAGGGGAACACGGACGCAGCCGACGGTGAGGGCGAAGCGCCAGCCTCCGACACGGCAACGGCGGTGGGCACCTCCGAACCGGTTGCCGCGCGATGGCAGCGGTGGCTTGCCCCCGCCTGGGCAACGGTGTCCCTCAGCGCGGCCCTGGCGACCGTCGTGCCGGCGATCATCCTCGCGTTCCTCTATCCGATCCCGGCCACGGCTTTGGCGGGATTTGTGGTGCTCGTGTTGGGGCTGGCGGCGGTTGGCGCCGTGCGATCCTGGGCGCTTTATCCGGCGGTTCTGGGCGCTCTGTGCGCCTTGTCCGGCACGATGGTCATTGCTGATGTTGCCGGTTTCGCCATCGGCCTCCTGGATCGATCGGCAGGGTTCGAGACCGCAACTTCGCAGCAGGCAATGGCAGGTGCGCACGCCATCAACCTCATCCTGCTGCTTGCCGCGGGCTTGGCGGCGATCGGCGCCGCGGCGCTGTGGAGGTGGCGGGAGAGCGCGCCGGCCTATGCGGCACTCTGGAGCGTGCTGATCGCCATTTTTCCGATTGCCATCATGGCTGTGAGCTTCCTCGCCTTCGGCAATCTGTCGTTCGACCTCAAGCATGGCTTTCTCGCGCTCGTGATCGGCCTGGCTTACTTCGCCGGGGCCGAGGTTTTTTCGCGCGGGTCCGCCGATCGGAGCGGACAAATTCCGCAGTGGTCGCTGGTGACAGGCGGCTTCGCCTTTCTCGTGCTGGCGCTGTTTGCCTTGACCGACGGCCTGGCGACGACGCTGCTCGTCGCCGTCCTCGGTCTCGCCATGGTGTTTGCGACGCGGCTTCGTCCCTGGCCGGTGCTGCCCTGGATGATGGTGGGCGCCGCCCTTGTCGTGGCGGTTCGCATTGCCTGGGAGCCGACGGTCGTGGGCGCCGCCAACCTGTCGAGGACGCCGCTGTTCAACCAGCTCCTTGCCGGCTATGGCGGGCCCGCGCTGCTGCTTGCGATTGCCGCCTACGAGCTGCGCCGCTGGCCGCACGCGCGGGTGCGCAATCTCCTGCAGGCATTGGCGAGCCTGTTAATCCTGCTGGCGATCTCCATCCTCGTCCGTCACGCGATGAACGGCGGCGTGCTCGACAGCGCCGTGCCGACGCTCGGCGAGCAGTCGATCTACACGCTGCTTGCCGCCGGTGCCTCGGCCGTTTTCATGACCCTGGATGTGAAATCGCCGAGCCCGGTCTTCCGCTACGGGTCGATGGTGATCGGCGTTCTTTCGATGCTGTCGATCCTGATGGCGCATTTCGTCGCGCTCAACCCGTATTTCACCGGCGAACTGACCGGCCGCCGGCCGTTCTTCAACCTGCTGCTCATCGGCTATCTGCTGCCGGGCCTCGCCTTTGCCGGGCTCGCCTGGTACGCGCGTGGGAGGCGGCCGGCGCCCTATGTCATGCTGCTGGCGCTGACCGGGGCCGCGCTCATCTTCGCCTGGCTTTCGCTATCCGTGCGCCGCTACTGGCACGGCGAGGGGATTGCCGATTGGAAAGGCTTCCTGCAGGGCGAGGCCTACACCTATTCCGTCGTCTGGCTGCTGCTCGGGGTGGCGCTGCTGGCACTCGGTTCGCGTTTCGATGCCAAGAGCCTCCGCCTCGCGTCGGCGGCCCTGGTGCTGATCGCCGTGATCAAGGTCTTCCTCTTCGACATGGCCAACCTCGAAGGCATCCTGCGCGCGCTGTCCTTCATCGGCCTCGGGGCGGTGCTGATCGGCATCGGCCTGTTCTACCAGAAGATCCTGTCCAGGCGGGACGGGGAGCGTGCAACCACCGCGCCGCCGGGAGCCTGATGCGCGTCGGCTTAACGCGCCATAAACCGGTGATGAGCCATCATCTGCCGCCCTGAATACCAGCAACGGGGCAGGCGGCGGGCAGGATGAACGGGCCAGGTCACATCGGAAGTCTTGACGGACTGCGCGGACTCGCGGCGGCCATCGTCCTCGTGTCGCACATCACCCTGATCTTTCCCGAATTCGGAGCGCTTCCCTATCTCGATATCGGCACCGAGGCCGTCGGCATTTTCTTCGCGCTGAGTGGCTTCCTGATGGCCTATCTCTACGGCCGCCGCCCGGTGACGCGTCAGAGCGTAGGTGACTTTCTCGTCAGTCGATTCGCAAGGATCTACCCAGTCTACCTCGCAGCCGTCTGTCTCGTCGGGGTTTTGTCGACGGTGACACAGCTTGGCTATCCGCAGCCGATGGAAGGCCTGCTGGATTTTGCGCTGCATGTGATGCTGCTTGGCAAGAGCGGCGTTTTCTGGTCGGTTCCGCCGGAAATCCAGTTCTACGTCGCCTTTCCGGTGATCTGGCTGTTCCTGAGCGATCCGCGCCGCTACCAGGTCATCGGCTTCGGCCTGATGGGGGTGGTCGCCGTTGTCAGCCTGCTCGATTTTCCGGGGCCGGGGATCCTGCTGCACGCCAAGCTGCCCTATTTCCTCTTCGGCGTTGTTGCTGGGCGACTTCACACCGCCCTGGCCGATCGTCCGCCGTCGGTGCTGGTTGGCGTCATGGCGGTCGTTCTTCTCATCGTCTTCTTCAGCTACAAGCATATGGTTACGGTTGTGGGCGAGCCTTTCTGGGGCCTTCCGACGGCGCTGGCATCCGCGCTGATCGTCGCGCTGGTCGCGCGTGAGCATCCACTGACGGCGCGCGTGCTTTCCTCGGAGCCGCTGCGTTTCCTCGGCGTGACGAGCTTTTCGCTCTATCTTCTCCATGTTCCGGTCATGTTCCTGACGCGCCAGACGTTCTCTGCATTGCTGCCCTTGCCGGTCCTGGCCGTTCTGACGCTCGTCACCGCCCTCCTTGCCGCCTGGGTCAGCTATAGCGTGATCGAGGCACCGGGGCGGCGTGTGGTCGGCGACCTCTGGCGGGCCAGCCGGTTGAGACGCGGCCTGCTGCGCCGGCCGATGGTGGTTTTTGGAAGGCGCGACAAGAATCACGGTCTCGATGTCGGCCGGGCTTCTCTGCGCGGGTAGCAACCTAAAGTACTTCAGCGTTCCGCGACCAGTTCCAGCATCGTCGCCGATCAGCTAAAGGTGCGGGACCTCTTCCAAGGAACCGGACGCAGCCTATGAAGCCTATGACCGTCGCCGCCCTGAACATCCACCCGCTGAAAAGCGGACGCGCCATCGCCAAGGCCGAGGTTTCGGTGCGCCTCGACGGTTTCGCGGACGATCGCCGCTTCATGGTGACCGATCCGGATGGCCGCTTCATCACGCAACGGGAGCTGCAGCTTCTGGCGCAGGTGGAAGCCTATCCACTGGACGGCACGGTTCGCCTCGTCATGCAGGGGCGGGAGATCGTGCCCGGCTTCGATCCCGCGCGCCGGCTGCAGGTCACGGTCTGGGACAGTTCTGTCGATGCGGCCCTTGCCGACGATGCCGCCAACTCGGCCCTCTCCGGTTGGCTCGGTCGCGATGTCCGGCTTGTCCACATGGATGCGCTTTCGCGCCGCTACGAGGGAGAGACGTGGGCTGGCCAGCCGGCGCCGGTCGGGTTTGCCGATGGCTTTCCGGTCCTCATCACCACCACCGGCTCGCTCGCTGATCTCAACCGAACGCTTGTCGAGAAGGGTCAGGAGCCGGTCGGCATGGATCGCTTCCGCACCAATATCCTGATCGACCACGACGGCGCGTGGGACGAAGACCTGTGGGAGGCAGTCGAGATTGGCGGCCTCGTCTTCGATCTCGTCAAGCCCTGCTCTCGCTGCATCATGACCACGCAGGATCAGATGACCGGCGAGCGCATCGGCGGCAACCCGATCCAGGGCCTAGCCGAAAAGCGCATGTCGGCGGACCGTCGCGTCGCCGGCGTGCTGTTCGGCTGGAATGCGGTGCCGCGCGGGGAGGGGACGCTGCGGGTTGGCGACACGGTGAGCGTCATCGGCCAGCGCGCCGGGCGCTGGCCGATGAAAGTTCGTGGCTGACACCGTGGTTTGCTTGAACGATTTCCAGCATGAATTTCGCTGATCGGCCGGTCAAATTTATTCACTTTTTTGGATAGGTCGTGGCCGCTATTTTTGCCGCCCGAACATCCGGAGATTCCCATGTCTGCTCCTTCCACCACCGTTGCCGCGACCAGCCGCCCGCAAATGCCATGGCTGATCATCGGCGCGGGCTGCATCATTGCCTTGTTCACCTTCGGCCCGCGGTCCGCCATGGGGTTCTTCCAGCTTCCCATGTTGCAGGAGACCGGCTGGGATCGGACGACTTTCGGTCTGGCGATGGCCTTCCAAAATCTCTTCTGGGGTCTCGGACAGCCCTTCTTCGGCGCGATCGCCGATCGCTTCGGCACATGGCGCGTGCTGGCGCTATCCGGCATTCTCTACTCATCTGGCCTGTTCCTGATGTCTGTCGGCGGCTCGCCCCTGACGCTGCATCTCGGCGGCGGCGTGCTCGTCGGTCTCGGCGTGGCGGCCGGCTCCTTTGGCGTGGTGCTGTCCGCGTTCGCGCGCAACGTCACGCCGGCGCAGCGCCCGATGGCCTTCGGCATCGCGACGGCCGCCGGCTCCGCCGGCATGTTTCTGTTCGCGCCGCTGAGCCAGGGTTTGATTTCGACCTACGGATGGTCGGATAGCCTCGTCATCCTCGGCGTGCTGATGCTCCTCGTTCCGCTGTTTGCAATGCCGCTGCGGGGCAACTCGTCCTCCGGCACGCAGAAGGAGGCGGAGTACAAGCAATCGATCGGCGAGGCGCTGAAAGAGGCGCTCGGCCACAAGAGCTATCTGCTGCTGGTCTCCGGCTTCTTCGTCTGCGGCTATCAGGTTGCCTTCATCACCGCGCACTTCCCCGCCTATATCGGTGATATCGGCATCGACGCGCGCTATGCGGTGATTGCGCTGGCGCTGATCGGCTTCTTCAATATCATCGGCTCGCTCGCCTCCGGCGTGATCAGCCAGCACTATTCCAAGCCCTACTTCCTGGCGCTGATCTATATCGCCCGTTCCGTCGCCGTCGCTGCCTTCATCCTGCTGCCGCAGACGCCGCTGTCGGTCATCCTGTTTGCGATCGTCATGGGGCTGTTGTGGCTCTCGACCGTGCCGCCGACCAACGCGCTGGTGGCGATCATGTTCGGCACGCGTCACCTTGGTCTCCTTGGCGGCGTCGTCTTTCTGTCGCACCAGATCGGCTCGTTCCTCGGCGTCTGGATGGGCGGCTACCTCTACGACCACTTCGGCACCTACGATCCGGTCTGGTGGTTCGGTGTGGCGCTGGGCGTCTTCGCGGCGATCGTCCACTGGCCGATCCGCGAACAGGCCGTCCGCCGCCCGGCGATGGCGTGAGGCAAAAATTGCCCGCCGGAAATGGCGGGCGATCCCTTGCGAAGCGTCACAAAAATTTCTAAATCAGCCGAGCCGGCTCTGCCGGTTTTGTTGGGTGCCAATTATGCTCAGTATGAGCAAAACAGTCGGCCGCCTGAAGGCGGTAGAAAGGGAGGGGGCATGACCCGAACCGCTGCCACAAGTGTCGGCAGGACCACGCCACGCAGCGCCGCCGAGCGCTTCGGCGTTCTTGCGATGCCGGACCTCTCCTTTACCTCCGAAATCGCCCGCGAGACCGAGCATCTGTATGAGCGGGTGAAGCAGTTCATTCCGGCGATCGAGTGGCCGGTCTACGCCCCCTATGTCCATGCCATCAACCGGCTGAAGAAGGAACGCGGGGCGGTCATCGTCGCGCACAACTACCAGACACCCGAGATCTTTCATTGCATTGCAGATATCGTCGGTGACTCGCTGCAGATTGCCCGCGACGCGACGAAAGTGGATGCAGAGATCATCGTCCAGTGTGGCGTCCACTTCATGGCCGAGACGTCGAAGCTACTCAACCCGGAAAAGACGGTCCTCATTCCCGATCTTCGTGCCGGCTGCTCGCTTTCGGAATCGATCACCGGCGCCGACGTGCGGCTGCTGAAGGAGCGCTACCCCGGCGTGCCGGTCGTCACCTACGTCAACACCTCTGCCGAGGTAAAGGCGGAGACCGATATCTGCTGCACCTCCTCCAACGTCCTTGCCGTCGTGGAAAGCCTGGAAAGCGATACGGTGCTTTGCATTCCCGACGAGTACCTGGCGATGAACGTCGCCAAGCAGACGAACAAGAAGATCCTGACCTGGAAGGGCCATTGCGAAGTGCACGAGCGCTTCACGCCGGCCGAGCTCCTCGCCTACAAGGAAGCCGATCCGTCGATCGAGATCATCGGCCACCCGGAATGCCATCCGGACGTGATCGCCGTCTGTGATTTCTCCGGCTCCACCTCGGGCATGATCAACTACGTCAAGGACAAGCGGCCGCCGCGCGTGCTGCTCGTCACCGAGTGCTCGATGGCCTCCAATATCCAGGCCGAGGTGAAGGACGTCGATTTCATCAAGCCGTGCAATCTCTGTCCGCACATGAAGCGCATCACGCTGCCGAAAATTCTCGACAGCCTGGTGAACATGACGGAAGAGGTGGTGATCGACCCTGCGATTGCCGATCGCGCCCGTCTCGCCGTCGAGCGGATGGTGAATTTGAAGCAGTAGGGGCTGCCCTCCCCACAAGGGGAGGGAAGAGGCGGTCCGTGGAGGAGAATGGAATGCCGATCGACAGTTTTCGCCCCCTTTCCTGGAACGCCATCGACGACATCGTCATCGTCGGCGGCGGGCTGGCCGGGCTTTTTTGCGCGCTGAAGCTCAGCCCCCGGCCGGTGACGATCCTTGCCGCTGCACCGATCGGTCAGGGCGCCTCGTCGGCCTGGGCGCAGGGTGGCATTGCCGCGGCGATGAGCGCCGGCGACACGTTCGAGAAGCACGTCGCCGACACGATCGAAGCCGGCGCCGGTATTGTCGACGAGAAAATGGCGCGCTTCATGGTTTCCGAAGGGCCGGCGCGCATCCATGATCTGCTCGATTACGGCGTCCCGTTCGATCGCGACCTGGAGGGAAAGCTGCTCCTGTCGCGCGAGGCGGCCCATTCGGAGCGGCGTATCGTGCGCGTGCGCGGCGACATGGCCGGCAAGGCGATCATGGAGGCACTAATCGCCGCCGTCCGCAAGACACCGTCGATCCGCGTGCTGGAAGGCTATGTGGTCGAAGAGCTGGTGCGGGAAGGCCGCTTCGTCTCCGGGGTGATCGCCCGGCCCGACGCCGGCCAGTCGAAGAATCGCGTGCATTTTCCGGCCCGCGCCGTCGTGCTCTGCTCCGGTGGCGTCGGCCATCTCTACGCGGTGACGACCAATCCGTGGGAGGCCTGCGGCCAGGGGGTGGGCATGGCCGCCCGCGCCGGCGCCATCATGGCCGATCCGGAGTTCGTCCAGTTCCACCCGACGGCGATCAACATCGGTCGCGACCCCGCGCCGCTTGCCACGGAAGCGCTGCGCGGCGATGGCGCCCAACTCCTCAATTCCGCCGGGCGCCGCTTCATGCTCGACATTCACCCGGACGGCGAACTCGCACCCCGCGACATTGTCTCACGAGGGGTTTTCGCCGAAGTGCAGGCCGGGCGCGGTGCTTTCCTCGACTGCACCAAGGCGGTGGGCAAGCATTTTCCCGAGATGTTCCCGACCGTCTACGCGTCCTGCGTGGCGGCCGGCATCGATCCGGTGACCCAGCCGATTCCAGTCGTCCCGGCGGTCCATTACCACATGGGCGGCGTGCTGACGGATGCGGAGGGCCGCACCTCGGTGGACGGGCTCTGGGCTGCCGGCGAGGTGACATCGACCGGCGTCCATGGTGCGAACCGGCTGGCGTCGAACTCACTGCTGGAAGCCGTTGTCTTTGCTGCACGCATCGCGGAAAATATCAAGGGCATGCTGCCGGAGCCGAAAACCGGCGACTGGGGCAAGAAGGCCGACGAGAGCGACGATCTGGTGACGGTGGAAGACAGCCCGGCGCTGACGGCCCTGCGCAAGCTGATGAGCGCGCAGGTCGGCGTGATCCGCGATCGCAACGGGCTGAAGGAGGCAATCCGAGCGATCGCCAGCCTCGAGCGCGAGAACAGCCGGATGCGCTTCCACAACATCGTCACCACGGCCAAGCTGATCGCGGTGGGTGCCTATCTGCGCGAGGAAAGCCGCGGCGGTCACTTCCGCGCCGATTTCCCCGAGCAGCGGAAGGAATGGAAGCACCGCACCTACATAACGCTTGCGGAGGCTGACCAGGTCGTGGCCGAATTGGCGGAAACGGCAGCGGCATAAGCACCGGCGGGCTGGAACGATGCCCGCAGATTGGACAATAGCGATGACAGCACCAAACCTTCCCGTTCTTTCGCCGTTCCTGATCGAGGATCAGGTGCGCGCCGCTCTTGTCGAGGACCTTGGCCGCGCCGGCGACATCACCAGCCAGGCGACGGTCGCAGCCGACATGATGGCGGAGGCGGAGCTGAACGCGCGCGAGCGCGGCGTGATCGTCGGCATGGAGCTCGCGGCGGCCGCGTTCAGGCTGATGGACCCGGCGATCGTCTTCGAGGCCCTGGTACGGGATGGCGATCGGGTCGAGCCCGACACCGTGCTTGCGCGGGTTTCCGGGCCGGCGCGCGGCGTGCTCTCGGCCGAACGCGTGGCGCTGAACTTCCTCATGCATCTGTCGGGTGTCGCCACCTACACGGCCGCCTTCGCCGATGAGATCGCCCATACCACGGCGCGGGTCTGCTGCACCCGAAAGACCATTCCCGGCCTGCGGGCGCTGGAAAAATACGCCGTGCGCTTGGGCGGCGGCTCGTCACATCGCTACGGGCTCGATGATGCCATCCTGATCAAGGACAATCACATCGCCGTTTCCGGCGGCATTGCCGGCGCCGTCCGTGCGGCGCGTGAATTCGCCGGCCACCTGGTCAAGATCGAAGTTGAAGTGACCACGCTGGAGGAATTGGAGGAGGCGCTGGAGGCCGCTCCCGACGTCGTCCTGCTCGACAATATGGGGCCGGAACTGTTGCGCCGCGCCGTCGAGATCAACTGCGATTGTGCCGGCCTGACGGATGACGACTATGTCGGCGACCCGCGCCGGGTGAAGCTCGAGGCGTCCGGCAACGTCAATTTCAAGACGATCCGCTCCATCGCCGAAACCGGCGTCGACTACATCTCCACCTCGAAGATCACGATGGCCGCGCCGACGCTCGACATCGGGCTGGACGTGGTCGTACGATAAGTTTCTGCTGAAGAACGCTTTCGGGGAACTCGCCGCCTCCGAGTGTGTTCATGTCCTGTCTCCACTCCAGATCGGAAGGACGTCAGATGACCCGGCATATCGTACCATTCGCCGCGGCAATTTTCGTCGCCGCATCCGCTTTCGCCCAGGACGGCAATTCCGTGAAGGCTGATTTCATCGGGCTCTCAGGATCCGAAATCGGTCGCGTCCTGCTGACCGAGAGCGATGGCGGGGTCTTGCTCGAAATGGAACTCACCGGCTTGCCGCCACGCAAGTGGGTGGCCCTGCATATTCACGAGACGGGTGCCTGTGATCCGAAGGATGGTTTCAAGTCGGCCGGCGCCCACTTCAACCCCCTTGGCAAGAAGCACGGATTTCTTTCCGCCGAGGGCCCCCACGCCGGCGACATGCCGAACCAGTATGTCGGCGACGACGGCGTCCTGCGGGCTCAGGTCTTCGATGCGTCTGTCTTGCTCGAAGACAAGGAGAGAGGCATTCGTGGCCGGGCGGTCGTCGTGCACGGCGGGTCGGACGACTATCGCACCGATCCGGCCGGCGGGGCTGGCGATCGCGTGGCCTGCGCGGTCATTCCTTGAAGCATGTCTCCCGAAAGTGGGAACCGGTTTCGGGACAAAGACAGCGAAAGAACAAGGACCTAAAGCGTGGCAAGCGATCTGACAGATCGCGACGCGCTTTAGAAAACGTGCACGCGCCATATCGGGGCAGCGTGTGACTACCGTCCGCCGACCTTCAGTCCCGGCGCTGGGCGCTCCTGCAGAATCTGCCTCCGGAAATGGAACAGCGCCGCAGGACGGCCGCCGGTCGCCGAGGTGGTTCCTCCCGTCGGCTCCACCAGTTCCGCTCCCTCGACGAGGCGGCGGAAGTTCTGCTTGTGCAGGTGGCGGCCCGAGATCGCCTCGACCGTCGCCTGCAGTTCTGTCAGCGTGAATTCCGACGGCATCAGCTCGAAAATGACCGGGCGATACTTGATCTTTGCCCGCAGCCTCGCAACCGCTGTCGCCAGGATGCGTCGGTGATCGTGCTGCATGGCAAGGCCGACGGCTGCCTTGCCGGGTGCACGGCCGTCGGTCACCGCCTCCTCCGCAAGCCCGCCTTCATAGAGTAGTTCGTAGCGTTCCAGGACCCGCTCCTCATCCCAGGGGAAGTCGTCGAGTCCGAAGGCGAGCCTCAGTCGTGTTCTGCGATTGGGAAGCGACTTGCCATCGTTCTGCCAACTCGCCGCTGCCCATTCCGACAGGGCGGGAATGATTGTCTGGTCAAGCACGGCCGGTCGCCCGTGCCGCCAGTCTTCCCACGGCAGTAAGGCATACCAGTCCCGCCAGTGGGCGCCGGTCGCCTCCAGTCTTTCGGTTGCCTCGGCATCCATGCGCGTCAGCGCCAGGTAGCCGACCGACACCATGTGCGTACCGGCTTCGCTCGGCGATTTCTGCCGACCGCGATCGCCGAAGGTGTAAAGCTGCTCGATATAGCCGAGCTTGAGCGCCGTCTGCTGCTCGACGCTCGCGCGCAGGCTGGTTTCAAAGGTGCGATGCCGGGTCGGTTCAAACGGGCCGAAGGGGAGGGCCTCACGCTCGCCAGCCCCGCCTCCGACAGTCAGGATCGCTGGTCCCCGATTGAAGATGGCCACCACTGCCGCGTTAAGGCCGATTTCGACGGGCGGCGATGGCGACGGCACGATCATGGGGCGGCTCCAGCGTCTGTTTCGGTCACTGCAGGTTCGATGTCGAAGAAAAATGGCTGCTCGCCGACATAGTCGGCGCCCCGTCCGATCTGCTGTACCGCCCGAACAAGCCGGCCGTTGCGTGACAATAGCGCGTCGCCAATTCCGACGATTCGGCTGTTGGGCGTTGCCTGGCGCGAGGCGACGCGCAGGCGAAGTGCAATCGCATCATCGTCCTGGTCGGGAGAGACTGCAAGAGCCGCGATCAACGCGGCGGCCGGCGAGCGGGAAACGCCCATCATGCAATGGATCAGCAGCGGCGCCTGCCGGTCCCAGTTCCGGGCGAAGGCGATGATCGCCTCGACATGGGCTTCCTGAGGGGCAACCAGATCGCCGGTGCCGGCGAAGGCGATGTCATTGACGCCGAGCACGAGATGACGCGCCGGATCGATCACCGCCGGGCGGTGGAAATCCTGTTTTGGCGCAACGAGGCTGATCATCTCCCGGCATCGGTTCCGTACGGCCATTTCGGCGATGCGCGAAAGTGGTGCGACGACGATCCTGCTCATGCCTGCGGCTCCAGGGCCGCGCCGGCACGGGTGGCCTCGATCGCCGCGAAGCGCTCGGCAAACCGCCGCTGCGCCTCGACGGCCGGCATTGGGGTGATGGTCAGCAGGTCCAGCGTCACGCCGCGCGGTTCGCCGAAGAACTTCGCCGCCTCGACACGCGAGAAGCCGGCAAGCTCAGTCGCCTCGAAGAAGGCGGCGATGCGGTCCGCCTTCTTGATCTTCTCCTTCAGGGCGCGCGGTGTTTCCGCGGGCAGGCCGAACCGCAGATGCACGGCCGCCTCCAGCCGCTTCTCCACCGTCTTGTAGCCGCCGCCGACGACGGCCTTGAAGGGCGAGATCATATCGCCGATCACATATTCGGGCCCGTCGTGCAGCAACGCCATCAGGCAATCGTCCGGCGTGCAGCGGTTCTGTTGGCGGAAAATCGTTTCCACCAGCAGCGAATGCTGGGCGACGGAAAACGCATGGTCGCCGGAGGTCTGGCCGTTCCAGCGGGCGACGCGCGCCAGCCCATGGGCGATGTCGGAAAGCTCCACGTCGAGCGGCGAGGGATTGAGCAGATCCAGCCTGCGTCCGGACAGCATCCGTTGCCAGGCCCGGGGCTCGGCCTTCGGCCGTGCCGCGCCGCTCATTGTGCCGGTGCCTCGGATTCGCCGGGAAAATCGAGCCCTGTCCATTCCGGAAGCCACGCCTCGACTTCGACGTCACCGGCAAGAACCGGCGCGCCCGCACGCATGGCGTCGGCGACGCGGTCGATGCGAACGATGGCAAGGCCATCCTGCCCGACAACCGTACCAAGCGTGCCGATCGGCTTGCCCTCGGCCGTCAGTTCCGCGCCGGGTGCCGGAAGCGGCGCTGCTGCCCGAAGGATGACCGGCCGCCGCCGGGCCGTGCCGCGATGTTGCATGCGCGACACCACTTCCTGCCCGACAAAGCAGCCCTTGCGGAAGGAAACCCCACCGGAGAGATCGAGCAGGATATCGTGCGGGAAGACGTCCGAAAGGGCAAAGTCTCGGCCGGATTCGACGATGCCGTGCGCAATCCGCAGCGCGTCGTAGGCGGCAGGTTCATCGCTGCCGCCGGCGCCCGGCCGGCGCAGGACCCGTTGTCCGGCCTTGAGGAAGCGACCGTCGACGACGCCTTCTCCCTCGCTGCCCCAGGTGATGGTCGTGTGTGTCTCCGCCAAGGGAGAAATCTCCACGGCGGCGCGCAGTTTGTAGATGGCCAGACGCTTGACCAGCGCCTCGCGCTGTTCTTCGGCCGTCTCGATGAGAAAGCCGCCGGAAGGGACGCGACTGACGTGAAAATCGAACAGGATCTTGCCCTGCGGCGTCAGAAGTGCGGCGGTGCGGGCCGCGCCTTCCGGCAATGAGACCACGTCGCAGGTGATCAATCCCTGCAGGAAATCTTCGGCGTCGCCGCCGGCAACGGTGATGTGGGCGCGTCCGGCAAGTGTGACGGCAGGCATGGTTTGATCCAGTTCCCAGTTGGCGCGAAGAAGCACGCACAAAATCATGTATTTCAGTGAGAGGTAGAATGTCGGATCAGGCTTCGCAAGGCCCAAGCCTATGGTGTGCGCCCGCGGGCGAACCTAGCCGGCTCAATCGCCCGCGACGAAGAATTTCCACTGCCCGTCCGGCGCGATGCCGATGCGATAGAAATTGTAGCCGCCGAATTCCTGCATGTCGGCAAAATCACCTGCCGTGACGATGCGGAGAAGCTCCACCTTTTCCGGCGGGGCCAGATTGTCGAGCGACTTTTCGGTGAAATACGGCCAGACATACGTCTCGTTCGGCGTGCCGGCGTCGACCTTGACGAAGCCTGTCGCCAGAACATCGAGCAGGATCGCCAGGATCTCGATGCCGTCCGGATCGCCGGAAAGGCCTTTCAGAGTCGTGACCGGGTCGTCATCGCCGTCGGCGACGGAAACCTGCGTCTGTGTCGGTCCCTTGCCGAGCAGCGGTCGCAAACGCTCGATATCGCCGGATGCCGCGGCCTCGACGATCAATTCGCGCATCCGGCGAACGGCTTGGGGCGCCTTGTCGATGTCGTAGATCACTTCGACCGGCGTTTCAGGCTCGTCAACGGTGTTGTCGGTTTCAGGCTTCGCTGCCTCCTGCTCGGCCGTGTCCTTGCGAATCAGCGGATCGGGCATCGGCAGTTGTAGGCGCCGCGCGCCTTCGTCCGGAACGGTCTCGGTCTCGGTCGCCGCGCCATCGTCTGCGGGCGTTTCCGTCGACTTGTCTTCGGTGTGCTGTCCGGGAACCTGCTGCAACTCGCTGAGTGCGAAGGCAGGCGAAGTTGGGCCTAGTGTTCCCGTGACCGTCAACAAGAAGGAAGCAGCGAACACGCTGCCGCGAAGCAGCCTGATGCGGTCGACGAACCTGTGCATTGTCCCGATCTCGCCCCTATTGAAGCGTGCGCTCAGGAGAGAACTCGCCGGCAAGCATGCGCTCGCGCAGGGACTGCAGCATGGCCTCGGCACCTTGTTCGCCGAGAACGCGAATCGTTTCGCGCATGGCCAGCGCGATAGCGGCGTCGGCGATGATCTCCGGCTCGATGCCGTCAGCCATGCCATCTGCCCAGGCCTCGTTCTGGTATTCCAGCGCGGCCTGCATCTTCTCATGCACGATCATCTCGTCGATATCGTTGAGGCTAGGTTCCATCATATGATCCATGCGCGGCATCTACTTCTTTACCAGACTGTTAACAACCTTATCAGCCTTTTCCCAAAACGACACGGGGCAGGACGAAAAGAGGTTAATTATCCTCTAATTTCCGAACCGGGCGGTAATTTCGGTGGCCAGTGTTGCACCTTCGTTACGGTATTTCTCTTCTGCGACGACGGCCTGCGCGGTGCAGGTGGCATAAACCGAGGCGAAGGAGCGATAGCCGCGGTTAAAGGCGGCAGTGAGGCGCTCCTTGCGGGCCTGCTCGTTTTCGGCTTCCATCGAAATGAGGTCTTCCATCGCCTTCCGCCAAGTGTCCTCGCCGTCCTTCAGGCAAAGGTTGCGCAGATAGTGGACGGATCCGAGAATCTCCGACAGCCGCTCCAGCCGTGCGTCATAGGGCGCGGGCTTGCTTTCCGGCGCAGGCTCGGCCGTCGAGGCCGCGTTGGGGGCGGCGCCAGGCTTTTCCTGTGCCATGGCGGGCCACGTCACGGACAGCAGCAGTAGGGCGAGGTGGGTAAGCTTCACCATCGTGCCTAGCTCATTCCGACGCGGTGAAATGGTGCAGCAGCCTGTTGCCCACGATCAGCCTCTAGGCGGCGGATGCAGTCGCGCACGCTCTCTGGGGCGGGCAGTGTGGCGACTTCCTCCGCCGTGAACCAGCCGAGATCGGCCGCGTCATCGGCGGCGACGGCGACTGCGTCGGGGTCTGCTTCGACACGAAAGACGGACAGGAAATAGTGGCTGCCGGTCGTGCTGCTCTTCAGGTCGTAGGTGGCGTAGAGGCGAGGTTCGCGCGCGACGATGCCGGTCTCTTCAGCAAACTCGCGCAGCGCCGTCTCGGCCGGCGTCTCGCCCGATTCGGCACGGCCGCCGGGGAAGGCATACATGTCGGCCGCCGGCGGATTGCGCCGCAGCACCAACAGGTAGCGGCCGTCGCGCTCGAGAATGGCAGAGGAGGCTGCTTGGGGCGACATCGGCGAATCCGGACTGTTCATTGACCCTTTATAGGTACTCCCCGTAGATTGTTCCAGACTGGCGTGCCGGCGGAACGAACGGCATCCGGTATTGAAATGAAGCGTACCGCTGCCCATCCGCGGGAGACGGTGCGCCGCAGGCGGGATCGGTTATCATGTGCGGGCGATTTGCATTGACGGAGCCGGCGGCGCGGCTGGAGGAGTTTCTCGATGTCATGGACGTGGAGGAATTTCCGCCACGCTACAACATTGCGCCGACCCAGCCGATTCTCGTTGTTATCTCCGGCGATCGCCAGCTGCCGGGAAGCAATCTGCCGGAGCGCAAGGCGATTCTGGTCCGCTGGGGATTGACGCCGTCGTGGGTGAAGGATCCGCGCGAGTTTCCGCTTCTGATCAATGCGCGCGCCGAAACGGCGATCGGCAAGGCCTCGTTCCGGGCCGCCATGCGCCATCGCCGCATCCTGGTGCCGGCGACCGGTTTCTACGAGTGGCGTCGCCCGCCAAAGGAGACAGGGGAAAAGTCGCAAGCCTACTGGATTCGGCCGCGAAGCGGGCGGATCGTTGCTTTTGCTGGGCTGACGGAAACCTGGTCTTCGGCTGACGGGTCCGAGATCGACACCGGCGCGATCCTGACCACGAGGGCCAATGGTTCGATCGGCCGGATCCACGACCGGATGCCGGTTGTCATCCGCCCGGAGGACTTTGCCCGCTGGCTGGATTGCACGACGCAGGAGCCGCGCAATGTCGCCGATCTTCTGACGCCGGTGGAAGATGAATTCTTTGAGGCCATCCCGGTATCCGATAAGGTCAACAAGGTGGCGAATGTCGACCCCGACATTCAGGAGCCGGTGGCTGAGGCGCTGATTGCGCCCCCTTCCGCGCAAAGGAAAGAGCGCGCGAAGGACGACGATTCCGGCCAGCTTTCACTGCTCTGAGGGGGCGGGAGCGCGCGAACGCAAGCCGCGGCCCTCAACAGTTCACGCGTCCACCAGCTTCACGCCGGCCGGAAGTTCCCGCCTGACGCTTGGAACCGCTGGCTTGCGTTGGCTCGCGGCGGCAAGCACAGCCTTCAATCCCAATGGTTTGTACTGCTCCACCAGCGGCTTGGAGCTCTCCAGATGCGCGGTCGTTTTCTTCGCTCGTTCCGTACCCATGTTTAACTCCCATTAACAAATACGGCGGCACCAAGATATTCATGACGGATCTTGGATCTCTATTTTGCATTAGCACATGAATTTGGTCAAAGTTCGCCAGAAATTCGAGTTATGTTGGGTCCTGCTGTCGCTTTGGATGTGGTTGTTAACAGAAATTAACTTGTTCAGAGTATAATTCTTCGGTTGTGGTGGTTTCGTTTTCGCGGAGGGCCGGCAACGCCGGCCATCGTGCTGCCAATTGCGCCGCTTTCGTCAGGCGTTCGGTATGTTCGAATCCCGCATGCGCGCCTTCAGTTGCAGCGCCGCGGCGAGAACCGCCTTCAGCCCCAGCGGCCGATAGCGATGGATGAGGTCGCATCCGGATTTCGATTTCTTGTTCGTCTTCGTCATTTCGTTCTTCCTTGGTCGCTTCGGAGGATCATGTGACATCCTTTCGCACATCGCTCACCGCACGGGTGTCACCGGGGAAACAGGCCATCAAACCTATGTCTGGCGACCGCGAATCCGCGTCCGAGGAAACAGGCTGCAATCATGACGAATTGGCGGCGGCGGGTGCGGGTGACGGGCGTGCGCACAAAATAAAATCAAGATGTGTGTCGCAGGAGGCGCAGGGTGCTCTTGACCATCGATGAAACCGGCGCGATAAAGCCTGCCATGAAAACGGGTCTCTGCATTATTTGCCGGAGCATTATTCGCTAGCCTCACCGCTGGCTTGGCCGTTTTCGTCTCCTGAAATCCCCAGATGACAAACGGGCCGGGCCAACCGGACGCTTGCCCATGGGAGATTTTTGATGGCCGACAAACCGGTCCTGACCTTGTACAACACGCTCACGCGGTCGAAGGCGCCTTTCGAGCCCATCGATCCGACCAATGTCCGCATGTATGTCTGCGGTCCGACCGTCTACGATTTCGCCCATATCGGTAACGCACGCCCGGTCATCGTCTTCGATGTGCTGTTCCGCTTGCTGTGCCACGTCTATGGCGAACAGTACGTGACCTATGTGCGCAACATCACCGACCTGGACGACAAGATCAACGCCCGCGCGTTGCGCGATTTCGGCGCCGACATCAAGGCCGGAACGATCACGCTGAACGAGGCGATCCGCCGGGTGACGGAGAAGACCGCCAACCAGTTCCACAGCGACGTTGCAATGCTTGGCACCCTGCCGCCGACGCAGGAGCCACGCGCCACCGATTTCGTGGAGAAGCGGGTGGATGGCCGCGCCGACATGATCACGCTGATCGAGCGGCTGATCGAGCGCGGCCATGCCTATCAGGCCGGCGGCGAGGTGCTGTTCGACACGTCCTGGTCCGAGTACGGCGACCTTTCGAAGCGCAATCTCGACGAGCAGCAGGCCGGCGCCCGCATTGCCGTCGAGGGACACAAGAAGAGCCCAGGCGATTTCGTGCTGTGGAAGCTGTCCTCGCCGGAAGAGCCGGGCTGGGACAGCCCATGGGGCCGGGGACGCCCGGGCTGGCACATCGAGTGCTCGGCCATGGCGGCCGCCTACCTCGGCGAGACCTTCGACATCCACGGCGGCGGGCTCGACCTGATCTTCCCGCACCACGAGAACGAAATCGCCCAGTCGCGCTGCGCCCACGGCACGAAGGTGATGGCGAACGTCTGGATGCACAACGGCTTCGTCCAGGTCGAAGGCCGCAAGATGTCGAAGTCGGAAGGCAACTTCGTTACCATCCACGACCTGCTGCACACGGAAACCTTCGGTGGCCGCAAATGGCCGGGCGAGGTGCTGCGATTGGCGATGCTGATGACGCATTACCGCGAGCCGATCGATTTCTCGGTGAAGCGGCTGGAAGAGGCTGAGCGGCTGCTCGCCCGCTGGCCGGCAGAGGAGGCGGGCGAGGGGCCTGTCGATCCGGCGGTACTTGCGGCCCTTGCCGACGACCTCAATACGGTCGCCGCCGTCCAGGCGCTGCACGCGCTGGCGCAGAAGGCAGCCAATGATCCCACCGCGGCCGCAAGCTTCCAGGCGAGTGCCGCGCTTCTCGGCGTCAAGCCAAAAAAGGTCGAGATTTCAGCGGCGTTGGAGGCCAGTGTTGAATCGATCATTCAACTCCGCCTGGCGATGCTTAAGGCCAAAAACTTCGCCGAGGCCGACAAGATTCGCGACGACCTGCTGGCCAAGGGGATCCAGCTCAAGGACGGCAAGGACCCGCAGTCGGGCGAGCGGGTGACGACCTGGGAGGTGAAACGGTGAGGTTTGCGCACAAGGTATGAAAGGCATATGCTCAGGCATATGCCACTCCAGTGGAGGCTGCCATGAATGTAGTCCGCGTCGAAAAGACCGGCGAGACGGAAGCCGGCGAAAGGGTTGTCAAGCTGTTTCGCAACGGCCGCAATCAGGCTGTGCGGATCCCGGTGGAGTTCGAACTGCCGGGCGACAAGGCGATCATGCGCAAGGAGGGCGACCGGCTGATCATCGAACCAAAGGAGCGAAAGAGCGATCTCCTGGAGTGGCTGGCGACGCTGGAGCCTTGGGATGAGGAATTTCCGGATCTGGACGAGAGACAGCCACCTCCGGAGGATGTCGATCTATGACAGGCTTCCGCTACATGCTCGACACCAACGTCATTTCGCAGATGGTGCGCAGCCCCGCCGGCGCGGTCACGATGCGCGTTGCCGAGGTCGGAATTGATAGCCTGTGCACCAGCGCGATCGTGGCGTCGGAGTTGCGGTATGGGCTTAGGAAAAAGGGATCGAACCGGCTCTCCAGCCTCGTCGAGAACGCACTGGAGCGCATCGCCATCGTGCCATACGACGAAGACGTTTCTTGGAAGTATGCCGAGGCGAGATTCGAGCTTGAGAAAATCGGCCAACCGATCGGCTACACCGATCTGTTCATCGCTGCACATGCACTTGCGCTCGGATTGACGCTCGTGACAGACAATGTGTCCGAGTTCGTTCGCGTCAGGGGCCTGAATGTGGAGAACTGGCAGGAGACCACTCCATGACCGATACCGTCTACACCGGTGGTTGCCAGTGCGGCGCCGTTCGTTTCCGCGTTCGGGGCCAGCTGAAGGATGCCTCCATCTGCCATTGCCGCATGTGCCAGAAGGCCTTTGGCGCCTATTATGCGCCGCTCGTCTCGACGCGCGGCGCCGAACTCGTCTGGACGCGCGGCGAGCCGAAGCGCTTCCGGTCCTCCAACTTCGCGTCACGTGGCTTCTGCGCCGAGTGTGGCACGCCGCTGACCTATGAGGCGCCGGACGGGGTCGCAATCGCCGCCGGTGCCTTTGACGACCCTTCTCAACTGCCGCCGACCGTACAGTTCGGCACGGAAGGAAAGGTCGCCTTCGTGGATCGCCTCCACACCTTGCCTGGACGCACGACGGAGGAGGATGTGGAGGAAGCTCCCTTCGTCCTCGATATAGTCTCCAAGCAGCACCCCGACCACGATACCGTGGCCTGGCCGCCGGAGGGACGGCCATGAGCATCGCGCGGATCTATACGGGCGGATGCCAGTGCGGGGCGGTACGCTATCGCGCCGAGGGCACGCTCGACGATCCGCACCTGTGCCACTGCCGCATGTGCCAGAAGGCGGCGGGGAACTATTTCCTGCCGCTTGCCAACGCCGCTCGCGAGACCTTCCGGCTGACCCGCGGCGAGCCGGGCTGGTTCCAGTCGTCGCAGCACGTGCGCCGCGGGTTTTGCCGGGATTGCGGTACGCCGCTCTTCTACGATGTGCCGGTGGAAGGCTTCGTCAACATCGTGCTCGGTTCGCTCGACGATCCCGAGGACGTGCGCCCGCATTCGCAGTCCGGCGTCGAGGCGCGCGTACCGTGGTTTTCGCAGCTTTCGCGCCTGCCCGAGCGGGAGACGGATCCGGACGGGCCGGCCGGGCGCGAGCATCACATCGAAATTCTGGAGACAAACCGCCAGCACCCCGACTACGACACGGACCACTGGCCACCGGAGGACTGATATGACCGAAACCTATCGCACCGGGGGCTGCCAGTGCGGCGCCGTCCGTTTCCGCATCCACGGCCAGCTCGGGCGCCCGTCGATCTGCCACTGCCGCATGTGCCAGAAGCAGTTCGGCGGTTTCTTCTCCGCGCTCGTCACGGCGCCGAAGGGCGGCGTGGAATGGACGCGCGCGCAGCCCAGCTACTTCCAGTCGTCCGTCAACATCGATCGCGGTTTCTGTAAGAACTGCGGCACGCCGATGACCTATCGCCATCCGGGCGGACTCGAGATCGCCGTCGGCACCTTCGACGACCGTTCCGATCTCGCCCCGCAGGTCCAGGTCAACCATGCCGCGCGGCTGCCGTGGGTGGAGACGATCTTCGACCAGCCGGTCCACGACGACCCCGACTACTATTCGCGGCAGGAGGCGATCATCTCCTTCCAGCACCCCGACCACGAGACCGACCAGTGGCCATCGCAAGGGTTGAAGATCTAGGGCGGCCGCCGCCGGGATCTCGACAAGAACTGACGCAGAGAAGCCGCGTGGGATACCACCGGCAAGGGACATGAGCATGACCAGAGAACGCATCTACCTCTTCGACACGACGCTTCGTGACGGCCAGCAGACGCCGGGCGTGGATTTTTCGGTCGAGGACAAGATTGCGATTGCCGCAATGCTCGATGAATTCGGTCTCGACTATGTGGAGGGCGGCTATCCCGGTGCCAACCCGACCGATACCGCCTTCTTCGGAAAGAGGCGCACGCGCAGTGCACGCTTCGTCGCCTTCGGCATGACCAAGCGCGCCGGCGTCTCAGCCTCCAACGATCCGGGCCTTGCGGCCCTTCTGGAGGCGGCAAGCGATGCCGTCTGTCTCGTCGCCAAGAGCTGGGACTATCACGTGCGCGTGGCGCTCGGCTGCAGCAATGAAGAGAACCTGGAATCCATCAGCGCCTCGGTTGCGGCCGTCGTTGCGGCGGGCAAGGAGGCCATGGTCGACTGCGAGCACTTCTTCGACGGCTACAAGGAAAATCCCGCCTACGCGCTCGCCTGCGCCAAGGCGGCCTATGACGCCGGCGCCCGCTGGGTCGTCCTGTGCGACACCAATGGCGGCACGCAGCCGCCGGAAATCCGTGACATCGTCGCCGCCGTGATCGCGGCCGGGGTGCCGGGCGTCAATCTCGGCATCCATGCCCACAACGATACTGGGCAGGCGGTTGCCAATTCGCTGGCGGCGGTGGAAGCGGGCGTGCGCCAGATTCAGGGTACGCTGAACGGCATCGGCGAACGCTGCGGCAACGCCAATCTCGTGACGATCATACCGACGCTGGTGCTGAAGGAGAGCTACGCGGAGCGCTTCGAGATCTCGATCGACCGGGAGCGCCTGCAGGGGCTGACCCGGCTATCGCACCAGTTCGATGAGTTGCTGAACCGCTCGCCCGATCACCAGATGCCCTATGTCGGGGCCTCTGCCTTCGCCACCAAGGCCGGCATCCATGCCTCGGCGCTTTTGAAGGACCCGCGGACCTACGAGCACGTTCCGCCGGAAAGCGTCGGCAATCTGCGCAAGGTGATGGTCTCCGATCAGGGCGGCAAGGCGAACTTCATCAACGCGCTGAAACTGCGCGGGATCGTCGTCTCCAAGGACGACCCGAAGCTCGACCGTCTGATCGAGGTCGTCAAGGAGCGCGAGGCGACGGGTTATGCCTATGAGGGCGCGGATGCCAGCTTCGCGCTGCTTGCCTCCCGTACGCTCGGCACCATCCCGCAGTTCTTCCATGTCGAGAGCTTCCGCGTCATGGTCGAGCGCCGCTATGACGCCAACGGCAACCTGAAGACGGTCTCGGAGGCGGTGGTGAAGGTCGTCGTCGACGGCGAGACGATGATGTCGGTGGCGGAGGGGCACGGCCCGGTCAATGCGCTGGATCTGGCGCTGCGAAAGGATCTCGGGAAGTTCCAGAGCGAGATCGAGGATCTCGAACTGGCGGATTACAAGGTCCGCATCCTCAATGGTGGTACGGGAGCCGTCACCCGCGTCCTGATCGAATCGACGGACGCGACCGGTGCGCGCTGGTGGACGGTTGGCGTCTCCGACAACATCATCGACGCTTCGTTCCAGGCGCTGATGGACAGCATCATCTACAAGCTCCTGAAGAACCGCGGTGAAGCGGGCAGGGTGGCGGCGGAGTAGGCGACCATGCGCATGATGGCAAAACTCGCCCTGATCGTTCTCGCGGTAGGTCTTGCGGCTTTCCTGCTTGTGACACTGGCGCAGGTCTCGACGTCGGCTGGTGACGTGCTCTACGGCAAGCCGCTGCGGCTCGACCCCGACGACGGGTTGGCGATTCTCGTCATCGCCATCATCCTGACACCCGGTGCGCTGACCGCCTGGCTTGCCGAAACGCTTGCCGGCGGGCGGTTGAAGGCAAGCACGAGGGCGCTGCTGATCATCGCCTGCAACGGCATCGTTGGCGGCCTTTTGCTGGGTCTCTTTGCCAGTCTCGACGACTACTTCACCGCACCCGGCTGGGAGCCTGCCTATGCGATCATTGGCGCGATAGCAGGGGCGGCCTGCGGCGCGCTTCAATCATCCCTGACGGCTCGGATTGCAGGCCGCGGCTAGAATGAAGCGCGCTTCATCTACCCTTCACCGAAATGAATTGGTGTATTCAGTGCGGTTGCTTTAATAAAGCCATTTCGAACTGTTGCGCGGACGCAACCTCGCGCTGCGCCACCTGAAAGCAGGATTCAACTCCATGGCCGACCAGTCCAACGCGCCGGAGGCGACGAACGGGGATTCCCTGCGCGGATTTCTCTTCGCGCTCACGGCCTACCTCCTCTGGGGGGTTCTGCCCTTCTTCATGAAGGCTGTGGCCCATATTCCTGCGGCCGAGGTCGTGGCGCACCGTATCGTCTGGTCCGTTCCGATCGCCGGGCTGATCCTTCTCTGGCTCGGTCGCACGGCCGATATCTGGAGAGCGCTGCGATCGCCACGCGTGCTTTCCATGGCGATGCTCACGGCTGTGCTGATCACCATCAACTGGGGTATCTATGTCTGGGCGATCGCGGCGGGACAAGCGATTGAGGCCGCGCTCGGCTATTACATGAACCCGTTGTTTTCGATCTTCCTCGGCGCCGTCATTCTGAAGGAAAAGCTGTCGGGGGCGCAGATGGTGTCGATCGCGCTTGCCGCCGCGGCTGTCGCGATTCTTGCCATCGAGGCGGGCGGCCTGCCCTGGGTCTCGATCGCGCTTTGTATATCCTGGGGCTTCTATGCTTTCTTCCGCAAGACCCTGCCGATCGGGCCGAACCAGGGCTTTTTCCTGGAGGTCATGCTTCTGAGCATCCCCGCGCTCGGCTACATCGTCTGGCTGGAGGCGACTGGTCGCGGCCATTTTGGCGATACCGGTACGACTGATCTTGTCCTGTTGCTTTCCTGCGGCGTCGTCACCGCCGTGCCGCTGATGGTCTTTGCCAACGGTGCCAAGCTGCTCAGGCTCTCCACCGTCGGCATCATGCAATACATCACGCCGACGATGATCTTCCTGACGGCCGTGTTCTTCTTCCACGAGCCGTTCGGTCGCTCGCAGATGGCCGCTTTTGCGCTGATCTGGGCGGCAGTGATCGTTTACTCCGGGTCGATGCTGACCAATGTTCGCCGCCGGCGTCCCCAGACGCTCAAGCCGGCGGAATAGCGCTTCGGGAAGAGGGGGTCGGTTCAGAACGCGCGGCCCCCGCTCTGAAGGGCCGCGACGCGCTTTGACCGGATGGGGGCTGGACCTACAGCCTTGCGATGATCCCCGCTTCGCCGCCGCGCTCAACGGTGCCGGCCCAATGATCGATCAGGGCCGGGACGATCTGCTCGGGCTCGTCGATGACAATCGGCTGGACCAGGTGGGCAGCGTGCACGAAGCCGGCATCGGCCATGTGTCGCATCAGCTTCAGCATCGGGTCCCAGAAGCCGCCGATATTGGCGAAGACGATGGGTTTGCGGTGGCGGCCGAGCTGGGCCCAGGTCATGATCTCGACGATCTCCTCGAGCGTGCCGATGCCGCCCGGCAGCGCGACAAAGGCGTCGGCGCGCTCGAACATCTTGTGTTTGCGCTCGTGCATGTCGGCCGTGACGATCAGTTCGGAGAGTTGCCCGAGCGAATGGCGGGTTGCCTCCATATCAATGAGGAATTGCGGTATAATTCCTGTCACCCGCCCCCCACCGGCAAGCACCCCGCTGGCGACCGCTCCCATGATGCCCTTGGTGCCGCCGCCGTAGACGAGGCGGAGGTGATTCGCGGCCATGGACTGGCCGAGCGTCCGGGCGGCGTTGATGTAGGCGGAATCACGGCCCGGCTGGGAACCGCAATAGACGCAGATGGCTCGAATTGGCATGGTTTCATCGTTCATGGTCAGATTGAGCCATCCCATACCGGGGCAGGTCAAGGAAAATGACATAAAAGGCACGGCGAATTCGTGTGCAAACTGGCCGCAAGCTTGTGGAAACCCTTAGGAATCGCTAGCAATTCCGAGGGGAATAGCGGCGTGCCGCGTGGAGATTCTAAGAGATGAAGTACAAGACCGGCCTGATTGCGGTAGGCGTGTTGGCGGCAGCCACGGCACTGATGGTGTTTTTCGTCCTTCCGAACATCGACGAGGACCAGGCGCCCGACGCAACGCAGCAGGCGGAGCAGCCCGCAAGCGAAACGCCACCGGCGCAAGCGCCGGCGTCCGCCGCAAAGCAGGCGCGCACGGAAACTGCCCCAGACGCAGCCGCCACGCAGACAGATGGACAGACGGACAGCAAGGCCGCATCCGATACGGCAAGCGCCGACTCGGCGGCCGCTTGGCAGGCGCCGTCCTTCGACCTTCTGCGTGTCGAGCCGGACGGATCCACCGTGATCGCCGGCCACGCCGAGCCGAACAAGGAACTGCAGATCCTGAGCGGTGAAACGGTTGTCGCTACGACCGAAGTCGGCCCCTCCGGCGATTTCGCCGCTGTCTTCGACAAGCCGCTCGCTGCCGGCGATCATGAGCTGGCGCTGCGTATCCTGGGTGAGGGCGGCGTTGCCAAGACGTCGGAAGAGGTCGCGACCATCTCAATTCCGAAGGACGGGAGCGGAGAGCTGCTTGCCATGGTCACCAAGCCCGGTTCGGCCAGCCGTCTGATCACGGTGCTTCAGGGGCCGCAGGGCAGTGTGAAAACGGGTGTGGCGCCATCTGAGGGCAGCGCAACCGACACCGCCGCGCTGCCCACGCCGGATACCGGCGTCGCCGGGCAGGCGCCAGGAGGTGCTGAAACACCGGCCGCAACCGGCGGTCAGGCCGAATTGCCGAACGTGCGCATCTCGGCCGTCGAACTCGAGGGCGACAAGATGTTCGTCGCGGGAACGACGAAGCCGGACACGCTGGTGCGCATTTATGCCAACGACAAGCTCCTCGGCGAGATCAAGTCCGATCCGCAGGGGCGTTATGTGGTCGATGGCCAGATGTCGCTTCCGGTCGGCCGCCATACCATCCGCGCTGACGTGATGAGCCAGGATGGCGCCAAGGTGGAGCTGCGCGCCTCCGTTCCCTTCGATCGTCCCGAAGGCGAGCAGGTCGCGGTCGTGGCCCAGGACAGCGGCGCGGCCGATCAGGCCGGCACCACGCTCGGCCTGATCGACGACGGCGCCTTCGACAAGCTTCGGGCGGAGGCGAACAAGGCGGTCGCCCTTCTGAGCGGACTCTATGCCAACGGGAACCTGCCTTCGGCCGAGGAACTGGCGGCGGCGCGGTCGGCCACCGAGATCGCCTTGCAGTCGCTGGCGGCTTACAAGGCGCCGCCAGGTGGCCCTGGCGAAGTGATTGCCGCGCGTGTCTCGGCCGTGGCCGCCGATGCGCTGGCGAAGCTGAAGGCGCTTCCGGCCGATGCCGCGACCGTCGGCCAGTCCATCGCGGCCATCGAAGCGTCTGTCAAGGATGCCCTGACACCGGCAACCAACGGCAACGCCGCGGCCAAGGACGTCGCGCAGGCGCCGACGGTCGATATCGGCAAGCTCGAGTCCGAAGTGGCTGAACTGAACGCGAAGTTCTCGAACCTGTTCGCGGAGGGCAACGCCCAGACCGACGCGATTCAGGCTTCCCGCAGCGCGCTTACGACTGCCCTCGGAAGGATTACCGCATACTCTGCGCCGACCGGCACCGACGCCGACCGGCTGGCGCTGGTAGACAAGCTGAAAGCCTGGGCAAAGTCGGCGGAGGAGGCTTTGGCCAAACTCCCGGCCGATGCGCCGAAGGAGAGCTATGCAGAGGCACTCGCGACGCTGAAGACCGCCCCTCCGGCCGTCCTCTCCGCATCGGCCGAAGCCGCCGCGGCGACCGGCAGCCAGGCAGCGGACGCAGGTGCTGCGTCGCCGGTAGCCGATACGAAGCCGGCGGATGCGGGCACGCAAGCGGCTGTGGCTGGTACGGAGACCCAGGCGTCAGCCGAGCAGCCGAAAACCGTGGAGCAGGCGCCGCTGAAGGAGAGCAAGACCTCCGTCATCATCCGCCGCGGCGATACGTTGTGGCAGATCGCCCGTCGGGTCTATGGTCAGGGCGTGCGCTACACGTCGATCTATCTCGCCAACGAGGACCAGATCACCAATCCGGACCGCATCCTGCCGGGGCAGATCTTCGGCGTTCCTGACGAGGCGATGCCCGAGGCGGAGGCGGAGGAAATGCACCGCAAGCGCCTCAAGAACTAGCATGTCGCCCGAAAGTGAAGGGCATGCGAGAAAATCAACAAAAGCGCAGCAGGTAAGATCCCGACGCGCTTGAGCGTTCTCGTCGACTTGGCGTCCGAACATTGTATTGCGGGCCCGTGCACCCTATGTCAGTCCATGCGGCGTCCTGTTGGGACGCCGCATTTTTTCATGAAAGCTTGAGCCGGAACCATCCGGCACTCGGAGGCGTGCGTGGCGGCCACAACGAAGAAAACGGTTTCAGCCGATACCAGCAATCCGTTCGCAACCATCGTCAATCTCTGGCCCTACATGTGGCCCGAGGATCGGCCCGATCTGAAGATGCGGGTGGTCTGGGCGACGGTCTTCCTGCTCCTCTCCAAGCTCGTTCTGCTGCTGGTGCCCTATTTCTTCAAATGGGCGACCGACGCGCTGGGCGGCAAGACGGATATGGTGGGCTTGCTGCCGCCCTTCCTGCTCGGCGCGGTGATGCTGGTGATCGCCTACAATTTCGCGCGCATCTTCCAGGCCGGATTGAACCAGCTTCGCGACGCCCTGTTTGCCAGCGTCGGCCAGTATGCCGTGCGCCAACTCGCCTACAAGACCTTCGTCCATCTCCATCGGCTGTCGCTGCGGTTCCATCTCGAGCGGCGCACGGGAGGGCTTTCGCGCGTCATCGAACGCGGCACCAAGGGCATCGAGACGATCGTCCGCTTCACCATCCTCAATTCCGTCCCGACCATTATCGAGTTCCTTCTGACGGCGGTCGTGTTCTGGGTCGGCTACGGCTTCAGCTATCTCCTCGTCACCGCGGTCACGGTCGCGCTCTATATCTGGTTCACCGTCCGCGCCAGTGACTGGCGCATCGCCATCCGCCGCACGATGAACGAGAGCGATACGGAGGCGAACACCAAGGCAATCGACTCGCTGCTCAACTTCGAAACCGTGAAGTACTTCGGCAACGAGGATATGGAGGCGAAACGCTTCGATCAGTCGATGGCGCGCTACGAGCGCGCGGCGACGCAGGTCTGGACCTCGCTCGGCTGGCTGAACTTCGGCCAGGCACTGATCTTCGGCGTCGGCACGGCGGTCATGATGGTGATGTCGGCGCTGGCCGTCCAACGCGGCGAGCAGACGATCGGCGACTTCGTCTTTGTCAATGCGATGCTGATCCAGTTGGCGATCCCGCTGAATTTCATCGGCTTCGTCTACCGAGAAATCCGCCAGGGCCTCACCGACATCGAGCAGATGTTCGATCTCCTTGAAGTGCATGCGGAAGTCGAGGACCGCCCGGGCGCGGGGCCGCTTGCGATCGGCGCCGGCGCAATCTCCTTCCGCGACGTTCATTTCGCCTACGACCCCGCACGGCCGATCCTGAAGGGCGTCTCGTTCGAGGTCCCGGCCGGCAAGACGGTCGCAGTCGTCGGTCCCTCCGGGGCCGGCAAGTCGACCTTGTCGCGCCTGCTCTACCGCTTCTACGATGTTCAGCAGGGGGCAATCACGATCGATGGACAAGACGTGCGCGACGTGACGCAGAAGTCGCTGCGCGCAGCGATCGGCATGGTGCCGCAGGATACCGTGCTGTTCAACGACACGATCGCCTACAACATCCGTTACGGCCGGCCGTCGGCAACCGACGAGGAGGTGAGGGCGGCCGCTGACGTTGCCCAGATCAGCGGTTTCATCGAGCACCTGCCGGGTGGGTTCAAGTCAATGGTGGGCGAGCGTGGCCTGAAGCTGTCCGGCGGCGAGAAGCAGCGCGTGGCGATTGCTCGCACGATCCTGAAGAGCCCGCCGATCCTGATCCTCGACGAGGCGACTTCGGCGCTCGATACCCGCACCGAGCAGGAGATCCAGGCTGCGCTCGAGCTTGTCTCGAAGAACCGCACGACCCTGGTCATCGCCCACCGGCTGTCGACCGTGGTTTCGGCCGACGAGATCATCGTGCTGAAGGACGGCCGGATCTCCGAGCGCGGCACCCATGCCGGACTGCTTCGTCAAGGCGGCCTCTACGCCTCGATGTGGAACCGTCAGCGCGAGGCGACGGAAGCCGAAGAGCATCTCAAGCAGGTTCGCGATGCGGACGAGCTCGGTGTGGTCGTGCGAGGCGCTCCAGTGAACTGATCGTGACGAGCATGGTGGCCGGAGGTCACCATGCTCCCAGGGTCCTCGATAGCACCGATCTGCTGATCGCTCGGGGACAAGGTCCGGGGCAACCAGAAGCTCCGCTCATGGCCGATGAATCCGTGCCGATTGCCGACCTCTTGCTGCATCGCCGCATTGCCCCCGTCGCGGTTTCGCGCTAGTTGCAGTGCGCAAGAGAAACGGAGAGGTATGCATGAGTCTGGTCGGTACGGTGCGAAACACCCTGGTTCCCGTCCATCGCGACGGCTGGAAGTTCGTTGCCATCTTCTTCGTGGTGTCCCTCGTGCTCGGGCTCCTGTGGGAACCGTTGATGTGGATCGGCTTCATCCTGACGGCCTGGTGCGCCTATTTCTTCCGCGACCCCGAGCGCGTCACCCCGCAGGATCCGGACCTCGTCATCAGCCCGGCGGACGGCCGTGTCTCGTCGATCGCAATGGTGACACCGCCGCTCGAGCTTGAGCTTGGCTCCGAGCCGATGCTGCGCATCACCGTCTTCATGAACGTGTTCAATTGCCATGTGAACCGTGCGCCGATGCGCGGCAGCGTTCGTCGCATCGCCTATCGCGCCGGCCGGTTTCTCAATGCCGAACTGGACAAGGCGAGCCAGGAGAACGAGCGCAACAGCCTCGTCATCGATACGGCGCACGGCGAGATCGGCGTCGTTCAGATCGCCGGTCTCGTGGCCCGCCGCATCGTCTGCTGGACCTCGACATTCGATCGTCTCGAGGCCGGTGAACGCTTTGGTCTGATCCGTTTCGGGTCGCGACTCGACGTTTTCCTGCCGGCCGGTGCCGAGGCACGGGTTGCGCTCGGCCAGACGGCGGTTGCCGGCGAGACGGTGCTTGCGGAGTTCGGTTCCTCGAAGGGGCCAACACTGGGACGCCGGGGTTGACAGGGGCGCGGGATCGCGTGATTTCGGAGTTCGGTGTCTTGCCGGATCGACATCAGTGCGTTCCGGCCTGCAAACAAAGCGAGCCGAAATGAAAACGCCGTTCCACCCCTATGAGCCGAACGGGCCGAATGATGAGGCCCGCGGCCCGCGTTTGCGTCAGATCCCGTTGCGGGTGATCATCCCGAACCTGATCACGATCCTTGCCATCTGCGCCGGCTTGACCGGCATTCGCCTCGCCTTCGAAAATCGCTACGAGCTCGCTGTCGGCATGGTGCTGCTGGCCGCCTTCCTCGACGGCATCGACGGGCGCGTCGCCCGTCTTCTCAAGGCGACGTCGAAATTCGGCGTACAGATGGATTCGCTGGCCGATATCGTCAATTTCGGCGTTGCGCCGGCGCTGGTGCTCTACGTTTTCGTGCTGGACCAGGCCCGCTCGATCGGCTGGATCGCAGCTCTCATTTTCGCCATCGCCGCCGGCCTGCGTCTTGCCCGCTTCAACGTGATGGCGGAGCGGGAGACCAAGGCAAGCTGGCAGAGCGAGTATTTTGTCGGCGTTCCGGCGCCCGCAGGCGCCATGCTCGTGCTGCTGCCGGTCTATGTCGGCTTCCTGGGCGTGGCGCCGAGCCAGCCCTTCGCCCTGATCGCTTCGGCCTATACCGTGCTGATCGCCTTCCTCCTCGTCAGCCGTGTCCCGGTCTGGTCCGGCAAGTCCGAGGGCGGGCGCATCCGCAAGGATCTGGTTCTGCCCGTCATGCTCGCCATCGTCATCTATGTGGCGACGCTCATGAGCTTCACCTGGGAGACGATGGTCGTGACCGTCGCCCTCTACCTTGCATCGCTGCCCTTCGGCGCGCGTGCCTGGTACCGCAAATATGGCGGCTGGCCGGCGACCGATTCCTCGGTCGAGAACCCGTTTCCCGGCGAAAGCGACGAACACTGAAGACGGACGGACACGCCGTTCGTACAAAGTGCATTCCGACATGGAACAAGTAGGCGCGGCAGATTCCGCGCCTTACTTGTTGTCAAAACCCTGATTCCGATTTTTCTTTTGCTAGCATCGCCCGATTGCTCCGTCATGCCGGGCTTGATCCGGCATACATTGCGCTCAAGTCCTTGAACGCAAATGACCCTCTCGCACCGCAGACGCGGCTCGACCCCGACCTCCAGGGTGGCGGAAGGAGGGGGCGCTCCAAAGCAACCAGTTTTTTCAGCGGCCTGAGAGCGACATGCAAATGCCGCGTCGCTGCTTTGCGTTGGCGATTCCAGGCCTGTCTTGAAAATCGGGTCGGATGGTGTTATTTAGCATGATAATTAGTAGCAAGCTAATAATATTCAGGCTAGGAAAATGTCCAGAACCAGTTCCCGCGACATCATTCTCGACGAACTCTCCCGCGCCGGTCGCAAGATGCGCGCGCTGTTCGATGCCCGGGTGAAGGAGAGGGGGCTGACGCTGTCGCGTGGCCGCGCACTCCTTGTTCTCGGCAAGATGCCGAACCTGACCCAGCGCGAGCTCGCTGACGAGCTAGATATCGAGACGCCGACGCTCGTGCGTTTGCTCGATGGCATGGAGAAGCAGGGTTTCATCGAGCGGCGCAACGTCGAGGGTGACCGGCGGGCCAAGCAAATCGCCATGACGCCCTATGGCGAACAGGTCGCCGAAGAGATCGCCTCGCTCGCAAAGGAGTTGCGCCGCGATCTCCTGCGCGGGGTTAGCGAGGCAGACATGGCAACGGCCGTGCGGGTTATCCGTACCATTACCGAGAGTGCGATGACCTCCTGTCGGGAGAGCGTGTGACCATGTCTGCCGGAGTGGCAACCTACGCCGCCGAAGAGGACAAGCCGCAACATCGTCTGACGGCTGCCAACGACGATGCGGCTTCATCTGCCGTGCCGGCGCAGCAATCCGAGCAAGCTGCAGAGGCGCAGGCCGTCTCGCCCCGCCGCCTGCCGGTGGCGGCATATATCGGTGCATCTTCTCTCCTGGCCCTGACGCAGGGCTTCGGGATGAACATGATTGCGGGCAACCTGCAGCAACTGCAGGGTGCCTTTGGTGCGACCCAGACCGAGGCTACCTGGTTGATCGCAGCCTATCTGGCACCGAATGTCTCCCTCTCCGTAGCGCTCATCAAGGTACGCGCGCAGTACGGTATCCGCACTTTCGCGGAGTGGAGCATCGTCCTCTTCGTTCTTGTCTCGATGCTGCATCTGTTCGTGACCGACCTGCAGTCGGCGATTGCGCTCCGCTTCGTCGCCGGTATCGCCGCGGCCCCGATGTCGAGCCTTGCCTTCCTCTATATGATCGAAAAGGTTCCGCCGCAGTACAAGCTGACCTGGGCGCTGACGGCAGCGCTGACCAATATTGCGCTGGCACCATCGCTGACGCGGATCATGTTTCCGACGTTGTTCGAACTCGGGGGCGTGCATAGCCTGTACCTGTTCGAGCTTGCGCTCGCGATGGCGAGCTTCGGTGCGATTTACCTGCTGCCGCTCAACTCACCGCCTCGGGCAAAGGTGATCGAACGACTTGATATCGTCAGCTATCTTTTCGTGGCCATCGGTTTTGGTTCGCTCGCGATCGTACTGACCACGGGCCGGCTCTACTGGTGGCTGGAGGCGCAGTGGGTGGGCGAGCTTTCTGTCCTGTCCTTGGTATGCCTGACGATTGCGGCTTTGATCGAGCTGAACCGCAAACAGCCGTTCATCGACATCCGTTGGCTGGTGAGCCCGGAGATCCTCCATTTTACGACGGTGCTGCTGCTCTTCCGCCTGCTTCTGACCGAGCAGACGGCCTCCGCCACGAACTTCTTCCTTGTCATGGGGCTACAGACGGACCAACTGACCGGGCTCTACACGGTCATCGCAATCGCGACGATCATCGGCGGCGTCATCTGCGCCTGCCTGATCAAGCCGGGGCGGGAGCCATATATCCATCTTGTATCGCTGGCACTGATCTCGATCGGTGCCTGGATGGACAGTCGCGCGACCAACCTGACCCGGCCGCAGGACGTCTATTTCAGCCAGGGCCTCGTCGCCGTCGCCAGCGTCATGTTCCTGCCGCCTTCAATGGCGCACGGGCTGATGAACGCGCTGAAGAAGGGGCCGAACTACATCTTCTCCTTCATCATCCTGTTCCTGGCCACACAGAGCCTGGGTGGTCAGCTTGGCTCTGCCGCGTTCGGCACGCTGATCACGCTGCGCGAAAAGTTCCATTCGAACGTTCTCGCCCAGAGCATCACGCTGACCGATCCGATCGTTGCGGGCCGCGTAAACCAGTTGTCGGCCGTCTATGGCCACACGCTGACCGACAAGGCCATCCTCAACGCGGAGGGCGCAAGCCTTCTCAGCCAGCAGATCACCCGCGAAGCGAACGTGCTCGCCTACAATGACGTGTTCATGCTGGTTTCCGTTCTGTCGGCGGGCGCCGCAGCGTGCCTGCTGCTCCATCTGATTTTCAACGCCATCAAGACTCGCCTCCGGAACACTGGTCCGGTCGAGCTTGCCGCCTGAGTAAAAGTCATGAAGAAACTGATCGCCAATCTTGCTTCGACCCTTGCAGTTGCAACGGGTGTCGCCGCCATTACGCTTGTTCTCTACGCCTGGGACCTCCCTCCGTTCAGGAGCGACGTCCAGACGACCGACAATGCATATGTCCGCGGTTCTGTAACTCTCATCAGCCCGCAGCTTTCCGGTTACATCGTCGATGTCCCCGTCAAGGACTACCAGGCCGTCAAGGCCGGCCAGATGCTCGCCCGCCTTGACGACCGCATCTACCGGCAGAAGGCCGACCAGGCGAAGGCGGCGCTTGCGGCCCAGGAAGCGGCGTTGGTCAACTCGAACCAGCAGCAGCGCTCAGCAGAAGCCAAGATTGGCTCCAGCGAGGCGAGCGTCGAAAGCGCCCAATACGGTCTGCGCCGCGCCACGGAGAACTGGAACCGGGTCGAAGCGCTCGCGAAGAAGGGCGTGATGGCCGAGAGTGACCGCGAACAAGGCCGCGCCACGCTGGACCAGGCAGAGGCCGCGGTGAAGCAGGCGAAGGCCCAGCTGGAGGTCGCACGGCAGGATCTCCAAGGGATCATCGTCGCCAGGGACTCTCTGAAGGCAGCCGTCGACGGCGCCAGGGCGACCGTGGAGCTTGCCGAAATCGATCTCGCCAACACGCGCATCACCGCGCCGCGCGACGGTGTCGTCGGCGAGGTCGGCGTCAAGCTCGGCCAGTATGTCGGCGCCGGCACGCAACTTATGGCGGTCGTGCCCGAAGGAACCTGGATCATCGCCAATTTCAAGGAAACGCAACTGAGCCGAATTCACGTCGGCCAGCCGGTAACGATCTCCGTCGACGCGCTCGACCATCGCGAACTGAGCGGTCATGTCGAGCGTTTCTCGCCGGCCGCGGGTTCCGAGTTCAGCATCATCAAGCCCGACAACGCCACTGGCAACTTCACCAAGGTTGCCCAGCGCGTTCCGATCCGTATCTCGATCGATCCGGGTCAGGAGCAGGCGAAGTACCTGAGCCCCGGCCTGTCGGTGGTCGTCAGAACGGTGGTTGAAGAGGACACGACCGCAGCCGCAATGGCTGCCGTAGAGCACAAGGGCTGATGCGGAAAATGCGGCGAGGCGCACGAAAGGCCTGCGCAACTTACCGGTTGCGCGGGCCTTTTCACGTCTGCCTGATGATGGCGCCGAGCAGCTGTCAGCTCGGCATGTTGTAGTCGACGATCTTCTTCTCGCGGACGATGAAGAGCTTGCCGGTCTCGGTCATGTCCGGGCCGAGCAGCGGCATCAAAGCCTCGGCGACCTCCGAAGGATGCGGCACCGTTGCAGGATCCTCGCCGGGGACGGCTTGGGCGCGCATGGCGGTCCGCGTCGGGCCGGGATCGATGGACAGGATGCGGAGCGCGGTGCGCTGCGTCTCGCCGGCCCAGGTGCGGGCCAGCGCCTCGACGGCCGCCTTGGAGGCGGAGTAGGGGCCCCAGAACGGCTTGCACTTGTGCGCCGCCGCCGACGACAGGATCAGCGCCCGCCCGGCGTCCGATTTCAGAAGCAGCGGCTCGACCGAGCGGATCAGCCGCCATGTGGCGTTGACGTTGATCGTCATTACCTTCTCGAACACCTTCGCCTCGACATGGCCGATCGGCGAGATCGTGCCGAGCACGCCGGCATTGGCGACGAGGATGTCCAGCTTGCCCCAGCGCTCGAAGATCGAGCCGCCGAGCTTGTCGATCGCCGCCATGTCGGCCAGGTCGAAGGGTACGAGCGTGGCGGTGCCGCCGACGGCCCTGATGCCGTCATCGAGCTCCTCGAGGCCACCGACGGTCCGGGCGCAGGCGATCACATGCGCGCCGCGCTTGGCCAGTTCGAGGGCGGTGAAATAGCCGATACCGCGCGAGGCGCCAGTGACAAGCGCGATGCGGTCTTTCAGATCGATGTCCATCATACCCTTCCCGTGTGAGGCCGGCCAAAAGAAGAAGGCCGCGTTTCCGCAGCCTTCTAGCGTAAGCGTTGCAAATTGAAAACCGCTGCTTCGGTTCAGCCGTTGCTGGCGAGCACCGAGACTTTGCGACCCATCGTCTCACCGTCCTTGTCCAGCAGGCGTGTCGGATAGTCGCCGGTGAAATAGTGGTCGGTGAATTGCGGACGGGCGGGATTGCGATCCTCGCCGCCGACGGCTCGGTAGAGACCGTCGATCGAGAGGAACTGCAGCGAGTCGGCGCCGATATACTTCGCCATCGCCTCGACGTCGGCATACTGGTTGGCCAGCAGCTTGTCCTTGTCCGGCGTATCGATGCCGTAGAAGTCGGGGTAGAAGATCATCGGGCTGGCGACGCGGATGTGCACTTCCTTGGCGCCGGCGTCGCGGATCATCTGCACGATCTTGACCGAGGTGGTGCCGCGAACGATCGAATCGTCGACGAGAACGACACGCTTGCCCTCGATCATGGCGCGGTTGGCCGAGTGCTTCAGTTTCACTCCGAAGGCGCGGATCTGCTGCGTCGGTTCGATGAAGGTGCGGCCAACATAGTGGTTGCGGATGATCCCGTACTCGAATGGAATGCCGCTCTCCTGCGCGTAGCCGAGGGCCGCCGGCGTGCCGCCGTCCGGAACCGGCACGACGACGTCTGCCTCCACCGGGTATTCCCTGGCCAGGTTCATGCCCATGTTCTTGCGCGCGACGTAGACATTGCGGCCACCGACCACCGAGTCGGGCCGTGCGAAATAGACGTACTCGAACAGGCACAGGCGTTCCGGCGTCGGATTGCCGGATTTGCGGGCTTCGATGGAGATCGAACCGTCCGGCTCGATCTCGCAGATGATGATCTCACCGTTCTCGACATCGCGGATGTATTTCGCGCCGATGATGTCGAGCGCGCAGGTTTCCGAGCAGAAGATCGGCTTGCCGTCGAGTTCGCCCATGACGAGCGGACGGATGCCGGTGGGGTCGCGGGCGGCGATCAGCTTGGTACGGGTGATGCCGAGCATCGAGTAGCCGCCTTCCATCTGGCGGATGGCGTCGATGAAACGGTCGGTCGTGTTCGTGTAGCGCGAGCGGGCGATCAGGTGCAGCACCACCTCCGTGTCCGAGGTGGACTGGCAGATGGCGCCGCCGGCAATCAACTGACGACGAAGCGTCAAGCCGTTGGTGAAGTTGCCGTTGTGGGCGACCGCGATGCCGCCGACTTCCAATTCCGCAAACAGCGGCTGTACATTGCGCAGCGCCACCTCGCCGGTGGTGGAGTAGCGGGTGTGACCGATCGCCATGTTGCCGGGCAGCTTCGCCAACGTCACCGGGTTCGTGTAGTGGTCGCCGACCAGGCCCATGTGCTTCTCGGTATGGAACTGCTTGCCGTCGACAGAGACGATACCGGCGGCTTCCTGGCCGCGATGCTGGAGGGCGTGTAGCCCGAGTGCTGTCAGCGTCGCCGCATCCGGATGGCCGAGGATGCCGAAAACACCGCATTCCTCATGAAGCGTATCCCCGTCCAGATCGCTGTCGGAACGGTGGGCGGAAACGGAAAAATCGCTCATTTGCTGCAAGCCTTTGCTCGGGACATTTCGGGGTTGCACGGGTTTTGCCTATCGGTGCCGGGCGAATACCGCTTCACCGGATCCATGGATGAGGCTCATATCCAATTTTTGGCCGCGACGCCAATATGTGTACGCCTTAACGACTTTACCACCGAAGTCCGCAGGCTTCAGTGGTAGCTTGGTTGATCCTATCAGATTTTCGCCGCGGCCGCTCTGGCGAAAAGTGCTGGGCAGCCTTGCGAGATCATCCGTTCGTTGCCGGTGCCTCCTCTGCCGGCTCCTCGCCGCTGGCCGGGGCTTGCCCGGCTGCGCCGTCGGTGCCTTCGGCAGGCGTTTCTGTGCCTTCCGCCGGCGCGCGCTTGCCAAGCAGGCGGTCGCGGATCTGCGTGTCGGCGTCTTCCGGCAGAAGCGCGATCAGCTTGGTGCCGAGATTGTCGAGCAGCGGCTTCGATTTCGCGCTGCCGACCCACGCGGGTTGCTGCTGCGGGGCCACCAGCCAGTTGAAGAACAGCATGGCAACGACGACCAGTAGGATGCCGCGGGCGGCGCCGAACAGGAAGCCGAGGGTGCGGTCCAGCGCGCCGATGCGGCTGTCGATGATGAAGTCGGCGATGCGCATGGTGATGAAGGAGATCACGATCAGCGCGACGAGGAAGACGGCGGCGGCCGAACCGATGATGGCGACCGTATCGCTGGCCGTGTAGTCCTTGGCGTACGGCAGGAGCACCGGGTAGAGGAAGTAGGCGGCGGCAGCGGCGCCCACCCAGCTTGCGACCGACAGAACCTCGCGCGAAAATCCACGCACCATCGCCAGGACGGCCGAGAAAAGCGCGACGCCGATGACGATACCGTCGAGAAGGGTGATGGGCATGTTTTGTCCTACTCCAGACCTGGAATGTCGTTCGACCCGGGTGCGATGTGCTCGCGCACATTAGCCGATTGCGTCAAGCGCGTCTCAATTCGGTTCATCAGCAACGAACTGTTTCCACAAAGGTTTGCCAATTTCGCGGCAGCCGCATCAGTTGTCTTCGTCGCCGCGCATGAGCGCGCCCTTCGAGCCGGCAATGCGCGCCACCAGATCCGGCAGGCTGTCGATCTCCGCCCATCGTCCGCCATTGCCCCGCGGCAATTCGGCCGAGCCGGTCGGCAGCACGGCCTGCGAAAACCCGAGCTTCTCGGCCTCCTTCAGGCGCTGCGCGGTGTGCGACACCGGCCTGACGGCGCCCGAAAGGCTTACTTCGCCGAAATAGACGCAATCCTTCGGCAGGGCAAGACCGGCCAGCGACGAAACGAGGGCGGCGGTAACGGCAAGATCTGCTGCGGGCTCGGATATGCGAAAGCCGCCGGCGACGTTCAGATAGACGTCGTGCTGCCCGAGCCGTACGCCGCAATGGGCTTCGAGCACGGCAAGGATCATCGAAAGCCTGGCCGAGTCCCAGCCGACAACGGCGCGGCGCGGCGTGCCGAGCGAGGTCGGCGCCACCAGCGCCTGCACCTCGACCAGAACCGGCCGCGTGCCCTCCATGCCGGCGAAGACGGCGGCACCCGGCGCCTTCTCGTTGCGCTCGCCAAGAAACAGCTCCGACGGATTGGAGACTTCGCGAAGGCCCTTGTCGGACATTTCGAACACGCCGATCTCGTCGGTCGGCCCGAAGCGGTTCTTGACCGTGCGCAGGATGCGGTAGTGGTGGCCGCGGTCGCCCTCGAAATAGAGCACGGCGTCGACCATGTGCTCGACGACGCGCGGGCCGGCGATCTGGCCTTCCTTGGTGACATGGCCGACGAGCACCACGGCAGCACCGGTCTGCTTGGCGAAGCGGATCATCGCCTGTGCGCCGGTGCGCACTTGCGTAACGGTCCCCGGCGCCGACTCGACGATGTCGCTCCACAGCGTCTGGATCGAGTCGATGATGGCGAGATCGGGCCGCTTGCCGTCGGCGAGCGTGGCGAGAATGTCCTCGACGTTGGTTTCGGCGGCGAGCAACACATCGGTCTCGGCGGCTCCCAGCCGCTGCGCGCGCAGCCGTATCTGTGCGACGGCTTCCTCGCCCGATACGTAGATCACCCGCTGGCCGCGGCGGGAGAGGGCGGCCGCCGCCTGCATCAGCACCGTCGATTTGCCGATGCCCGGATCGCCGCCGACGAGCACGGCCGATCCGCGAACGAAGCCGCCGCCGGTGACGCGGTCGAGTTCGCTGATCCCGGTCCCGATTCGCGGTGCCTCCTCGATTTCACCCGACAGCGCGGTCAGCGCGACGACGCGGCCCTTCTTCGGCGTCTTGCCCGGACCGCCGCCGATGCCGCCCATCGGGTCTTCCTCGACAACGGTGTTCCACTCGCCGCAGGCGTCGCACTTGCCTTGCCAGCGTGAAAAAACCGTGCCGCAGTTCTGGCAGACGAATTGGGTGCGGGCCTTGGCCATCCGGTCTCGCTTTCAACAGCTACGTGTGGGGATTCGCTGAAAGCGAGTTAGCACAAAGCGGGAACGTCGCCTACCTGTTCGCGTCGATATAGTCTCGGCGATACCTTGGGCCGAGACTGGTCAGCAGCACGTAGTCGATCGTGCCGCCCGCCTTTGCCACTTTCTCTATCGGCATGTTCGGGCCGAACAGCTCGATAAAATCGCCCGCGCGCACCGCACCTTCGGGAAGATCGGTCACGTCGAAATGGGTCAGATCCATGGTGACGCGGCCGATCAGGGGCACGGCGCGCCCATGCAGGTATCCGCTGGCGCCGGAAATGCCGGTCTGGCGCAGCGGCACGCCGGCGCCGGACAGGCTGCGCAGATAGCCGTCGGCATAGCCGATCGCGGCGACGGCGATCCGGCTGTCGCGCGTCAGGACGGCGGCGGCGCCGTAGCTGACGCTTTCACCGATGCCTGCATTGCGCACCTGAAGGATACGTGCCTCGGCCGTGACGACCGGTTTCATCGGGTTCGGTTCGTCGTTCACCGCAGCGCCGCCGTAAAGCGAGATGCCCGGCCGGGTCAGGTCGAAGTGGAATTCCTCGCCCAGAAAGACGCCGGCGGAACTGGCTAGGCTCGCCTCGACCCCTTCGAACGCTCGTGTCGCGGCGCGAAAACGGTCGAGTTGCATGCGGTTCATCGGGTGCATCGGCTCGTCGCCGCAGGCGAGATGGCTCAGGATCAGCACCGGCGAAAAGCTCGCCGGCCGCGCCGGGTCATGGGCGAGCCCGATCGCGTCGTTCACAGACAGGCCGAGCCGGTTCATGCCGGTATCGACCTGCAGCGCGCACGGATGATCGCCGCGCTCCGAGATCGCCGCCATGAAAACGGCCAGCTGGTTTTGTGACGCCAGCACCGGGACTAGGTCGTAATCGAAGAACAGCCGCTCCGAGCCAGGCCACATTCCGGAGAGGACAAAGATGCGCCCGTCCGGCACGAGCGGCCGCAACATGACGCCCTCTGCCGGGCTTGCCACGAAGAAGTCGCGGGCACCGGCGCCGTAGAATGTCCGGGCCGCCGGCTCCAGCCCGGTGCCATAGGCGTCGGCCTTGAGCACGGCTGCGGTGCGGGCTTTGCCTGACTTGCGGGCCATGAGGCGCCAATTGTCGGCGAGCGCCTGAAGGTTGATGGTCAACCGGGCATGTTCTTCGCCAATCGGGGCCGTGGATGAGAAGGGACTGGTCGGGGAGAAACTGCTCTTCGTCATTGTTATCGAATACTCGCTCCAGCATCGGGCGGCAACAGGATTGCAGCAACCACTGCAAAAGCAAAGGAATTTGCAATTCGATGCATTCCGGGGGCTTTTCGCGCCTAGAGGTTCCTCTTAACGTCCCGGCGCGCGATGGGAGGCGAACTGCAGGGCATGAAAAAGCACTATGCGATAGTTGTGTTGGCGTTGGGGCTGGTGGCTGCCCTCGGTGTGCTGCCGCTGCGTGCCCAGGAGCCAGAAAGTGCCCCATGGGAACTGCGCGACGCCTTTGCCACGCTGCTCGGCCTCGACCTGAACGGCAGCAGGGCCATACGGGACGGCAACATCGATGTTTATCGCTCGGTTCTGGACGACCCCGAGGCGCCGCGGCTGCTGACCCGTCTGGAGGTGGGGGGAAACGGATGTCGCGCGCGCACCACCTCGGCCCTGCAGTATCCGGGGAAGTGGGCCGTTCTCTCCCTGACCATGATCGACCTGCACAGTGTCACGCGCGCCGTCGCCTATCGCTCCATCGACGACCTCATCGCAGAACGAAATCCGCTGCCACCGCACGATCCTGACGTCAGGCAGTTGGTACTTGAAGGCAAGGGGTTGCGGTGCACGACGCGTCTGTCGCTCGAGGCCGATGTGGACGAGCCGATCGGCACCTGCCGTGACCGGCTCGACATCGAGTTGACGGACGAGGCTTTGGCGGCACTCGCCCTCATGGCCGGAAAGTGCAACATCACGGTCTTGCGGCACTGACCGGCGGCAGTCGCGGGGTCAGTGCTCTTCGTATTGCGAGAAGGACGGATCCGCGAGGTCGGTGAAGCGAGTGAATTCCGACTGGAAGGCGAGCTTGACGGTGCCGGTCGGTCCGTGACGTTGCTTGGCGATGATAACGTCGGCCGTGCCCTTCACTTTTTCGAACAGCATCTTCCATTCTTCGTACTTCGGATCGAACTCGTCGCGCGGCTCGAGGTTCTTGACGTAGTATTCCTCGCGGAACACGAAAAGCACCACGTCGGCGTCCTGCTCGATCGAGCCCGATTCGCGAAGGTCGGAGAGCTGCGGGCGCTTGTCCTCGCGGCTTTCCACCTGGCGGGAGAGCTGGGAGAGCGCGATGATCGGCACGTTCAGTTCCTTGCCGAGCGCCTTCAGGCCGGTGGTGATCTGGGTAATTTCCTGCACGCGGTTGTCGCTCGATTTGCCCGAGCCGGTCATCAGCTGGATATAGTCCACCACCAAGCAGTCGAGACCGCGCTGGCGCTTGAGGCGCCGCGCCCGGGCGGAAAGCTGCGCGATCGAGATACCACCGGTCTGGTCGATGTAGAGCGGCACCTTCTGCATCATCTGCGAACAGGCGACGAGCTTTTCGAAATCGGCCTCGGAGATGTCGCCGCGGCGGATCTTCGACGAGGAGACTTCGGTCTGCTCGGAAATGATACGGGTGGCGAGCTGCTCGGACGACATTTCGAGCGAGTAGAAACCGACGACGCCGCCGTTCTTTGCCTTGTACGAGCCGTCCGCCTGAACTTCCTGCTCGTAGGCCGCCGCGATATTGTAGGCGATGTTGGTGGCAAGCGACGTCTTGCCCATACCGGGGCGACCGGCGAGCACGATCAAGTCCGAGCGCTGTAGCCCGCCCATGCGGGCGTCCAGCGATTGGATACCGGTGGAGATGCCGGATAGGCTGCCATCGCGCTCGAAGGCCTGGCCGGCCATGTCGATCGCCTGCGCCACCGCGTCGTTGAACGACTGGAAGCCGCCGTCGTAGCGGCCGGTTTCGGCCAGCTCGAACAGGCGCCGCTCGGCGTCTTCGATCTGGTTTTGCGGAGGCATGTCGAGCGGCGCGTCATAGGCGATGTTGACCATGTCCTCGCCGATGGTGATCAGCGAGCGGCGCAATGCCAGGTCGTAGATCGCGCGGCCATAGTCTTCCGCATTGATGATCGTCACGGCCTCGGCGGCAAGGCGGGCGAGGTACTGCGGGATGGTCAGTTCGCCGACGCGGCCGTCCGCGGGCAGATGCGTTTTCAAGGTGATCGTCGTTGCGATCTTGCCCATGCGGATGGTGTCGCCGGCGAGCTCGAAGATCTTGCGGTGCAGCGGCTCCTGGAAGTGGATCGGCTTGAGAAAATCTGAGACGCGGTAGTAGGCATCATTGTTGACGAGAATCGCGCCCAGCAGCGCCTGCTCGGCCTCGATGTTGTTCGGCGCTTCGCGGTGATGCACACCAAGATCGTCGCGACCCGGATTGGCAAGCTTTCGCACAGCGTCGTTCATGTGGCCCGAATCCCCGAATCCCATTGCAGTGATGGATCCTGCTTCAACCGTGAAGCCGCACGGGTCAAGCGCCGACTGTCTGGAATGGGGTGAAGGGGGCGATGGGAAGGTCGTTCAGCACGGTCTTCGACCTATCCACAGCAAGGGGCGTGCGGAAATCCCACAGTGGCGGACAATCGCGCCTGCTCAGGGACGAATCCGACGGTCGGACTTGACGGAGCGCAGCCGCCGATTCGGCAGCGCCGGGGGGGCCTTGAGCGCTGTACCCTGCGGGAACGACCGCGTCCCGGTCGCGCGGCCCTTGCCGTCGCCTTCGTGGGCCTTCAAGGCGCCTTCGCCCTGTCCGACATAGTCGCGCGTGAGCGGCACAGCCTGCTGATCATGTGCGAGCTGCAGGTGAAAGACGACGAGATTCTGCCAGCGGAAAGCACTCTCCGAACTGGCGAGGTAGAACTCCCAGATCCGGCAGAAGCGTTCGTCGTAGAGCGCCTTGGCTTCGTCCCGGCGCGCCATGAAGCGCTGGCGCCAATGCCGAAGTGTCTTGGCATAGTGCAGCCGCAGGATCTCGATGTCGGTCACGCGCAGGCCCGATTTCTCAACCGCCCGCATCACCTCCGAAAGCGCAGGAATGTAACCGCCCGGGAAGATGTACTTTTCGATGAACGGGTTGTTGCTGGTGGGCGCGTCGGTTCTGCCGATCGTATGCAGCAGCATCACGCCGTCCTGTTTGAGCAGCGAGGCGGCCTTGCGGAAGAAGGTGAGGTAATTCGGTCGCCCGACATGCTCGAACATGCCAACCGAGACGATCCGGTCATAGGTGTCGGGCGCATTGCGATAATCCTCCAGCAAAAAGCGCACCTCGTCCTCCAGCCCAGCGTCCACGGCGCGCTGGCGCGAGACGGCAAACTGCTCGTCGGACAGCGTTACGCCGGTCACGCGCGCGCCGAGATTGCGGGCCAGATAAAGCGCCATGCCGCCCCAGCCGCTGCCGATGTCCAATACGGAGAGCCCTGGGCGCCCGATCGTGAGCTTAGCGGCGATGTGCCGCTTCTTCGCAAGTTGCGCCTCGTCGAGGCTCTGGTCCGGCGTCTCGAAATAGGCGCAGGAATATTGCTTGTCCTGGTCGAGGAAAAGATCGTAGAGGGCGCCGGTCAGGTCGTAGTGATGCTGGACGTTGTCGCGCGAGCGGCGGATGCCGTTCTTCTCCCGCAGCCAGCGCAGAAGGTAGCGGCTCCGTTCCAGGAAGCGGTTCCAGCCACTGTCGTAATATTTGAAATCGGGGTTACCGGTGAAGACCGTTTCGAGCAGGTCGAACATGTCGCCCTCGACCAGATCGATATCGCCGGTGCCGTAGTAATGACCGAGGTAGAAGGCGGGGTCGACGACCAGGCCCCATTGGGCGCGCTTGCTGTTGACGCGGATATGAACCGGTTTGCCGGTGGCGTCGCCGAAGCGGCGCGTCTCGCCGTCCGGGTAGGTCATCTTCAGATTGCCGCGCCGAACCAGACGGGAAATCATCGAAGCAAGAATGATTTTCATCTGAAACTCCATCGCAGGCTGCGGCGGAGCGGGTCTGAAACGGAAACCCGCCTGGTGCGGCCTGACCGCTTTCCAGTCTGATTTCCCTAGCAAATAACAAAAAAACCCGGATTTCAACCCGGGTTTTTTCGCGCCTATAGCGGGAGGCGGCGCACGCGCTTGATCGCTGTGTGCCGCAGTGCCTGTCTCAGGCTTCTTCGCCTTCGTGATCGGCTTCCGGATCGAAGAAGTCTTCCGGCTTCAGGGCGTCCTCGTCGACACCATAGATGGCATCGGCCGAGGTGAGGCTTTCGCCCTTGGCCTGGCGCTCGGCTTCGTCGGCGGAGCGAGCGACGTTCATTTCGACGGCGAGTTCGACTTCCGAATGCAGATGCAGGACGACCTTGTGCAGGCCGATCGCCTTGATCGGGGTGTTCAGCTCGACCTGGTTGCGGCCGATGTTGAAGCCGTTTTCAGACAGCGTCTCGATGATGTCGCGAGCGGCAACCGAGCCATAAAGCTGGCCGGTTTCGCCGGCGGAGCGGACGATGACGAAGGACTTGCCGTCGAGCTTCTCGGCGACCTTCTGGGCTTCCGACTTTCGCTCGAGGTTACGGGCTTCCAGCGTGGAGCGTTCGGCTTCGAAGCGCTTCTTGTTGGCTTCATTGGCGCGCAGCGCCTTGCCGAGCGGCAGCAGGTAGTTGCGGGCAAAGCCGTCGCGAACCTTTACGGTTTCGCCCATCTGGCCGAGCTTGGCGATGCGTTCGAGGAGAATAACGTCCATGTTTCAGTTCCTTTCTTTTCAGTTCAGTTGTTGTTTGATTTCGTTTCCGGTTTCGGCCCTGCCGGGGTCAGCGCAATCGTGCGCCGCGTATCCGTCAGGCCGAGAACGAGGATGAGAAGGATGGGGAGGAGGAACAGCAGCACCGAGCCGTAGGCGAGCCACAGAGCCGGCAGCCGCCATGCCTTGCCGCGGCTGCGCTGGTGCAGGATCGCGAAGCCAGACAGCACGAAGCCCGCGCCGAACGTGCCGCAGACCAGCGCACCGATGACGGCGGGAGTCCCCCCGGCGAAGCAGAGCAAGAGCCCGGCGAGAAACACGAAGATCGCATTGCGGTGCATGCGCAACGCCGTCGGCATGTTCTCGCGCGGCCGCAGTCCCTTGCCCGACAGCCGCACGATCGCGCTGGCGATGTAGTAGGAAGCAAAGAGCAGCAGCACCCAGAGCGCGCCCTGCACGATCGGCAACGCAAGGCCGAAGATCGCCTTCATCTGCGCGACGGCGGCGGGATCGGGATTATAGAGCGGTTCCTGCTGCTTCAATGCCTGCAGCATCACGTCGACCATCTGGTCGGCAAGTCCGCCGCTGTAGCCAATGATCGCGCCAACGGCGATCATGCCGAGCGTGACCATCACCGCAAGGTGGGTCAGGATGTTGGAAAGCGGATACCAGGCGAGCGCATCCTTCGGGCCGCCGAGTTCGGAGGCAGGGCGCGCGAGGTTCGCCAGGTTGCTGAGCCAGCCGGCCGGGATCAGCGTGATGATCACGATCAGCAGCGCAAAATGAGAGGATGCCATCGCAGCGGCCACGGCACCGCCAGCAATCACGGCAATCAGCGCGCTCGCATTGCCCCAGCCGAGGCCGGCAATCAGGATGGGCAGGGCGGAGCCGGCGAAGAAGAAGATCGCAAGCGTCGACTGGACATTCGCGCTCAGCGAAAGCAGAGCGGCGGTCACACCGGCAACGAGCCCGGTCGCAATCGAGGTCCAGTTCAAGTTCTGCACGGCGCTGTCCTGTCTTGCCAGACAGTTAGAGGAGTTTCCTGAAAAGATGCTTCAGGAACTGCTCCCCAACATGGGGGATGGCTATTGCCCGAAAGCGTTTCGGACTGTGGCCGGTGACTGTTCCGATCCGCGCCCAACACGGAAGGGAGAAGGGAAGGCGATGACGCCTTCCCTAATTTGTTACGCGTCCGCCGGAGCGGGCGCGCGGAGTGCCTTAAGCGACGACGTAGGGCAGCAGGCCGAGGAAGCGGGCGCGCTTGATCGCCTTGGCGAGTTCGCGCTGCTTCTTCTGGGAAACGGCCGTGATGCGGGACGGGACGATCTTGCCACGCTCGGAAATGTAGCGCGACAGCAGGCGTACGTCCTTGTAGTCGATCTTCGGAGCGTTGGCGCCGGAGAACGGGCAGGTCTTGCGACGGCGATGGAACGGGCGGCGAACCGGAGCGGAAGATACTTCAGCCATTGTCTTTTTCTCCTTCAGCTTCGATTACGCGCGGTCTTCGCGCGGGGGACGGTCGCCACGCGGCGGACGGTCGCCGAAGTCGCGGCGCGGACGGTCGCCGAACTCGCGGCGCGGGCCACGGTCGTCGCCATCGCGGCGCGGACGGTCGTCGCGGTCGCGCTTCTGCATCATCGCGGACGGGCCTTCTTCGTGGGCTTCGACGGCGATGGTCATGTAGCGCAGGATGTCTTCGTTGATGCGCATCTGGCGCTCCATCTCGTGGATGGCTGCAGCCGGAGCATCGATGTCCATCAGCGCGTAGTGCGCCTTGCGGTTCTTGTTGATGCGGTAGGTGAGGGACTTGAGGCCCCAGTTCTCGATCCGGCCGACCTTGCCGCCGTTTGCTTCGATCACGCCCTTGTACTGTTCGACGAGTGCGTCGACCTGCTGGGCGGACACGTCCTGGCGAGCCAGGAATACATGTTCGTAGAGAGCCATTTGGCTGTGCCTTTCTTGCGTTTGATCCACACCCGGAAACCGGCGCCAAGCCTCAACGACTGATCTTAGGGCCAGGCGGCCCGGGCAAGAAAAGCGTTTCATCTATACGGTCGAGAGCGGAGACACGGGAGGCCGGAACGCTTCACGTTCCTGTCGCTCCCGTTGCCGGGAACGGCCCTCCGTTCAGCCACCAGCCGATGCGACCGGGTGTTTTGAACAGGGCGCTTATACGGATTTTTGCGGCGAAAGCAAGGGATGAGGAACATCTCGCCTTTCGTCGCGTTTGACAGGCGGCTTTATCCCGCATGACGCGTCCATCCTCAGCCAGCGCGCGCAGCGCGGGAACCAGAGTCGATGGAAAGCGTTGTTCTGCTTGATGGAAACAGAGGAGCAACTGCAAATGCAAGACCGTATTCCAGAGAATCGCCCGCCCGAAGACCGCAGCTCCGTCGTCAACACGAGCACGCGCGGAAGCGGTGGCGGCTGGGCCGTCGCGGTGGTCGTGGCCCTGCTTTTGGCCGTCGGCGTGTTCTACTTCGCCAACAACACCGGCGACGGTGTCGACCCGAACGCGAACACCTCGTCGATCGGTACGCAGGCGCCGGCTCCTGCGACCGTCCCGCCAACCGACGGCCAGGCGACCGGCACGCAGCCGGCTCCGGCTCCGGCGCAGCCGGCGCCAAGCCAGCCCGCCCAGTAGCGGTGCCGGGATTACTCATGAAAAACCCGCCTTCCGGCGGGTTTTTCAGTATGGGACCAAGTAACCAGGTCGCCCACTCAGATCGGCGCCGGGTACTGGCGGTGCAACTTGCGAATGCCGTCGACGACCTCCGGTGCAAGCGTCACGTCCGTCGCCGCGATGTTTGTGCGCAACTGTTCCATCGTCGTCGCGCCAATGATGACAGACGTCGTGAAGGGGCGGCTCAGGCAAAACGCCAGCGCCATCTGGGCCGGATCCAGCCCATGCTCACGCGCCAGCGCCACGTAAGCGGCAACCGCCGGCTCTTGCAGCGGTTGGTAACGCCCGCCGAGATCGTCGTTCGTCGTCCGGCGCGAACCGTTCGGGCGGGCGCCGTCCAGGTACTTGCCCGTCAAGAGGCCGGCCGCCAGCGGCGAATAAGCGAGCAACCCGATATCCTCGTGATGGGCCAATTCGGCGAGGTCCAGGTCGAAGGTGCGGTACAGGAGATTGTACTCGTTCTGCATCGAGGCGATGCGCGGCAAGCCGTGCGTCTCGGCCAGCTTCAGGAACTGCATGGTCCCCCAGGCCGTCTCGTTGGACAGGCCGACCGCGCGGATCTTGCCGGCCTTCTGCAATTCCGCGAGCGCTTCCAGGGCTTCGGCCAGTTCAGCCACCGTACGGGCCCGGTCCTGCGTCCAGGGCTCATAGGTCCAGGAATGGCGGAAATGATAATGGCCGCGGTTCGGCCAGTGCAACTGGTAAAGGTCGAGGTGGTCGGTGCGGAGGCGCTTCAGGCTGCCTTCGGCCGCCGCAATGATGCTCGCGCGGCTCATCGGGCTGCCGTCGCGGATATAAGGCCGGCCGGGTCCTGCCACCTTGGTAGCGAGCACGACCTTGTCACGGTTGCCGCGGGCCGCCATCCACGAGCCAATGAAGCGCTCCGTGTCGCCGTAAGTCTCCGGCGAGAGCGGCGTGGTCGGATAGAGTTCGGCGGTGTCGATGAAGTTGACGCCGTGCTCCAGCGCCTGATCGAGTTGGGCGTGCGCCTCGGCTTCGCTGTTCTGCGAGCCCCAGGTCATGGTGCCGAGGCATATTTCGGACACCGCGATTCCGGTGCGGCCAAGTGTATTGTATTTCATGAACGAGAGTTTCTGTTGGGGCGGCGTCTGCCGCGGGAAGGGGTCTGCGAGCCGGTTGCCGGCAGCCGGCCAAGAGATATACGGCAGGCTCCAAAATGCAAGGTGCGCAGCCGCGGAGGACCTGCGTCGAGAAACAGCGGAGACCCTTCGGCCTCACATCGGATGGCCCCGGCCGTTTGCCCTTCGCCCTCGCATTGGCTGTCAGTACACAGTAAATCACCGGTGCTCTTCCAAGCCCCACGACCCGTGCTCCGGTAGCCATGCATTGTGTATCCTCGCCTGCGAAACTTGACTCGCTGCGGCAATCCGTGAATTGAGGGGAAAACATCATGGGAGAAGCCCAATGACCATTGCTTTCACCTTTCCGGGCCAGGGCAGCCAGGCCGTCGGCATGGGCAAGGAACTGGCGGATGCCTTTCCCGAGGCCGCTGCCGTCTTTGCTGAAGTCGATGACGCGCTGGGGGAAAACCTGTCCGCACTCATGTTTGACGGACCCGAGGCCGAACTGACGCTCACCGCCAACGCCCAGCCGGCGCTGATGGCGGTGTCGATGGCCATCGTTCGGGTCCTTGAAGCGCGCGGCCTCATCTTGCGTGACAAGGTTTCATATGTCGCCGGTCATTCGCTCGGTGAGTATTCCGCGCTCTGCGCCGCCGGCACCTTCACGATCGCCGACACGGCGCGCCTGCTGCGCATCCGTGGCAATGCCATGCAGGCGGCGGTGCCGGTCGGCGAGGGGGCGATGGCGGCCATCATCGGTCTTGAGCAGGACGACGTGCAGGCGATCTGCGACGAGGCGCTGGTGCATGGCTCCTGCCAGATCGCCAACGACAACGGCGGCGGCCAACTCGTCATCTCCGGCGCCAAACCGGCCGTCGAGCGCGCGGCCCGCATGGCGACCGAGAAGGGGGCAAAGCGTGCGTTGATGCTGCCGGTGTCGGCGCCCTTCCACTCGACGCTGATGGCGCCGGCCGCTGAAACCATGCGCGCGGCGCTGGCCGAAGTCGAGATTCGCGAGCCGGTCGTTCCGGTGATCGCGAACGTCTCGGTCCAGCCCGTCACGGACGCCAAGGAAATCGCCCGCCTGCTGGTGGAGCAGGTGACCGGCCAGGTCCGCTGGCGCGAGACCATCGAATGGTTCGCCGGCAACGACGCCACCTCGCTCTACGAGATCGGCTCCGGCAAGGTGCTGACCGGCCTGGCGCGCCGCATCGACAAGTCCGTGACCGGCTATGCCGTCAACACGGCGACTGATATTGAAAATCTGCTGCAGACCCTCTGCGGCTGACACCCAGCAAACGGGAAAACGACCATGTTTGATCTTTCCGGCCGCAAGGCACTGGTAACCGGCGCTTCCGGTGGTATCGGCGAGGAAATCGCCAAGATCCTGCACGCGCAGGGCGCAATCGTCGGCCTGCACGGGACGCGCGTCGAAAAGCTCGAGGCGCTGGCCAACACGCTCGGCGAGCGGGTTCAGCTTTTCCCGGCCAACCTTGCCGACCGCGCCGAGGTCAAGGCGCTCGGCGAGAAGGCCGAGGCCGAACTCGGCGGCGTTGACATCCTCGTCAACAATGCCGGCATCACCAAGGACGGCCTGTTCGTGCGCATGAGCGACGAGGATTGGGATTCGGTCCTGGAGGTGAACCTCACCTCGGTGTTCCGCCTGACGCGCGAGCTGACGCATCCGATGATGCGCCGCCGTTACGGCCGCATCATCAACATCACGTCCATCGTCGGCGTCACCGGCAATCCGGGCCAGGCTAATTACTGCGCCTCCAAGGCCGGCATGATCGGCTTCACCAAGTCGCTTGCCCAGGAGATCGCCACCCGCAACGTCACCGTCAACTGTGTCGCGCCGGGCTTCATCGAGAGCGCCATGACTGGCAAGCTCAACGACAAGCAGAAGGAAGCGATCATGGGTGCGATCCCGATGAAGCGCATGGGCACCGGCGCGGAAGTCGCCTCGGCCGTCGCCTATCTGGCTTCGTCGGAGGCCGGCTACATGACGGGACAGACGTTGCACGTCAACGGTGGTATGGCGATGATCTGAAGACGGTCGAAATTGCCCGGCTGGTCGCGCGGAAATAGCATGTTGAACGCGCGATGGACGGGCATTTTCGGACTTTGCGGCAGAGTTAAACCGTGTTAATCGGGCCATGACTGTCCGCAGTCGACCGGGGGATGCATGCTTTGTGCGGCGCTACAACACAGCGCTCGGGGGCATCTGCGGTTGAAAAGAATTGCCCGTATGCCTCGGCGGATCGGGCTTGGTTGAGTGCCCGGTGCCGTGAAAGGCATCGACGAAAACAAAGGTCGAGGAATCCGACATGAGCGATATCGCAGAACGCGTAAAGAAAATTGTGATCGATCATCTGGGCGTAGACGCCGACAAGGTCAGCGAAGGCGCAAGCTTCATCGATGATCTCGGCGCGGACTCGCTCGACACCGTCGAACTGGTCATGGCGTTCGAAGAGGAATTCGGCGTCGAGATCCCCGACGACGCGGCCGACTCGATCCTGACGGTCGGCGACGCCGTCAAGTTCATCGAGAAGGCCCAGGCCTGAGACTGCCTTTCGGGCGGGCCCATTGGGCCCGTCGCGACCCCGTTTGCGGAACGCGCCGCGCCGCGCCGCCTCGGTCCAAGAATGATGCATAGGGTGGATCACCGACGATGAGACGTGTCGTTATCACAGGTACCGGCATGGTATCTCCTTTGGGTTGTGGTACCGAAGTGACTTGGTCGCGACTGCTTGCAGGGCAGAGCGGCGCCCGTCCGGCGACGGGATTCGAGGTCGACGACCTTCCCGCCAGGATCGCCTGCTACATTCCGACCGGTGACGGCACCGACGGAACTTACAACCCCGACCAGTGGATGGAGCAGAAGGAGCAGCGCAAGGTCGACTCCTTCATCGTTTATGCGATGGCCGCCGCCGGTATGGCGCTCGATGATGCCGGCTGGCATCCGAAGACGGACGAGGAGCAGACCTCGACGGGCGTGCTCATCGGTTCCGGCATCGGTGGCCTCGAAGGTATCGTCGAAGCCGGATATATCCTGCGCGAGAAGGGTCCGCGCCGCGTCTCCCCCTTCTTCATCCCCGGCCGCCTGATCAATCTCGCCTCCGGCCATGTTTCGATTCGCCACAAGCTGCGCGGTCCGAACCATTCGGTCGTTACCGCCTGCTCCACTGGTGCGCACGCGATCGGCGATGCCAGCCGTCTGATCGCGTTCGGCGATGCCGACGTCATGGTCGCCGGCGGCACCGAATCGCCGATTTCGCGCATGGCGCTCGCGGGCTTTGCCGCCTGCAAGGCGCTTTCCACCCAGTACAACGACGAGCCGACGAAGGCGTCGCGCCCCTACGATCGCGACCGCGATGGCTTCGTGATGGGCGAGGGCGCCGGCATCGTCGTCCTGGAGGAGCTCGAGCACGCCAAGGCGCGCGGGGCAAAGATCTATGCCGAAGTCGTCGGCTACGGCCTTTCGGGCGACGCCTATCACATCACCGCGCCGTCCGAGGACGGCGACGGGGCTTATCGCTGCATGCAGATGGCGCTGAAGCGCGCCGGCCTGACACCGGGCGATCTCGACTACGTGAACGCCCACGGCACCTCCACGATGGCCGATACGATCGAACTCGGTGCCGTCGAGCGGCTGGTCGGCAACCATGCGGACAAGATCTCGATGTCGTCGACCAAGTCGGCGATCGGCCATCTGCTCGGCGCGGCCGGTGCGGTCGAGGCGATCTTTTCGGCGCTTGCGATTCGCGACAATGTCGCCCCGCCGACGCTCAATCTCGACAATCCGGATGTGGAAACGGCCATCGATCTCGTGCCGCACAAGGCGCGCAAGCGTGAGATCAACGTGGCTCTGTCGAACTCCTTCGGTTTCGGCGGCACGAACGCATCACTGATTCTGCGCCGCTACGGCTGAGACCGGCGGTGCTTGCGAATAGGTGATGGTGTTGACCCGTTGCCGATAGGTGCGCGTACTGGGCAAATGACGACGGATCTCGCCGGAAGGGCGGGCTCCGATCCTGCTTTTTGCCGCATTGGTCTGTCCTACTGCGTCGCTCATTTGCTTCTGGGTGGGCGCAATATCGTTCTGAAAAAGCGGATGATCTTCCAGTTCATGGGAGCGGACGCGTTTTTCAACGTCAGGGAAAGACCATTGATGGCCAGATCTTTTGAGGATTGTCTGTGAGCGATAACAACGATTCCACGGAAATGCCGTTCGGCCGCGGCGACAACGCCAGCAAGGGTCCCATCATCCCTAAGTCCGCCAATGAGGCGTTGCGCCCGGAGCCGGTGCCGAGCCCGCCGCGCCGCTCGCGCAAGGCGCGCAGCCAGGTCGTCGTCTTCCTGAACTTCCTCATGACCTCGCTCGTTCTGGTCACGCTCGCGGCGGCGGCGATCTTCTATTATGCCCTCGACAGCTTCGAGAAGCCCGGCCCGCTGACGGCCAACACCAATTTCATCGTGCGCAACGGCGCCGGCCTGAACGAGATCGCGGCCAGCCTGGAGCGCAATAACATCATCACCGACAGCCGCGTGTTTCGCTACCTGAGCCGCATCCACCTGGAGGATGCCGTCCTCAAGGCCGGCGAGTATGAAATTCGTGCCAATGCATCGATGCGCGACGTGCTGGAGCTTTTGAAGTCCGGCAAATCCATCCTCTACAGCGTTTCGGTGCCCGAGGGGTTGACGGTCAAGCAGGTCTTCCGCCGCCTAACCGACGATCCGGTGCTGGAAGGCGACCTGCCGGCCGACCTGCCGGCCGAAGGCACGCTGATGCCGGACACCTACAAGTTCTCCCGCGGGACGAAGCGTGCCGAAATCCTCCAGCAGATGCTGACGGCGCAAAAGGCGCTCATCGGCCAGATATGGGAAAAACGTGACGACGGTCTGCCGATCGCGACCCCGGAGGAAATGGTGACGCTCGCCTCGATCGTCGAGAAGGAAACGGGCCGGGCGGACGAACGGCCGCGGGTCGCCTCGGTCTTCATCAACCGTCTCGAAAAGGGCATGCGCCTGCAGTCCGATCCGACGATCATCTACGGCATCTTCGGCGGCGACGGAAAACCCACCGATCGGCCGATCCTGCAGTCGGACATCGACAAGCAGACGCCCTACAACACCTATGTGATCAAGGGCCTGCCGCCGACGCCGATCGCCAACCCCGGCCGCGCCGCGCTCGAGGCCGTTGCCAATCCCTCGCGCACGGCCGACCTCTACTTCGTTGCTGACGGCACCGGCGGCCACGCCTTTGCCGAGACGCTGGACGACCACAATGCCAACGTCCGGCGCTGGCGCAAGCTGGAAGCCGAGAAGGCCAAGCAGGCGACACAGGAAACGCAGGAAACGCAGGACGCGGGCCAGAGCCCCGGTCAGTGACGTGCAGCAAGTATAGCGACACCCGTCACCCCTCAAATTGGAGTGGCGGAAATCGCATCCAAGCCAGCGCATTTCGTCTCGGAACGAATTATATAGAACATGGCTGCCGGGATGATTCCACATTCGCGGCGCGCTGGTATCTGATCGGAGTTTGACATGCCATTGCAATCCATGACCGGTTTTGCCCGGAGCGAGGGAACAAGCGGCCGCTGTCGCTGGTCCTGGGAGCTTCGTTCGGTCAATGGCAAGGGCCTGGATCTGCGCATCCGCCTTCCCCAGGGGTTTGAGCATTTCGAGCCGGAGGTCCGGCAGAAGGCGGCCGCGGCGTTCTCCCGCGGGAACATGCAGATCGGTCTCTCCGTTTCCATTGCCGAACCGCAGGTGCAGCCGGTGGTCAACCAGGCCGCCCTTTCGGCGATCCTTGCCCTTCGCGAGCAGCTTTCCGGCGTTGTCGATCCCGCCCCGCTCAGGCTGGACACGTTGCTCGGCGTCCGCGGCGTGGTCGATTTCCGCGAGGCGGAGGAGAGCGAGGCGGAGCGCACACGTCGCGACGAGGATATCGCCGGAGGGCTCGATGCTGCCATCGACCGGCTTCTGTCGATGCGGCTCGGCGAAGGCGAGGCGCTGCGCCAGGTGCTGGGGCGGCAGGTGGACCGGATCGCCGAACTGGCGACGACGATCGAAGCCGATCCGAGCCGAAGCGTCGAGGCGATCGCCGAGCGGGTGGCAGGTCAGGTCCAGATGCTACTTCAGGGCAGTAACGGCCTCGACCGGGACCGGCTCTATCAGGAGGCGGTGCTGCTCGCCACCAAGGCTGACCTGCGCGAGGAGATCGACCGTCTTGCCGCCCATGTCGGCGCGGCCGAGGGCCTGCTTGCAGCGGACCATCCGGTCGGACGAAAGCTCGATTTCCTTGCACAGGAATTTAACCGTGAAGCGAATACCATCTGTTCGAAGTCCAACGCGGCCGCCGTCACGGCTGCCGGGATCGAGTTGAAGGTCGTCATCGACCAGTTCCGCGAACAGATACAGAATTTGGAGTGACCATGAGCGCGCCGCAGACAGCAAAACCGATCGAGATCGCCCGGCGCGGGCTCATGCTGGTCATTTCCTCGCCGTCCGGGGCGGGCAAGTCGACGATCGCCCGCAACCTGCTCGAGGCCGATTCCGGCATCAGCCTTTCGATCAGCGTGACGACACGCCAGCGTCGCCCGAGCGAGATTGCCGGCCGCCACTACCACTTCATCGACCGCGCCGAGTTCGAGATGCTGCGCGATTCCGACGCGCTGCTCGAATGGGCCGAGGTGCACGGCAACTTCTACGGCACGCCGCGCAAGCCGGTGGAGGAGGCGATGGCGGCCGGACGCGACATGCTGTTCGACATCGACTGGCAGGGCGCCCAGCAATTGCAGGAGAAGATGGCAGCCGACGTCGTCTCGATCTTCATCCTGCCGCCGTCGATGACGGAACTGCAATCTCGCCTGCATCGCCGTGCCGAGGACACCGCGGAAGTCATCGCCACCCGGCTGGCCAATTCCCGCGCCGAGATCGAGCACTGGCACGAATACGACTACGTGATCCTGAACGACGACCTCGATGCCGCCTTTGATGCCGTGCAGAGCATCGTCAAGGCCGAACGCCTACGCCGCGACCGCCGCCACGGCATGTACGAATTCGTCACGAAGCTTTTGACCGAACAGCCGGTGCTCTGAGGAAGGCTCCCGTTCGAGACGCGTTCAGAAAAGCGTAACGAGAATCGGGATCTGGCCGTTTGCCCGGAAATATTCGAGACCTTCGATCAGCGGAAACAGTGCCAGCAGGAACAGGCTGTCGCGGAATGTCGCCGTGAGGGCCGGCTGGGAGAAGGTTGCTCCTGCAACTCCCTTGTGCAGAAGCGGATTCGGCAGGAACAACGGTGTTTGTCGGGCATAGTCGTCGTAGGCCCGCCCGAACCGATCACTAAGATAGGCAGCCTCGCGCCGGGCGGTGTAGCGGAAGACGACATAGAACGCCGCGGTCGCCGAGAGTGCCAGGATCAGCGAGCCGACCAACAGCCCGACGCCCAGAACGCCCACGAGGGAACACAGGTAAAGCGGATTGCGGGTCATCGAATAGGGTCCGACGACAACGAGTTCCCTGTTTTTTCGCGTGCCGATGTACAGGATGCTCCAGAGCCGGCCGAGGATCGCGAAGAACACCAGCATAAGCCCCGTCGTCTCAAGGACCTCGTGAAGCCCGCCTTCGCTCCAATAGGGCCGAACGCAAAGAGCACTGGCGAGGAACACCGAGGCGAGCAGCCAGAGCAGCGCGATCCGCTTCTTCTGGTTGAATGCCTGCAGTTGCATCGGCGCCGCTCCCCCGATCGACAGGTCAACTACGGCGACCGGACTGTGGCCGATTAATGTCTGCGCGGCCGCCGCGATCAACCGAGGGCGTTCGCCAGGGTCACGAACTCTTCGACCGAAAGCGTTTCGGCACGCCTCTGCGGATCGATCCCCACCCTTGCCAGGAGTGCCTCGCCGCCCAGCGATTTCAGGCTTTGCCGCAACATCTTGCGGCGCTGGCCGAAGGCCGCCTGTGTGATCCGCTCCAGCGCCTCCGCCTTGCAGGGCAGTGGTTGCTCGATCGGTTCGAGATGGACCACCGAGGATGTGACCTTGGGGGGCGGCGTGAAGGCTTGCGGGGGGACGTCGAATGCCAGGCGCGCGTTGGTGCGCCAGCCGCTGAGCACGCCCAGCCTGCCGTAGTGATCGTCGTCTTCGCGCGCCACGATGCGCAGGCCCACCTCGCGCTGGAACATCAGCGTCAGGGAGCGGTAGAAGGGCGGCCAGCGCTTCGGCAGCAGCCAGTTGACGAGCAACTGCGTGCCGACGTTGTAGGGCAGGTTGGCGATGATCCGAACGGGCTCTCCGGGCGGCGCCAGCGTCTCGAAGTCCACCTTAAGCGCATCGCCCTCGATAACGGTCAATCGACCCGGATAGTGGTCCGCGACCTCCTGCAGCGCCGGGATCGCCCGCGCGTCGCGCTCGATGGCGATGACGTGTCTTGCGCCGAGCGCGAGGATCGCCCTCGTCAGCCCGCCGGGCCCCGGTCCGACCTCGATCACAGTGCAGTCCTCCAGCGGACCGGCCGTTCTTGCGATCTTCTGGGTCAGGTTCAGGTCGAGCAGGAAGTTCTGCCCGAGCGACTTCTTCGCATCGAGCCCATGCCGCTGGATGACATCGCGGAGTGGCGGGAGCCCGTCGATCGCCGCCATCAGCCGCCGCTCCGCTCGTGCACGGCCAGTTCCTGCGCCAGCCGCAGCGCGGCAAGCAGGCTGTCCGGCTTGGCGCGGCCGGTTCCGGCGAGCGAAAACGCCGTGCCGTGATCGGGCGAGGTGCGGATGAAGGGTAGACCGAGCGTGGTGTTGACAGAGTCGTCGAAGCCGAGCGCCTTGGCCGGGATCAGTGCCTGGTCGTGGTACATGCAGATCGCCACGTCATAGGCCGCGCGCGCTTCGTCGTGAAACATGGTGTCGGCCGGCAACGGCCCGTATGCATCGACGCCGGCCGCCTTCAGGCGCGTGATCGCCGGGGCGACGATCGTCTCGTCTTCCTTGCCGAGCGCGCCGCCTTCGCCGGCGTGCGGATTGAGACCGGCGACGGCCAGCCGCGGAGCTGCGATGCCGAAGCGACGCTTCAGGTCGTTCGCGGTGATCACCGCGGTCTCGTAGACAAGCTCCTCGGTCAGCGTCGCCGGCACGTCCTTCAACGGAATGTGAATCGTCACCGGCACGCTGCGCAGTTTCGGTCCCGCTAGCAGCATGACCGGCAGCACCGGCTTGCCCGTGGCGCGGGCCGCCAGGTCGGCCAGAAACTCGGTGTGGCCGGGGAAGGGGAAGCCGGCCTCGTAGAGCACGGATTTCGCGATCGGATTGGTGACGACCGCCGAGGTACGCCCCGCCAGCGTCAGCTGCACGGCACTTTCGATCGCGCCGATGATCGCCTGTGCGTTGCGCGATGACGGTGCTCCGGCGACGGCGGGCTCGGCGAGGGGGACCGGCAGCACCGGTATGGCGGTGTTGAATTGCCCGCGGGCGGTTTCGGGCGTCGCATCGGCCACTGCGGCCCCGAGACCGCGCTCCTGGGCACGGCGCGTCAGTGCCTGCGGATCGCCGATGAAGAGGAAGGGGGGCAGGTCGAGCGCTGTGCGGGCCGCCCAGAGGTCAAGGGTGATGTCCAGGCCGATCCCGGACGGGTCGCCCATCGTCAGGGCCAGCGGGGGAACGGTCGCGACAGTCATCGGGGTCTGGCTTCTGTGAACTGGACGATGCCGGCGCGCAAGTCACGCCGGCGGCGGAGGTTGTCAGCGCATCTCGATCCGCGCCTTGCTGCGCAGTTCATCGATATATTTCTGGCTGTTGCCGTCGTCCTTCTGGCCGCCCTTGCCGAGATCCTCGGCGCGGAACACCATCTCCGCAGCCATGTCGTCGTTGACCTCGCGCTTCTTGCAAATGCCGAGATACTCCACGCCGCGGTCGGTCACGCGCACGCCGGTGGTGTTGCCTTCCGCCTTTTCGATCAGCGGCTTCCAGTCGTCGGGAAGCTGCGGTGCAAGCAGGCGGCCGAGGTTGCGGATCGACACGTCGTGCATGGTTGCGGCGAAGATCTTGGCGTCATCGCAGCCCGGATATTTCGAGCGCGAGGCCTCGGCCTCGGCTTTGCGCTTGCCGAGGATGGCATTGCGGCGCGCCGCCGGTACGACAAAGATGACCTGCTGCAGGAAGTACTCCGTCGTGGACGGCTTCTGGCCGCCGTTTTCCTGCATGCGATCGACAAGGCTCTTGCCGTTCTTCGTGCCGCCGAACCGGGCGTTCACCGCGCGCGGCCAACTCATCTGAATGGCAATGTACTGCTTGAAATGGGCTGTGCCCACGCCGGCGCGATCGAGGATCTGGTCCATCTGGTCGGTCGAAAGCTTGTTGCTCGCGGCAAAGCGGGCATAGGAAGCGTCCACATCCTGAGTGCTGACGGACATCCGGAGTCGGGAAATCTCGGAGCGCTTCAGCGCTTCGTCGATCAGTTGCTCGCGCGCGATCTGGGTGGAACTCTTCGCCCGCTGCAGCTTCAGGAATGCTGCGCGCCGGGCCACGTCGCCGGACGTGATGGGCGTACCGTTGACGACGGCTGTCACGCCGGTCGCCGCAACCGACACCGTCGGCAGGGTGGCAGTCCCGGCGGCTGCAAGAAGGGCCGTGCCAAGAACCATGGCCCGCACCAGCGACATCGTGTACTTCATGCCCATCCCTTTCGTCGTTCCGGCGAACGGGTTGCATCCAGTGCCGATCCCGTGTCCGCCGGTCAGGAGCGTCCGCATTCCGGCAGCACCCCGCGCATTCCATTTAGCTGCGAACCCTCGCAGGACATTCGGTACCTGCTGCAATTCGCCCTCGCCTGGCCAATTGCATAATGCATACGGCCAAACGATGACAAGTATGTCCCGCGCGCGTGCTTAGTAGTCGTCGAAGCCGTCGAGGGTCGTGTCGCCGATGTTGATGTCGCCAAGCGTGCGGAAGCTCAACCGCGCTCCGATCGACCAGTCATTGGCGATCGTCTGGCTCGAATCGCGGGTATTCTCGTAGACGAGCGAGAAGATCGTGTCGCGATCGTCGTAGGTGATGCCGATACCGCTGCGGGCGAGATTGTTGGAGTTCATGTCGTAGGTCGCAGAGCCAAATACGGTCCAATAGTCGCGGAACTTCAGCGCCGCGATGGTCTGGAGTTCGTCCTGGTCGCTGTCAGAGCCGTAGAGCGGCTGGGCGGCGATCCGGGTATAGGTCATCGCCGCCTGCAGGCGGTGGTTCTCGAAGCCGATCCTCGTGTCGGCGCGTTGCAGCGACAGGTCGTTGCGGTCCAGCCGTGTGCTGTAGGCCAACGCCCAGCCGGTTGGCGTGTCGATGCCGACCATGCTGACGTAGTCTGAGCTGTCGTACTGAAGCCCGGAATTGGCGCCCGCATTGACGAGGTCGTGGGATGCGAACGAGTTCTTGCCGGCCAGCTGGTAGGACTGACCGAACAGGCTTCGCAATGTATAGCCGGTATCGAACGTGCCGGTGTAGCGCAGGCCCAAATTGGCGCGCGTGCCGCCTTCGATCCGGTCGAAGCCGGAAAACTTGTCGCGCTCGAACAGGTTCGTCGCGTCGAAGACGAAGCTCTGCGCATCCTCGTTCGGCAGACCGCCGGCCAGCTGCTCATCCGGCCGGGCATAGACCTGGGCGACCGGCTCCAGCACGTGCGAACTGTTGTCGGTCGTCATCAGGATCGGATAGCGCGCTTCCAGCCCTGCTGTGAGCATGTAGCGGGTCGCGCTGTCGTCCGTGTCGAAGTTGCCGTCATAATTCGAGCCGGGATCGGTCATGTTCAGACGCAGGGCATCACCGCGCGCGGCGAGCAGCGGCGTGAAGACGAGGCCGCCGGGAACGACGAACTGCCGTTTCCATTCGAGCTCGCTTGTCAGGCGAGTCGTACCGCCTTCGAGGCCCGGGAAACGGAAGGACGAACCGATCTCGGTTTCGTCCAGACGGTTTCGCTCGACGTTTGTCAGGTTGACGGTGGCGCTGAGCTGGCCGCCGGCAACCGGCTGGGGCGCGATGTATTCGTAGTCGAGGGTCTGCGGAATGGCCTGCTGGCGCTCCGCCACATCGTCTGGATCGGCGTCCTGGACGTCGAAGTAGAAGGCGCGCAGGTCGAAGTAGTTTCGCTGGCCGAGCCCGTTGAGATAGACCTGGTTCTTGACGATGCGGTCGTTGAAGTTCGACAGGTCGTAGGTGCGGGCGAAGTTGTTGTCGGTCTGGGCCATCAAATCCCAGCCGAAAGCCCAGCGTGGATTGATCTGGAACGCGCCCTGGGAGGCAATTATGCCGCGTCCGTTGACTTCGCGGTCGCTGGTGCCCTCGGTGAAGACCCCCGGGCTCGTCTGGTCGATGCCGGCCGCACGCAGGGTGACCAGGCCGTTGTGGAACGCCTTGCGGAACTCGCCATCGAGCAGGAAGCCCTGCTTCGTGTAGACGTTCGGTGTGACCGTCGCGTCCATGTCCGGCGCGATCGCGAAGTAGTAGGGAACGCCGACGCCAAGCCCGAGCTTCTGCGCGTAGCGAATCCGCGGGAAGAGAACGCCGGTCTTGCGCTTGACCGTGTGGTCCGGAACCTCGAGCACCGGGAAGTAGGCGATCGGCTTGCCGAACATCTCGAAACGGGCGTGTTCGAGCCGGACGGTGTGGGTCCTGCCGTTCTGGACGACGCGCTCGGCCTTGATCTGCCACAGCGAGCGATGCGTCGGGTCGGTCGCGCAAGGCGTGCAGGCCGTGTAGACACCGCGGTTCAGGATCAGCTCTTCGCCATTGACCCGCTCGCCGCTGATCGCGGCGATCTTGGTCAGGTCGGTGGTCTCGATTCGCAGCGCATTGGCAAAGCCGTTGGCGAAATCGTCGGAAAGCGTTAGTTCCTGCGCATAGACGCGGTTGCCGGTCGGTTCGATGAACTGGATGTCGCCGGACGCATGCAACTGGCCGGTCTTCTGGTCGTAGACGACCTGCTGGGCAACGAGCTGGTAGCCGCCATAGTTGATCTGCACCGCGCCGCGCGCGGTCACCTTCTCGGTGTCCCTGTTGTAGACCAGTTCGTTGGCGGCCAGGATGAGCTTGGCCTCGGGCGGAATGCTGGGCGCCAGGGCCTCGACATTACGGGTCTGCGCCATCGCCGGCACGGACGCCAGGGGCGCAAGCGCGCACGCTGCGACACCCGCAAAGAGCACGGTCGCGATCACACTCAATTGTCCGCGGTTGCCTGCCGCCACTAGCCGTCCTCCTGGTGCAGCAGAATCGTCGCGCCAAGAGACATTGCTACAACAACTGGTAGCCATGCCGCAACGAACGGAGGAACAATTCCACTGCTTCCGAATGCTTTCACAAGCACGGTGACGACATAAAGCATGAACCCCGAAAGGATGCCACCCAGAATCACCGCACGTGATTGATTAAACCTGCTAAATTTTAACGAGACGCTAGCCGCGATCAGGGTCATGGCAACCAGGAGCAGTGGCAGCGACAGCATCGAATGAAACTGCGTTTCGAGCGGCTCGGTGGCGAATCCGAACGATTTGGCGGCCTCTATCTTCCTTGGGAGGCTGAAAAACGAAATGGAATCAGGTTTCTCGAGGCTCTCCTGGACGAATTCCTGTCTCAGATTGGTGCGCAGTTGTGCCGTAGGCGAACGCTTGGGCAACTCGCCGTTGCGCGTCTCCAGCACGTTGTTAAGCAGCCAGTAACCATCTTTAAGAATTGCCGAATCGGCATCCTGCCGAAAACTGATGCGGCCGTCCTTGTCGAAGTGGATGATGCTGACGTTCAGGAGGCGGGTGCCGTTGCCCTCGACCGCCTTTGCGCCGATGATCGCATCGTCGTCGCCGTAGCGCTGCCGGATCCAGGGAATGCCCGATCCGGTGGACTTGCGGCTGGAACCCCATTCCGCTTCCAGCACCTGCGCCTGGCGCGTTCCCCAAGCCGCAACCGGGTTCAACACGGTAACCGCGAGGATGCCGAAGAGGAAGGCGCCGATGGCGAAGGGGCGCAGGAACTGCCAGACCGACACGCCCGCCGCCCGCGTGACGACGAGCTCGTAGCGCCGGTTGAGGGAGATCAGCGCCGCCATGCCGGAAAAGAGGGCGACGAAGGGGATGGTTTGCATCAGGATCATCGGGATGCGCAGCGTCGTCATCACCAGGCCGCTGGCGACGGTGTACTTCGGCAAGGCGCCCATGCGGTTGGACGTCTCGCTGAAGTCGATGATGAACACCAGCGCGAAGATGCCGATCAGGAACCAGATCGTCGTTATGACGTAACGCCGGAAGAAGTAGAGGCCGAGGGTGGGGATCATGGCTGCGGTCCGTTGCCCGAGGAGGCGGCGTTGGATCGGCCGGGCAGGCGCGACAGGACGCTGTCGCGCAGGTCCAGCAGTCGCGATCGCCAGGTGGCGGGAAGGGAAAGGCTCTTGTGGCGCATCAGCAGATGCAGGGCGAGGCCCGCGATGGCGGCGGGTATAATATACAGAAGCGGGATGAAGTAGGTCGAATGCGCGGCTGCGTTGCCGACGTAGAAGATGAGCCAGCGAATGGCGAGTGCCGCGAGCAACGCCGTGACCATGGGGTGGACCCGTGCCTCGCGGTGGGAACGGGCATCGACGCTGACCACGAGGGCAACGAGGCCGAAGAGGATCGGCAGCAGCCATTCGGTGAAGCGACGATGCAGTTCGGCCTTGAAGGATCCGGGGTTTCTCTTGACCTGCGAATCGTTGGGATCGGGATTGAGCAGGAAGGGCAGGTCGCGGTCCTTGGCGCGCAGCGTCGCTTCGCCCGCCCGCTCCGTCAGGTCCGCCAGATCGAACGCATAGGAATCGAACTTGATCACCGAGACGTCGCCGTTCGGCAGCTTGCGGTGGACTTCGCCGTCCTTCATCACCAGCGCCGACGTCTTCTCGTCGACGGCGCCCTCGCGGGCGTAGTAGACATATTCTACCTTCGGATCGCGGGTGTCTGCGACGAACAGTCCCTCGAGCACGCCGCCACCCCTGCGGCGGGACACCTGCACGTACAGATCGTCCGTCACCTTGCGGAAAGCGTTTTCCTGGATCACGGCGGACAGCATGTCCGCGTGCGCGGTGGCGATCATCTGGCGAACCGCCATACGGGAATAGGGCTCGATGAAGTTGTCGACGGTGAAGGATACGACGCTGAGTGCGATCCCGAGATACATCACCGGCTTGATGATCATCATCCGTGAACTGCCGGCGGCATTCAGCACGGTCAGCTCCGAATCGGCGTTCATCACCGTCAATGTCTGGGCGACGCCGATGATATAGGCGAACGGCAGGATGATCGGGATGACGGACGGCAGGATCAGCGTGGCGAGCTTCAGGAAGGCCATCATCGATTGGCCGCTGTCGGTGACGAGATTGATGCTGGACAAGGCCTGGGTGGTCCAGACGATGCCGAGCAGCGGCAGCAGCGTCGCCAGAAACATCACCGTTGTCCGGCGCAGGACGTAGCGTTCAATCAGCTTCATGTCTGTTCCCGAACCGAAGTCCCATTTGCGTAACGTATTGTCCTGCCGCCGCCACCATGGCAAGGGGATTAGTGTGCATATAGGCCGCCAAGCAGCGAGCGCGAGCGCAATCGGCACCCCGTGCCTCGGAAAAATTGCGGCGAACAACAGGCTTGCCACCTTCTAAACACGCCATGGCATCTTGCCAAGCGTCGCAAAAGCGACAAGGAATTGGCGAACGCCACCTTGCAATCGCAGGCCGATCGCCTGGCCTGCGTATACCCTGGAGTAGATCATGTCCCAGAAATTCGATGTCAATTTCGTCAAGGCGCAGAAGCCCGCCGGCGGGATCGCCGTCGTCCTGCAGGCGCCGGAAGCCATCGGCGCTCCCGGCGAAGTGGATCCAGCGGGCGTCGTTGCCAAGGCGGCTGAGATCGGACGCTTCAGGGCGAAGGCGCTCAAAACGCTGGACATTGTCGCGCCGCATGGCTCGCCCTTCGATCGCATTCTGCTCCTCGGGCTCGGCGATCTCGCCAAGATGGCTGCACATGACTGGCTGAAAGCCGGCGGCGCCGCGGTCGCAAAACTTCGCGATTCCGAATCGGTCACCGTCTACCTCGATGCCGCCGGCGTGGAAGTCGGCGGCCAGGCGGCGGCGGATTTCGCGCTGGGCCTGTTGCTCGGCGCATACCGCTTCGAGACCTACAAGACGAAGAAGGACGAGGACGAGCCGCGCACCAACAACAAGAAGCCGACCAAGGTCACGATCGTGACCGCCGCGGCCGCCGCCGCCAAGAAGGCCTATGCGGAAAGCGAGGCGGTCGCCGGCGGCGTCCTTCTCGCCCGCGACCTTGTCAACGAACCGGCCAACGTCCTGGGCCCGGTCGAATTCGCCGAAAAGGCCAAGGCGCTGGAAAAGCTCGGGGTCGAGGTCGAGATCCTGACCGAGCGCGAGATGAAGCGGCTCGGCATGGCCGCGCTGCTCGGTGTGGCACAGGGCTCCGAGCGCCCGCCGCGGCTTGCCATCATGCAGTGGAACGGCGGCAAGCCGAAGGATCGCCCGGTCGCCTTCGTCGGCAAGGGCGTGGTGTTCGACACCGGCGGTATCTCGATCAAGCCGGCCGCCGGCATGGAGGAGATGAAGGGCGACATGGGCGGCGCGGCCGCTGTCATCGGCCTCATGCACGTGCTTGCCTCCCGCAAGGCGAAGGTCAACGCCGTCGGTATCCTCGGCCTGGTGGAAAACATGCCGGACGGCAACGCCCAGCGTCCGGGCGACATCGTCACTTCCATGTCCGGACAGACGATCGAGGTGATCAATACCGATGCCGAAGGTCGCCTCGTGCTGTGCGACGCGCTCTGGTATTGCAACGACCGCTTCAAGCCGCAGTTCATCATTGACCTTGCCACGCTGACGGGGGCGGTCATGGTGGCGCTCGGCAGCCATCACGCCGGTCTCTTCTCCAACGACGACACCCTTGCCGCCCGGCTGACGGCGGCGGGCCTTGCGTCGAACGAGCGTGTCTGGCGCATGCCGCTGGGCAAGGAATACGACAAGATGATCGACAGCAAGTTCGCCGACATGAAGAACACCGGCGGACGCTATGCCGGCTCCATCACCGCCGCCCAGTTCCTGCAGCGCTTCGTCAAGGACGCGCCCTGGGCGCATATCGACATCGCCGGCACCGCCATGGGCTCGCCGACGGACGAGATCAACCAGTCCTGGGGGTCGGGCTTCGGCGTGCGCCTCCTGGATGAACTGGTCCGGACGAACTACGAGAGCTGATCGCGTTGAGCGAGATCCTGTTCTACCACCTGACCGAATCGAAGCTGGAGGACGCCCTCCCGCCGCTGCTCGACAAGAGCCTGGAGCGCGGCTGGCGGGTCGTCGTCCAGACGGGCACGGTGGAGCGGCGCGACGCGCTCGACGTGCATCTGTGGACCTATCGCGACGAGAGTTTCCTGCCGCACGGAACTGACGAGCAGCCGAACGTAAGCGACCAGCCGGTGCTTCTCACCAGCGGATCGGACAATCAGAACTCCGCGACCGTCCGCTTCCTCGTCGACGGCGCCGAGCCGCCGCCGCTCGACGCCTACGACCGGGTGATCTTCATGTTCGATGGACACGATCAGGCCGAATTGGAGGCTGCCCGCGGCCACTGGAAGCGCCTGAAGGGCGAGGGGCACCAGCTCACCTACTGGCAGCAGAACAATGACGGTCGCTGGGTGAAGAAGGCCTGAGGCAGCGCTGTATCCGCTGGGATTGAACCGGCGTGCGCCCGGGACTGTCGACCCGTTATCGCCGTACCGCGACGATCGAACTGATGCGGTATCTCGACAACTGCACCCGGTCGGACTGATTGCCGCCGAACAGGTAGACATAAGTGCGCTTGTTGTCGAAGTGATGGAACAGGCTGACATGGAAACGCTTGCCGGCCCGAATAACCACGACATCTCCCGGCCGCGCAAAGCGATAAGCGACAGGTCTGCCGAAGCTTTTCCAGGACACGGCCATGTTCGGGTTCGTCGGCGGTTGGCGAAAAGACCGTTTCGCGACGTAGGCAAGAAATGCTCCGCACCAGGCAATCTTTCGGGCGTTGACTCCGAGAAAGGTTATGGAGCGTTCGTGCATGTTGTTGAATTTTGTGGCCGTGCTGAGCATGTCAGCCTGGGTGGGCACGGCAAGAAGCGTGGCAATGATGGCTAGAATAACCCTCATCTGTTTCTCACCAATGTTTGGATCTCTGTAATGATCCCCCACCGGGCGACAGGAAACTACGTGCCAATCAGGGCGTAAATCGGGACAAATTGTGCCGGATATTTGTGCGAATCATGCAAGAAACTGGCGCGGACAAGAATGCATCCCCGATGCCGATCCCGATCGGCCGGCTGTTCGTGGCTTTGCTGTCGCTGCTGGTGATGCCGGAGCTGACGCCGCCCGTCGCTTGAGCGGCGCGATCGAGGACTGCGCGCGATGGTCGCCGCTGAACGACAGCGGATGGAGCCGGATGTAAACGGTTCGGTTGCCCGGTTGGTGGGACACATGTGGGAGCCGGCGCCGTATGCGGAGCTGCGTAGCAGTCCGCTGCGTGGGCCGTCAGTCGTAGAAGGCGTCCACGAATTTGCGCCGCCCGAGCATGAAGGCGTCGGCGACGTGGCGCAGCGGGGCGATATCGACGTCCGACCGGCCGGCCCTGATGATCTCGGCAAAGCGCCTGTAGAGCATCGGATACTCCTGCTCAGGCTCCTCGTGTTTCAGCACGCCGTTGACCGACAATCTTGCTCCGCCCTCCGAAAGCACCATCCGGCCGGCATCGGTCTCGGCGATGATGTCCCAGCTCTGCTTGCCGGTCTGGCGCCAGTCGAACTCGGCCAATAGGTCGAGGCCTTGGGCGTCGGTGAAGGTGATGTCGGCGGCGATCGGCGCGTCACGGTTTTCCGGAAATTCCAGCGTCGCCTTCGTGATGAAGACCGGCCGCGGCAGGATGTGGGTGACGATCGATAGCGCATTGATGCCCGGATCGAACACGCCGAGCCCGCCGGCCTGCCAGATCCATTCCTGGTTCGGATGCCAGTGGCGCACGTCCTCCTTCCAGATCACCCTCACGGAGCCGATCTTGGTCGAAGCGAGAAAGCCTTTCGCGGATTCGACAGCCGGCGCATAGCGCGAATGCCAGCTGGCGAACAGCGACAGGCCCCGGGAGGCCGCCAGCGCTTGCAAGTCCTCGACCTCGCTCAAGGTCGCCCCCGGCGGCTTTTCCAGGAAGACATGCTTGCCGGCGGAAAGCGCCGTGTGGGCGGCCTGATAGCGATACTGCGGAGGCATGCACAACGACACCGCTTCGATCTCCGGCACGGCGGCAAGCATCTCCCCGATGGACTTGAAGTTGGTAATTCCGTCCACGGTTCCGTGTCGGCTGGCGGCGGCGACCAGCTTGAAATCAGGGTTCTTTTCGATCGAGGGCAGGTGCTGGTCGCGGGCGATCTTGCCGACGCCGACGAGGGCGAGATGGATCGGGGACATGGGGTTTTGCTCGATTTGTATGATGATTGACGAGCTGTTGTAGCAGAATGCGGCCCGCCGGCAAGGCGGTTCGGCTGTATCGGCTGCCTCACGCGTCGGGACACAGCAGCGCCGCCGATCTCTCCGCCTTTCGTCTAATGTCAGCGAGCCGGCCGGGAAAACCGAGGAGCCAGCGCTTGAAACCGTGCCTGAAATGCGCACTCTGGCTGCGCATGGCAGGATACCAATAATTTCACCAATGCGGGGGGAACGATGCGAGGATTGCTTGGGCTAAGCCGATTAATCGACTTGATTACCGAAAAGATCGGAAAGGCGGTGTCCTGGCTGATCCTTCTCGCCGTACTCGTCAGCGCCGGCAACGCCATTGTCCGGAAGGTCTTCAACGTCTCGTCCAACGCCTGGCTTGAGGCGCAATGGTATCTCTTCGGTGGCGCCTTCATGCTCGCGGCCGCCTATACGCTGGCGCAGAACGAGCACATCCGCATCGACGTGGTCTACAGCAAGTTCTCCCGGAGGACGCAGCACTGGATCGACCTGTTCGGGCACTGCGTCTTCCTGATGCCGTTCGTGCTCTTGATGATCTACTATTTCATTCCCTACGCCGCGAGGTCCTACCAGTCGGGCGAAGTGTCCTCGAGCGCCGGCGGCCTGATCCTTTGGCCCGCCAAGGGCATCCTGCTTGCCGGCTTCCTGCTGCTCGGCGCGCAAGGGATCTCGGAGATCATCAAGAAGATCGCCATCATCCGCGGCGACATGGATGATCCGACCCCCTATGTGCCGAGCCACCAGGCCCTCGATGAGGAAGGCTCAGAGGAGGCGCGTGCATGATCGAGTTCATCGCGGAAAACCTTGCGCCGATCATGTTCATGTCGCTGATCGTGTTCCTGCTTCTGGGATACCCGGTCGCGTTCTCGCTCGCCGCAAACGGCCTGCTGTTCTTCATCGTCGGCGTCGAGCTGGCGCCGCTGTCGGATACGATCAACCTCTCCTGGCCGCTGCTCAACGCGCTGCCGGACCGCTTCTGGGGGGTGATGTCGAACGAGACCTTGCTTGCCATTCCGTTCTTCACGTTCATGGGAATCGTGCTGGAAAAATCCGGCATGGCGGAGGACCTGCTCGACACGATCGGCCAGCTCTTCGGCCCGATTCGCGGCGGTCTGGCCTATGCGGTGATCTTCGTCGGGGCGCTGCTTGCAGCCACCACCGGCGTCGTCGCCGCCTCGGTCATTGCCATGGGCCTGATCTCGCTGCCGATCATGCTGCGCTACGGCTATGATCGCAGCCTTGCCTCCGGCGTCATCGCCGCCTCGGGAACGCTGGCGCAGATCATCCCGCCGTCACTCGTCCTGATCGTCCTCGCCGACCAGCTCGGTCGCTCCGTCGGCGACATGTATGCCGGCGCGCTCATCCCGGGTCTCGTGCTGACGGGCCTCTACGCCGCCTACATCATGCTCATGTCGATCGTCCGGCCGAACTCGATGCCGGCGCTGCCGCTCGAGGCCCGCACGCTCGGTTCCGGCGTCACCTCGCTTGCGGTCGCGCTCGTCGTCGCCGCGGGCATCGCCTATGGTGCGCACGTCTATCTCTATCCGACCCACGGCGAGAACGCCGACATTCTCGGCGGCACGGTCGGCGTCATCTTCATCTACATCGTCGCCCTGCTCGACAGGAACCTGAAGGTCAACGCGATGTCGCGGCTTGCCCAGCAGGTCGTCATCGTGCTGATCCCGCCGCTGGCGCTGATCTTCCTCGTGCTCGGCACGATCTTCCTCGGCGTCGCCACGCCGACGGAAGGTGGCGCCATGGGCGCTGTGGGCGCGCTGTTCCTGGCGGCGGCCAAGGGCCGGCTGAAGCTGGACGTCATCCGCTCGGCGCTGACCTCGACGACCAGGCTCTCCGCCTTCGTGCTGTTCATTCTGATCGGCGCGCGCGTGTTCTCGCTGACCTTCTACGGCGTCAACGGCCACCTCTGGGTCGAGCATCTGCTCGTCTCGATGCCCGGCGGGGAAACGGGCTTCCTGATCGCGGTGAACATCCTGGTTTTCTTCCTGGCGTTCTTCCTCGATTTCTTCGAGCTCGCCTTCATCGTCGTACCGCTCTTGGCGCCGGCGGCGGAGAAGCTTGGCATCGATCTGATCTGGTTCGGCGTCCTCCTCGGCGTCAACATGCAGACGAGCTTCATGCATCCGCCCTTCGGCTTTGCGCTGTTCTTCCTGCGCTCGGTGGCCGCCAAGGTACCCTATATCGACAAGATCACGGGCAAGAAGATCGCTCCCGTCACGACGGGGCAGATCTACTGGGGGGCGGTGCCCTTCGTCGGCATCCAGATCGTGATGGTGGCGCTGACCATCCTGTTCCCGCAGATGGTCATGCACTACAAGGGCGACGCCGCGACTGTCGATCCCTCGACGATCAAGATCGAAGTGCCCGGCTTCGGCGGGCAGGGGGGCGGCCTGGGGTTGCCCGACAACGGCGGAGGTCTCGGTTTGCCCGGCGGCCTGCAACTCCCAGGTGGCAGTCCGCTCGACCAGCCACCGGCGGGTGGCGGCGGGACAGGCCAGCCGCAACAGCCACCGGCGAATGACCTGAGCCAGCCGCCGTCGTTCAACCAGAACGGCGCCGGCCAGACGCCGAAGCCGCCGGCGAACGACCTCAGCCAGCCACCATCGTTCAATTGATGCCAGCATCGGGCGGCCTGCGAAGGCCGCCCGATCGCTTTTCTGCTGCCGCGCCGACTTCCTGGCGATCGGCAGTCAAGTACAACGACAGCGGCTTTCCTTGTCAAAGCGTCGTCAATAGTCATGAGTGTTCAGGTTTCTGTCAGTAGAGTCGCATCTGTCTAACTGCCGCATGAATGCGTCCCGGCCGGACGTTCCGCAGATCGAGCGAGATCGTATGATGAAGGTTACTGCGCAGACGAGGCTATTTTGGCTCCCGGCAACGGTGGCGATCCTGTATTTGGCGGCGGTCGCCTTCCGGCCGCTGCTGCCGGTCGACGAGACACGATATGTAAGCGTCGCGTGGGAGATGTATCTGCGAAGTGGCTGGTTCAAGCCGCTGACGCTGAACTTCGAGCCCTACCATCACAAGCCACCCCTGTTGTTCTGGCTGATCAACCTGTCCTGGGCCACCCTGGGCATCAGCCGCTGGGCGGCAACCATACCGGTCGTCCTGTCGGCGCTTGCGAGCGTCTATCTCACCGGCGTGCTTGGCCGTCTGCTTTTTCCGCAGGCGCTCGCAGACAGCAATCGCACCAAGCTGGTCATGGTCGCTGGCGTGCCGTTTCTCACCTACGGCACCATTGTCATGTTCGACATCACACTGACCGTTTTCGTATTGCTGTCATTGATCGGTGTGGTGCTTCACGCCCGGCAAAGAAGCTGGCGCACCATTTTGCTGATCGGGGTCTCGCTCGGCCTCGGCGGGCTTGCAAAGGGGCCGTTTGCGCCGTTCTGCATCTTCTTTCCCATCCTGCTTGCGCCTTACTGGGCCAAGAACCTCGGCAACATCGTTAGCTGGTATGCGGGGAACGCGCTTGCGGGCCTGATCTCCCTTGCCATCGTGCTTGTCTGGCTGATCCCCGTCTTGAGTCAGAGTGACGCCGATTTTGCCTATTGGCTGTTGTGGAAGCAGACGGCCGGCCGCGTGACCGGCAGCGTCGAGGACCATCTCGCGCCGTTCTATTTCTATCTGCTGCTCCTGCCGGCGATTTTCGTCCCGTGGATTTTCGTGCCCGGTTTCTGGAGGGGGGCGGCCAAGCTTCGCCACCATCTTCTGGAGACCGAGGGAACGCGCTTCCTGGTGTGTTGGCTGGCGCCGACGTTCCTCGGTTTCTGCCTGTTCAGCAACAAGCAACCGCACTACCTCATGCCGCTCATTCCGGGCGCCGTGCTGATCACGACGCTTTGCCTTGGGGCGGTCTCGACGCAGCAGTTGGCCCGGATGGTCGCGGTCATGGTCGGCCTGTTCGTGACCGGGCAGGCCATTGCCTCTGTGACGTTCCTGCATCGCTACGACCTGGTGCCGACAGCAGCCTTCGTTCAGGCGAACCAGGACAGGGACTGGGCGTTCGTGAACAACTACCACGGCGAGTTCGGTTTTCTCGCGAGGCTCGAAAAGCCCGTCGACGATGTGCTTCCACAAGATCTTGATGCGTGGTTTTCGAAGCACCCGGATGGGTTTGCCGCCATCATCTACCGGGACCCCCAAAAGGTCGCTGACTACCGGCAGATCCTGGACGGTCCCTACCGCGGCCGGAGGATGGGCGTGTACAGCAGAAACGATGCGCCCTAGAAAGGCGCGGCTCGTCTGACTTCAATTGCTCGCTTGCTCGATCGCGGGCCCTCCACTGGGCGGGGACACTTCGGCCCCCGGCGACCGCCATGTACATCCGACCTGGGTTGTCCTTACAAAAAACCCCGGAGCGATGTCCGGGGTTCTGATCGTTCGATGAGCGATCCGCTCAGAGCTTTTCGCTCCGCTGCTGGATCATCATGAAGGTGTCGTAATTGTATTCGGCGATCTGCGCATTGAGGTAGTACTCGCCGCGGAAGGCCTTGATCGACTCCCAGATCTTCTTGAAGGTCGGGTTTTCGGCCTCCATTTCGGCATAGACTTCGTCGGATTTGTCGAAGCAGGCCGAAAGGATTTCCTGGCTGAACGGCGCAAGCTTCGCGCCGGCGGCGACGAGGCGCTTGATCGCCGGCGGATTCAGCCAGTCGTACTTCTGCAGCATGTTCGCGTCGGTCGCCTGGCAGGCGGTGCGCAGCAGCGACTGATAGTTCGCCGGCAGGCCGTCGAAGGCCGGCTTGTTGAACATGGCGTGCACGGTCGGGCCGCCTTCCCAGAAGCCGGGATAGTAGTAGTAGGGCGCGACCTTGTAGAAGCCGAGCTTCTCGTCGTCATAGGGCGTGGTCCATTCGGCCGCGTCGATCGTGCCCTTCTCCAGCGCCGGGTAGATGTCGCCGCCGGCGATCTGCTGCGGCACGACGCCGAGGCGCTCGACGATCTTGCCGGCGAAGCCGCCGATGCGCATCTTCAGGCCCTGCAGGTCGGCGACGGTCTTGATTTCCTTGCGGAACCAGCCGCCCATCTGCACGCCGGTGTTGCCGGCCGGCAGGCCGACCAGGCCCTGGGTGGCGAGGAACTCGTTATAGAGTTCGATGCCGCCGCCGTGGTACTGCCAGGCGTTCATGCCGCGCGCGTTCAGCGCGAAGGGGACCGCAGAGCCGAGGGCCCAGACCGGGTCCTTGCCCCAGTAGTAGTAGCCAACCGTGTGGCAGGCCTCGACCGTGCCGGCAGCGGCAGCGTCCGCCGCCTGCAGGCCGGGCACGATCTCGCCGGCCGCAAACACCTGGATCTGGAAGTTGCCGTCGGTCGCTTCAGAGAGATACTTCGCCAGCGTTTCGCCGCCGCCGTAGATCGTGTCGAGGGACTTCGGGAACGACGAGGCCATCCGCCAGTTGATCTTCGGGTTGCTTTGGGCGAGCGCCGGTGCGGCCAGCACGGCCGAAGCCGCAGCCCCCGCGCCGGCAACCCCGGCCTTCTTCATGAACGAGCGACGATCCATTCCTATCCTCCCACAGGATGCGGACCGGCGGGTCCGCTGTTTTGATCACGACGAACCTAAACATGTTAGGAATGGCGTCAAGCGCAGGGCTGAAGCGGCAGGCGACGAAGCGATGCGACTTTCGTCTTAGGCATGCGTCTGTGCCGCAGCCTGTTTTCGCACGGATTGTGGCGGGCTCGGAGTCGGGTCGGCACGGCCTGCCATGTTTGCTGCTCACCTGCAGCCATCGCCGCAGTCTGCCCATGTTGCAGTTGCAGCCGTTTAACGCAGCTTGTTCGCGCTGCGCACGGCCGGCATGACGTCTGGTCGTGAGGGGCGCGCATCGATGGAGCATGCGCCTCGATCCGTTTCACGTGACGTGCGTCAGCCCGCCATCGCCTCTTCGTAGTCCGAGGACAGCAGCAACCATTCTTCTTCGGCAGCGGCCAGCCTGTCGGCCGCATCGGAGCGATCCTTCGCCTTCATCGCCGCCTTGGCGGGGTTCTTCTCGTAGAGCGCCGGATCCGCAAGTTCGGTATCAAGCGCCTGAATCAGCTTTTCAAGCTTCGCCGTTAACGACTCGACTTCGTTGATCTTTTTCTTAAGCGGCGCCAGCGAGGCGCGCCGGTCGGCGTTCGCCTTGCGCTGGTCCGCCTTGGAAAGACCTTCGTCGGTCAAAACCGGACGCGCCTTTTCTTCCTTCGGCTTCGACCCGCCGACGATCTGTGTGCGGTATTCCTCGAGATCGCCGTCGAAGTTCGTCACCGTCCCGTCCTTCACCAGCCACAACCGGTCGACGGTCGCCTCGATCAGGTGCCGGTCGTGGGAGATCAGGATGACGGCGCCGGGATAGTCGTTCAGCGCCTCGATCAGCGCGCGCCGGCTGTCGATGTCGAGGTGGTTGGTCGGCTCGTCGAGGATCAAAAGGTTCGGCGCGTCGAAGGCCGCAAGTCCCATCAGGAGCCGCGCCTTCTCGCCGCCGGAAAGGTCTTTGGCGGGCGTGTCCATCTTCTCGGTCGCAAGCCCCATCTGGGCCACGCGCGAGCGCACCTTCGCCTCAAGCGTGTCCGGCATCAGCCGGCGCACGTGTTCGACCGCGCTCTGCGTCGGAACAAGGTCGTCCAACTGGTGCTGGGCGAAGAAGCCGATCTTCAGGCCCGGTGCGGTTTTCACTTCGCCGCTTTCGGCTGCCAGCTTGCCCGAGATGAACTTGGCGAAGGTCGATTTGCCGTTGCCGTTCGATCCCAGCAGCGCGATGCGGTCGTCGGTGTCGATGCGCAGGTTCATCCGCTTCAGGATCGGCTCGCCCGGTTGATAGCCGACCGCCCCGCCGCTGATGGCGATGATCGGCGAGGCAGGTTGTTTCTCCGGTTCGGGGAACGTGAAGCCCTGGACGTGCTCCTCGATTACGGCGGCGACGGTGCCCATGCGCTCCAGCGCCTTGACGCGGCTCTGCGCCTGGCGCGCCTTCGTCGCCTTGGCCTTGAAGCGGTCGATGAAGCTCTGCAGGTGTTTGCGCGCGGCCTCGTTCTTGGCCTTGGCCTTCATCTGAAGTTCGTCGGCCTCCGCCTTCTGCCGTTCGAACTGGTCGTAGCCGCCGCGGTAGAAGTTCAGCTTCTTCTGGTCGAGGTGGACGATCGCATTCACCGCGGTGTTCAAGAGGTCGCGGTCGTGGCTGATGATGAGGACGGTGTGCGGGTAGCGCCGCACATAGTCCTCGAGCCACAGCGTGCCTTCGAGGTCGAGATAGTTGGTCGGCTCGTCGAGAAGCAGCAGGTCGGGTTCTGCAAACAGCACCGCCGCGAGCGCCACCCGCATCCGCCAGCCGCCGGAAAAGCTCTTCGCCGGCCGCTTCTGCGCCTCGTGGTCGAAGCCGAGCCCGGCGAGGATGCTGGCTGCCCGCGCCTCGGCCGCGTGCGCGCCGATATCGGCAAGCCGCGTCTGGATCTCGGCGATCCGGTGCGGGTCGGTCGCCGTCTCCGCCTCCCTCAGAAGCGCTGCGCGTTCCTTGTCGGCCGCAAGCACGATCTCGATCAACGGCTCGTCGGTGCCCGGCGCCTCCTGGGCGACCTGGCCGATCCGCGCATTCTTCGGCAGCGAAACGGTTCCCGCCTCCGCGGCGTGGTCGCCGGTGATGACGCGAAAAAGCGTGGACTTGCCGGCGCCGTTGCGGCCGACGAGTCCGGCCTTCGTGCCGGTTGGCAGCGAAACGGAGGCATTGTCGAGAAGCAGGCGCCCGGCGATGCGGGCGGAAAGGCCGGAAATCGTGATCATGACCGGCGTCTATAATGCATGTCCCGCGAAAGTGGGAACCGGTTTCGGGACAAAGACATGCAGAAGAGCAAAATTTTGAAATGCATGTGTCCCGAATGTCGGAACCGGTTTCGCCGCTTCGGTGCCGCAGTGCCGGATCGCCCCTGTGCAAGAGGCGGCGTCGCGTCAGGCGGCGCCGCGCCGGTAGTTGCGTCCCGCCCGTTCGGAGAGATCCAGCGAATAGACGCAGGTGCCGCTCTCGTTGGCGGCATCCAGCGCCAGCATCGCCTGGCGGTAAAGCTCGTTGGAGGAGGGGGCATCCTCCGTGAAGGCCGCGCCAATCGTGAGCGACAACGTTCCGGGAAGGTACTCCCGACCGGATATCCAGAACACCTCCGCCTCGATCCGGTTGCGGATCCGCTCGGCGATGGAGAAGACGCTGTCGCGATCGACCTTTTCGAACAGGAAGGCGAAGCCGTCGCCGCCGACGCGCGCCACGAAATCCAGCTTCTTGATCGACTTGCGGAACAGGGTCGCGATCTGCTTGACCGCTTCCTCGCTGGCGCCGGCCGCATGGCTGTCGGAAAGGGTCTTCAGCCGGTCAACGCGCATGAGCAGAAGGGCACTGCCCGTGCCGTCCTCGGCGTCATAGGCGGCCACCAGCCGGTTCATCAGCGCGGTGCGGTTGGCAAGGCCGGTGACCGGGTCGTGCAGCAGCGCCGTCTCGCTTGCCGCCGCGCCGGAGGCGACGTTTTCCAGGCGTGCCACCAGCGCGTCGAGGCGCTGGCAATGGGCGCTCTCGCTGCCGATCAGTGCCTCCACGGCTGTCACGAGCAGATCCGCCTGGCCGGCAAAGTCGGACATGGCCATCACCGGATCGGCCTTGAGCTTGCCGAGCAGGTGATTGACCTGGGTCAGGGCATTGGTTCGTTTCTGCCGCTCGGTCTCGGCCTCTGCCGTCAGCGCCTCGATCGTGCGCATGAGGTCGGTGGCGCTATGGCCGAGGACGAGCGAATTGTGGTCCGGTAGCCCGTGGCGCACGCCGATGGCGTCGAGCGCCTCCTGCGGCGGCGCCTTGCCGAGGCCGGTGATCTCGCGTCCGAGCGCCGAATTGTTACCGGTGATGGCCTCATGCAGCAAAGCGTAGTTGCGCGGGATCGCGGGGATCTCGAGCCGCGTCATCAGATGCGAGATCTTTGCCATTACCGCCGCCGACCGGGCAAGCGTCTCCGATGCATTCACCTTAGCGTTCATACGTCACCAGCTATTGGGCAGATCGCCTGGAACACCGGCCGTGATCCGGCCGTCGTTCACAACCTCTAGCTGACGAGCATTAAGAACCGTTGAATCCCGGTCGCTCCGAAGTGCCGTGGCGGCACAGGTGGATCGGTGCCGGCGGTCGTTGCCGGCCTCGGCATCAGGCGAACCGTCGAGCGAGTGGGACGGCGCGGATCACCTGTCGGATCACGCCGTCGCCGGCCCGATCCCTCGGCTGCGCCGTGTCGTACTGGGAATCGCGAACGGCCGCCGCATAACCTTCGCCGTGCGCCTGCTTCATGGCCGCCTCGAACATCTTCTCTATGACCGGGTAACAATCGTCGGGCAGGTAGGCATTGGGAGTGTCGGTCCCATAGACCAGTGCCATCTTCGACAGGGTGCTGCCCAGAAGAGCACTCCATTCCTCGGTTGTTCTTGCCATGTCTTTTCCCTCGTTTCGCCGGGCTATCAGTTGCAGGCGCCCTGCGGCTTGCCCGACGGCCGGACTATTGCATCCGCCGGAGCATGACCCTGTCACCGCGGTAACAGGGTCAAAACACTCCCGGTTCATCGAGGGAAACGGCATCAGCGATGCATCCACTCGGCCCCTTCGGCGCGGAGGAAGTAGAGCAGGTCGAGCACAAGGCTGGGCCGGCCGAGCGAGGTCACAATCGCGTGGCATTGCCCGCGATGATGGGTCTGGTGGTTGAAGAAGTGAGCCAGCGCCGGACCGAGCGGCTGGCTGATCTGCACTGGATTGGCCACCGTGACATAGCTGATCGTTTCGGCGAGCTGTTTCTCGTCGAGCGAGTTGGTCCAGTCGATGATCCGCTGATCCTCGGCGATGCGGGCCTGCCGCAGGGCATCAATGTCCTCGAAGAGAATGGCGTCGAGACGGGGTGGGACGTCACCGGAACCGGTGAAGCGACGCATCCAGATCCGGTCGGCGGCGAGAAGGTGGTTCAGCGTGCCGAGCAGGGAGCCGAAGAAGGCGCCCTTGTTCTCGCGCAGGGCGGAAGGCGACAGGGCCGCGGCCTCCGCATAGAGGATCCGGTTTGCCCAGGCGTTGTAGGCGGCGAACATCTTGTAGTGATTGAGCATGGCTGGTTCCGGAGGGTGTGTTGGCGATGGCGCACAGCCTATCATCCCGTCGCGTCATTGGCGGTGCTGCGACACATGAATTTTTCTGATTTGATCGCGAACTCTGAATTGGTCCAAATCGCGCGACTCAAGCGGGAGCAGCAATGACACGCAAACTCTATGCCCTCAGCGGCGCCGACAGGACGCGCCAGTTTTCCCCGCACGTCTGGAAAACCGTGATGTCGCTCGCCCACAAGGGCCTCGACTACCAGACGGTCCCGGTTGCGTTCACCGAGATCCCGACCATTGAGGGCGGTGGTACAGCCACCTTGCCGCTGCTTCGCGACGGCGAGCGGCTGGTGCGCGACAGCTTCGATATCGCGCTCTATCTCGACGACGCCTATCCCGACCGGCCGTCGCTGTTTGCCGGCGATGGCGGCAAGGCCATGGCCCGCTTTATAGAGAACTGGACGCAGTCGACGCTGCACATGGCCGTCACCCGCATCGCCATCCTCGACATCCACAATCTGCTCGGCCCTGCCGATCGGGAGTATTTTCGTCGCAGTCGCGAGGATCGCCTCGGTGCTTCCCTGGAGGACATCGCCGCCGCCGGTAAGGTGGAGATCGAAAGCTTCGCCAAGAAGCTCCAGCCTTTACGCAACATGCTGAAAAAGCAGCCCTTCATCGGCGGCGAAGGCCCGCTTTTTTCGGACTACATCGTCTTCGGTGCATTGCAATGGCTGCGCACGACCGCCAGTACAAAGGTGCTCGAAAGCGAGGATCCGGTCGCCGACTGGTTCAACCGGTGTCTCGACCTGCACGGCGGCGTCGGTCATCGCGTGACAGCTGCGTGAAAACTTCGAGGCCTAGCAGGGCGTTTGCCTCGCCCCCTTGTTTTCCCGGGCATTGGCGGGTAATGAACCGCCACTTTTCACCAAACACCAAGGGATACCTGAAAATGGCGATTGAACGCACCTTTTCGATGATCAAGCCGGACGCCACCAAGCGCAACCTGACCGGCGCCATCACCAAGATGCTCGAAGATGCAGGCCTGCGCGTCGTCGCGTCGAAGCGCGTCTGGATGAGCCGCCGCGAAGCCGAAGGCTTTTACGCGGTTCACAAGGAACGTCCGTTCTTCGGCGAACTCGTCGAGTTCATGTCCTCCGGCCCGACGATCGTCCAGGTCCTCGAAGGTGAAAACGCAATCGCCAAGAACCGCGAAGTCATGGGCGCCACCAACCCGGCCAACGCCGACGAAGGCACCATCCGCAAGGTTCACGCGCTGTCGATCGGCGAAAACTCCGTTCACGGCTCCGACGCCCCGGAAACCGCTGCCGAAGAAATCGCCTACTGGTTCTCCGGCACCGAGATCGTCGGCTGATCCGGTTTCGCATGGTTTGATCGCAAGGCCTTGAACGGGCTTGGCGACGCCGCAAGAGACTTGAAATGACAAATCGCCCGAAGCTTGCGCTTCGGGCGATTTTCTTTTGGCTGTGGCGCGTTCGCGATTGGTGCTCTCCCGTCACAACATGTCCATCCGTGATGCCGGACCTGATCCGGCATCCAGCACGCGCAGGTCCTTGCGCGAAACAGTGGCTTTCGTGCCGCAGAGGCGGCGCTGCTGGCTCCCGGCTCGAGGCCGGGATGACGGAAGGGGTGGGGCCTATGCCAGATCTTCTTGATAGGCTCGCTGTGCACCCAGAAGGCTCTGGTCCAGCGTAGTGCCCGACGGGTAGAGTGCGAGTTCCGGCGGCTGCTCCACGCCCCCTACAAGCCGCGAACAGGGTTCCACATCGCCGAGCACGGTCCGAACCGGTATGACGCCAGCCCAGATCGGCAGGTCGAAATCCGCCTCGTCATCGCCCACGCCCTTCGCGCGGACCTTGGCCGAGGCCTGTTCGATCTCCATGCCGATGATGGTCGTCGCCTTCGCCTCTTGTGCCGTAATGGGCCGCAGTCGGGCGGAGCGGCCGGGATAGAAGCGGTCGATGACGGCGCGCATGGCAACTGCCTTTTCTTCCGCGTCGTCGATGATGCGGGCAGTCCCGAAGCACATGGCCGCGCGGTAGTTGGCGGAGTGGTTGAAGCCGGACCGGGCGAGAACCAGGCCGTCGAGGTGCGACACGGTCAGGCAAACCGGCGTCCCCGTCTTCAGATGACGGAGCATGCGGCTTGCCGACGAGCCATGCCAATAAAGCCGGTCGCCTTCGCGCCAGAACAGCGTCGGCGTGCAATAGGGCTGGCCGTCGATCACATAGGAAACATGACAGAGGAGCGCGGCGTCGAGGATCGCATGGACCGCCGCGCGATCGTAGCTTCCCCGCTCGTGCAGGCGCTTCACCCGGTTGCGGTCCGTGACCGGGTAGCTGGTTGATGGGTCTGGTTGCTGTGCGTCGGACATGAGGCTTGCCTTTCCTTTGATAGGCAGTCTACTTGCCGCATGGCAATGGTTCGAAAAAGCTCCAATTAGGAAGTAAAGATGAAGGCCAATCTGTCGGACTGGTCGGCTCTCGTGCCCGTGTTGCCAGGGGAGGGCCCGCGCACGCAGGCGCTCTACGATGCGGTCCGGCGACTGATCGAGACAGGAACGGTGCCGTCCGGTTCCAAGCTTCCGCCGACCCGTGACCTCGCAGCGCGTCTGCGCATGTCCCGCATCTCGGTGGTCGCCGCCTTCGAGCGGTTGGCGGCCGATGGTTTTGCCACCGCGCGCGTCGGCGCCGGCACCTTCGTCAGCGACGACGTGCCGCTGATCGGGGCGAGCGCGCATGCGGAAGCTCCTGCGGTGAAGGCGACGATGCCGCTGCCGGGTACGCTTGGTGTGGCAACGGCGGACGAGCGCACGTTGAAGATCTTCCGCACGCTGCTGTCGCGGCATCTGGCGCGACCGACGCCGGAGCATTTCCATTATGGCGACCCGAGGGGTGGGGCAGGGCTGCGCGAGGCGATCGCCGCCTATCTGCGGACGGCGCGCGGCGTGCGCTGCGACGCCGAGCGCATCGTCGTCACGACCGGCACGCAGCAAGGGCTCGACCTCTTCGTCCGCTCGATGCTGGAGCCGGGCGACGGTGTCTGGATCGAGGACCCGTGCTATCCGAGCGCGCGTGCCGTTTTCGAGGGCAACGGCATTCGGCTTCAAGGGGTGCCGGTCGATGCGGAAGGGCTCGATCCGGAGCGCGGCGCCGCACTGATGCCGGGCGCCCGGGCCGTCTATGTCACGCCGTCGCACCAGTTCCCGCTCGGCGTGGCGATGACGATGCGCCGCCGGCTGGCGCTGATCGACTGGGCAAGGCGCAACGATGCCTGGATCGTCGAGGACGACTACGACAGCGAGTTCCGCTACGCCGGCCCGCCCTTGACGGCGATGCAGGGGCTCGATGGCTCCAGCCGCGTCGTCTATCTCGGGACGTTTTCCAAGGTGCTGCTGCCCGGCCTGCGCATCGGCTATGCCGTGCTGCCCGATGAGGTCATGGAGAAGGTCATCGCCCTGCGCGCGCGGACGGACCGCTTTCCCTCCACGCTCGCGGAAGCGGCACTCACGGACTTCATTCGCGAAGGCCATCTCGCCGCTCACCTGCGTCGTGGCCGCCGTCGCATGGTTGCCGCGCGTAATGCGCTCGTCGAGGGACTGAGGGGCGCGCGTGGTCTCACCGTCACCGTTCCGGAACAGGGGCTGCATCTGCTCGTTGAAATGGATCCGTTCGCCAGGGACACCGACCTTGTCGAGATCGCGCGCTCGGTCGGGTTCGGGGTGCGGGTCCTATCGGCCATGGCGGTATCGCAGCCGCCGCGACAGGGCCTCGTAGTCGGCTTCTCCGGTTTCTCGCCGGAAGCGCTGTTCACGGCTGCCAGTAACTTCAGGTCGGCGCTGGAAAGGCGTCAGATTTAGCGGCCGAGGTCGGCCGGACATTTCGCCGTCTCAAAGTGCTCCGGCGCGTTGCCGTTTCGAAAGACGCGCGGGTTCTTCTCGTAGGCCGGGCCGACGACAAGCGGTTCGGCGGGAAGAATGCTCTGGTCGGCATCGGAGGTGACTGTCGTCTCCAGGGTTTGCAGCACCGCCCCATCCGGCCCGTTGACGCGGATCGTTACCCGGTAGGGCCTGGCCTTCTTCACGCAGGTAATGTCCGGGCTTTCCAGCACCACCTTCTCCAGTTGCGGAAAGAGCTTGCGCGTCAGCACGAGCGGTTCGCCACCGGCCGGATTCTCGAATTCGGCCGTGACAGTCGAACCGTCTGGCACGGGTTCGGTCCGGTTAAGCGTGATCATGTAGGTCGCGTAGGCGAGCCTGTAGTTGAAGACGAACAGCTTGCCGGTCAGTTGCAGCGGATCGGGGCCGATCTCGCGCTGGCAGGCGGCGAGCGCCATCGCAAGCGACAGGGCGAGGAGCAGGAGGGCTGGCAGGCGGGCGACGATCTTCATGGGCCAGCTTCCTCCCGGTGGCGATAGTAGTGCCGGCTCGCCTTGGTGCGGTTGCCGCAGACCGCCATGTCGCACCAGGTCCGCGAGCGGTTGCGGCTTTTGTCGAGGAAGAGCCAGCCGCAATTGGGGCAGATCTTCAGCCGGTCCGGCGCCGCATTGACGGTCAGGCGCAGGGCCGAATGGGCGGTGGCCGCGTCGAGCGCACCAGCACGATTCCCCGAATGGCGCAGCGTGTCGGCGATCGCCTCCAGCAGGGCTGCCAGCCGGGCCGGCGTGCCTTCCCCGCTCGCCTCGGCGCGAAAATGCCCGTCGATCGCCTCGCGCAGGCCTAGAAACGCTGCGCGGCGCTCCGGTGCGACAGGAACGAGTAGCCCCGTCCGCTCGCGCTCGGCACAAAGGCGGTTGGCCGCGCCTGCAAAGGCGTCGATCGCCTTGGCGTCGGCATAGCGGTCGATCCGCCGTGCCGGATCGAAACGCAGCACGACCGAATTCGCCACGTCCAACGCCAGCGCGCCGCCGGCAAAACGATGCGGGGTCCAGGAAAACGTCATGCCAATACCCTAACTGGTAAAATTGATTTTACCAGTTATGATGGGATTGTCACCCGCGAGGCTGTCCATGGCGTATTTCCTGCAGCAACTTGCCAATGCCGTCCCGGTCTCCGCGCTCTATGCCGTGCTTGCCTTTGGCTACGCGATCGCCTTTTCCGTGACGCGGCGCGCGGATATCAGCTTCGGTGCGATCTTCGCCTTTGCCGCGCAGATGTTCATTCTCTTCGCCGACTATGGTTGGAACCGGCTATGGCTCGTGCTTCCGGCAGCCCTTGCGCTGGGCGCGGCCATGGCCATCGTCTTCGGCATGGGGGCTGCCATGGTGTCCGGCCGATACGTCATGCGTCCGCTCGCCTTCTCCTCGGACAATACAGTCGTGGTGGCCGCCGTCGGCGTCGTACTTGTGCTGATGGAGACGGCGCGGCTGGCCTCCAACACTCGCAGTCTCTGGCTCCCGCCGCTGCTGAGCCGACCATTGGATCTGTGGGGCGATCCTTCCTTCCCGGTGACGCTGACGGTCCTGCAGGTGGTGAACGCAGCGCTGATGACGGGGATCGTTCTGCTGGGGCATCTCTTTCTTTCCCGCTCCGGGTGGGGGCGGCGCTGGCGCGCCGTCTGCGATGACCGCAGGGCAGCGGAGCTCTGTGGCGTCGATTCCGGCCGCGTCTTCCTCGCCGCCTTCGCTCTTGCCGCCCTGATCGCCTGCCTCGCCGGCATCCTGGCCGCCAGCTATTACGGCAATATGGATTTCGGCGCGGGTCTGAACTTCGGCGTCAAGGTGCTGTTCATTGCCGCGATCGGCGGCTATTCGACGCCGATCCTGTCGGCGCTGGGTGGGGCAGCGGTCGGGCTCGCCGAGACGATCTGGAACGCCTACGGCGCGTTCCTCTGGCGCGACTTCGTCATCTATTCCGCGCTGGTGCTGCTGCTGGTGATCTTCCGGCGGGAGAAGGGGATACCGTAGCGGCTAGCAGGCCGGGTTCACCGAAGGTGGGCTTCAGCTATTCCTGCCACTTCGCCCGGGCCCGATCGTCCGTATCCTTGGCCTCGACCCATCCGCCCGTGCTGCCGTCGGCGCGATGCTCCTTCTTCCAGAAGGGAGCGGAGGTCTTGAGGAAGTCCATGACGAAGGAGGCGCCATCAAAGGCAGCGTGGCGATGCGGGGCGGTGGCGACGACGAGGACGATGTTCTCGCCCGGTGCGATCCGGCCGACGCGGTGGATGGCGGCGATGCCTTCCAGCGAGAACCGCTCGACGGCGTCGTTGCAGATGCGCCGGATCTCCGCCTCCGCCATGCCGGGGTAGTGCTCGAGCTCGAGGGCGGAAAGACTGCCGCCTTCGTCGCGGCACAGGCCGGTGAAGGTGACGATCGCGCCGATCTGGCTGCGCCCTTCCGTCAGGGCCGCCGTCTCGATCATGGGGTCAAAGTCCTCGCGCTGAACCCGGACGACGACGGGCTGGGCGGCAACGGGAATGTTGGCCGCGCCGGTCATGGTTCAGCCACCGGTCATCGGCGGGAACAGGGCGATTTCGCGCGCGCCCGCGATCGATTCTTGATGCTCGACGTGCTCGTGGTTGACAGCGACGCGGATGACGTTCTCGTGCTCGAGGGCGATTTGATACTCCTCGCCGAGTGTCTTCAGGTGCTTCAGCAGGTCGCCGGCGGTCCTGACGTGGCCGGGGAGGTCGATCTCCTCTTCGTCCCGTCCGATCCGCTCGCGCACCCAGGCAAAGTAAACAAGCTTGGTCATCAGTCGCCCACGATATGCTTTAATCCGGCGCGGAAATAGTCATAGCCAGTATACATGGTGATCGCTGCGGCAATCCAGAGCAGCACGATGCCGATCTCCGTCGTATACGGCAAGTACTTGGCGCCGGCCGGGCCGGCCAGCAGGAAGCCGATGGCGAACATCTGGATCGTCGTCTTCCACTTGGCGATCCGGGTGACCGGTACGCTGACCTTCAGTTCGGCCAGGTATTCGCGCAGGCCAGAGACGAGGATCTCGCGGCAGAGAATGATGATCGCGGCCCAGATCGTCCAGCCGGCAATCGTCCCGTCCGCTGCCATCAGAAGTAGCACCGAGGCGACCAGCAGCTTGTCTGCGATCGGATCGAGCATGCGGCCAATATTGGAGGTCTGCTTCCAGATGCGCGCCAGATAGCCGTCGAAGAAATCGGTGATGGAGGCGGCCGCAAACAGGCCGAACGCCGACCACCGGGCGAAATCCGAAGACTGCAGCCTCCCCTCCACGAAAAAGCACAGGACGATCAACGGAACGGCGAGGATCCGAGCGTAGGTGAGGAGATTGGGGATGCTGTAAGCGGTGGCCATGGATTCACAGTCTCGGACGGGGTTTCCGTTTAGTTGTGGGCTTTGTGACAGGTCCGTCAACTATTTGCGAGACCTTTTCGCCGGGAACAAGGCAATATTCCGATGATGCCCATGAAAAGCACATAGGACGGTTCGCCGCATGGTGATGGCAGTTGCGGTTTGCCCGCACCGGCACGGACAATCCTGAAGAAAGTTTTTCATTTTTCTTCGAATAATTTGCGGTTCATGTTCGTTTTTCGACAAAAAGCGCGTTTTGCCGGTGCGACCCCATTGACCTTGGGTTGCATTTGGCTATTTTCGCGCGTCGCAGCAAAACAGCATCGAGTTTGGAAAGGGTGGATCCTCTATGGGGATCGTCGGCGGAGAACGTTTGTCGGTTGACGGCTATCTGGCACAGGATTTGTACCAGAGCGATGTCGTGACTCTTGCCGACGGCGGTTTTGCGGTTGCCTGGGGCAGCGTCCCTGCGGATGGCGTCGCTGACGTGCTGCTCTGCGTCTTCAACGCCGATGGCACGCTCCGGTCGAAGATGGAATTTTCAGTCCCCACGCAATCCCCCCAGTTCGTGCCGCAACTGACGGCTCTTTCAGGTACCGGCTTCGCCATGGTCTGGAGCGGCGAGACCGCGAACGACGATGCGGGGATTGCTGTGCGCCTGTTCGATCGCGACGGCAAGGCGCTGGGCGACGCTGCAACGACCGTGAATGCGCAAACGGACGGCGATCAGTTCGCGCCACAGATTACCACGCTCGCCGACGGCGGCTACGTGATCGCCTGGACCACCGCCGGTGCGCCCGGCGAAGCGGGCGGCCTGTCGCTCCGCGTGTACCATCGGGACGGGAACGCAACCGACTTGTCCATCGACGGCTTTAACGCGGAAAGCCAGCCAGGCTACAAGATCGTGGCGCTTGCCGGCGGCGGCTTTGCGGTCGTCTACGAGGCGGTGGCACCTGCCGAGGGGGACACCCCCGGTTTGCGCATGCGGATATTCGACGCTGACGGCACGTTGCAGACGGATGCAGCCGTTGCGATCTCTTCGGGCAAGGCCTGCCTGCAACGCAATCCGGCCGTCACCGCCCTTGCCGACGGTGGTTTCGTGGTTGCCTGGGAAGGCGACCGGCACAATGACGCCGACGGTATCGCCCTGCAGATCTTCAACGCCGACGGCACCGCGCGCGCCCAGACCGACTTCGCCGTCAACAGCCATACCGATGGCGAACAGCTCGATCCGGTCGTGACGGCCCTGAAGGATGGCGGTTTCGTAGTCCTGTGGCGCGGTTCGACCTTGCATGATCCTGACGGCGGCCTGGCGATGCAGGTCTACAATGCGGATGGCAAAACCCGAATTGCCGGCGACATTGCGGTCAATGGCTACACCCAGGGCCTGCAAAGCAGTCCATGCGTTGTGGCGTTGGCAGGCGGCGGCTTCGCCGTAGCCTGGGCCACGCAAGACAAGGATGGATACAGAATCGTGCTCAAGGTCTTCAATGCGAGCGGCACCGCGCGCATGGAGATCGAGGAGCCGTTGGACGGCACTACCGCCGAACTACACGGATCGCCCGGGATCGTTGCGCTTGCGGACGGCGGCCTCGCCCTGACCTGGCAGGCCAAGGGTGCGGATGGCGTTCACATCTACGAAAAGGTCTTCCGGGCCATCAACGACGCCCCGAGCGGTGAAAGCACGATCCGATACATCAAGGAAGACGGCAGCTATGTCTTTTCAGTCGAGGACTTCGGTTTCAGGGATGCCAATGGCGATGCGCTGAAGGCCGTGAAGATCACCGCGGTGCCGGCGAACGGCACATTGACGGTGAATGGCAGGATCGTCGTCCCCGGGCAGGAGATCAAGGCCGCAGACATCGAGGCTGGCAAGCTTGTCTGGGCCGCGGGCCAGAACCTCAACGGGGTCGGGCTCGGCGCCCTGTCCTTCAATGTTGTTGACGACGGCGGCAAGGACCACGGCGGCGTCGACACCGATCCCTTCATCCGCAAGATCACCTTTGACGTCGCCGAGGTCAACGACGACCCCGTCGCCAGGGTGGTGACGGGCTCGACCTACGAGAACGCGGTGTTCACGATCGAGGTTGCCGATGCCGTGATGGACGCGGACAACGACAACCTGACGATGCTCAACGCGAAGATCGTCTCCGGCTTCGGCTCGGTGATGATCGATGCGAAGAAGATGCTGATCTACAATCCGATGGGCGGGGCAAACCCGAACATCGGTGACGGCGACACCCGCACGGTCGTCATCAGCTACACCGTGTCGGACGGCAGGGGAGGCACCGCGACCGCGACCATCACCCTGACCGTCATGGGCATCTCGGCCGACATCTTTTCCGGGACGAGCGGCGCCGACCGTCTGACCGGGACCAGCTACGGCGATCTGATGTACGGCAAGGGCGGAGAGGATGCGCTTCGCGGTGGCGCCGGCAACGATCTGCTCGACGGCGGCAGCGGGGCAGACACGCTGAAGGGCGAGGCCGGCAATGACAGCTATGTGGTCGACAATGCCGGGGACAAGGTCATCGAAGCCGCCAATGGCGGAACGGACACGGTCCAGGCGAGCCGGAGCTACACGCTGACCGAGAACGTCGAAAAGCTGGTCCTGATCGGAGCCGGAAACTACAGCGGCACCGGAAACGCCCAGAGCAACACGATCACCGGCAATGCCGGCGCGAACGTCCTCAAGGGGCTCGATGGCAATGACAGGCTTTCGGGCGGCGCCGGTGACGATCGTCTCGACGGCGGCAACGGAAACGATGTCTTGAACGGCGGTGCCGGCGCGGACACCCTCTTGGGCGGCGCCGGCAACGACACCTACGTGGTGAACTGTGCCGGCGACACGGTGGTCGAGGCCGCCGGCGGCGGCACGGACACCGTCGAGGCAGGCTGCAGCTACACCCTTGCCGATCATGTCGAGCGGCTGGTCCTGACCGGCACGGGCAGCCACTCCGGCACGGGCAATGCGCTCTCCAACCGCATCGTCGGCAATGCAGCCGCCAATGTCCTCAAAGGTCTCGATGGCAACGACGTGCTTTATGGCGGAAGAGGAAACGACAGAATCTACGGCGGCAACGGCAGCGACAAGATCGTCGGCGATGCCGGCGCCGATACGCTGTCCGGCGGCTCGGGTTGCGACACCTTCGTGTTCCGTTCGGTATCGGACAGCACCGCTGCCATTGGCGGTCGGGATACTATCGTGGACTTTTCGAAGGCTGCCGGCGATCGGATTGATCTCAGTGGTATCGACGCCCGCCAGGCAAGCAGCGCGGACAACGCCTTCGTCTTTATCGGCAAGTCCGCCTTCACGAAATGCGCGGGAGAACTGCGCTATCAGAAGAGCGGCAGCGACACGCTTGTCCTTGGCGATACGGATGGCGACGGCAGGGCCGACTTCAGCATTCTCGTCACAGGCAGCGTCGCGTTCGCGAAGGGCGATTTCCTGCTGTAGCGGACGTCCCCGGTGGTCGGTCGACCCGTCCGCCGATGATCGACGCGCCCTGCATCTGGCATCTACCGTGCCGCGTCCTCGTGAAAATGGTTGTAGACCAGCCGGGCGACGCTTTCGGAAATGCCCTCGACGGCCATGAGATCCGAGATGCCGGCGCGCGACACCGCCTTTGCCGTGCCGAAGTGCTGCAGCAGCGCGCGCTTGCGGCTCGGTCCAATCCCGGCGATCTCGTCCAGCGGATTCTTGACCATTTCCTTTTTGCGCCGCGCCCGGTGCGAGCCGATGGCAAAGCGATGCGCCTCGTCGCGCAGGCGCTGGACGAAGTAGAGCACAGGATCGCGCGGCGGCAGCGAAAAGTCCGGCGTGCCGGTGGCAAAGAAGCGCTCACGGCCCGCCTCGCGGTCGGCACCCTTGGCGACGCCGATGGCGATCACCTGGTCGGTGATGCCGAGGTCCTCCAGGATCGTCCGCACAGCTGTCATCTGCCCCTGTCCGCCGTCGATGAGGATCACGTCCGGCCAGGCGGGGAAGGGCAGGTCGGCGGCGTCGGCGCTTCTATCCGCGCCCACGTCGGCGCTGCGGTCAGGCAGGCCCTCTTCCTTGATCAGACGGGAAAAGCGCCGCGTCATCACTTCGCGCATCATGCCGAAATCGTCGCCCGGCGTGATGTCGGTCGACCGGATGTTGAACTTCCGGTACTGGTTCTTGACGAAACCCTCCGGGCCGGCGACCACCATTCCACCCACCGCGTTCGTGCCCATGATGTGCGAGTTGTCGTAGATCTCGATCCGCCGCGGCACGTAGGGCAGCTTGAAGGTCTGCGCGAAGCCCTCCAGCAGCCGGGATTGCGAGGCGGTTTCGGCGAGCTTGCGGCCATGCGCCTCGCGCGCGTTCTGAAGCACCTGGTCGGCCAAATCCTTCTTCTCGCCACGCTGTGGCACCAGGATCGACACCCTGTAGCCGGACTTCTCGCTCAGCGCCGCGGCGAGCAGGTCCAGTTCCTCGATCTTTTCGGACAGCAGGATCTGCCGCGGGCAGGGCTTGTCGTCGTAGAACTGTGCCAGGAACGCGTTCAGCACCTCCGCACCCGTAAGTTGCGGGTCGGCCTTCGGGAAGTAGGCGCGGTTGCCCCAGTTCTGGCCGGTGCGGAAGAAGAACACCTGGATGCACGAGATCCCGCCCTCGTGGTGGATGGCGAAGACGTCGGCCTCCTCGACCCCGGCGGGGTTGATGCCCTGGTGGCTCTGGACATGGCTCAGCGCCGCCAGCCGGTCGCGATAGACGGCGGCGCGCTCGAAATCCAGCTCCTCCGCCGCCTCGTTCATCGCGGCTGCGATCTGGCCCTTCACGTTCTGGCTCCTGCCGGACAGAAAATCCTTCGCCTCCTGCACCAGGTCGGCATAGCCGGCGTCGCTGATCTCATGGGTGCAGGGCGCTGAGCAGCGCTTGATCTGGTAGAGCAGGCAGGGCCGAGTGCGGCTCTCGAACACGCTATCGGTGCAGGTGCGCAGGAGGAACGCCCGTTGCAGCGAGTTGATCGTCCGCCCGACGGCGCCGGCCGAGGCGAAGGGTCCGAAGTAGTCGCCCTTGCGGCTGCGGGCGCCGCGATGCTTGAAGATCGCCGGCGCGCGAGTGTCGGCCGTCAGGAGGATATAGGGAAACGACTTGTCGTCGCGCAGTTGTACGTTGAAGCGCGGGCGCAACCGCTTGATCAGGTTCGCCTCGAGCAGCAGCGCCTCGGTCTCGGTGCGCGTCGTGACGAACTCCATGTTGGCCGTCTCGCGAATCATCCGGCCGATTCGATTGGAGTGGCCGCGTCCGAGCGCGTAGTTGTTGACGCGCTTCTTCAGGCTGCGTGCCTTGCCGACATAAAGCACGTCGCCGGCCTCGTTGAACATGCGGTAGACGCCGGGACTGTTCGGCAGGCGCTTGACGAAGACCTGGATCAGCTCCGCGCCGCGCAGACCTTCCTGCACATCGACTGTTTCTGACCACTCGATCGCGGGCAGCGGCGAGGGAGCGGGCTGGCCCTCTGCTGCCAGATCCTCCTCGTCGTCCCGTTCGTTCTCGTCATAGAGGATGCCGCCATCCTCGATTGGCCTTCCGGTGGTCATTCCGCGATCTCCGCCACGTCTGGCGTTTTCCAGGCGAGTTGCTGCCCGCCGTCCAAAGCCATCATTTGCCCCGTAATCGATGGCGTGTCGAACAGAAAGCGAACCGACCGGCCGAATTCCTCAAGCTGCGGACCGGATCGAAGCGGGAGCGCATCGGTCTGCGCCCGGAAATCGTCTCCGCTCTGCAGTTCGTTGGCAGCGTCCTATGAAGAACATTCTGCCCGTATTGCGTCACCGTTGCTTGCTCAAACCGAGATATTTCGAACAACGCGCCCGCTTAAGCCGGACAAGGTGAGAGTTTCCCGATAAATTAACAAAACGTGTCTGCCTTGTAATATTGAAGGTGGTTTTTGAAGTATATTTGATGCTTCTGGATTTATGGTTAACAAATTACCTGTTGTTGGAAAGCAACATCTTAATCTGATCACGCCGTTGCCACGAAAATTCCACATTTTGGCTCTTTCAAATCCTCAATCTTTATTCAATTTGATCTCAAGCGGGCGGTCTGAACCGTATATTAGTAATGCCGAATTGGCCTATAGTTTGCCGTCGGTATGGAAATGCAAAGGAGAATAGCATGCGCACCCTGATCATCACCCTGATGGCTTCCGCAATGTCGATCGCTGCCTTCCAGGCGGCTCGTGCGGCTGACGCCGTCGACCAAATCCCGCAGGCTCCGGCTGCGGATTACTCCGAGCCCGTCGGCGGCAACTGGGCCGGTGGCTACGCGGGTGGTACGGTCACCTGGCAGCATGGCAACTTCGAAAAGCAGAGCGGCAACGGCGCCAACGGCTTCGGCGGCGGCGTCTATGGCGGCTACAACATGCAGAACGGCCAGCTGGTTTACGGTGGTGAAGCCGACGTGAACTACTCGGGCATCGACTCGAAGAATGCCACCCGCGAAGCCAAGCAGGGCGTCAACGGCTCGCTGCGCGCCCGCGTCGGTGTCGATCTGAACCCTGTCTTGCTGTACGGCACGGGCGGTGTTGCCGTCGCGCGCTCGAAGATGGAAGACGACACCTCGTCCGACAAGCGCACCATGTACGGCTGGACCGCCGGCGTCGGTGCCGAAGGCTTCGTCACCGACAACGTCACGGCCCGCGTCGAATACCGTTACACCGACTACGGCGACAAGAAGTTCAGCCTCGACTCCGGCAACGTCCGGGCCGGTCAGGACGAGCAGAGCGTCCGCGTCGGCATGGGCTATAAGTTCTGATCAAGCCGATCAGGCAGACATTGAAAGGCCGGGCGCAATCGCCCGGCCTTTTTTCATGGGCGAATAGGTCGTCCTCGGCCGTCGTCTACGGTGGCACTCCACCTCTGTCATCCCGGACCAGAACCGGCATCCATCGCGTGAGGTCCATCGCGCGTGAGATTCAAAACAAACCGACGGCCATTGGTCCTGCACGGCGCAGACGCGCCGTGGCTGGATGCCGGATCGGGTCCGGCATGACGGGACGGCGCCCCCTCAATCCTTGAACTTCGAGTAGTCCGGGAACGCCGCCTCGAACTTTGCCAGGTAGCGCTTCAGCTTCGGCCGGCCCCGCTGCCATTGTCCGGCGAAGCGCAGTTCGATGTAGCGCAGCATGGCGGCCAGCGCGAAATGGCCGCCGTGCGGCTTCTTGCCGAGCCGTGGCATGTTGCCCTCGAGCAGGTCGAGCGCGCGTTCCACTTTGCCCCATTGCCGGTCGATCCAAGGCTGGTGAACCTTGTCTTCGGGCCGGTAGCGCTTCTCATAGACGATCGCCAGCAGGCAATCGCAGATACCGTCCGCGGTCGCTTCGAGAACCTCTGCCTCCGTCCGCTTGGCGCTGGCACGCGGATAGAGCTTGCGGCCGGTCTCGCGGTCGATGAACTGCATGATCGCGCGGCTGTCGAAAACGGCCAGGCCGCTGTCGGTCACGAGCGTCGGGATCTTGCCGAGTGGATTGGCGGCGATCAACTCCGCCGGATCGGCCGTGGTGTCGACAGCAATGTGCTCGGCATCGAGCCCGCTGTAGTGGGCCGCCATGCGCACCTTCGTGGAGTAGGGTGAGGCCGGCGAATAGAAGATCTTCACGTATGTTCTCCTGAGTGAATGGTCCGACTGGGGCCGAATCCAGCAAAAGGCGCGGGGCGCGCGTAAAAACAGGAAGTTAGAGCATTTTCGCGATTCGGTGAAAAGCCGAAAGTCTCTAGCGAACCGGCGGCTGGGTTATGGTCTTCGCCTTGCAGGCGGTCCGGTCGACCTCGGGGCAATCGCGGAAATCGAGGCCCGGCGTCATGCAGATGCGGATTTCATCGAGTCGGCCCCCGTCGCAGGTCACGGCGATGCCGCGTTCGCTCAGTCCCGGATTGGTCGCAACCAGCGCCGCTTCGATCGCGTCTGTGGCCAGCCGCTCGCCGGAACCCTCTTCCAGGCTGTCGGGGATGGCGATACGGGCGAAGGCCGCGCGGGTGGCGGCGAGATAGTCGCGCTGCGACAGTCCCGAGCAACTGCCGTGCTTGCGCCACTGATGTCCGATCAGGCCCATCGACGGAATGATGTCCAGATACTGACGGCCGAGCCCCGCTGGCACCCGGTCGGGTTCGCGCGAGCGGCAGTATTCCGGAAAGCCGCGCTCGAACTGCGGCCACAGGCCGTGCACGATGAAGCCGGCGTTGCGGCCGCTGCGGCACTGCTCGCCGCGGCCGGCGGCATCGTTGTCCATGCACCAGGTCGGCGACCAGGACAGCGACAGCACGTAAAAGTCGAAGCCGTGTCCCAGCGGTACCGGCGCCTTGGCGGCGACCGAGTTGCCGGCGGAGGCGGCCGGCTTCCCACTATTAGACTGTGGGGCTTCTTCGCCGCATCCGGCAAGAACCAGCGGCAGGGCGGCAGCAAGCAAAAGTTTGGCAAGACGGGCGGCAGGGCGCCGGTCAGGCGAATCCGGATCGGGCACGGCTCAATAGGACGGCTGAAGCGACGCGCAATGGGCGCCGTAGACATACCAGGGATCGAGGCCGGGAATACAGAACTCGATGCTGCGCCCGACGCCGGCAAAGCCCCAGGGCCGCTCGATCAGGTAGAACAGCGGGCGGTGGCTCCCGTCCGTCAGCGTCGCTTCGGCGAGGCAATATTCGCGCTGGACCGACGAGATGTACTGGTTGAACGGCTCGAACCCGGTCAGTTGCATGCGGCGGATTTCGTAGATCGACAGATCTTGCCGGATATAGTTCGCCGCCTTGTATTCGAATCGGTGGGTGATGAAGCGAAGCACGCCCGGGTCGGTGCAGGCGCCTGACGGCCGGGCGGCCGCGTAGGCCGGCTGGGGTTCGACATAGGTGCCGTAGTCGGCGGCGTTCGCCGCTGTGGCAAGGAGACCGGTGACAAGGCATGCTGACAGGGCTGCGGCGCGTGCGAACATGTTCCCCTCCGGGCCGACTCGCTGCAATTGCGATCGGCAGCGCTCCACTTGGTATGCCGGCCGCCACCAGCGTCCTCACACCTAAGCTGCAGATTGCGGCCCGGACCGGGTGTGGTCAAGAGGCGAGTTGTGCTTCGCCGGTGAGCCAGAAGCTGCGCGCAGAGGCGAAGCGATCCTGCCGTAGCTTTTCCTTCAGGAACGGCAGCAGCTTCTCCAGTTCGGCCTTGAGCGTATAGGGCGGGTTGACGACGATGAGGCCGGAGCCGGTCAGTCCCGTCGTCTCGCGGTCGCTGCGGACCGAAAGCTCAGCGCACAGCATCTTCGGGATCTCGAGTTCCTTCAGTGCCCTGTGGAAGTCGGCGATCGGCGCGCCCCTCTTCAGCGGATACCAAAGGCAGTAGGTGCCGCCGGCAAAGCGCCGGTAGGCCTTGGCCAATCCGTCTGCCAGCCGTTCGTACTCGCCTTCCTTCTCGAAGGGCGGATCGACGAGGATGATGCCGCGCTTCTCCTTCGGCGGCACGTGCGCGCCGAGCGCCAGCCAGCCGTCGAGACAGGTGATCCGGCTCTGGAAGTCGCCGTCGAACAGGCGGTGCAGGGTTTCGTAGTCGTCGGGGTGCAGTTCCATCGCGGACAGGCGGTCCTGCGGGCGGAACAGGACACGGGCAAGCTTCGGCGAGCCGGGATAAAGCCGGACGCCGCCATCCGGATTGAGTGCCTTGACCGCATCGAGATAGGGCGCAAGCAACGCGGCGATGTCCGCAGGCAACTCGCCGTCGAGCAGCCGGCCGATCCCGTCACGCCATTCGCCGGTCTTCTGCGCCTCCCCGCTGGACAGGTCGTAGAGGCCGATTCCTGCGTGGGTATCGAGGACGCGGAACGCCTTGTCCTTGCCCTGCATGTAGGTGACGAGCCGCGCCAGCACCGCGTGCTTGAGAACATCGGCGAAGTTGCCCGCATGGTAGATGTGGCGATAGTTCATTGCTTTCCCGTGAGACGCCGATGAAATGTTGCGATAGGAAGAAAAATCTGCCTTCTTGGCGCTCTCGCTCTGGAATATAGAAAAGCCATGAACGTTGCGACCCCCAATCTCGGCAAACCCACGATCGGCCACTCGGCCTGTCCGCACGACTGTCCCTCCACCTGCGCCCTCGACATCGAGATCGGCGCCGACGGGCGGATCGGCAAGGTGCGCGGCAGCGCCGACAACAGCTATACGGCCGGCGTCATCTGCGCCAAGGTCGCCCGCTATGCCGACCGGCTCTACCATCCCGACCGGCTGATGAAGCCGTTGCGCCGCATGGGGGCAAAGGGCGGTGGCGACTGGCAGGAGGTTTCCTGGGAGGCCGCCCTCGACGAGATCGCGGCAGCCTTTGTCAGGGCCGAGCAGGCGCATGGCAGCGAAGCCGTCTGGCCGTATTACTATGCCGGCACGATGGGGCAGGTGCAGCGCGATTCCATCGATCGCCTGCGTCACGCCAAGCGCTATTCCGGCTTCTTCGATTCCATCTGCACCAACACCGCCTGGACCGGCTATGTGATGGGCACCGGCAGCCTGCGCGGCCCGGATCCGCGCGAGATGGCGAAGGCCGATTGCGTCGTCATCTGGGGCACCAACGCCGTTTCCACCCAGGTCAACGTGATGACCCACGCGGTGAAGGCGCGCAAGGAGCGCGGCGCCAAGCTCGTCGTCATCGACATCTACGACAACCCGACGATGAAGCAGGCCGACATGGCGCTTAAGCTGCGTCCCGGCACCGACGCAGCACTTGCCTGCGCCGTCATGCACATCGCCTTCCGCGACGGCTATGCCGACCGAGCCTACATGGCAAAGTTCGCCGATGACCCGGGCGGTCTCGAGGCGCATCTTGCCACGCGCGGCCCCGAATGGGCGACCGAGATCACCGGGCTCTCGGTGAACGAAATCGAAGCCTTCGCCCGCCTCGTCGGCGAGACGAAGCGCACCTTCTTCCGTCTCGGCTACGGCTTTACCCGCAGCCGCAACGGCTCGGTCTCGATGCATGCAGCCGTTTCGGTCGCGACCGTGCTCGGCTCCTGGCAGCACGAGGGCGGCGGTGCCTTCCACAACAACGGCGGCATCTTCCGCCTCGACAAGCGCGAGCTGATGGGCCTCGACATGGTCGACCCGGACATTCGCGAACTCGACCAGTCGCAGATCGGCCGCGTCCTGACCGGCGATCCGGTGGCGTTGCGCCGGCGCGGGCCGGTCACGGCCATGCTGATCCAAAACACCAACCCGGCCAACATCGCCCCGGAGCAGCGGCTGGTGAAGCGTGGCTTCCTGCGCGACGACCTCTTCGTCGCCGTGCACGAGCATTTCATGACCGATACGGCGAAGCTCGCTGATATCGTCCTGCCGGCGACCATGTTCGTCGAACACGACGACCTCTATCGCGGTGGCGGCCACCAGCACATCCTGCTCGGTCCGAAGCTCGTCGAGCCGCCGGCGACGGTGCGCACCAACCTCTTCGTCATCGACGAGCTGGCCAAGCGTCTCGGTGTCGACCACCTGCCGGGCTTCGGCCTTTCGGAACGCGAGCACATCACCCGCATGCTGCCGCATTACGAGATGGACTATGACGGGCTTGCGGAAGCAAAGTGGATCGACTGCCAGCCGGATTTCGAGACCGCGCATTTCGCCAACGGCTTCGGCCATCCGGACGGCAGGTTCCGCTTCCGGCCGGACTGGCTTGCCACGCCCGCGCCGAACCAGCCGCCGGCCTCGATCGGCGTTCTGGGGCCGCACCAGGCGCTGCCGGAATTCCCGGACTATGTCGAAGTCATCGAGACGGTCGATGCCGCCCATCCGTTCCGCCTCGCCACGCCGCCGGCGCGCACCTACCTCAATTCCAGCTTCACCGAGATGAAGTGGTCGCGCGAACGCGAGGGCCGGCCGGAAGTGATGATCCATCCGGCCGACGCCGAGGCCAACGGGGTGACTGATGGCGATATCGTCAGGCTCGGCAATGCGCGCGGCGACATCCGCCTCCATGCGAAGGTGACGAGCGAGACGAAGCACGGCGTGCTGATTGCCGAAGGCGTCTGGCCGAACGACGCCCATCTCGACGGCGAAGGCATCAACGTTCTGACCGGTGGCGATCCTGTCGCTCCCTACGGCGGGGCGGCCGTGCACGACAACCGCGTCTGGCTTGTGAAAGAGACGGCATGACGAAGTTCCGCAACGCGAAGGTCGAGATCGTCTCGGACAAGACGCTTTCGGACAACTGGTATCACCTTCGCAACGTCACCTTCGACTACACCCGCTCGGATGGCGAGACGGTGCGGATGAAGCGCGAGGTCTACGACCGCGGCAACGGCGCGACGATCCTGCTGCACGACTCGAAGCGCGACACGATCATCCTCGTCCGCCAGTTCCGGATGCCCGCCCACCAGAACGGCCACTCCGGCTGGCTCCTGGAAACGCCCGCCGGCCTGCTCGACGGCGACAATCCCGCCGACGTCATCCGCCGCGAGGTGATGGAGGAAACCGGCTACCGCATCGACGCGGTGAAGTCGCTGTTTAGGGTGTTCATGAGCCCGGGTGCCGTAACAGAAATCATCCATTTCTTCGCCGCCGAGATCGACGCCTCGATCCGCGAAGGCGAGGGCGGCGGCCTTGACCACGAGCACGAGGACATCGAGGTGGTCGAGGTGAAACTCGACGATGCCGCGAGGATGATCGAAACCGGCGAGATCTGCGACGCCAAGACGATCATGCTGGTCCAATGGGCGTTGCTGCAGCGGAAGTAGTCGCAGAACCCGCCGTCCGATAGGCATGAACGGAGAGTTGAGCCAGCTTGCCACGCTGCCCGGTTCGCCTGGCCAACAAATCTCGGATCGCCCGCCTAGGGTGTGCGAACGGCACCTAACTCACCCGTCATGCCGGACTTGATCCGGCATCCAGCGCGCTCAAGTCCTTGAGCGCAAAGGACTCCTTGCACCGCGGACGCGGCGCTGCTGGATCCCGGCTCAAGGCCGGGATGACGGAAAGTGGTCGTTCGAGAGTGGGGCGCCTATCAGCGACCGGAGGAGATCAGCGATTCATTCGGCCGGCTTTCGCCCGAGCCGGCTGTGATGACCTTGCCATCCTCCATCCGTACGCTGCCCTCGGCCACCAGCTTCAGCGCCAGCGGATAGGCCTGGTGTTCGACGGTGAGCACACGGGCGGCAAGGTCGGCCGGCGTGTCGCTGGCAAGCACCGGGACGGCGGCTTGGACGATCGCCGGGCCCTCGTCCATGCCCTCGGTGACGAAATGCACGGTGCAGCCGGCGATCTTGACCCCTGCCTCGATGGCGCGACGATGGGTGTCGAGGCCGGGAAACAACGGCAGCAGGGAAGGGTGGATATTGAGGATCCGCCCCTCGTAGCGGGAGATGAAGCGTCCCGACAGCAGTCGCATGTAGCCGGCGAGGCAGACGATGTCCGGGCGCTGGCGCTCCAGTTCGGCCAGGATTTCTTCTTCGTGTGCTTCCTTGGAAGGGAAATCCTTGCGCACAAAGACGAAGGTCGGGATGCCGAGTGCCTGCGCCTTTTCCAAGCCGCCCGCGTCCGCCTTGTCCGAGAACACCGCGACGATCTCGGCCGGAAAGCCCTCCGCAGCACAGGCCTTCGCCAGCGTCAGCATGTTCGAGCCGCTGCCGGAGATGAAGGCGACGACGCGCTTGCGGGGGGAGCCTGAAATCATAGGGCGAGCGTGCCCTTGTAGATCGTGCCGGGCGCACCGTCCTGCCGGGCGACCATCCGCCCGAGCGTGAACACGCTCTCGCCTTCCGCCGCAAGAACCGCGCTCACCTTCTCGACGTCGCCGGGCGCAACGACGGCGATCATGCCGACGCCGCAGTTGAAGGTGCGCAGCATCTCGTTGGCGGCGACGCCGCCGGTCTTCGACAGCCAGGAGAACACCGCCGGCGCCTTCACCGCGCCGAGATCGATCTCGGCGGCGAGGTGCTTCGGCAGCACGCGCGGAATGTTTTCCGGGAAGCCGCCGCCGGTGATGTGGGCAAGCGCCTTGATTGCGCCGGTCTCGCGGATCGCCTTCAAGAGCGGCTTCACATAGATTTTCGTCGGCGTCATCAGCGCCTCGGCCAGCGTCTGGCCGGCTGCGAAGGGGGCAGCAGCATCCCAGGCAAGGCCGGACAGCGCCACGATCTTGCGCACGAGCGAATAGCCGTTGGAGTGGACGCCGGAGGAGGAAAGCCCGAGGATCACGTCACCCTCGGTGATGTCGCCAGCCGGCAGCAGCTTGCCGCGCTCGGCAGCGCCCACCGCGAAGCCGGCGAGGTCGTAGTCGCCGCCGGCGTACATGCCCGGCATTTCCGCCGTTTCGCCGCCGATCAGCGCGCAACCGGCCTGCCGGCAGCCCTCGGCGATGCCGCCGACGATCGCCGCCCCCTGGTCGGGGTCGAGCTTGCCGGTGGCGAAGTAGTCGAGGAAGAACAGCGGCTCGGCGCCCTGCACCACGAGGTCGTTGACGCACATGGCGACGAGGTCGATGCCGACGGTGTCGTGCTTGTCCGCGTCGATCGCGATCTTCAGCTTGGTGCCGACGCCGTCATTGGCGGCGACCAGGACCGGATCGGTGAAGCCGGCGGCCTTCAGGTCGAACAGGCCGCCAAAGCCGCCGATCTCGCCGTCGGCGCCGGGCCGCCGCGTCGAGCGGACGGCCGGCTTGATCTTCTCGACCAGCAGGTTGCCCGCGTCGATGTCGACGCCCGCATCGCTATAGGTCAGGCCGTTTTTCCCAGACTGGCTCATGCTCGGATCTCCGCTGGTGATGTTTGCGCCCGATTGGCACGTCGGGGGCGGAAGTGCAAGCGCAATGCCCGCATCGGCCGGGCCTTTTTCACGTTTTTGCCGGCGACCGTTCGCCGTTCTCGCCCTGGGGCTTTAATTCGCTTGTCATCGGCTCCACATTGCGTTGCAAATCGGGTGGGAAAGGATTTTTGGCAGGCGATGACGATACCGAACATGATCACGGTTGCACGGCTTCTGGCCGTTCCGGTCTTTGCCTGGTCGCTGCTGGAGGGATTGCTGCAAACCGCCTTTTTCATCTTCCTTGCGGCCGGGGTGTCGGACGCGATCGACGGCTACCTGGCGCGGCGCTGGAACCAGCATTCCGCCTTCGGCGCCTGGCTCGATCCGATCGCCGACAAGCTGCTGATGGCCAGCGCCTACGGCCTGCTCGGCTTTCTCGGCTTTCTGCCGGCGTGGCTGGTGCTGCTCGTGGTCGGCCGCGACGTTCTCATCGTTGTCGCGGTCGGGGTCGCGCGCCTCCAGGGCAAGGCGCTGGAGATAAAGCCGATCCTGGTTTCAAAGGCGAATACGGCTGCACAGGTGTTTCTCGTCGTGCTCGTGCTTGCCGACCTGGCTTTTGCCTTTGCGGCCGATGATGTCGTCTGGGCGGTGATCGTTGCAACCGCCACCTTGACCATTCTCTCGGGCGCGGCCTATTTCAACATATGGATGCGCCACATGCGGGGAGTCACGGCAACTTGAAGGGGCACGAGATCGAACAGCAAAGACCAACCGCGACGCACGTCAGTGGCGCCGGGCTGAAGCGGCAAGTGGTCTTCTGGCTGCTTGCCCTTGTAGGTCTCGTCCTGTTCCTGCTGGTGTTCAGTTCGATCCTGCTGCCGTTCGTCGCCGGGATGGCGCTCGCCTATTTCCTCGATCCCGTCGCCGACCGGCTGGAACGTCTCGGGCTCAGCCGCACGATGGCGACCGTCGTCATCCTGGTCGCCTTCCTCATCCTGTTCTCGCTGTCGCTGATGATCGTCATTCCGCTGCTGGCGACACAGGCCTCCGATCTGCTTTCCAAGTTGCCGGGCTATCTGGCGCAATTGCAGTCGCTGGTGACCAGCTTCGACCCGGACATCCTGCCGCCCTGGATCTCAAGCCAGATGGGCACGATCAAGCAGGGTTTTGCCGGCGTTCTCGCTGAAGGCGCGGGACTTCTCGGAACGATCTTCAAACAGATCTGGAACTCCGGACTCGCGCTTGTCGACATCGCGTCGCTTCTGATCGTGACGCCGGTCGTTGCCTTCTACCTGCTGCTGGACTGGGACCGGATGATCGCCAAGGTGGACAGTTGGGTTCCGCGCCAGCACGTGGAAAGCGTGCGCCAGATCGCCGACGAGATGAACACGGCAATTGCCGGCTTCGTCCGCGGCCAGGGCTCGATCTGCATCATCCTCGGGCTCTTCTACGGTATCGGGCTGACGGCCGTCGGCCTCAACTTCGGCCTCTTGATCGGGCTGTTCGCCGGCATGATCAGCTTTGTGCCCTATGTCGGCTCGATGGTCGGGCTGGTGCTTTCGGTCGGCGTCGCCGTCGTCCAGTTCTGGCCGGAATATCTGTGGATCGGCGCCGTTGTCGCCATCTTTTTCTCCGGCCAGTTCATCGAGGGCAACATCCTGCAGCCGAAACTGGTCGGCAAGCAGGTCGGGTTGCACCCGGTCTGGCTGATGTTCGCGCTGTTTGCCTTCGGTGCGCTGTTCGGCTTCGTCGGCCTGCTCGTCGCCGTGCCGGCCGCCGCGGCGGTCGGCGTGCTTGTTCGCTTCGGCCTGCGGCGCTACCTTGACAGCGACCTCTATCACGGTCAGGGCAATCCGCCTGTCGCCAAGAAAAAAGAGACGGCTTCGAAAACGAAGCCGTGACCGAGTATCGCATGAAATCGCCGAAGGCCACCGAGCAATTGCCGCTTACGTTTCAGCACGTTCCTGCCTCCGGGCGGGACGACCTGCTGATCTCGGATCCGTTGAGTGCGGCGGTAACCGTCGTGGACGCCTGGCCGAACTGGCCGTCGCCGGTCGTTATCCTGGCCGGCCCGGTTGGATCGGGCAAGTCGCATCTGGCGACGATCTGGCGCGAGAAGGCTGGGGCGGTCGAGATCCACCCGGTCAAGGGCGCCGGTGCAGAGGAGGCGGCAGCCGCCGGCCCCCTGCTCTTTGAGGACGTCGACAGGCGCGGTTTCGACGATCAGGCGCTGTTCCACGTCATCAACAATGTCCGCCAGCACGGCCACACGCTGCTGATGACGACGAGGCTCTGGCCGATGTCCTGGCCGGTCGAACTGCCCGACCTGCGGTCGCGGCTGAAGGCGGCGACGGTGGTCGAGATCGGCGAGCCGGATGACGAGCTGCTGTCGCAGGTCATCGTCAAGCTCTTTGCCGATCGCCAGCTCTTTGTCGATGATCGCCTTGTCTCCTACATGGTGGCGCGTATGGAGCGCTCGCTGGACGCGGCCCAGACGCTGGTCGAGCGCCTCGACCGCCTGGCGCTTGCGCGCGGCAGCCGCATCACCCGGGCGATGGCCCAGGAAGTGCTCGGCGATATGGCCGAGGGAGACGGCGACGGGCTTGGGGATTGACTGTCACAGAACCGTCGTCAAACTGCTCTAAGAGCCTGAAACAAAAACAAAGGGGCGGTGATGGATATGGACGGAATATCGACGACTGTGGAAAGCACGGAGCAGCCGGCGAGCGAGAACGTGGCACCCGTCTCGGACCTGATGACCAGCCCCGAGCGCTTCGTGAACCGGGAGTTTTCCTGGCTGCAGTTCAATCGCCGCGTCCTCGAGGAGACCCTCAACACGGCCCATCCGCTGCTCGAGCGCGTCCGTTTCCTGTCGATATCGGCTGCCAATCTCGACGAGTTCTTCATGGTGCGCGTCGCCGGCCTCGAGGGCCAGGTGCGGGCGGGAATCGCCATGCGCAGCCCGGATGGCAAGACGTCTGCCGAGCAACTCGACGACATCCTCCAGGAAATCGACAACCTGCAGATGGAGCAGCAGGCGTCGCTCGCGGTGCTTCAGCAGTACCTTGCCAAGGAAGACATCGTCGTCGTCCGGCCGGCTGCCCTGAAGGCCGAAGACCGCGCCTGGCTGGCCCAGGAGTTCGAGCAGTCGATCTTCCCGGTGCTGACACCGCTGTCCATCGATCCGGCCCATCCGTTTCCCTTCATCCCCAATCTCGGCTTTTCGATGGGGCTGCAACTGACCAGCAAGCTCGATGGACACCCGATGACGGGGCTGCTGCGCCTGCCGCCGGCGCTCGATCGTTTCATCCGTTTGCCCGATCATAAGGGCGTGATCCGTTACACCACGCTCGAGGATGCCGTAAGCCTGTTCATTGACAGGCTTTTTCCAGGCTACTCGGTGCAGGGAACCGGCACGTTCCGCATCATCCGCGACAGCGACATCGAGGTCGAGGAAGAGGCTGAGGACCTGGTGCGCTTCTTCGAGACCGCTCTGAAGCGCCGCCGCCGCGGGTCGGTGATCCGCATCGAAACCGATTCCGACATGCCCGCGTCGCTCCGCCAGTTCGTCGTGAACGAACTCGGCGTGCCGGAAAACCGGGTGGCGGTCCTGCCCGGACTTCTTGCGCTCAACACGCTGAGCGAGATCACCAAGGCGCCGCGCGACGACCTGCGCTTCGAGCCCTACAATGCCCGCTTCCCTGAGCGTGTCCGCGAGCACGCCGGCGATTGCTTCGCCGCCATCCGGGAAAAGGACATGGTCGTCCATCACCCCTACGAATCCTTCGACGTGGTCGTGCAGTTCCTTCTCCAGGCTGCGCGCGATCCGGAGGTCGTGGCAATCAAGCAGACGCTCTACCGCACCTCGAACGACAGCCCGATCGTGCGCGCGCTGATCGACGCGGCGGAAGCCGGAAAGTCGGTCACCGCCCTGGTCGAACTCAAGGCACGCTTCGACGAGGAGGCGAACATCCGCTGGGCGCGCGATCTGGAGCGCGCGGGCGTGCAGGTCGTCTTCGGCTTTATCGAGTTGAAGACGCACGCAAAAATGTCGCTTGTTGTCCGTCGCGAGGAAGGCAAGCTGCGCAGCTACTGCCATCTCGGCACGGGCAACTACCACCCGGTCACGGCAAAGATCTATACCGACCTTTCCTTCTTCACCTGCAACGCCTCGATCGCCCACGACATGGCGAACATTTTCAACTTCATCACCGGTTATGGCCAGCCCGAGGCCGATATGGAGATCGCCGTTTCGCCGCATACGCTGCGTCCGCGCATGCTCCACCACATCGAGCAGGAGATCGCACACGCCGGGACCGGCCGGCCGGCGGCAATCTGGATGAAGATGAACTCGCTGGTGGACCCGGAGATCATCGATGCGCTCTATCGCGCCAGCCAGGCGGGGGTGGAGATCGATCTGGTGGTGCGCGGCATCTGCTGCCTGCGCCCGCAGGTGCCGGGCCTGTCGGACAACATCCGCGTCAAGTCCATCGTCGGCCGCTTCCTCGAACATTCCCGCATCTTCTGTTTCGGCAACGGTCACGGGCTTCCCTCGGAGAATGCGCTCGTCTATATAGGCTCCGCGGATTTGATGCCGCGTAACCTGGACCGGCGGGTCGAGACGCTGGTTCCCCTGACCAACCGCACTGTGCATGAACAGGTTCTATCGCAGATCATGCTGGGAAATCTGATCGACAACCAGCAAAGCTATGAGATCCTGCCGGACGGCACTTCGCGGCGCATGCAGGTGCCGCAGGGAACCGAGCCGTTCAATGCGCAGCACTATTTCATGACGAACCCGAGCCTTTCCGGCCGGGGCGGCGCCTTGAAGTCGAGCGCTCCGAAAGCGATCGCCGGCTGGAAGAGCCAGCGCAAACGGTGACATTGGGCTTGCATGGTTGAATCGGAAGCGCAGGGGCGCCTGCCGGGAATTGCCCCGGTATCGGTCGTGGATATTGGGTCGAACTCCATTCGTCTCGTGATCTACGAGGGGATGAACCGCGCGCCGTCGATCCTCTTCAACGAAAAGGTCATGTGCGGCCTCGGCAGGGGGCTGGCAAAGACCGGCCGCATGGACGAGGCGAGTGTCGAACGCGCGCTCGGCGCCCTCCACCGCTTCAAGGCGTTGTCCCGCCAGGCCCGCGCCACGCGCATGTATGCGCTGGCGACCGCGGCCGCGCGCGAGGCCGAGAACGGGCCGGAATTCATCGAGCGCGCCGAGGCCATCCTCGAACACAAGGTGCGGGTGCTGTCCGGCGACGAGGAAGCCTATTTCTCCGCGCTGGGGATCATCAGCGGCTTCCACGATCCCGACGGTATCGTCGCCGACCTCGGCGGCGGATCGCTGGAACTGGTCGACGTCACCGGAGAGGCGATCGGCACGGGGATGACGCTGCCGCTTGGCGGCATTCGCCTGTCCGAGGCGGCGGCGGGGTCGGTCGCACAGGCGCGGATCGTCGCGCGCCGGTTCCTCAAGACCGCCGGGCTGCTCAAGCGCGGCACGGGGCGAACCTTCTACGCCGTCGGTGGAACCTGGCGATCGCTCGCCAAGCTGCACATGGAAATAAACAACTATCCCCTGCACATGATGCAGGGCTATGAGATCTCCTTCGACGAGGCGATGGACTTTTTGACCTATGTCGTCACGACGAAGGACACGAAGGACCCCGCCTATGCGGCGATCTCCAAGAGCCGCCGCACGCTTCTGCCCTTCGGCGCCGTCGCCATGCAGGAGGCCATCGCGCTGATGCGGCCGGCCAAGGTCTCGTTCTCCGCTCAAGGGGTGCGCGAAGGCTATCTCTACTCGCTGCTGCCGGAGGGCGAGAAGATGTGCGATCCGCTGCTCACCGCGGCCGATCAACTCGCGATCCTGCGCGCCCGCTCGCCCGAGCACGCACGCGAGCTTGTCCAATGGACCGGCCGCATGATGCCCCACTTCGGCATCGAGGAGAGCCGGGAGGAGGGGCGGTATCGCCAGGCTGCCTGCCTGCTTGCCGACATCAGCTGGCGGGCGCATCCGGATTATCGCGGCCTGCAGGCCCTCAACATCATCTCGCACGGCACCTTTACCGGCATCACCCATCCCGGCCGCGCCTATATTGCGCTCGCCAACTACTATCGCTTCGAGGGCCTCAACGACGACGGCGCGTCGAGCCCGCTCGCCGCGATCGCCACCCCGAGAATGCTGATGCTGGCGAAGCTGCTCGGCGGGTTGCTGCGCGTCGCCTACCTGTTTTCCGCCTCGATGCCGGGGGTCGTGCGCAACCTGACCATCCGCCGTTCGGAAACACCGGACCTCGACCTTGAGTTCGTCGTCCCCGCCGAATATTCCGATTTCGCCGGCGAGCGCCTGGATGGGCGCCTGCAACAGCTTTCGAAGCTGACCGGAACGAGAATCGGTTTCCGTTACGACGCCTGAAAATTCTTTGAAAATAACGTCTTAATGAGCGTTTTTATCCATTGGCAGGTGAGTGCGTTAACACCTCGCAGCCTAGATGCGCGCTCGACAGACCCGCTCTGTCGATAGCATGCGCAAGGGGCATTTCACATGGCAAAGATCACACTCGGCAGCCTGGGCAAGAACACCGGCTTCAGCTTCGCTAAGCTGGGCTACACGAACTTCATGGACTTCGACCGCAACACGACGCCGGTATCGACGGGCGTCAAGATCTATCAGAACAGCACGAACTATACCGAGGTCAAAGGAACGAGCCTCAGCTGGGTCATCAAGAACGGTGAAGTCTACGGGATCAAGGCCGGCACGATCACCGGCTTGACGCATGTCGAGGGTGGCAAGACTCTGTTTTCGCTAACGGATCTCAAAATCTCCGGCAAGGCCTTCAGCGATGCGCTCGACGGCACCGTGCAGCAGGGCATCGCGCTGCTCCTGTCCGGCCATGATACGATCAAGGGCACGCAATATGCGGACTCGATTCTTGGCGAAGCCGGCAACGACACGCTGATCGGCGGTGCTGGTGCAGATAAGCTCAATGGCGGCGCGGGCACCGACACGGCGTCCTATGCCGGCTCGGCGAAGGGCGTTGTCGCCAACCTCGCCAAGGCATCCGTAAACACCAACGATGCCAAGGGCGACACCTACGTTTCCATCGAGAACCTGACCGGTTCGAGCTACGCCGACAAGCTGGCCGGCAACAGCGGCGCCAACAAGATCAACGGCGGCAAGGGCAACGACACGCTGACCGGCGGCGGCGGGGCCGATGTCTTCGTGTTTGCCAAGGGTTACGGCAAGGACACGATTACGGATTTCCAGAACAACATCGATGACATCGATCTTCGGTCCTACGACTTTGCCTCGGTCGGTGCGGTGCTGAAAAAGGCGCACCAGGTGGGAGCGGACGTTCACATCAAGCTCAGCAGCACGGACATCATCATCCTCGACGATTTCAAGCTGAAGGATCTCGACGCGCGCGATTTCCTGCTCTGAGCGGTGGAAATCGGAATGTTTCTGTAGATCAGGAGAGGGGGCGGCATCGGCCGCCCCTTTCCCTTTCGCACTGGTCACTTCGCCTTCAGCAGTTCACCGGCCTTGATGTGATAAGGTCCGTCATCGATCGGCCCCCGCGTTCTGCGCGGGAAGCCGAAGCGATGGGGCTGCCGGACGCAGCATTGAACCCGGTCGCCGCGAACCTTTGCCGTCAGGCGATGATGTCGAAGTCCGTCGCGGTCATCGCCAGCCCTTTGGTCAGGGTCGCAAACTGAACTGCGGCCGCGCTGCCGGTTCCGTCTGCGTCGTAGAACAGCTTTCCCGTCGTCTTGTCGTAGATAATCCGGTCGCTGGCATCATGAGCCTTGGCACCGATGTAGAACGCCGCCGGCGCCAGGTCTCCGACCTTACCGATCTTGGTGAATACGTCGTCATCGAGCCAGATCGTGTCATCCTTGACATTAAAGTCCCTGATGGTGTCGATGTTGCTGGAGGTGGGTTTCGTGTTGAAGACGAACGTATCCTGGCCGGTCCCGCCGATCAGCACGTCCTTGCCCAGCCCGCCGTAGAGCTTGTCATTCCCGCCGCTGCCGGTGAGCTCGTTCGCAGCGCTGTTGCCTTTGAGCGTGTCGCCCTTCTCTGTGCCGACGATGTTTTCGATGTTGGCAAGTTTGTCCTTGTTTCCGAAACCGTCTGTGCCGACACCGGCGTTGAGATCGACCGAGACGCCCTTGCTGCCGTCGTGCTGGGCGTCGCGGTCATAGCGGATGGTGTCGATCCCACCACGCCCGTCGACGATATCGTTGCCGCCGAGCGGCCGGAATTCGTCCGCGCGCGCCGAGCCGTACATCTTGTCGACGAACTGGGTTCCCTTGATGCGCTCGATGTTGACAAAGGTTTCCTTGTAACCCCAAGGGTCGATCGCCGTGCCTTTGGCCATGTCGACGGTCACGCCCTTGGCGCCGTTTGCGTCATTATAAGCGTCTTCGAAATCGAGCTGGTCGATGCTGCCGGCACTGGTGCCGCCATCATAGGTATCGGCGCCGCGCCCGCCCATGAGGTTGTCAGCTCCGGCGCCGCCGAAGAGCTTGTCATTGCCACCGTACGACCAGAGCTCGTCCTTTCCGTCAGTTCCGTGAAGGGTATCGGCACCGCGCAGGATGACTTTCGCGGTGTGCACGGTGCTTCCGACGTTGACCGCCGCGCGGAACTCGCTGCCTGCCAGCTTGAGGCCGGTAACCGTCTGAACAACCGAACCACCGGCGGTATCCAGGAACTGGAGCGATGTTATCGTGCCGCCACTGATCACGCTGCCCGGCTTGACGTAGGTTAGATTGGTGCCGGTAATGACCAAGGTGACACCGTTGTCCATCCGGTACACTGCTTTGGTCGCAGATTGCGAGGTATAGTTCCCGTACGCGAGAAGTTCGTTCAGGGCCGGATTGTAGTCGGTCGCCCAGTGCGCCGGGATATATTGCCCGGGATACTTTCCGTTTGGCATTTTCAGCGTGTAGGTGGCCATGTTGATTTCCCGTCGATCCGATTGCAGAAGCGGAAATAAATCACCAACGGCGAGTTTGTGGATCACCTGTTTGGGTTACGCCGATCATAATAAAAGGGTCAGGCATCGCTGATGCAGGGGAGCGCCTGCCGTGTCTGCCGCGCTCCTCCAAGTCGGAGGCGGCTGTCGCCGCCCCCGGTGCTAACGTTTGTGCTCACTCAGCCTTGAGGAAATCACCGGCCTGGATCAGCACGAACTCGTTGTCGTCGGCCTTGTCGATGAAGCGGCCGGCGGAGAAGGGCAGGTTGTTGTCGTTGCCGACGACGATGTGGGTTTCGTCCACCCGGTCGACGTTCTCGATCGTCAGGAACGGCATGTCGTAGAAGCCGTCGCCGCCTCCCTGGCGTTTCTTGTTGTCCGGATCGGCGACCTTCAGGAGATCGATATAGCCGATCTTGCGCACGGCCTTGCCGACGTTGGCGTCGTTCATCTCGATCTTGTAGACGCGCTTGACCTTTGAGGCGACCGCGAAGCAGTCGGCTTTCGGATCCTTCGGATCGGCGCAGGCCTTGTCAGCGGTGCCGACACCGTTGTCGCGCTCGATCACCAGTGCGGTCGTTGCGTCCAGCATGTTGAAGTCGCCGATCGCCTCGCCGCCCTCTGCGAGCGGATAGAGCCAGCTGCGGCCCGTCCACGCCTTGGTGGCGACGTCGAGCTCGATGATGCGCAGAGCCGGGCGGCCATCTGCCTGTTCGACGGATTCGCTGTCGACCCAGAGCGGGCCTTCCAGCAGGCCGTAGAGCTTTGCGCCGTCCTTCGAAAGCGCCAGACCCTCATAACCGCCGGAGCGCTTCAGGTTGAAGGCCGGCATCTTCTTCGACGGATCGGCCGGCACGGTCAGTGTCGGGTTGTCGGGCGAGGTGACCAGCTTGCCGTCGACTTGCGTGGCGATCACGTCGGCGAGCTTGCCGTCGCGGTCGAATTTCAAAATATACGGGCCGAACTCCTCACCGACCCAGAAACCGTCCTCGACCGGCTGGATGGACTCGACGTCGAAGTCGCCGCCCGTCAGGTAGCGGGTCTGAGAACCTTCCATCACGATCGGGAAGGGCGCCTTTTTGTCCGGATCGGAGAGGAACACCGTCTTGACCGGCTCGACCTTGCCACTATCCCAGTCGAACTTGACGTTGTGGAGCATCAGCATCGCGTCGGTGGAGTTCAGCTTGTTGCCGAAGCCGTTGTCCGACAGCGTCCAGAACGTGCCGTCCTCCATCGCCTTGATGCCGGAAAAACCCTGCATCGGCTGGCCGTCGAAGGGAAGCGACAGGCCGGTCGGGCGCACGCCGTCCTTGCCCGCAACCGTGCCGAGCTGCTCGGCCCGCTTGCGGTCGGCTGTCGTAAACTTGCCCGAAGTCTTCAGGTAGTCGGCCGCATCGGCCGGTGCGGCAATGATCGTGTTGGCGGGCAGGATCGCATGCGCCTTCAGCGTTGCGGGAAACTCGGTATCGGCGGCAAGCGCGGTGCTGGCGAAGAGAAAGCCGAGCGCAGTGCCGGCCAGGAGCGATTTCGTCATGGAAGTCACCTTGTTGTGGAAGGATCGAATACGCTCCCGATAGGCATCACACATGACCGCTGCTTGACGGTTGGCTGAAGCTTTCGTGACGGGAGCCGCTTTGCGGGGAACCGGTGCCAACTGGCGAAGGTCTGGCGAACCGCTGGTCCGGCCCCAAAAATGCTGCGAGGAACGCTCGCTTCTGATAAAATCCACCCGGTCTCAGGGGCATAGAGGGTCGGCTTTCCACAGGAGGGGGCGCATACCGATCCGGCATCACCTGTCCCGGAATTGGAGGCAGCACGAACATGCCTGACACACCCCTTGGTCCGGCCGCCCTCAATCCCGCCGAAGTGTACGATGCGTACTTCGTGCCCGCTCTTTTCGCTCAGTGGGCCCCGATTGTTGCAGCGGAGGCTTCCGTGCGCGCGGGCGATCACGTCCTCGATGTGGCCTGCGGCACCGGCGCGCTCACGCTTGCCGCCGCCTCGATCGTCGGACCGGCCGGATCGGTGGTCGGACTGGACGCGAATCCCGAGATGCTGGCGGTGGCCCGTCGCAACGATCCGCGCATCGAATGGCTGCAGGGCGTGGCCGAGGCCCTGCCGCTGCCGGACGACAGTTTTGACGCCGTCGTCAGCCAGTTCGGCCTGATGTTCTTCGAGGACAGGCCGCGGGCATTGCGCGAGATGATGCGGGTGCTCAAACCCCGCGGAAGGCTGGCGGTTGCCGTCTGCGACAGCGTCGACAACTCGCCGGGTTACGGTGCCTTTGCGCAGTTGCTGGACCGGCTATTCGGCCGGGAGGTTGGAGACGCCTTTCGCGCGCCGTTCGTTCTTGGCGATGCCGGACAGTTGCAGGACATCTGCCGCGAGGCGGGCATTGCCGAGGCAAAGATCACCCGACGCAACGGCAAGGTTCGTTTCAATTCGATCGATGCGCTCGTCTCGACCGAACGCGCCTGCGTGTGGACGCTCGGTGGCGTCCTCTCCGACGAACAGTTCGCCCGGCTCAAGCAGGAGGCGCAGGTGGTGCTACGGCCGTTCGTGCTCGACGGACGGGTCGAGTTCGATATGCCGGCCTTGATCGTTACGGCGCGAAAGGCTTACAAACCTGTCGCCTAGGGCTTCGGCTTAGCCGTTGCCGATGCCGCCCAGCGGTACTGACCCTCCGTCTGCACCGCTCCCGGCCGCACGGCCCGGATGTGCCGGAGCGCAGTGTCCGGTTCCTCGCCGCGTTCGACGAGCAGCCGCAGCGCCACCATGCCGGCGCGCCCATGGCCACCGTGGCAATGGGCCAGCACAGCGCCGCCGCGATCGAGAATCTCATGCAGTTTTGCGGAATACTCAGGCCAGTGTGCTTCCACCGAGCCACTCGGACCTCCAAAGTCGCGGATCGGCAGGTGAAACCAGGCGATCTCCCGTTCGGCAAGCCGTGTGCCAAGATCGCTGCAACCCCGTGCCTCCATCTCGACCCTGTCGGTCATCGATATGACGGCATCCGCGCCCCAGTCGGCGATCGCCTGCAGGTCGGAAGCATATTCGCCCGTACGTCCCGGAATGCGGCTCAAGCCGATGCGACCGCCGTTCGGCAGCTTGACGGTGGCAATCGTGAATTTCTCCGGCGTGTCCATGGGTGCACTCTACGCCGTGATGGCCGGCGCGTCAGCAGTGCCGGCCGTGAATGAAGATGTGCGTCAGATCGCCACCGCCTCGATCCGCTTGTTGACGAAGCGCAGGCCAACCTTGCCGCCGATCAGGTCCAGCGCGACATTGCCGAACAGGTCGCGGCGCCAGCCGTGCATGGCGGGGACGTCGGCGGCCTCGCCTTCGGCGGCGATCTTTTCCAGGTCGTCGCTATTGGCGATGATCTTGGAGGCGACGCCCTGCTTCTCCGAGACGAGCTTCAGCAGCACCTTCAGCATCTCGCTGGCGGCGGCCACGCCCTCGGGCACCTGGCTCTGGCGGGGCAGGCGGGGCAGATCGGCCTTGGGGATCGCCAGCGCCTCCTGGATCACTGCGACGAGGGCGGCGCCCGACTGCGAGCGCTCCCAGCCCTTCGGGATCGTGCGAAGCCGCCCCAGCGCCTCGGCATCGGCGGGCTGCTGCTGGGCGATCTCGTAGATCGTGTCGTCCTTCAAAATGCGCGAACGCGGTACGTTGCGGCCGCGTGCCTCGCGCTCGCGCCATGCGGCAACCTTTTGCAGAACAGCCAGTTCGATCGGTTTCTTCACGCGCAGCTTCAACCGCTTCCAGGCATCATCCGGGTGGATGTCGTAGGTACCGGGGGCCTCCAGTACCGCCATCTCCTCGGCCAGCCAGAGCGAGCGGCCCTCCTGCTCCAGCTTGCCCTTCAGGAGCTGGTAGACGTCGCGCAGGTGGGTGACGTCGGCGAGCGCGTATTCGAGCTGCTTGTCGGTCAAGGGCCGCCGGCTCCAGTCGGTGAAGCGCGACGACTTGTCGATCTGCACGCCCTTCGTCTTCTGCACCAGTTGGTCGTAGGAAACGCTGTCGCCGAAACCGCAGACCATGGCGGCGACCTGGGTGTCGAAGATCGGATGCGGGATCAGCTTGCCGAGATTGTAGACTATCTCGAGGTCCTGGCGCGCCGCATGGAACACCTTGACCACGCTCGTATCGGCCATCAGCGCGAAGAACGGCGCAAGGTCGATGCCCTTGGCCATCGGGTCGACGATCACTTCCGTTTCCGGCCCCGCCAGCTGGATCAGGCACAACACCGGCCAGAAGGTGGTCTCGCGCAGGAACTCGGTGTCGATCGTCAGGTAATCGGATTTGGCAAGCAGCGCGCAGGCGTCGGCAAGGGCTTCGGTAGTTTCGATGATTTGCATCAGTTTGCTCGGTGGAGGCTTCGTTTGACCGGATGGTTTACCTGCTCCACCATTCCGCCACAATCAAAAACTGCGCCGCGGCCGTCAGGTCACGCGCACATAGCTGGTCATCCCTGTCTTCTGGTGCTCGATGATGTGGCAATGGAACACCCAGTCGCCCAGATTGTCGGCGACGAGCGCGAGATCCGCCGTCTCGTCCGGCTGCAAAAGGATCGTGTCGGTCGGGTGCCCGAGAAGTCGCGGCTGGTTCGAGGCGACGGCACGGAAGCTCATCCCGTGCAGGTGGATCGGGTGGGCGTGCGGCGTGCGGTTGGCCATGCGGAAGACATAGCTTTTGCCCAGCTTCATCTCCGCAAGCGGCGCAACGGGATCGGACGCGTCACCCGGCCAGGCGACGCGGTTGATCGCCCAGAAGGTGTAGCCGAGCGAGCCGCAGATGCTGGGTTTCGCCCCATGCTCGGCGGTCGCAGTGAATTCCATCGGAATGATTTCCGCCGCCGTCGTGTCCGCCACGGCGACGGGGTTGGCCGGCAGGGCTGGCACGCTTCTCAAGTCGCGCTTCAGACTGGTTCCGACCGCCCGGAAGGAGGCGACCGTCCACGGCGCGCTGCCCTTCACGTTGCCGAGCGTGACGATCTCACCTTCGTCGTCCGGCATGCGCAGCACGAGGTCCATGCGCTGGCCGGGGCCGACGTCGTGGAGGTCGAGCGGGAAGGGCGCTTCCAGCGGGTTGCCGTCGAGCGCGACCACCATTGCCGTCCCGCCCTCCAGCCCGAACCGGTAGATGCGGGTCACGTCGGTCGCGCAGATGCGGACGCGGACCAGACCGCCCGCCGGTGCGTCATAGATTGGAGCCTCCAACCAGTTCGTGGTGCGGACGGTCCCATAAGTGCCGCCGCGGGCGGCATCGCGCGGCTTGAACTGGTCGATGAACTGCCCGTCGCCGCCGAACCGCCAGTCGCGCAGATTGAGCACGATGTCCGCGTCGAATACCGGATCGTCGGGGTTTTCGACGACGATCACGCCGGTCAGTCCGCGGCCGATCTGCTCCAGCGTGTTGCAATGGGGGTGATACCAGAAGGTGCCGGCATCGGGCGGGGTGAAGCGGTAGTCGAACCGGTCGCCGGGGTAGACATAGGGCTGTGTCAGTTCCGGCACGCCGTCCATGGCGTTGGCGATCCGCAGCCCGTGCCAATGTACCGTCGTCGGCTCCTTGAGCTCGTTGATGAGCCGCACCGCAAATTCCTCACCCTTGCGCATGCGCAGCACCGGCGGAACGCCGTCGCCGGCCGTGCCGAGCCGGTAGGACATCGTGCCCTTCGTCGCTGCCTTTCCCGAAAGTCGTGAGCTCCCCTCATAGGCGATAAGTTCCGTTGGAGCCTCCGCCAGCGCGCGACGTGCCAGCGGCACGGCAAGGCCGGTCCCGTAGGCGGCGGTGACGAGTGCGGAACCCTTGAGAAGCGTGCGGCGGCTGATCGGCATGGGGCATCCAGACAGGAATTAACGTCGTCGCTTGATTAAACCTGATGGCGAAACTCATCAATACGGCAAATCAATCATAAGACCGGAGTGGCGGCAGGGGGCTACGGGTGGATAGCCGCACCATGATCGTGCATGATGCACGCACAGCGCGGACGGCATCCTTCCACCCCAGCATTCTGAGGCAAGAAATCCAATGACCCCATCGGAGCAAATTGACCAGCTGATTGCGGGTCTCACAGACTGGCGCGGCAAAACATTCGCCAGTGTCCGGAAAACCATTCTCGAGGCCGATCCGGAAATCGTCGAGGAGTGGAAGTGGATGGGAAGTCCGGTGTGGTCGCGGGATGGAATGATCGCCGTCGCCGACGCCCACAAGGGGAAGGTGAAGCTGACCTTTGCCTACGGGGCGAGCCTGCCGGATCCGGACAGGCTTTTCAACGCCAGCCTTGACGGTAACGCGCGGCGGGCGATCGACTTTTTCGAGGGCGACGAGATCGACGCGCCGGCGCTGATAAACCTTGTCCGGGCCGCCATTGAACACAATCGAACGAAGTTGAAAAAGAATGCCCCCGCGGCTGCCCGGGCGAAACAGTCAAAGAGCAGCGGGACTTGAGCCATTGCTCCTGCGCTGTGGCTCCTTCCGCGGCATTCCAGCCCAAGGCGCGTAAGGCGCGAGCAGCGCCTACCGCTCCCCGCCGTTGCGTCCCTCGCCGGCAAGCTTGTTGAAGAAGGCGGAGGTGCGCAGCAGGCTGCGGAAGCGTCCGTGCCGCTGTTCCGCCGGGACGCCGGGCCGGGCGGTCATGCGCAGCAGCGTGTAGCCCATGAAGATCACCATGATGACGGCGGTGTAGGTGAACAGCGCATTGGGTCCGAAGATGTCGAGCAGCACCGAGGCGAAGAGCGGACCGATGATCGCGCCGATCGACCAGAAGAACAGCATGCCGGCTGAGACCAGCGCGTGCTCGCCGTCACCAGCGTGGTCGTTGGCATGGGCCGAGCAGAGCGAGTAGAGCGGCATCGCAAAGGCGCCGAAGACGAAGATGCCGACCATGTTCAGCCATTCGTCGCCGCCGGCGAAGATCGCCAGGAACAGGGCGGCGAGCGTTGCGCCGAGTGTCGCGATCAGGATGATCACGCGCCGGTCGAACTTGTCCGAATAGAGTCCGAGCGGATATTGCAGCACGACGCCGCCAATGATGCCGGCACTCATGAAGCTGGCGATCTCCGTCACCGAAAGGCCGATCTCCTGGCCATAGATCGGCCCGAGCGAGCGAAAGGCGGCGTTCGTCAGGCCGACGACGATGCAGCCGATCGTGGCGAGCGGCGATATGTTCCAGAGTTTCTTGACGTCGAAGCGGATCGCTTCGGGCGCAATCGGGCTGGAGCGGTCGGCGAGCGAGATCGGCACCAGCGACAGCGTCAGCGCCATCGAGATGATCGCGAAGAGCTGGAAGCCGCCGATGCCAACCCCGGGGATGAGATACTGCGCCGCCGTCACCGAGCCGAGGTCGACGAGGCGGTAGACCGAGAGCGTGCGCGCCCGGTTGGCATTGGTGACGCTGGCGTTCAGCCAGCTTTCGACGGTGGCGAACAGGCTTGCGAAACAGAGCCCTGCCAGCAGACGCATGAAGAACCAGAAGGTCGGGTCGATGACAAGCAGCATCGCAAGCGACGAGGCCGAGGCGATCGCCGCCATGGCCGAGAAGGTACGAATGTGCCCGATCGCCCTCAGCACGCGGGTGACATAGATGCAGCCGATCGCAAAGCCGATGTTGTAGCCGGCGCCGACGACGCCGATCAGCGAGGTGGAAAACCCTTCCTGCGAGGCACGCAGCGAGATGAACGTCCCCTGCAGTCCATTGCCGCCGATCAGGATCCCGGCCGTGACGAGTAGGGGAAGGAGAGGACGGATCTGGCTCATGCTGCCGCCGGAGAGGGGAATCGGGGTCGAGGCGTGACGTCCATTCCTACAAGCGGAAAGCGTGCGGCGACAGTGCCAGAAGCGACACGCACGGACTTTTTGCGCAGCTGGGAACACCAACCTATCCCCGAACGCACGATGCTGCACTTTAGCCGCGGCTTTACCGCTGACAGCGCCCGTCTCGCAGCAGGGCCCCGGGAGCTGGGCGAGGACAGAAGGATAAGGCAGAGAACGAACGTTTGGCGTGCGGCGGTCTTCGCAGCGTTTTCGCTTTGCTTCTGTGCCCGACTGCGAGGACATGAAAATGAGAGCGTGCTAATATTCCCCTGTACTTCCAAGACAGCAGGGGTAATCAACATGAAGTTCGGTCGCACCATGCTTGCGGGCGCTGCACTTTTTGCCCTCGGCTGTGTCAGCGGGTGGGCGCAGCAGGCCACCGGCACACCGGGTTCGCCCGGTGCCACGACGACGATCGACGGCAAGCAGCTTCCTCCGCCCGATCCCAAGTTCGGCGGGGTGATCAAGGACAAAGCCTCGGAGTCGACCCCCTGGTGGGCGCCGCGCGTCGTGCCCCCGAAAGGCGCCCCCAACGTGCTCTTGATCATGACCGACGACCAGGGGTTCGGCGCCCCGAGCACCTTTGGCGGTGTCGTGCCCACGCCCGCCATGGACCGCATCGCCAATTCGGGCCTGCGTTTCACCAATTTCCACTCCACGTCGCTGTGCTCGCCGTCCCGCGCGGCGCTGATCACCGGGCGCAACCACCACTCGGTTGGCTTCGGCGTTGTCGGCGAGATCGCCACCGGATATCCCGGCTACGATTCGATCATTCCCATCGAAAAGGGCACGATCGGCACGATTCTCAAGGAAAATGGCTACGCCACGTCGTGGTTCGGCAAGGACCACAACACGCCCTCCTACCAATCGAGCCAGGCCGGGCCGTTCCAGCAATGGCCGAACGGCATGGGCTTTGAGTATTTCTACGGCTTCGTCGGTGGCGATGCCAGCCAATGGCAGCCGAACCTGTTCCGCAACACCACCGCCATCTATCCGTTCGAAAACAATCCCGGCTGGAATCTGGAAACGGCCATGGCCGATGAGGCGATCGGTTATATCAGGCAGCTGAAGGAGATTGCGCCCGAAAAACCCTGGCTCGTCTACTACGTGCCCGGCGCCACCCATGCGCCGCACCACCCCACGCAGGAATGGATCAAGAAGATCAGCGATATGCACCTGTTCGACGATGGCTGGAACAAGGTGCGCGAAAAGATCTTCGCCAACCAGAAGCGGCTCGGCATCATGCCCGAGAACGCCCAACTGACGCCGTGGCCCGACGGGCTGCCAGAATGGGACAAGCTCAGTTTCGAGGACAAGAAGCTCTTCATCAAACAGGCGGACGTCTATGGCGCATACCTCGCCTATGCGGACGATGAGATCGGCCGGGTGATCCAGGCGGTCGACGACCTCGGTGAACTGGACAACACCCTGATCATCTACATCGGTGGTGACAACGGCGCGAGTGCCGAGGGCATGGTCAACGGCACGCCGAACGAGTTCACCACCTTCAACGGCGTGTCCGTGCCGGTCAAGGACCAGTTCCTCTGGTATCCGTTCTGGGGTTCGGAACGAACCTTCCCGCATTTCGCCGCCGGGTGGGCCTGGGCGATGGATACGCCGTTCAAGTGGGTCAAGCAGGTGCCGTCGCATTTCGGCGGGACCGCGCAGGGCATGGTTATGGCGTGGCCCGGTCATATCACCGACGCGGGCGGCATCCGCCGGCAGTTCCACCACTTCATCGACATCGTACCGACGATCCTGGAAGCCGCCGGCATCCCGCAGCCGGAGACGATCAACGGCATCAGGCAGGAGCCGATCGAAGGCGTCAGTATGGCCTATACCTGGGACAAGGCGAATGCCGCCGCCCCGACACGGCACGAGACCCAGTATTTCGAGATGCTCGGCAACCGCGCCATCTATCACGACGGATGGGTGGCTGCGACGACGCCGGCGACGCTGCCATGGGAACTGAGCACCAAGACACCGCCGGACGTGATCACCGGCTACAACTGGGAACTCTACAACGTCGCTGAGGATCCCACCCAGTTCAACGATCTGGCGACCAAGATGCCCGACAAGCTAAAGGCGATGCAGGACCTGTTCTACGCGGAGGCGAAGAAATACAACGTCTTGCCCCTCGATAATTCGACGCTTGCCCGTTGGAGTACGCCGCGGCCGAGCCTTACTGCCGGGCGGACGGAGTTCACCTATACCGGCGCTTTGACCGGCGTGCCCGCCAGCGCCGCCCCGAGCACCCTGAACAAATCCTACACCATCACCGCCGAGGTACAGATACCCGAAGGCGGCGCGGAAGGCATGATCGTCACGCAGGGTGGACGGTTCGGCGGCTACGGTCTGTTCCTCAGCAAGGGGGAGTTCGGCTTCGACCGCGGCAGGGTGGTGTTCCTCTACAACCTCCTCGACCTCAAGCGCACAACGTGGGAGGGGCCGGAACTGGAGCCCGGCAAGCATACGATCGTCTTCGACTACAAGTCCGACGGCTCAAGCCTGGGCACGGGCGGAACGGGCGTGCTCTCCGTCGATGGCAAGGAGGTGGCCAAAAATACCCTGGAACATGGAATTCCGATTACCTTTCCCGAGGACGAAACCTTTGACATCGGCCAGGACACGCGCACGGGTGTGGCGCTGCTGGAATATCGCTACGATCCGCCCTTCAAGTTTACCGGCAAGATCGACAAGCTGACCTTCAGGCTCGCCGGGGAGGCGAAGGCGACCCCGTGACGGTGGACAGCGACGCTGCCACAGCAGAGGGAAGGGCATTCGGAATGACGGGATCGAGCAACCGGGCGTTGATGGTCGCGGCAGCCGGCGAAGCCGTAACGGGGGCGGCGTTGCTGGCCGCTCCGTCTCTGGTTGGGCGGTTGTTGCTCGATGCGGAGATGGTTGGCGTCGCGGTCCCGGCGGCGCGCGTGGCCGGCATTGCCCTGATCGCTTTGGCGATCGCCTGCTGGCGCAATTCGCCGCTGCTCGGCATGCTTTCCTACAGCGCCGCCGCCACCCTCTATCTTGCCTATGTCGGACTATGGGGCGGCTTCACCGGTGTCCTGCTGTGGCCGGCGGTCGCCGTTCACGCACTGCTGTCGATCCTGCTCTGGCGCAGTCATACCAAAACCATATCGACCTGACATCGCCCGTTCCAGCCCGCCACCCGAAGACGCCGGACAGGGTGGCAGCAGCGCAAAATCGTCAGCCGCACGACCAGAAGAACTGCAAGGGCGGGCGGTCGGAGGACGGGAGTGTCTGGGGGCCGCTGGTGCCGAAGGCGCATACTGGACAGGCATGCTCGGGATTTCCGACGCCGGCAATGTCAACGTCATCGTCGGCTCCGTCTCTCCAATGCCGCGCACCAACCCGAAACGGCGTTCGAGGCTCATGCGCGAACACCAGAAGCGACGTGGTGATCCCGCACTGGGTGGCAGCACACGCGATGACGGCATATCGCCAGCAGGCGCTCGGCTGTGCGGCGGCTCTAGCTGCCGGACCATCGCGTGTTCGCGATGTAAGAGCGGGCATTCCGGAGACGGGGAAGATATTGCTTTCGAATGTATATGGTTGGTTTGAGCGGCTTGAGAGAGGCGTCTACGGCTTGACGGATTCTGGGCGGGAAGGGTTACAGCGATGGCCGCAGCCGGATATGCAGTCAAGCCAGCAGCTCGTGGCAACCTTTCAATGCCAGGTGTTGTGGGGCGCCTCTGGCGGCCCAAAGCGGTCAAACAGTCGACCTGCAATTGCTTGTGCTCGGAGGGCGCATCGTGGCATTGGGACGACCTTCCCTCTGGAGACTGGCACATGACCAAAAATACAAGGGCCGGACGACCATGGAAAAGACTGGTGCTCATTGCATCTCTTTTCACGTGGTCACCCGCAAACGCCACACCTGTGCTCGTTGTGGATGCCGAAACTCATCAGGTGCTCCATCAGGAGGATGCGGGTGTCCCCTGGTATCCGGCCTCGACAACCAAGCTCATGTCGGCGCTCGTCGTGTTTGAAGCCCTTCGATCTGGCGAAGTCAGCTTGACGACGCCAGTCACCATGACGCGGAACGCCATGAAACAGGCCTTTCTGGAGTCCGGCCTATCCGTCGGGCGAACGATGACGCTGGAAGACGCGCTTTTTGCTATGATCACCGCATCGGCAAACGACGTCGCTGTAGGCCTGGCAGAAGCCGTGGCCGGCAACGAAACGTCTTTCGTCCGGCGAATGAATGAAGCGGCGGCACGTCTTGGGCTCACAGGCACGCATTTTACCAACCCAAACGGCCTGTTTGACCGGAACAACTATGCGACCGCGCGCGATCTTGCGATCCTCGGGTTGGAAGTGGACCGAAAATTCCCGGAATATCGCCGCTTTTTCCTGGCCTCCGCGGTCACGATCGACGGCAAAGAAATCAAGTCCAACAATCTGCTGCTAACCCGTTTCAACGGCACGATCGGCATGAAGACCGGTTTTCTATGCGCATCCGGACGAAACTTCATCGGTATGGCCACGCGCAACGGAAAGCGCGTGATGGTGGTTATTATGGGCGCGACCACAGAACGGGAACGTAACGAACGGTCAGCGCAATATCTGACAGAAGCCTTCGACGGCCGTCTGTCGTCCGGTGCAGGGCTTGTCGACGATCTTCAAAACCGTACCGATGTCGCGCCACCGGATATGCGCATTCAACTCTGCACCGACCAGAGCGCAGCCTACGAGACTGCCCGGAACAGGCTTTATCCAATGGGCCTGCCCGGGCACGAATCCTATTTGCGCGACCAGATACCTAGCCAGATCCACACGATCAGCACCTGGGCCAATGATAACGCAGCGGATGTACCAATACCCACTCCACGACCTTCATAACAACAGCAACGCCCGGCGTTGCTAGCTGAGGCCAATGCCCCCGTCCGAAACACCACATGACGCGGGCGGAAGAATCCGTCGCGCGATCGTTGCCGCTTGTCTGGTCGCAGCCTGCAAAGCGCATAAAAGCGACGCGGTCCGGAGCCCGCTTCGGGCGCCTTGATGCTCCCAAGCCTTGACAAAACCGGCCGGTCATGCGCTTGTCCGCCCGATTTTGAAGACGTGTGGCTGCGCTTGCCGGAGCCGCCCTCGAACGCATTCCAGGATAGAACAATGCACCGTTATCGCAGCCATACCTGCGCCGCCCTCCGCAAGTCCGACGTCGGTCAGACCGCTCGCATCTCCGGCTGGGTCCACCGCGTCCGCGACCACGGCGGCGTGCTCTTCATCGACCTGCGCGACCACTACGGCATCACCCAGGTCGTCGCCGACCCGGACAGCCCGGCCTTCAAGATCGCCGAAGCCGTCCGTGGCGAGTGGGTGATCCGCATCGACGGTCTCGTCAAGGCGCGCACCGAGGACACGGTCAACAAGCACATGGCGACCGGCGAGATCGAGCTCTACGCCAAGGAGATCGAGGTGCTGTCGGCGGCCAAGGAACTGCCGCTGCCGGTGTTCGGCGAGCCGGACTATCCGGAAGACGTGCGCCTGAAGTACCGCTTCCTCGACCTGCGCCGCGAAACGCTGCACAAGAACATCGTCAAGCGCACCCAGATCATCGCCGCCATGCGCCGCGAGATGAACAATGTCGGCTTCACCGAGTATTCGACGCCGATCCTGACGGCGTCTTCGCCGGAAGGCGCGCGCGACTTCCTGGTGCCGAGCCGCATCCACGAGGGCATGTTCTATGCGCTGCCGCAGGCGCCGCAGCAGTACAAGCAGCTGCTGATGGTCGCCGGCTTCGATCGCTATTTCCAGATCGCGCCGTGCTTCCGCGACGAGGACCCGCGCGCCGACCGCCTGCCGGGCGAATTCTACCAGCTCGACCTCGAGATGAGCTTCGTCGAGCAGGAAGACGTCTGGAACACGATGGAGCCGGTCATCCGCGGCATCTTCGAGGAGTTTGCCGACGGCAAGCCGGTGACGCAAAAATTCCGCCGCATCCCGCATGAAGAGGCAATCCGCACCTACGGCACCGACAAGCCGGACCTGCGCAATCCGATCGAGATGCAGGCCGTCACCGATCACTTCCGCGATTCCGGCTTCAAGGTCTTCGCCAACATGATCGCCTCGAACCCGAAGGTCGAGGTCTGGGCGATCCCGGCCAAGACCGGTGGCTCGCGCGCCTTCTGCGACCGCATGAACGCCTGGGCGCAGAGCCACGGCCAGCCCGGCCTCGGCTACATCTTCTGGCGCAAGGAGGGTGACAAGCTCGAAGGCGCCGGCCCGCTCGCCAAGAACATCGGCGAGGAGCGCACCGACGCGATCCGCACCCAGCTCGGTCTTGACGATGGCGACGCCTGCTTCTTCGTCGCCGGCGACCCGGCCAAGTTCTACAAGTTCGCCGGCGAAGCCCGCACCAAGGCCGGCGAGGAGCTGAACCTCGTCGACCGCGATCGCTTCGAGCTCTGCTGGATCGTCGACTTCCCGTTCTATGAATGGAACGAGGACGAAAAGCGGGTCGATTTCGCCCACAACCCGTTCTCCATGCCGCAGGGCGGCCTTGAGGCGCTGGAAAAGCAGGATCCGCTGACGATCAAGGCCTACCAGTACGACATGGTCTGCAACGGCTTCGAAATTGCCTCGGGCTCGATCCGTAACCAGTCGCCGGAATTGATGGTCAAGGCCTTCGAGAAGGTCGGCCTCAGCCAGGCTGACGTCGAGGAGCGCTTCGGCGGCCTCTACCGCGCCTTCCAGTACGGCGCGCCGCCGCACGGCGGCATGGCGGCCGGCATCGACCGCGTCGTCATGCTGCTGGTCGGCGCCAAGAACCTGCGCGAGATCTCGCTGTTCCCGATGAACCAACAGGCACAGGACCTTCTGATGGGCGCGCCGAGCCCGGCCATGCCGGCCCAGCTGCGCGAACTGGCGCTGCGCGTCATGCCGTCGCCGAAGAAGGACTAAGTAGGCCTTGCAGCGTAGCCGCTCCGGTTTTCTGGGGCGGCCCGCTGCGGCGCATGTCGGAACCGTTTCCTTGCCCGGTCGTTCTGCGACTGTGCAACAAGGAGAACGACCCCACGCAATCATTTCATCGCCGTGACGGTGGGTGCCTTGAGCCTGTCCGCGTCCTATGCCCAGAGCACGACGGTCGTGGTTCCGGGCGAGGTCGGGACCTATGTGCTGGAACAGCAGGTGCAGTCCGTGGTCTACGAGGGCGACGTCGTCGTCGGCGAACCGATCCCTGACACGGTGGAACTCCACACTATCCAGGGGCATGGTGATTATGCCTATGTCATCGTCAATAACCGGCGGGTGATCGTCAATCCGCAGACGCGAGCGGTGATCCAGGTCGTCGAATAATGGAAGGGCCCGGCGTGCAATGCGCCGGGCTTCTTCATTTCGCCCCGCGGTGCCCCGAACCCGCAAATGCGGTGGCAACGATCGGGTGCCGTAGCCTCTGTGAATTGTCATGAAACCTTCATGATCACTTGAAACTTCGTTAATTCTTTCAAGGCGATAGCGTAGCCAATTATTGTCTGAGTGGCGCGCTTTCCATGTCGTTCTCATCGAATCTGAAAATTGCACACCGCGTGTTGCTGCTGGGCGTGCTCGCCGTGCTCGGCATCACGCTTATCGCCGGCATTCTTCTGGTGCATCGGCAGGTCGAGATGGCCAACCGCGAGGTCGGCTACCGCATCGCTGCTCGCGAGGCCGAATTCGGCGGCCTGTCGGCCGATTTCCTCGCCGCGCGCCTCACTGAGAAGGATTTTCTGCTCGGACGCGACCTGTCGACGAAGGCTGCTTTCGAGGCGACCGCTGCGGCGGCGATGTCCCGCCTCGACCGCCTGAAGGCGGAAGCCGGCGCGGATCTCGCAGCGGAACTAAAGGAGCTCGGCGCCCGCTTCGACGTCTACGGTCAGGCCTTTGCCAACCTCGTCAAGATCAACGAGGAACTGGGGCTGAACCCGTCGCAGGGGCTGGAGGGGGCGATGCGCTCGGCCGTCCACAGCATCGAGGAACAGTTGCAGGGCGTTGACGACGCCAGTGTCGTCGCCAGCATGCTGATGCTGCGGCGGCACGAGAAGGATTTTATCCTGCGCCGCGATGCGGAATATATCGACAGGCATGCAGCAGAGACGGAAACCTTCATCGGCCTGGTGCGCAAATCCTTCCGCCCCGGCGCCCAGCGCCAGCGGGTGATGGAGACGTTCGACGTCTATCGCAACGCGTTTCGGCTCTACGCGGAGACGAGCCTGCGGGAAGCGGCGGCGCGCGAGGCGATCGCTGCGGCACACGCCGAAATCCAGCCTGCAAGGGATCGGGCGTCCGCGCTTTTCGCGCGCGAATGGTCGGAGCACGTCGCCGCGAACGAGGCGTCGGCCCGCCGGACGATCACGATGGTGGCGGCTTTGGTCGGCGCCGGCGTTGCCGCCCTGCTGATTGCCGTCTGGTTCGTCGGTCGCTCCATCGTGCGGCCGATCGGCTCGATCACGGCGGCCATGCGGACGCTGGCCGGCGGTCGGAGCGAAATCACCGTGCCGGGGCTCGACCGCCGCGACGAGATCGGCGCCATGGCCGCCGCGCTTGAAGTGTTCCGCCAGGCGGCGATCGCCAACCGGCGGCTGGAGGAACAGGCCGAAGCGGAACGTCGCAAGGCGGAGGCCGAGCGCATCGCAATCCAGGTGGCTGCGGAGGCCGAGGCGCATGAACGGCTGATGCAGGCGACGCAGGGCCTCGCCACGGGGCTGCGCAGCCTTGCCGGGGGCGATCTCGATTTCCAGCTGACCGAATCGTTCTCGCCGGAGTTCGAGGGGCTGCGGACCGATCTGAACCAGGCGTTGCGTCAGCTTGGTACCGCCCTTCTGGAGATCTCCACCGTCAGTCGAACGATCGATGGCGGCTGCCACGAAATCAGTGCCGGCGCCAACACCCTCTCGGCGCGGACCGAGCGGCAGGCGGCGTCGTTGGAGGAAACCGCGGCCGCCCTCGAACAGATCACCGCCAATGTGGCGAATGCGGCCGGACGAGCGCAGGAGGCCCGCGACGTCGCGTCCGGCGCCAACGCCAACGCCGCGCGCACCGCCGAGCTCGTCGGCGGCACCGTCGGCGCGATGGAGCGCATCGAACAGTCGTCGCGGCGCATCTCCAGCATTATCGGGGTCATCGACGACATCGCCTTCCAGACGAACCTGCTGGCGCTCAATGCCGGCGTCGAGGCGGCGCGAGCCGGCGAGGCCGGCCGCGGCTTTGCCGTCGTCGCGCAAGAGGTTCGCGCGCTGGCGCAGCGCTCGGCCGGCGCCGCCAAGGAAATCAAGGAGTTGATCCGTAGTTCTTCCACGGAAGTCGAAGACGGCGTCGGGATCGTCCGCACCACCGGCACCGCGCTGGAGGCGATCGGCCAGGAGGTGACGGCGATCCACGGCCTGATGGAGGCGATCGCCGTCTCCGCGCGCGAGCAGTCGCACGGCATTTCCGCGGTGAACGCAGCCGTCAATCAGATGGATCAGGAAACGCAGCAGAATGCCGTGATGGTCGAGGAGAACACGGCAGCGAGCGCCTTGCTTGCCGAGCAGGCCGGAAAGCTTCGCAGCCTTGTGGCGCAGTTCAGATTGCCTTCCGACGATACCGCTACACCCGATTTCGCTGCCGGCGCGAACCATGCGGTGCCAGTTCACACGCGCGACCGCCGCGCAAGCTAAGGTACCGACCAGGCGGGGTGGCCGGAGAACCGGCGCCCTGCAGCCGGCCCGAAACAAAAGTGGCCCGGTATCGCTACCGGACCATTGGACAGCTAACAAACCGTCAATCGTCGCAAACAGCCCTGTTTCCGTCACCCCGGACTTGATCCGGGGTCCAGAAGCGCCGCGTCTGCGGCGCGGAAGGGTTTTTTGCGCTCAAGGACTTGAGCGCGCTGGATGCCGGATCAGGTCCGGCATGACGGAGTCGTAAGATGCCGCTTGGAGATAGAAGAGGCGTTGAAGGTTTTGTCAGCTGTCTGATGGCCCGGCATCGCTACCGGGCCATTTCATGCGTAGGGCAGTGGCTAGTCGTTTGCCGTCACCTTCACGCCCAGCACCTGCGGGATCGTGTTCGGCGCGCCCATGGCGGCACCCATGATCATCGGGAAGGGGACCGGGTTTGCCGGGGCGGCGCTGATGGTGATCGACTTCGGGTCGTCCAGATAGGTGTTGACCGCCTGGGCGATCTGGTTCTGCAGCTCCGGCATGTTGAGCTGTGCGATCATCAGCGGCACCATGCCCTTCAGCGACTGCGCCATCTGCTCGCCGGAGACGCCCTGTTCGGCGCCGACGACGTCGAGCACCTTTTTCGTCAGCGAGGCGTCGGCGAAGCTGATGGCGGCGCTGTTGAAGGTGAGTTGCTGCAGCAAGCCCATCATCGACATGCCGAGCGCGGCATTGGCCTCGTCCTTGTTCGGATTGGCCTGGCTCGCTTCCATCGCCTGGCGCATCGCGTTGAGAAATTCCATCGTATAGCCGGAGATCGCGAAGGAGAAATCAAGCCGGCCGACGTCGTTGAAGTCGAGCGCGTATTCGTCGAGCGCAAGCTTGCCGCTGGCGAGTTCCCAACTGCCCTTGATGGTCATCTTGCCGTCGATCGACTGCATGCCGAGCTTTTCGATCGTTTCCTTGGACTTCGCATCCTCGACTTGGGTCAGGTCCGCCTTGATGTCCGAAAGCGTGGCGTCGAAGGTGAGCCCGGCGTCGCCGTCCATGCGCCCGACATTGGCCTGCATGCCCGACATGGAAAAGACTTCCGTGCCCTTGCTGCTCACGGTGACCGGGCCGGAACTGGCCGTTTCGTACATGAGCATCGAGTCGAGCGAGTGCGTGTTGACCTCTGCGGGAATGGTCAGGCCGCCGATCTGCAGATCAGACGCGGTGATGGTCACGCCGTCCTCGGTCGTGTTGAAGTCTGGAAAGCGAACGGTTTCAACCCTGTAGCCGCCATCACCGTCTTCCTCGACGCCCTTGAGCGTCACATCGCCGATTTCCGCGGCTTCACCGCCGGCCGACGCCATCTTCGCCCCCTCGAGCGTGACCGTGTCGCCGTCGACGACGATGTTGCCATAGGAAACGGTGACGCCGCTCGTGACATTCGCCGCGTTCAGCTTGTTGACCAGGTCGGTGCCGTCGATGGCGAAGGCGGGAGTTGCGAACGCCGAGAGTGCGACGCCGGCGAGCATCCTGCGAAGGGTGCGGTTCTGAAGCATGTTGTCCTCTTGAATGGATGTGTAACGGCGAATGCCGTCTCCGGCAGTTAGACGTGTCGGGCGCGAACTATATTCTGACCGGGTTAAGTGTCTATGTCGACGAAGTGTAAGATGTGAAAGTTCCGTAATTGTGGCTCACCGGCGTCAGACGCTATCCACAACGCATTCGCCCGGTTTTCCTTGCCGAGAATCGGCAGATTCGGTAGTCAAGCCCCATGGGACAAGAGATTTTGCCGCCCTCTGGCGGAGACGATCATATCCAACCGGTTGACCTGAAGGCGGCGCTGGAAGAGCGCTATCTTGCCTATGCGCTTTCGACCATCATGCACCGCGCGCTGCCGGACGTGCGCGACGGGTTGAAGCCCGTTCACCGCCGCATCGTCCACGCCATGCGCGTGCTCCGGCTCGATCCGGGGCAGGCCTACAAGAAGTGCGCCCGCATCGTCGGCGACGTGATGGGTAAGTTCCACCCGCATGGCGATGCCTCGATCTATGACGCACTGGTGCGCCTGTCGCAGGATTTTGCCATTCGCTACCCGCTGGTGGACGGACAAGGGAACTTCGGCAACATCGACGGCGATAACGCTGCCGCCATGCGTTACACCGAAGCGCGGATGACCGAGGTCGCCACGTTGATCCTGGAAGGGCTGGACGAGGACGCGGTCGATTTCCGGCCGACCTACAACGAGGAAGACGAGGAACCCGTCGTCCTGCCGGGCTCCTTCCCGAACCTGCTCGCCAACGGCGCCGCGGGTATCGCCGTTGGCATGGCCACCTCCATTCCGCCGCACAACGCCCATGAATTGTGCGACGCCGCGCTCCACCTCATCAAGAATCCGGACGCGACGGTCGAGGATCTGATGTTCGACCCGGCCAATCCGCAAAAGGGTGGTGTCGAGGGGCCGGATCTTCCGACCGGCGGTATCATCGTCGAGAGCCGCGAAAGCATGATCGAGTCCTATCGCACCGGCCGCGGCGGCTTCCGCGTGCGGGCGAAGTGGGAAACGGAGGATCTTGGCCGCGGCGGCTATCAGATCGTCGTCACCGAAATTCCCTATCAGGTGCAGAAGTCCCGCCTGATCGAGAAGATCGCCGAATTGCTGCTGGCCCGCAAGCTGCCGCTGCTGGAGGACGTCCGCGACGAATCGGCCGAGGATGTGCGCGTCGTGCTGGTGCCGAAGAGCCGCAGCGTCGATCCGACCATCCTGATGGAATCGCTGTTCAAGCTCTCCGAGCTCGAAAGCCGGATTCCGCTGAACATGAACGTGCTATCGATGGGGCGCGTGCCGCGCGTCATGGCGTTGAACGAGGTTCTGTCGGAATGGCTGGCGCATCGCCGCGAGGTGCTCGTGCGCCGTTCGCGTCATCGCCTTGCCGCGATCGAGCGGCGGCTGGAAATCCTCGGCGGCTACCTCGTCGCCTACCTCAACATCGACGAGGTCATCCGCATCATCCGCGAGGAGGACGAGCCGAAGCCGGCGCTGATGACCCGGTTCTCGCTGACTGACCTGCAGGCGGAATCGATCCTCAACATGCGCCTGCGCTCGCTGCGCAAGCTCGAGGAATTTGAGATCCGCACCGAGTTCGACGCGTTGACGAAGGAGAAGGCGGAGATCGAGGCGCTGCTCGGTTCGGAGCCGAAGCAATGGCAGACGGTCGCCTGGCAGATCGGCGAGGTGAAGAAGAAGTTCGCCAAGGCGACCGAGATCGGCAAGCGCCGCACCCAGTTCGCCAATGCGCCAGAGGCGGATGTGGAGGCGATCCAGCAGGCGATGATCGAGAAGGAGCCGGTGACGGTCGTCATCTCGGAAAAGGGCTGGATCCGCGCCCTCAAGGGCCACCTCGCCGATGTCTCCGGCCTCCAGTTCAAGGAGGGCGACGCACTCAAGGTGGCGTTCCCGGCCCAGACGACCGACAAGATCCTTGTGGTCACGACCGGCGGCAAGGTCTACACGCTCGGCGCCGACAAGCTGCCGGGTGGCCGCGGCCATGGCGAACCCCTGCGCATCATGGTCGACATGGAGAATGACCAGGACGTGCTGACGGCGTTTGTCCATGATTCCGGCCGCAAGGTCGTCGTCGCCTCGCAGGCCGGCAATGGTTTCGTGATCGCCGAGACGGAAATGGTTGCCAATACCCGCAAGGGCAAGCAGATCATGAACGTGACGATGCCGGACGAGGCGAAGCTCGTCGTGCCAGTGCGCGGCGACCACGTCGCCGTCGTCGGCGAGAACCGCAAGATGCTGGTCTTCCCGCTGGTCCAGCTTCCGGAGATGTCGCGCGGCAAGGGCGTGCGCCTGCAGCGCTACAAGGATGGCGGCGTTTCCGATGTGCGCTGCTTCGCGATCGATGAGGGCCTGTCGTGGGACGACAGCGCCGGACGCAATTTCGTGCGCACCAAGGATGAACTGGCCGAGTGGATGGGCGATCGCGCCAGTGCCGGCCGAACCGTGCCGAAGGGTTTTCCGCGGAGTGGCAAGTTCAGTGGCTGAGGGGCTCCGGCTCTTTAGCCGGAGTACGGGACAGTAAAGTCGCGCAGGAAGCGCTGCTTATTCGCCACAAAGGCCCTATCCCGCCTCTGTTGCCATGCCGCTCTGCAGCACCGCTGCCTTTGCTTTGCTGCGCATCTGCCAGAGCGAATGGAACAGCAGGGCGGCGATCAGGATCGAGCCGCCGACCAGCGTCTGGTTCGAGGGGCGCTCCGTGAAGATAATCCACACCCAGATCGGTGCCAGGACCGTTTCCAGCAGGTAGAACATGCCGACCTCAGGCGCGGTGAGGAAGCGCGGGCCGGTCGCAAGGCACCAGAAGGCGAGGGGCGCCAACACCAGCCCGTCGAAGAGGATGAAGCCCGGATGTTCGATCTGCAGGGTGCCCCCAGGAAGCATGAACAGGGCGGCGATGCCGGGAATGATCGCTGTCACCAGCGGCACGAAGCCCATGTCCGCGCCGCTCTTGCGGCTGATGGTGATGGCCGAGGCCAGCAGGAAGGCCGAGCAGGTCGCCATGGCGTCGCCGAAGAGATTGCCGCTCTCGAGCCCGTCGTGGACGATGAGCGCCACCCCAGAGACCATCGCTGCCATCGTCAGCAGCGTAGCCTTGGTCGGACGCTCGCCGAGGAAGATCCAGGAAAGCAGGGCGGCGAACATCGGGGTGAAGGCGAGGATGAAGACGACGTTGGCGGTCGTCGTGTTGAAGACCGACAGCATGAAGGTCAGCGAGTTGATGCCGTAGAAGATGCCGGCGGCAATCCCCGCTCGGCCGGGGATGAGCGCCATCGGCCGTTTCAACAGGAAACGAATGAACGACCAGGCCGCGATCGCGACGAGGAACGTCGACAGGCTGCGCACGGCGAGCACCGACCAGACGTCGCCCTGCGAGGACCTGATCAGGGGAATGTCGAAGGAGAGGGCAAGGCCGCCGATCGCGGTAATGAGAAGCCCCTTGCGATGCAAGGAGAGGTCTTGGGCTTGTGACACTCGAAAATCCGATTCTCAGGCTGAACTTTCGCCATCATAGCGTTCCCAGCCATGGGACAGCAGGTGCTCCTGCGGCAAAAACTTTACCTTGTAATCCATTTTTTGCGACCCCTTGACCCAGTAACCGAGGTAGACGTGCGGCAGCCCCAGCGCCTTGGCCCGCCGGATGTGGTCGAGAATCATGTGGGTCCCGAGCGAGCGCGGCGCGCGTTCGGGGTCATAGAAGGAATAGACCATCGACAGGCCGTCCCCCATCTTGTCGGTCAGGGCGACGGCGACGAGTTCGCCGCGCGGGCGCTCGTCGAGCCCCGAACCTTCCTGGCGCAACCGATACTCGATGATCTTGGTATGGACATGGGTGTCCTCGACCATCATCGCATAGTCCAGCACCGACATGTCCGACATGCCGCCTTTCTGGTGGCGGTTGTCGAGATAGTGGCGGAACAGCGAATACTGCTCGCTCGAAGGCTCGGCCGGGTACTCATAGGCGACGAGATCGGCGTTGGCCGCGAGCACGCGCCGCATCGACCGCGACGGGCGGAATTCGTTGACGAGGATGCGAACGGAGATGCAGGCGCGGCAGGTTTCGCACGCCGGCCGGTAGGCGATGTTCTGCGACCGGCGGAAGCCGCCCTGGGTCAGGAGATCATTGAGTTCGGGCGCGCGCTCGCCGACGAGGTGCGTGAACACCTTCCGCTCCATCTCGTGCGGCAGGTAGGGACATGCCGCCGGAGCCGTCAGATAGAATTGCGGAGCAGGGGTTGTCTGGGTGTTCATTTTTCGGCGCGCGACTCCAACCGGGCCTCACAAACAGTATTAGCATGGCGCAACTGAGGAAAAGGTCAACTCCGGCAAACGGGAGGTTTACGACCTGACGAAGGTGGCGGTGGATATCCCGGAGGATAACCCACAGGCGCGAACGTTCGGCTGTTCACAGCCTTGATGGTCGAACGACGACGGTGCCGAGCAGCAGGTCGTGCAGCAGGCGGCTGCGATCGGTGAAGAGGCCGATCAGCAGAATGAAGGGCGTCAGGATCGCGTTGCCGATCCAGAACAGCACGAGATAGACGACGGAGGTCAGGAAATCCATCGGCCGCCCGTCGACCCGCATGACGGCAAGGTCCATGACATTCATGCCGACGCTCGCCTGGTTCGGCCCGCCGATCGTCAGCCCGAAGTAGAGCATGGCGACGATGACAAAGAGCACCGGATAGAGCATCCAGCCCAATCCCAGCGTGATGATGCCGAGGAAGAAGACGACAACGGCCGCCGGCACCCACAGCAGCGCGACGATCGCGTAGTCGATCAGGAAGGCAAAGACCCGCCGCGACAGCACGCCGCGATAGGCACGCCAGTCCGTGCTCGGCAGACGAACCTCGTCATAGTTGCTCATGAAAATGCTCCTGTGCTCCCTTACCGCACTGATATGGGAAACGCCGGCGCAAATGCAATGCACGGCACGGCATCGCGCGATGGTGGCGCACAGGAGTTTTGTGCGATCCGTCAGCCCTTTTTCGACAGGGCCCGGGCGACCTCGACGGCGAAATAGGTGAGAATGCCGTCGCAGCCCGCGCGCTTGAAGGCGAGCAGCGTCTCCATCATCACGCGGTCGCCGTCGATCCAGCCGTTCATCGCGGCCGCCTTGATCTGGGAATACTCGCCGGAGACCTGGTAGGCGAAGACCGGCAGGCCGAAGGCCTCCTTCATCCGCCAACAGATGTCGAGGTAGGGCAGGCCCGGTTTGACCATCAGCATGTCGGCGCCTTCCTCGACATCGAGGGCAGCGTCGCGGATCGCCTCGGTGCCGTTGGCCGGGTCGATGTAATAGGTCTTCTTGTCGCCCTTCAGCAGCCCGCCGGTGCCGATTGCGTCGCGATAGGGGCCGTAGAAGGCGGAGGCGAACTTCGTCGCATAGGACATGATGCCGACGTTCTGGTGGCCGGCATCGTCGAGCGCCTGGCGGATTACGCCGATACGCCCGTCCATCATCTCGGACGGAGCGATGATGTCGGAACCGGCATCCGCCTGGATCACCGCCGCTTTCGCGGCCTGCTCGACGGTTTCGTCGTTGACGATCTCGCCCTCGCGCAGGATGCCGTCGTGACCGTGGCTGGTGAACGGGTCGAGCGCCACGTCGGTGATGACGCCGATCGAGGGCACATGTCGTTTCAGGGCCCGCGTTGCCTCATTGATGAGGTTGTCGGCGGCCAGACAGTTCGAACCGGTCTCGTCGCGCAAGCTCATTTCGATGTTCGGAAAGGTGGCCAGTGCCGGAATCCCGAGGTCGGCGGCTTCCTTCGCAGCCTCCACCAGGCGGTCGATGCTCATACGATTGACACCGGGCATGGCGGCGATCGGTTCGACGACATTCGTGCCGGGCACCACGAAGACGGGCCAGATGAGATCGTCGACCGTCAGGCGATTCTCCTGGACAAGCCTGCGCGTCCAATCCGCCTTGCGGTTGCGGCGCATGCGCCGGTGGCCGGTGATCTGGTCGACGATGTTGGTCATGAATTTGCCCTTGCCGTTGTTGCGGCGCTCATAGCACGCCTGGCGCGGCTTGCCAAAACCGAAGGCGTGGCGCGAATGCGGCACAAGGCCGCTTGCGAAAACAATGCGGCTTTATGCCCGGCGGGGGGCTGCTATTGTCGGCCGATGGTTTCTGATTCTCCAAACATGCCGCGGCGGACGCTCACGGATACGCTGTTCATGCTGTTCTTGCGGCTGATGGCGGTGGTGTGCCTGTGGTTCGCGCTGCAGTATTGGGCGATGGTCACCGGTTTCTCGCTCGGGGGCAGGGGACGCTTCGATCTTCTGCCGCCCGCCTGGAAGGCAGCCGCAACCGCGCTTGCCGTGATGTTTCCGGTCGCCTCCGTCGGACTATGGATGCTTGCGCCGTGGGGGGCGGTCGTCTGGGTGCTTGCCGCGGCCACCGAAATTGCCATGCACGAATTCTATCCGTCGATTTTCGGCATCAACCGTTTGCTCGTCTTGACCCATGTCGCCGTGGCCGCCGTGTACCTCGTGTTTCAGGTCGCGCTCTTCTTCCAGCGCCGCAAGCAGGCGCGACAGGTAAGGACTGATTTACCCTGAGCCACGGTTGCGAAAGGGTAAGGTACTGTTAAGGCTGCGGTTTAAGTAGAATTTTAGACGCATTCGATAGGGTCTCACTCAAGGCGGGAAAAAGACACCGCCACCAAAACAGTGAGGCAGAAAACATGAACACGAAGCTGAAGCCGCAGGTCTCCGCCGTCGATGCGCAGGAAGACGCGATCCGTAACCTCTACCTGGAATCCCTCCACCTCGTCGAGCGCCTGCACCGTCGCCTGCTCGACGTCATCAAGGACGAATTCGACCGCGCCGGCCGTTCGGACGTCAACGCCGTCCAGGCGCTGCTCCTGTTCAACATCGGCAATTCCGAGCTGACCGCCGGCGAGCTGCGCTCGCGTGGCTACTACCTCGGCTCGAACGTGTCCTACAACGTCAAGAAGCTGGTCGACCTTGGCTTCATCAACCACCAGCGTTCGCGCGTCGACCGCCGCTCGGTCCGCATCAGCCTGACCGAGGCCGGCCAGGAGGTCGCCGAGACGGTCGCCCAGCTCTATGACCGCCACATCGGCTCGATCCAGAAGGTCGGCGGCATTGGCGAGAACGAGTTCAACGAGATGAACCGCCTGCTGCAGCGCCTCGACCGGTTCTGGAACGACTCGATCCTCTACCGTCTCTGAGCCGCATGGCTGACGCGTGCCGGCGCGGCGCGCATGACGACCTCCAGCGTCAAAATCAAAACCGGATGCGACCCTGCGCGTCCGGTTTTCTGCGTTCAGGCTCCGGCTGAGCCATCGACACGACCTGTGCATACGCTGCCCCGCAACACGAATCGGCCATATTGCTGTGACAGCGGACAATGGCCGTAGGCATGCGCCAGTCGCATGACCGGTGTCCGTTTGTTAACCCTGTTCGTGGTAGGCGTCGTCGGATATGGGCCTTTGATGGCCGCAGGACCCGTACGGGCCTTGGCTGCGATTGCGGCCCGCAGAGAATGGTAGGATAGATGTCTCGCAAAATCGGAACTGATGCTTTTTCGCGCCGCGCCTTCCTGCGCTCCGCCGCAACCTTCGGCGCCGCCGCCGTTGCAGGCTCCGCTGCGGCCCAGACCGCGATCGATGACATCCTGAACGCACCCCGGCGGGGTAATTGGGACGACCAGTTCGACGCCAAGGCCTCGCGCACGGCAACCGCCGTCGTGTCGAACAGTCCGATTTTCGGGCCTGATTCCACCGGTCACATCCAGCAGGCGATCTTCGACTACCAGAACATTGTTTCGGGCGGCGGCTGGCCGATGGTCAACGCCTCGCAACGGCTGGAGCTCGGCGTCAGCGATCCGGCGGTCCAGACGCTCCGCCAACGCCTGATCATCTCCGGTGATCTGCCGCGTTCGGCCGGCATTTCCAACGCCTACGATTCCTATGTCGACGGCGCGGTGAAGCGGTTCCAGGCGCGCCATGGCCTGCCGGCTGACGGCGTTCTCGGTGAATACACGCTCAAGGCGATGAACGTGCCGGCGGACGTCCGCCTGGGCCAGTTGCAGACGAACCTTGTCCGAATCCAGGCCATGTCCGGCGACCTCGGCTATCGCTTTGTGATGGTGAACATCCCGGCCGCCTACATCGAGGCGGTGGAGAACAACCGCGTGGCGCTGCGCCACACCGCGATCGTCGGCAAGTTCGACCGCCAGTCGCCGATCCTCAATTCCAAGATCTACGAGGTGATCATCAACCCGTACTGGACCGCGCCGCGTTCGATCGTCCAGAAGGACATCGTGCCGCTGATGCGCAAGGATCCGACCTATCTGACGCGCAACAACATCCGCCTGATCGATGGCAGCGGCAAGGAGGTCTCTCCGGAAACGATCGACTGGTTCGCCGACAAGGCACCGAACCTGATGTTCCGGCAGGATCCGGGCAAGATCAACGCGATGTCGTCGACGAAGATCAACTTCCACAACGAGCATGCCGTCTACATGCACGACACGCCGCAGCAGGGCTTGTTCAACAAGCTAATGCGCTTCGAATCGTCCGGCTGTGTGCGCGTGCAGAACGTGCGCGACCTCTCCACGTGGTTGCTGAAGGATACGCCCGGCTGGTCGCGCGCGCAGATGGAAGCAACGATCAAGACGGGCGTCAACACGCCGATCAAGCTCGCCCAGGAAGTGCCGGTGTTCTTCGTCTATATCACCGCGTGGTCGGCCAAGGACCGCGTCGTCCAGTTCCGCGACGACATCTATCAGCGCGACGGCGTAGCCGAACTGGCGTTGCAGACGAGCTTCGGACAGGAAGGTTCCGTCGAGCAGGACTCGCTGCCGCAGTAACCACTACCTTGCCATTCCGATGGGTCGTGCAGCCGCAGAGTTGCGCGGCCCGTTGCGTTTCAGGCCCTTCGGCGCCCGGGCGTCGTTTTTATCCCACAAGCCGTTCCGAAATGGCGCATTCGGCACAGCGGATATTGCCCTTGCCATGCGAGGACGATAAACACCGAGCCACTTGACCTTAAGGAGCCCCCGAGGATGAGCCAGTCTTCCGTCACCGACGTTTTCTTCATGCGTTCTCTTGCCGATACCGATCCGGATATCTTCGGCGCGATCGAGAAGGAACTCGGTCGCCAGCGTCATGAGATCGAACTGATCGCGTCCGAAAACATCGTGTCGCGCGCCGTGCTCGAGGCCCAGGGCTCGATCATGACCAACAAGTACGCGGAAGGCTATCCGGGCAAGCGCTACTATGGCGGCTGCCAGTTCGTCGACATCGCCGAAGAACTCGCCATCGAGCGCGCGAAGAAACTGTTCGGCGTCAACTTCGTCAACGTCCAGCCGAACTCGGGCTCGCAGATGAACCAGGCCGTGTTCCTGGCGCTGCTGCAGCCGGGCGATACCTTCATGGGGCTCGACCTGAATTCGGGCGGGCACCTGACCCATGGCTCGCCGGTCAACATGTCCGGCAAGTGGTTCAACGTCGTCTCCTACGGCGTGCGCGAGGGCGATCACCTGCTCGACATGGACGCCGTCGCCGAGAAGGCCCGCACGCACAAGCCGAAGCTGATCATCGCCGGCGGCACCGCCTATTCCCGCATCTGGGACTGGAAGCGCTTCCGCGAGATCGCCGACGAAGTCGGCGCCTACCTGATGGTCGACATGGCCCACATTGCCGGCCTGGTCGCCGGTGGCCAGCATCCCTCGCCGTTCCCGCATTGCCACGTCGCTACCACCACGACGCACAAATCGCTGCGCGGTCCGCGCGGCGGCGTCATCCTGACGAACGACGAGGACATCGCCAAGAAGATCAACTCGGCCGTGTTCCCGGGCCTCCAGGGCGGCCCGCTGATGCACATCATCGCAGCCAAGGCCGTGGCCTTCGGCGAGGCGCTGCAGCCGGAGTTCAAGGACTACGCGGCCCAGATCGTCAAGAACGCCAAGGCACTCGCCGAGACGCTGATCGCCGGCGGTCTCGATATCGTCTCGGGCGGCACCGACAACCACCTGATGCTCGTCGACCTTCGCAAGAAGAACGCGACCGGCAAGCGTGCGGAAGCCGCTCTCGGCCGCGCCTACGTCACCTGCAACAAGAACGGCATTCCGTTCGACCCCGAAAAGCCCTTCGTCACCTCGGGCGTCCGTCTCGGTACGCCGGCCGGCACCACCCGCGGCTTCAAGGAAGCCGAGTTCAAGGAAATAGGCAACCTGATCGTCGAGGTGCTCGACGGTCTGAAGGTCGCCAACTCCGACGAGGGCAATGCGGCCGTTGAAGCCGCCGTGCGCGAAAAGGTCGTCAAGCTGACCGACCGCTTCCCCATGTATCCCTACATGTAAGGACAAGGTATGCGCTGCCCCTATTGCGCTTCGGAGGATAGCCAGGTGAAGGATTCCCGTCCTGCAGAGGACGGGACGGCCATCCGCCGCCGCCGCATCTGCCCGGACTGCGGCGGTCGCTTCACCACCTTCGAGAGGGTGCAGCTTCGCGAACTGATGGTGCTCAAGAAGACGGGCCGCAAGGCCCCCTTCGACCGCGACAAGCTTATGAAGTCCTTCGAGATTGCGCTGCGCAAGCGGCCGGTCGACCGGGACCGGATCGAGCGCGCGGTCTCCGGCATCGTCCGGCGCCTGGAGAGTTCCGGCGAAACGGAAATCTCCTCGGAGGAAATCGGCCTGCAGGTGCTTGAAGCGCTCAAGGCGCTCGATGACGTGGCCTTCGTCCGCTACGCCTCTGTTTACCGCGACTTCTCGCATGTCGACGACTTCGAGAAGATCTTGTCCGAGGTCGCCGCCAAGATCGCCCGCGATCCGGGCGGCGAGGGCTGAACCATGGCGAGCGCGGCGGAAGATAAACGCTTCATGGCCGCCGCGATCCGGCTGAGCCTGCGCAACCTGGGGCGGACCGGCACCAATCCCTCCGTCGGCTGCCTTCTCGTCAAGGACGATATCGTGCTTGGCGCCGGTGTCACGGACGTCGGTGGTCGGCCGCACGCCGAGCGCATCGCGCTGGCGGAGGCCGGCGAGGGCGCCCGCGGCGCCACGGCCTATGTGACGCTCGAACCCTGCTCGCACCATGGCAAGACGCCGCCTTGCGCTGAGGCTTTGATCGCCGCCGGCGTTGCCCGCGTGGTCATTTCTGTCGTCGATCCCGACGAGCGTGTCGCGGGCAGGGGGATCGCCGCGCTCGAGGCCGCAGGGATTGAGGTGGAGACCGGGGTCCTGGAAGCCGAAGGGCGCCGGGCTCTCGCCGCGTACTTGATGCGTCAAGTGAGCAAACGCGCATATGTGACTCTGAAACTTGCTGTTTCTTCGGATGGGATGCTCGGCCGGCTGGGCGCGGGGCAGGTCGCGGTGACGGGGTCGGTCGCACGCGGCCAGGTGCACGTGCTGCGCGCCCAAAGCGATGCGATCCTGGTCGGCATCGGCACCGCCAGGGCGGACGATCCCGTGTTGACCTGCCGTCTGCCCGGGCTTGAAGACAGATCGCCGATACGCATCGTGCTCGATCACGATTTACGGCTTCCGCTCTACGGCAAGCTCGCCCTGACGGCGCGCGCAGTGCCTGTGATCGACGTTGCGCAGGAACCGCCGGGATTTGATGACGAAACCGACAAGTCCATTCTCAGACGTCGCGCGGCGTTGGACTCGACCGGCGTCGAAGTGCTGCAATGCAACCCAAGCCAACTGGACACCCTGCTGGCGGGGCTTGCCTCGCGTGGTATTTCCTCGCTGGTGGTCGAGGGCGGCGCTACCGTGGCGCGCAGCTTCCTGGACGCCGGCCTCGTTGACCGCATCCACCTTTACACCGGTCCGAATCCGATTGGCGAAAGCGGGGTCGCGTCCCCATGTGTGTCCGGCGCCATGCCGCCGGGCTTCTCGCTCCGGCGGACGATGCGCTTCGGCGCAGACCTTTTTGAAGAATACGAAAGAGACGAAGAATGTTCACCGGCATTGTAACGGACATCGGCACGATCGAGCGCGTGGAGCCTATGAATGAAGGCGTGCGGTTGCGGGTGGGCACGGCCTACGATCCGGCGACGATCGACATGGGGGCGTCCATCGCGCACGCCGGCACCTGCCTCACCGTGACGGCACTTGCCGAACCGGGCTCCAACGAGCGCTGGTTCGAGGTCGAGGCCTGGGAGGAGGCTTTGCGGCTGACGACGATCGGCAGTTGGCAAGCCGGTACCCGGATCAATCTCGAGCGCTCGCTCAAGATCGGCGACGAACTCGGCGGTCACCTGGTCTCCGGCCATGTCGACGGCAAGGCGGAAATACTTTCCGTCGAGGCAGAGGGCGACGCCACGCGTTTCGTGCTGCGGGCGCCGGCTGGACTGGAGCGTTTCGTTGCGGCGAAGGGCTCGGTCGCGCTTGACGGTACTTCGCTGACGGTCAATGCCGTCAACGGCGACGTCTTCGACGTGCTGCTGATCCGGCACACGCTCGAGGTGACCACCTGGGGTGACCGCCAGGCCGGCGACTTCGTCAACTTCGAGGTCGACACCATGGCCAGATATGCCGCGCGCCTGTCGGAGTTCCCCACCCCGAAGGCCGACTGAAGCGCGTCACGATCTTTCAGGATTCGCTCGTCGCGCTTCAGTCACTGTGCCGTTTGGCTTGCGAGGCAAATTGACCCCGGTGCTCTCGTCATCTCCGATGAAATGGCGCCATCGCTCCATCCGACGCCGCAATCCGGTTTGACCGCGAAAAAGCGCTCCGGTAAACAGGCTGGACATGCGACGGTGCCCTTGGCGGGGCCGGAGAGGTGCCCGATGAGATCGACCCGGGAAGGGGATCAAGGTCGGGGCTGTCGAGACGGGAATGCCCGCACTCTCGCATGACCTGAAGGCGAGGAGAGGGCAGATGAAGCAATCGGCGCAAGCCACCAAGGGCGGAGGACCGACCCTCGTGCTCGGCTTGGGTTGCGAGCGCGGGACCTGCGCGACGGAGGTCATTGCGCTTGCCGAGCAGGCGCTGCGCTCCTCCGGTCTCGAATCCGCCGCTCTGGCGATGGTCGTCTCCCTCGACACACGCGCCGACGAGCCGGCGATCCAGGCGGTTGCCCGCCACTTTTCCGTTCCGTTCCGCACGTTCGATCCGGCAACGCTGGAAGCGGAGACATCGCGGCTGGCCAATCCGTCCGAGATCGTGTTTCGCCACACGGGCTGCCATGGGGTCGCCGAGGCGTCGGCACTCGCGGCCGCCGGACTCGATGGTCGGCTTGTGGTGCCAAAGATCAAGTCGGCGCACGCGACCGCCGCGATCGCGGAAGCCATTCAACCCGTTGCCGCTGCGTCTCTGCAAACTGAGTCGTTTGTTTCAAGCGTCGAGCCCTCCATTGGGAGGGTCGGTTGATGGACGCGCTGTTTTCGTCCCTTCCGGTCTTGGAACCGGGCAGCGTCTGGTTGGTGGGGGCCGGACCGGGAGACCCGGGACTCCTGACGCTGCTTGCCGTGCAGGCGCTGCGGCAGGCCGACGTCATTGTCCACGATGCACTCGTCAACGCAGAATGCCTCAAACTGGCAAAGATGGGGGCCGTGCTGGAGTTCGCCGGCAAGCGAGGCGGCAAGCCGTCATCGAAACAGCGCGACATTTCGCTGCGTCTCGTGGAGCTTGCCCGCGCCGGCAAGCGCGTCTTGCGGCTGAAGGGCGGCGATCCGTTCGTCTTCGGTCGTGGCGGTGAAGAGGCTCTCACGCTGATCGAGCACAATATCCCCTTTCGGGTGGTTCCAGGGATCACCGCCGGCATCGGCGGGCTCGCCTATGCCGGCATTCCCGTCACCCATCGCGAGGTCAATCACGCCGTCACCTTCCTGACGGGCCATGACTCATCCGGCGTGGTTCCCGACCGCATCAATTGGAAAGGCATCGCGGCCGGCTCCCCGGTCATCGTCATGTACATGGCGATGAAGCATATCGGTCAGATTGCCGAAAACCTGATCGGCGCCGGTCGGTCGCCGGACGAGCCGGTTGCATTCGTCTGCAATGCGGCGACGCCGGAACAGTCGGTTCTGGAAACCACCCTGTCGCGGGCCGCGGTCGATGCGGCTGAGTCGGGTCTCGAGCCCCCGGCGATCGTTGTCGTCGGCGATGTGGTCCGGCTTCGCGGATCGCTCGATTGGCTCGGGGCATTGCGGGACGGCAAGGTACTCGCGCCCGACCCCTTCGGCTCGCGCACGCTGAAAGATCCTGCATGAGTGGGCTGATGATCGCGGCTCCGGCCTCCGGATCCGGCAAGACGACCGTGACCCTTGGCCTGCTTCGGGCCTTCGCGGATCAGGGAATGGCGCTGGCGCCGGGAAAGGCCGGCCCGGACTATATCGATCCGGCCTTTCATTCCGCCGCCAGCCGCGTCGACTGCATCAACTATGATCCCTGGGCGATGCGTCCGGAATTGCTGGCGGGCCTTGCAGACAAGCAGCGCAGCGGCGATCGGCTGCTTCTCGTCGAGGCGATGATGGGCCTTTTCGATGGTGCGGCGGACGGCAGCGGCACGCCTGCGGATCTTGCCGCGATGCTCGGGCTTCCGGTCGTGCTTGTGGTCGATTGCAGCAAGCTGTCCCATTCGGTTGCAGCGCTCGTGCGCGGCTATATCGATTTCTGTACCGATGTCAGGGTATGCGGGGTCATCCTCAACAAGGTCGGGAGCGCCCGCCACGAGGCGATGCTGCGCGATGCGCTGGAAAGGGCCGATGTCACCGTTTTTGGTGCGATCGCCAGAGACCCCGGTCTCGTCCTGCCGGAGCGACACCTGGGGCTCGTGCAGGCGGGCGAGCACGCCGCGCTGGAGGACTTCGTCAGCCGGGCAGCGGACGTGATGCGTCGGTGCATCGCCCTTGATCGGCTGGCGGCTGCCAGCGTCTGCCAGACCAGGCCGGTATCGGCGAGCGTTCCCCGCCTGGAGCCACTCGGTCAGCGGATCGCGATCGCGCGCGATCAGGCATTTGCCTTCATCTATGCGCACCATCTCCAGGGCTGGAGGGACAACGGCGCCGCGATTTCCTTCTTCTCTCCACTTGCCGATGAGGCGCCGGCGACGGATTGCGACGCGGTGTTCCTGCCCGGCGGCTACCCGGAGCTTCACGGCGAAACGCTTTCCAATGCGTCGAAATTCCGGGAAGGCATGGTTGCCGCTGCCCGTCGCGGCGCGCGCATTTATGGCGAGTGCGGAGGCTACATGACCCTGGGGGAGGCGCTGGTGTCAGCGGATGGTACCCGGCACGCCATGCTTGGCCTGCTTCCGCTTGTGACCAGCTTTGCCGAGCGCCGCCGCCAGCTCGGATACCGGCGCGTGACGCCACTTGGCACCTCGGGATTTTCGCGACCGATGACAGCACACGAGTTTCACTATTCGACCATCGTCCATGAGGGCGAGGGCGACAGGCTCTTTTCCGCAGCCGATGCAACGGGGGCGGACCTCGGCAAGACCGGCTTGCAGCGGGGCAATGTTTCAGGTTCCTACATGCATCTCATCGACATAGCGGGGCAGCCATGAGCGAGGCGCCGATCCAGCACGGTGGCGGCATCTCGTCCGCCGCGGCACGTTATGGCGGTCGCCCGGAGGAGTGGCTCGACCTGTCGACCGGCATCAATCCATGTCCGGCGCAACTGCCGCCGATCGATGCGGCCGCATGGCACCGGCTCCCGGACCAGAGCCGGCTCAGCGCGGCGCGCCTGGCCGCCGCCGCCTACTATCGAAGCGGGAACTGCCAGCCGTTGCCGGTGCCGGGAACGCAGGCGGTGATCCAGCTTCTGCCCAGGATCGTGCCGCCTGGCCGCCGCGCCGCGGTCGTCTCCCCGACCTATGGCGAGTACGGTCGCGTGCTTTGGAATGCGGGGCTCGCGGTGGATACGATCGAAAGTCTGGAGGACGTCGGCCGCGAACACGGGCTGGTGGTTGTCGTCAATCCCAACAATCCCGACGGGCGCCTCTATCGCTCCGAAGAGCTTTTGCGGTTGTGGAGAAACCTGGCGGACGCCGGCGGGACGCTGGTCGTGGATGAAGCCTTTGCCGATATGGAGCCGGCAGCCACGCTCGCTCCCCATGCCGGCGCCGGCAGGGGGCTTGTGGTCTTCCGCTCGTTCGGCAAGTTTTTCGGCCTGGCCGGCCTGAGGCTGGGATATGTCCTCGGCGAGGAAGCGCTGCTTGCGGATGTTGCGGAGTGGCTTGGACCCTGGGCGGTATCCGGTCCGGCGCTGACGATCTCCACCGGTCTGATGACCGGCGATTGTGAACCGATCCGCCAGGCGATTCGTGAACGCAAGGCGGCCCTCGATGCCGTGCTACAAGCTGCAGGTCTCAGGATTGCTGGCGGGACGCCACTGTTTTCGCTCGTTGAGCATGAGCAAGCGGAAGAATTGCAGGAATGGCTCTGCGTGCGGCGTGTTCTCGTGCGCGCATTCGACTATGATCGGCGCTGGCTGCGCTTCGGTCTTGCGCCGGATGCCGCCGCCGACATGCGCCTTGCAGAAGCACTTGCCAGTTATCGCTCCGATCCATGACCGCCACGCTCATCGTCCTTGCCGCTGCCCTTGTTCTGGACCGCATCGTCGGCGATCCGCCGAAGCTGTGGAACCGTGTGCCGCATCCGGTGGTCGTGTTCGGCTGGGCGATTTCGGCATTCGATCATTTCTTCAACAGCAAGCGCATGCATGCCGAGACCCGCAGGTTCAACGGAACGGTTGCGATCGGCGCGCTGCTTGCGGTCAGCCTTCTTGCCGGCTACCTCGTCCACAGCCTGCTGATGGTGCTCAGTTGGTTCGGCTGGGCGGTCGAAGCGGTGATCGTCGCGCTTTTCCTCGCCCAGAAGAGCCTTGCAGACCATGTCGGCGCGGTTGCGACCGGCTTGAAGCGCGGCGGCCTGGAGGGCGGGCGACAGGCGGTTTCGATGATCGTCGGCCGCGACCCGGCAACGCTCGACGAGCCTGCCGTGTGCCGTGCTGCGATTGAGAGCCTTTCCGAGAATTTCTCCGACGGGGTGGTTGCGCCGGCTCTCTGGTATGCCCTGCTCGGACTGCCGGGCCTGCTTGCCTACAAGATGCTCAATACGGCGGATTCGATGATCGGCCACAAGAACACGAAGTATCTTGAGTTTGGCTGGGCATCCGCGCGGTTGGACGACCTTGCCAACTGGCCGGCGGCGCGTCTGTCGATCCTGCTGTTGGCTGCCGGCGCGTGGATGGCGAAGGGCGGCCGCGCGGCGCGTGCTGCGCTCGACCTCGCGCTACGCGACAATGGCCTCCACCGTTCTCCCAATGCCGGCTGGCCGGAAGCGGCGATGGCAGGGGCGCTCGACATCGGTCTTGCGGGGCCGCGGATCTATGGCGGCGTGCGGGTGGAGGAGCCGATGATCAACGCGGCCGGCCGGCCGATCGCGACGGCCACCGACATCGGTTTGGCACTGATGATCTTTGATCGTGCCTGCGATGCGCTGGTGCTGGCGGCTGTCGCCGGCGCATTCATTGCGGCGATCTGAGGACGGCGAGTCCGTTGTTCAGTCGATGCCGGCAATCTGCTGCAGACGTTCGACGTCAGGCACGGTCACGTGGCGATTGTTCTCGATCTGGATGACACCCTCCTTGCGCAGCTTGGTGAACTGGCGGCTGACGGTCTCGATCGTCAGGCCAAGGAAGTCTGCAACATCGGCTCGCGAAAGCGGCAGGTCGAACGACGTACCCTCGACCGTTTCCGGATCGTAGTGTGTCGCGATCAGGTGCAGGAAGCTTGCAACCTTTTCCTGGGCATTCTTCCGTCCAAGCGTCAGCATCCAGTCGCGTGCTTCATCAAGTTCCTTGAGGGTCTGCTGATGAAGCCGATGCTCCAGATCCGGCGAGCGGGCCACGAGGCGTTCAAGCATCTGCCGTGGGAAGGTGCAGATTTCCGTCTCTGTTGCCGTTTCGGCGCTATGCGGGCTTTCGGTGGCAAACGGGCGGCCGAGGAAGTCTGGCGCAAACTGCAGGCCGACGATCTGCTGGCGGCCGTCCGGCATCATCCGTGTCAGTTTGACGACACCGCGCATGATGTTGGAGCAACTGCAGGTCTCTTCGCCTTGACCGACCACTTCGGTGCCGGCGTCGAGACGCTTGCGCGTCGAGTGCTTGCTAAGCTCCAAAAGCTGCTCGGCGGACAGCGCTCCGCAGACACCACCGTGACGTGCTTCGCAGGAGCGGCACATGACCGGGGTGTCTGAGTTGTGAATATCTTTGCGCTGCATGTCCATTGGTGCCGCCTCTCTTCGATTTGACGCCCGCCACCCTTGGAGGAGATCGCAGACGCATACAATGCGACATGGTTGCCGCAGCCCCCTATCGCGGCAATTTATCGCGACAGTCGTTTGAAGCCAGCCAATCGAACGCACAAGGCCGGCTTGACCAGAATCAGATGCAGGGTTTTAGTTGGCCAGCATTTTGCAACATTGCAAAGCTCTGGAACGAGGCGCGGGAGGCTGTGGGCGGCTTCAACTGATTCAAGCAACAGAGCTGTTGCCAAAATGCTGCAGCGTGGGATCTGCCCATTGGCATTTCCGCCGCATTTACTTATAGGATCGCCCGACCATAGAAATCATGAGGTACTGGCGTGACAGCTACATTTGACAAGGTTGCCGACATCATCGCGGAAACCAGCGAGATAGATCGTGAAACGATCAAGCCTGAGAGCCACACGATCGACGATCTCGGCATAGACAGCCTCGATTTCCTCGACATCGTGTTTGCGATCGACAAGGAATTCGGCATCAAGATTCCGCTCGAGCAATGGACGCAGGACGTCAATGAAGGCAAGGTTGCGACCGAAGAGTACTTCGTCCTGCGGAACCTTTGCGCCAAGATCGACGACCTGCGGGCTGCCAAAGCCTGATTCGCCTTCGAATTGACAAGCGGCGCGCCAGGTGCCGCTCCTTACCGATAACAGGCTGTACGGCCTGTTATGTCCGACAGTCCATTCGATTTCCGGGGTGCCCGGAGGTATGGGTTCTCGATGCTGCTTGAATATTTCCAGATGATCGATCGCGTGGTGTCGGTGGACGCCGAGCGCGCGACGCTCAAGGCGCGTTCCGTCGTGCCTGCGAAGAGTCCGGTCTTTGAAGGCCATTTTCCCGGCATGCCGCTCGTTCCGGGCGTGCTTTTGATCGAGACGATGGCGCAGGCTTCAGGCTTTCTCGTGCTCGCCGCGACCAATTTTGCCGCCATGCCCTTTCTCATGTCGGTCGACGGCGCGAAGATGCGGACCTTTGTCGAGCCCGACGCCGTCCTCGATATCGAGGCCTTTCTCGAACACGACGGGTCCGGCTTTGCGGTGACGAAAGCCAAGATCACATCCGACGGCAAGAAGGTCTGTGACGCGCAACTCAAGCTGCGGACCATGCCGTTCAACGAAGTGCCTCTGGGCGATATAGTGCGCAAGCGGGCCGAGGACCTCGGGCTGTTCGAAGCGCTTGCCGCCAGCGGCGAAAGGAACTGACGCATGACGAAGGCTGCAAACGACGTCGTCATAACCGGAATCGGAATCGTTACCTGTCAAGGTGTCGGGGTCGAGCCGCACATCGCTCACCTGAATTCCGAGAGCCTGCCGGAGCTGAGGATCGAAACGGGCCGCTTTGCGCCCTATCCGGTGCACCCTCTGCCGGAGATCGACTGGTCGCAGCAGATCGCCAAGCGCGGCGATCAGCGGCAGATGGAAAATTGGCAGCGCCTTGGCGTCTTTTCCGCGGGTCTCGCGCTCGACGATGCCGGACTGAAGGACGATGTCGAGGCCTGCGGCACGATGGATATGATCGTGTCCTGCGGGGGCGGCGAGCGTGACATCAATGTCGACTCGCTGATCGTCGACGAGGGGCTGAAGCGCAATGACCGCGAGCGGCTGCTGAATGAGAAGCTGACCACCGAACTGCGCCCGACTCTGTTCCTTGCCCAGCTGTCCAACCTCATGGCGGGCAACATCTCGATCGTTCACAAGGTCACGGGATCGTCGCGGACCTTCATGGGCGAGGAGGGGGCGGGCATCAGCGCGATCGAGACCGCGTTTGCCCGGATCCAGGCAGGGCAGTCGACGCATACGCTGGTCGGCGGTGCGTTTGTCGCGGAGCGGGCGGATGTCATTTTGCTCTACGAGGCGCTCGGTGCGCATGCGACGGGGGCTTGGACACCGCTCTGGTCGCGCGAGCCGAATGCCGGCGGCGGTATCATGATCGGATCGGTGGGGGCGTTCCTGGTGCTGGAATCACGCGCGCACGCCGAGGCGCGCGGTGCACGCATCTATGCCACCATCACGACGATCGGCGGTGACCGTGGCCTGCGCGACGACGGGCGTCTGGAGCGCCGGCTTGATCTGCTGGCAGATGGTGTCGCGGCAGACGCCGATTCAACGGTCATCTTTTCCGGCGCTTCTGGCCTGCGCGACGTAACCGGTCGCGAAAAGACCTGGCTCGAGCGCCGCTTCGCCGACGTACCGGTGCGGGGTTACAGCGGACTGGTCGGCCACGCGCTGGAAACGCAATTCCCGCTGGGGCTGGCACTTGCCGCACTTGCGGTTTCGAGCGAGGCGAAGGTTCCGCCTTTCGATCCTGCGGCGGAACGGGCGATGAGCGGACCCGCCTCGACGGCGATCGTCACGACCGTCGGCCACACGCGTGGCGAGGGCCTCGCCGTGCTGAGAGCAGAGAAGTGAGGACGGGCGCATGAGTAAGGCAGCCTACAGGGACCATCTTGGACGTCCAATCGTCGCCGTCACCGGCATGGGGGTGATCACCTCGCTCGGCCAGGGGCTCAAGGACAATTGGGCCGCCCTTTCCGGCGGCGTGTCCGGAATCCATGGCATCACCCGGTTTCCGGTGGACGGCCTCAACACCCGCATCGCCGGCACGGTCGATTTCGTCAAACTGCCGGCGGAAAATCCGGTGGAACGCTCCTATTTCTACGCGCGCGAGACGACCGAGGAAGCACTGGCCCAGGCGGGACTTTCAGGTGATTTCGGCGGGCCGCTGTTTCTGGCTGCACCGCCGATCGAGCCGGAATGGAGCCAGCGGTTTGCGCTGGCCGAACGCGCCCCGCCGATGCAGCAGCCCGGCGATGCCTATGACCGGTTCATGTCGGTTCTGCGTGAGAAGCCCGATCCGGCGCTGTACGAGACCTGGCTCTTCGGGGCGATCTCCGAGCGGCTCGCCGATCGCTTTGGCACGCGCGGCTTGCCGGTGACGCTTTCGACTGCCTGCGCATCCGGCGCCACCGCGATCCAGCTCGGTGTGGAAGCAATTCGCCAGGGGCGCACCGAACGCGCATTGACTGTCGGCACGGATGGATCTGTAACCGCGGAGGCCCTGATCCGTTTTGCCTTGCTGTCGGCTCTTTCGACACAGAACGATCCGCCGGAGAAGGCATCGAAACCCTTCACCAAGGATCGTGATGGTTTCGTGATCGCCGAAGGTGCGGCGACACTGGTGCTGGAGTCGCTGGAATCGGCGATCGCGCGCGGTGCCCGCGTGCTCGGCATCCTGAAGGGCTGTGGCGAAAAGGCCGACCACTTCCACCGCACCCGTTCCTCGCCGGACGGCGGACCTGCGATCGCCACCATCCGTGCGGCCCTTGAAGATGCGGGAATCGCCGAGGACGGGATCGGCTACATCAATGCGCACGGCACTTCGACACCCGAGAATGACAAGATGGAGTTTCTCTCCATGTCGACCGTGTTCGGGGAGGGACTGTCGAAGATCGCGGTTTCGTCGAACAAGTCGATGATCGGTCACACGCTGACGGCGGCGGGCGCGATCGAGGCGGTGTTCTCGATCCAGACCATGCTCACCGGCACGCTGCCGCCGACGATCAACTACCAGAACCCCGATCCCGGCATCGTGCTCGACGTGGTGCCGAACGTAAAGCGCGACAAGCAGGTTTCGGCCGTGCTGTCGAATTCCTTCGGCTTCGGTGGGCAGAATGCCAGCCTGGTCATGACGGCCGAGCCGGCCTGACGGCAACGCGGCCGGCGGGCACGGAAGACGGGCAGGGGATCCCGACCATATTCGGGGTCCACACCATGCTGGCCCGCGCACATGGAGGTTCCTTGGCGCCACGAGATGCCGGGAACATTCTGAATTTGCGCAGGATCTTCTGCGAAATCGGTTCCGGTTTTTCCGTCCATGCGCTAGAGCATCGGACCAGACGCAGCGCATCCTTCCTCTCGGGAAGCGATGCATCGGCGGTGTGCATCCCGATAACGGGTCGGCACGCCGCCTCCGACGAACACCATGCCGCCTTGGTGGCGAAGGACGAACAACATGCGCGCACTGCAGCTTCTCGACGACCGCAAGCTCGAACTGACCGACATCCCGGAGCCGCCCGCACCAGGGCCGGGCGAGGTAACGCTTCGTGTCAAGGCGGTTGCCCTCAACCACATCGACGTCTGGGGATGGCGCGGTATGGCGTTTGCCAAGCGCAAGATGCCGCTTGTGATCGGGGCCGAAGCCGCCGGTGTCGTCGACCAGATCGGACCGGGTGTCGGAAACGTCCTGCCCGGCCAGCTCGTTTCGGTTTATGGCGCCCGCATCTGCGGTCTGTGCAAGCCCTGCCGCGAGGGACGTGACAACCTCTGCGAACACGTCGGCGGCGTCCACGGCTTCCACCTGGACGGGTTCGCGCAGGAGAAGATCAACATTCCGGCACGCCAGCTGGTGCCTGCACCGCCCGGCATCGATGCGGTGGCTGCAGCGCTCGCGCCCGTCACCTTCGGCACGGTCGAGCACATGCTGTTCGACAATGCCAAGCTCGAATCCGGCGAAACGATCCTTGTCCACGCCGGCGGATCGGGTATCGGCACGGCGGCGATCCAACTCGCCAAGAAGATCGGCTGCACCGTGATCACCACCGTGGGCTCGAACGACAAGATCGAGAAGGCGAAGGCGCTGGGCGCCGATCACGTCATCAACTACCGCGAGGACCGCTTCGAAGGCGTGGTGCGCAAGCTGACCAAGAAGAAGGGCGTCGACGTCGTTTTCGAACACGTCGGCAAGGATACCTGGGCCGGCTCGATGCTCTGCCTCAAGCGCGGCGGCCGGCTCGTCACCTGCGGTTCAACGTCCGGCGTGTCGACGGACATGAACCTGATGATGCTGTTCCAGCAGCAGCTGAAGCTGCTCGGCTCGTTCGGTTGCCGGATGGAGAACATGGCGAACGCCATGCAGAAGATGGCCCGCGGCATCGTTCATCCGGTCATAGACACTGAAATCACTTTTGATGGCATCGCCACTGCGCTGGAACGCATGGAATCACGCCAGATCTTCGGCAAGATCGTGCTGCGGTTGGACTGACCCCGTGCGTAAAATCATCACCCGCATTGTGCTGGCGCTACGCAATTTCGAGCAGTGGCTGGTCGCCCAGTTCGTCTTCGGCCTCCTGAGCCTCATGAAGCTTTTTCCGGCCGACGGGGCGATGAATTTCGCCGACCGCATCGTGCGCTGGATCGGGCCGAAGACGCGCCGTCATGTGCTGATGATGACAAATCTGCGCAACGCGTTTCCGGAGAAATCCGAGGCCGAACTCGATGCGATCGCACTGGATAGCTGGGGAAACATGGGCCGCATGGCCGCCGAGTACGTCTTTCTCGACCGGCTCTTCGATTTCGATCCCTACAATCTGGAGGTCGGCCGCGTCGAGGTATCCGGCATCCCGCTCTTCGTCGATCTCCGCTACAATCCGCGCCCCTTCATCGTCTTCACCGGCCACACCGGCAATTTCGAGATGCTGCCGGTCGCGGGCGCGGCCTTCGGGCTGGACGTAACGGTGCTGTTCCGGCCGCCGAACAATCCCTATGTCGCCGACAAGGTGTTCGAGTTCCGCCGGGCGCGCATGGGCAATCTGGTGCCGTCGCATGCGGGTTCTTCATTCACGCTGGCGCGTAAGCTCGACAGTGGCAATCCGGTGGGCGTTCTCGTCGACCAGAAGTACAGGAAAGGCGTTCCCACGACCTTTTTCGGTCGCCCGGTCCACACCAATCCGCTACTGCCCAAACTGGTGCGCCAGTTCGGTTGCGAGGTCTTTCCGGCCCGCTGCATCCGATTGCCGGGCAACCGGTTCCGCCTTGAGCTGGAGCCGGCCATAGAAATCCCGCGCCGTCCCGACGGCGCGGTGGATGTCGAGGCGACGGCGCAGAAACTGAACGACAAGGTCGAAGAGTGGGTGCGCGAGTACCCCGGTCAATGGTTGTGGTATCACGACCGTTGGGAAATCAAGCACGACTTGAAAAACGTCAAGGCGTGACGGGGAAGGTCCCGTCACGGTCTCAAGAGTGCCACAACCGGCCCAACAGGTGTTCGCGCTCGAATGCGATGTGGCGGCGAATCGTTTCAAAGAAGCCGCGCAGCATGTAGCCGGCCGCTTCGGCGTTGACGTCGTCGGCGCCGCTGCCAAGTTTCAGCAGCGTATCGATCAGTTCCTCCGCGAAGCACTCGTCCTCGCAGTGCTCGAACTTCAGCCGGTTCAACGTCGCCTCGAGCGCCCCGGTGTGTCCGGCCTGCGCGACCAGGTGCGGGAAAATCACCTGTTCTTCGTAGCGATGCAGGTTGTGGATCAACGGGCCGAGAACCTTCGCCGCATAGATGCATTTCTGCCGGTTGACGTTGGCAGGGAGGCTATCGGCGATCTCTTCGAGTGCGTCACACAGCAACAGCTGTTCCCTGTGGGCTCCTGCCAGCCAGTCGAGCGATATGGTGTTGCGCGGCATGGTGGAGAGAAGGTTATCCACTCTGTCTTGTTCCAGTTGTGCCAGCGTCATGGCGTCTGCTCCCCTTCCCAAATGTAACCAGACTGACTCTTGCTCCGGGAAAGGGCACCCGGCCTTGATCTGTATCAAGGCTGCCTCGTCGTGTATCTGCGAGCAGTGCAGTGAGGCCGTGTAGGATTCGGGTGAACCTGCGCGGTGCGTAACGACGTTGAGTTGGGGATGCCAACGATGAAATATGGTTTTGAGACCGCGCTGTTGGCGGTGGGCACGTTCTTGGCGTTGCTCGGCGCTGCCTTCGCACATGACAATCTGTTCCAGGCCCACATGTGGGTGCTCTTCGCGGTGCTTCTTGGCGGCACCATCATCATGGTCCGGCGGGTTTCCTTCGCGCCCTACCACGTGCCCGGAAACGGTGCGAAGCAGGGTGACGGTAGTCCCTACTTCGATGAAGTGATCAAGTACGGCGTCATTGCCACTGTCTTATGGGGTGTCGTCGGATTCCTGGTCGGCGTGCTCATTGCTGCACAGCTTGCCTTCCCCGATCTCAACCTCGAGCCCTGGCTCAATTTCGGCCGGCTGCGCCCGCTGCATACCTCGGCGGTGATCTTCGCCTTCGGCGGCAACGCGCTGATCGCGACTTCGTTCTACGTCGTACAGCGCACGTCGCGGGCTCGCCTGTTCGGCGGCAATCTCAGCTGGTTCGTATTCTGGGGCTACCAACTCTTCATCGTCATGGCCGCGACTGGCTATCTGCTGGGCATTACCCAGAGCCGGGAATATGCGGAGCCTGAGTGGTACGTCGACCTGTGGCTGACGATTGTCTGGGTCGCCTATCTCATTGTCTTCCTGGGAACGGTGATCAGGCGCAAGGAGCCGCATATCTATGTGGCGAACTGGTTCTATCTCTCCTTCATCGTCACCATCGCAATGTTGCACATCATCAACAACCTGGCGATTCCGGTGTCGTTCCTCGGCGTGAAGAGCTATTCCGCCTTCGCAGGCGTGCAGGACGCGGTGACGCAGTGGTGGTACGGTCACAATGCCGTCGCCTTCTTCCTCACCATCCCCTTCCTGGCGATGATGTACTATTTCGTGCCGAAGCAGGCAGAGCGGCCGGTCTATTCCTACCGCCTGTCCATCGTGCACTTCTGGTCGATCATCTTCCTCTACATCTGGGCCGGCCCGCACCACCTGCACTATACCGCCGTACCCGACTGGGCGCAGACGCTCGGCATGGTGTTCTCGATCGTACTGTGGATGCCTTCCTGGGGCGGCATGATCAACGGCCTGATGACGCTGTCGGGCGCCTGGGACAAGGTGCGCACCGATCCGATCATCCGCATGATGGTTGCTGCCATGGCGTTCTACGGCATGGCGACCTTCGAGGGGCCGATGCTGTCGATCAAGGCGGTCAACTCGCTGTCGCACTATACGGACTGGACCATCGGCCACGTCCACGCGGGCGCGCTCGGCTGGAACGGCATGATCACTTTCGCTGCCGTCTACTATCTGGCGCCCAAGCTGTGGAACCGCGAGCGGCTCTATTCGGTCAACATGGTCAGCTGGCACTTCTGGCTCGCCACCCTCGGCATCGTGCTCTACGCCGCCGCCATGTGGGTTGCCGGCATCCAGCAGGGTCTGATGTGGCGCGAATACGACGACCAGGGCTTCCTCGTCTATTCCTTCGCGGAAACCGTGCTCGCAATGTTCCCCTACTATGTCATCCGGACGCTCGGTGGCGTGCTCTACCTGGCCGGTGGCCTGGTGATGGCCTGGAACGTCTACCAGACCATTCGCGGGCGCCTGCGCGACGAAGCCCCCACGGGCACCCGGCCGGCTGCGGCCTTGCAACCTGCCGAATAAGGAGCGTGTGATCTATGTCTATATTGAACCACCACTCCAAACTGGAGAGAAACGCAACGCTGCTGCTGGTCGCATCGCTCGCCGTGGTCACGGTCGGCGGCATCGTTGAAATCGCACCGCTCTTCTATCTCGACAACACCATCGAGAAGGTTGAGGGCATGCGCCCTTACTCGCCCCTGGAACTCGCTGGCCGTGACATCTATGTCCGCGAGGGCTGCTATGTCTGCCACAGCCAGATGATCCGGCCGTTCCGCGACGAGGTCGAACGCTACGGGCACTATTCGCTCGCAGCCGAGAGCATGTACGACCATTCCTTCCAGTGGGGGTCGAAGCGCACCGGGCCGGACCTGGCCCGCGTCGGCGACCGCTACTCCAACGAATGGCACGTGCAGCACCTGATCGAGCCGCGCTCGGTGGTGCCGGAATCGGTCATGCCGAGCTACGCCTTCCTCAAGGAGACGCCGCTGAAGATCACCGATGTCACCATGAACCTGAAGGCCAACCGCGCCGTCGGTGTTCCCTACGATGATGTGATGCTCGAGAACGCGGTGGCCGACCTCAAGGCGCAGGCGGATCCGAACGCGGATACGTCCGGTCTCCTGGAGCGCTATCCGAAGGCTAAGATCGGCGACTTCGACGGTGACCCGCAGAAGCTCACCGAGATGGACGCGCTGGTCGCCTACCTGCAGATGCTCGGCACGCTGGTGGACTTCTCCACCTATGACGACGCCAGCGGCTACCGGTAAGGGAGACGAACCATGGAAACCTACACGGCCATGCGGCACTTCGCCGACGTCTGGGGGCTGCTCGCCATGACGATCTTCTTCGTCGGCGTCATCCTCTTCACCTTCCGGCCCGGCGGACGCAAGTCCGCTGAGAATGCCGCGCAAATCCCTCTTAAGGAGGACTGACACCATGGCTGACAAGCATGGGGCTGAAAAGCACATCGACGACATCACGGGCGTCGAAACCACCGGCCATGAATGGGACGGCATACGCGAACTGAACAACCCGATGCCGCGTTGGTGGCTCTGGACATTGTACGCGACCATCGTCTGGGGGATCGGCTACATGATCGCCTATCCCGCCTGGCCGATGCTGACGGAGGCGACGCGTGGCGTGCTCGGCTATTCCAGCCGCGCGGAGGTGGCGAAGGAGTTGCAGGCGGCCAAGGCTGCACAGACGGTATTCGTGGATCGGATCGCTGCGACCCCGCTCGCCGACATCGTCACCGATCCGGAGTTGTCCCAGTTCGCGATTGCCGGCGGTGCTGCGGCGTTCAAGGTCAACTGCGTCCAGTGCCATGGGTCCGGCGCTGCCGGTTCGGCCGGCTTCCCCAACCTGAACGACGATGACTGGATCTGGGGCGGCAGTCCTGATGAGATCTACAAGACCATCGCCCATGGCATCCGTTTTGAAGGCGACGCCGACACGCATGTTTCCGAAATGCCCGCATTCGACGACATGCTGCAGCCGGCCGAGATCAAGCAGGTTGCCGCTTACGTGGTCAGCCTCACCGGGACGCCTGCCGACTCCGGCATGATCGAACCGGGCAAGCAGCTCTTTGCCGACAACTGCGCTTCCTGCCATGGCGAGGATGCAAGGGGCATCCGCGAGATGGGCGCGCCCAACCTTGCCGATGCCATCTGGCTGAAGGGGGAGGGCGAAGAAGCGATCGCCAACCAGATCCGCGCACCAAAGCACGGCGTGATGCCGGGCTGGGTGGCACGTCTCGGCGAGCCCACCGTCAAGCAGCTGGCCGTCTATGTGCACTCGCTGGGTGGCGGGGAATAACCTGCCGTCCGGTTACAGATGCTGGATTTCGATCCCGGCCGGGGCGCGAATGCCCCGGTCATTGCTGAGGAAGGCATCGCATCCCGCGACGATTGCCGTTGCGACATGGATCGCGTCGGGAAGCTTCAATTTGAGTTCCGCGGCTATCTCCGCCGATTGAACAATGACATCTTGCGCGACCGAAATCAGCTCGACGATTTCCGGGTCATAGAGAAGCGCATGGAAGGCTTCGACCATTTCTTTCCGTTTTTCCCGCAACGGCGCGATCGTGCATTCCGCGATCGTGAGTTCTGATGTGATGAGCTTGGCTTTCTCAACCTCAGAGACTGCCAATTTAGCCAAGGTGCGCTGGCGGAGATCGTCACTGCCGTCGAGCAGATAGATGAAGATGTTGCTGTCGACATAGATTCGTCGCGCCATCACGTCTCGCCGCGGACATCAGCGATTTGGCGCAGCACCTCTCTCTCGGAAAGATGGTGTCTGTATTTGTCGGTCTGCTTCAGGATCGACTGTAGGCGCTGCATTCGCGGCGACCGCTCCCTGCTTTCTTCCGCCGCGGCGTCTCGCGCCGTCCGCTCGTCGGAGACATCCGGATGATTATTTTTTGCGTTCGCAATCATGGCCGTTACCTCGATCTCCCGCGACATCCTACAGGTATTCGCCGGGAAAGCCATTGTTGTGCACGGCGGCGATCAGCCCGCCCCCCTACCGGTCCGACCACACCGCCAGTTCGTATCCATCCGGGTCGGCAAAGTGGAAGCGCCGTCCGCCGGGGAACGGGAAAATCGCCTTGACGATCCGTCCGCCAGCCTTTTCCACTCGGGCGGTGGCGTCTTCAAGATCGTCGGCAAAGAGAATTACCAGGGGACCCCCGGCGGCGTTTACCGGCGCCAGCGTCGTGAAGCCGCCGGTCAGGCGGCCATCCTGGAACTCGCAGTATTGCGGGCCGTAGTCCGTGAAGGTCCAGCCGAAAGCACCGCCGTAGAACGCTTTCGATCGGGCGATGTCGGCCACGGTGAACTCGATATAGTCAATCTTGCGGTCCTTTCCGGTCGTGGCCATCAGCCGTCTCCCTGTGTTTCCAGTAATTCTTTCAGTGTCTCGAGATCACGCGCCACCTGTGCGGCGTCCATTTCGAATGCCGCATCGTCCATGCCAGGCAGGCAGAGCAGGGTGAACATCACCTCTGCGCCGTCGCCGTTGGGAACGACGCGCAGCGCATTGTGGATGACCTGCCCGTCCGGCATCGTGACGGTGTGATCGATCACACCGAAATCGTTCTCCGGGGCAAAGCGAACACGAACTTGTCCGATCGGCCCACCATCGGCGATCCAGTCGGCGCCGTCCGGTGCCAGGCCGGACGCCAGGCCCGCGGCCCAACGCGGCACCGTCTCCGGCCTCGAGGCAAAGGCATAGACCTGGCGCCAGTCGCGAGCGATCGAGCAGTGGATGATTCGGGCGGGCAGGGTGGCCATCGTCGCGTTCCTTTCAAGTTGCAGCATAGGAGACGACGCACGTCGGTTGAAGAAAATTCGACCACACGACCGAGCGTATCGACGCAATTCGGCTGTGTCATTCCCAAGTAGAGCGCATTTGCGCCCGGCTTGCGATTCGTCTCTCACGTCAGGTCGACTTTCGTCCGACCTCTCCAGAGGCGGGAAATATTGCCCGCGAGGCGGGCGCCCGGAAATGGACTGCTGTTTGATCCGCACCAAGGACACCGATTCGTGCGTCGGCAAGGATCGTCATGACCTCGCCGTGGCCGACTATGCGGTTGCTTGAGCGATGAGGGGACGCAGCCGCAACGGCTGTTCACGCCTGGAGCGACGGCGGTCGCGCCTGCGGCGGATTTGTCGCATGCCACTTCGGCCGCTGCGGCCGTAATAGTTGATTTAAGTCAAGGAGGCCTCAGGATACGGGGCGCACAAGGTTACCGAAGGACGGTGCCGCTCGATGAATATTTACAATGCTCTAGAACCCAAGACGGAGCCCGCCATCGAGCGGCTCGAGGCCGAGGCGGTCAATTCCGCCAAACACCGCAAGCCACTCTACGAGAAGCGGCGGAAGATCTTTCCGAAGCGCGCAGAGGGCCAGTTCCGGCAGTTCAAGTGGATCGTGATGCTGGTGACGCTCGGCATCTACTACCTGACGCCCTGGATTCGTTGGGATCGCGGCGCTCATGCGCCGGACCAGGCGGTGCTGATCGACCTGGCCAATCGTCGCTTCTACGTCTTCTTCATCGAGATTTGGCCGCAGGAGTTCTTCTTCGTGGCCGGCCTGCTTGTGATGGCGGGTTTCGGGCTGTTTCTGGTCACGTCGGCAGTCGGTCGCGCCTGGTGCGGCTACGCCTGTCCGCAAACCGTGTGGGTCGACCTGTTCCTCGTCGTCGAGCGGGCGATCGAGGGGGACCGCAATGCGCGGATCAAGCTTGATGCCGGTTCGTGGACGCTTGATAAACTACGCAAACGGGTTGCCAAGCACGTCGTATGGCTCGCCATTGCGGTTGCCACCGGCGGCGCCTGGATCTTCTATTTCGCCGACGCACCGGAACTGCTCAGAAGCTTCCTCACGTTCGATGCGCCGCCCATCGCCTATGTCACCGTCGCCGTGCTGACGGCGACGACCTACGTTTTCGGCGGGCTGATGCGCGAGCAGGTCTGCACCTATATGTGCCCCTGGCCGCGCATCCAGGCTGCAATGGTGGACGAGAATTCCCTGGTCGTCACCTACAACGACTGGCGTGGCGAGCCGCGCTCGCGCCACTCCAAGAAGGCGCTTGCGACCGGCGAAAGCGTGGGTGACTGCGTCGACTGCAACGCCTGCGTCGCCGTCTGTCCGATGGGAATCGACATTCGCGACGGACAGCAGCTGGAATGCATCACCTGTGCCCTGTGCATCGATGCCTGCGACAGCGTCATGGACAAGCTCGGCAAGGAGCGCGGGCTGATCGCCTACGCGACCCTCTCGGACTACATGGACAACATGGCGCTCGCCACCAATGGCGGTGCGGGGCCGATCGATCCCGCGCGCGTTCGCAACCAGACGGACGGTACCCTTTCGGACAAGGTGCGCCACTTCAACTGGCATGTGATCTTCCGCCCCCGCACGATCTTCTACCTGGTGGTCTGGTCGCTTGCGGGTCTGGGGCTGATTTTCGCGCTTGTTTCGCGCGACCGCCTGGGGCTGAATGTCATTCATGATCGAAATCCGCAATATGTGCTCGAGTCGGACGGTTCGATCCGCAACGGCTACGAGGTCAAGCTTCTGAACATGATCCCGGAGCCCCGCATCATCACTCTCTCGATCGAGGGGATGCCGAATGCGACGATGCGCATTGCCGGTCACGACAGCCCCGACAGCCGTCATTTCAACATCCCGGCATTGCCGGACAAGGTGACGGCGTTGAAAGTGTTCGTGACGCTGCCGAAGGAATTCGGCGCAGAAGCAGATGGCGGTTTCCGGCTCGTGGCCGAAGATAAGCCGGGCAACGAGCACAGCGCCTATGACGCCAACTTCAACGTTCCAGGAGGTACGCGATGAGCCGGGCTGCGAAGACCCCAAAGGCGCCGTTCACATTCACCGGATGGCATATGCTGGGTGTGATGCTGCTGTTCTTCGGCACGATCATCGCCGTTAACCTCGTGATGGCGTGGAACGCGGTCAGCAGCTGGAGCGGTCTGGTGGTACAGAATACCTACGTCGCCAGCCAGCAGTTCAACGGCAAGGTGGCGGAAGCGAAAGCCTTTGCCGCCAGTGGACTGGCGGGCTCGCTGCAGACCGCCGACGGCCGGGTCAGCTATCAGCTGCGCGATGCCGCGGGCGCCGCGGTGGCAGCCGACGCCGTCACGGTCACGTTCAAGCGCCCCGTCGACGAGCGGGAGGATTTTCGGCTCACCCTTGTCGAAGACGGTGCCGGGAACTACGCTGCCAAGCGGGACATGGCAGGCGGACAGTGGATCGCCGACGTCAGCGCAGTCCGGGGCGGAGAAACGATCTTTCATCAGACGATCCGTCTTGTCGTTGCGGGAGAGAAGCCATGAGTTGCTGCGCGCCCGGTACCGAAGGCGCCCTCGACGGCGCGGCGGCCTTCGGAGCCACGCCATCGGCCGAAGAGCTTCTGCTTGCAAGCCGCGATCTCGGCGAAGGGCTGCGCCAGACGGATCTGAGCGTTCCTGCGATGCACTGCGGCGCCTGCATTTCGACGATCGAAAATGCACTGACGGAGTTGGCCGGGATCGAGAGCGCGCGCGTCAACTTGACGGCGAAACGCGTGACGGTGCGGTGGCGCGCGGGGCAGGGCTTTGATCCGCAGACGATCGTGACCGCAATTACCTCGACCGGATATGCCGCGCATCTGTTCACGGCTCAGCTTGCCGGCGACGATGAGTTGCGCAATCAACTGATACGGGCTGTGGCGGTGTCGGGCTTTGCGGCCATGAACATCATGCTGCTGTCGGTGTCCGTCTGGTCCGGAGCCGAAGCCTCGACCCGGGACATGTTCCACTGGATCTCGGCCTTTATCGCCGGTCCGGTGCTGCTCTATGCCGGCCGCTTCTTCTTCCGCTCCGCCTGGGGCGCCCTGAAGCACGGCCGCACCAATATGGACGTGCCGATCTCGCTTGCCGTCACGTTGTCTTATTTTGTCTCGCTGTGGGAGACGATCCATCACGCCGAGCACGCCTGGTTCGACGCGACGGTCACGCTGCTGTTCTTCCTTCTGATCGGCCGTACGCTCGATCACGTCATGCGAGATCGCGCCCGCTCCGCAATCACAGGCCTCGCCCGGCTGTCGCCGCGCGGTGCCATGGTGGTATCGGCCAGCGGTGCAAGGGAATACCGGCCGGTCGAGGAGATCGCGGTTGGGGACCAGCTTTCGGTTGCCGCCGGCGAGCGGATCGCCGTCGATGCGCGCGTCGTCTCGGGGACGAGCGACGTGGATCGTTCCCTCGTCAGCGGCGAGAGCGCACCTGTTACGGCCCGCCCGGGGACCCAGCTGGAGGCTGGTGTCATGAACCTCACCGGGGCGCTCGTGGTCGAGGCGACCGCAGTGGCGCGCGAATCCTTCCTCGCCGAAGTGATCGGCCTGATGGAGGCTGCCGAAGGCGGGCGCGCCCGCTACCGTCGCCTTGCCGACCGTGCCGCTGCCTACTACTCACCGGTCGTGCACCTGCTCGCCCTCATTTCGTTCTTCTGCTGGGGCTTCTACGACGGCGATTGGAAGCATGCGATGCTCGTTGCTGTTGCCGTGCTGATCATCACCTGCCCGTGTGCGCTCGGCTTGGCCGTGCCGGTTGTGCAGGTCGTGGCCGCCGGCCGCCTGTTCGGCAATGGCGTCATGGTCAAGGACGGTTCGGCGATGGAACGGCTTGCAGAAATCGACACCGCGCTGTTCGACAAGACCGGAACGCTGACCATGGGGACGCCACGGTTGGTCGGGCGCACGTCCGCAGTCGAAGCCGCCGGTGAGAGACGTCCGGCAGCCCAACCGTTCGCCATCGCTGCGGCGATCGGCGGACACTCGCGCCACCCGCTGTCGGGCGCACTGGCCGCCGCCTACACCGGACCCTTGCCGCAGTTCCAGACCGTCACGGAGATCCCCGGCTGCGGGCTTGAGGCCGTGGCGCCCGAAGGAACCTACCGGCTTGGCAATCGTGCCTTTGCCTGTGGTGTTGCCGACGACGGGAATGACGGCGCGGCGACGTCGGAGGTCGTTCTCTCTCTCGATCGGCGGCCCCTCGAAACCTACAGTTTCGAGGACCGGCTTCGGCCGGCTGCGCGAGACGCGATAGACAGCTTGCGCCACCAGGGTGTCGAAGTGGGCATCCTCTCCGGCGACCGGCCGGCTCCGGTCGAACGGGTCGCATCGGTGCTGGGTGTCGAGCGGTGGCGCGCCGCCCTCGCGCCGCGGGACAAGACGGAGGCCGTGACGACGTTTGCCGAATCCGGCCGCAAGGTGCTGATGGTCGGCGACGGCATCAACGATGCACCGGCGCTATCGGCCGCGCACGTGTCGATGGCGCCGGCGACCGCCGCCGACATCGGCCGGCAGGCGGCAGACCTCGTCTTCCTGCACAACGGGCTCGACTCGGTTTCCTTTGCGCTGGAGACTGCACGCAAGGCCAGCAGCCTGATCCGGCAGAACTTCGCGCTTGCGATTTGCTACAACGTCATCGCGGTTCCGATCGCGATCCTTGGCCATGCGACACCGTTGATCGCCGCCATCGCCATGTCGACCTCCTCGATCATCGTGGTGGGCAATTCGTTGAGGCTGAGGGGCAAGGCGCCTGCGGCGGCAGACAATGCCGTGAAGCAGGCACCCTCTGTCGGAATGGCAAGGCCCGCATGAGCACGCTGGTCTATCTGATCCCGATTGCGCTTTCTCTTGGCGGACTTAGCCTTGCGGCCTTTCTGTGGTCGATCAAGAGCGGTCAGTACGAAGACCTGGACGGCGCGGCCTGGCGTGTTCTCGACGATGGAGATGGCGCGACAAGGCATGGAGAACAGCCGGACGATCGTCGGGCGTGATGGTCCATCGAGCCCGGACGACACACTTGTCCTTGTCGTAAATCGATTTGAGTGCGAAAACCACGACTACCAAAGTTCGGGATGCTTCAATCCCGCGCTTCGAGCAGTCGGGCGTGCGCATTTTCGTAGGGTGCTTTTGCATCCGGCGATGCGTCCATTTTCATACGGAGGTAAGACGGTGGTACAGGCGGAAATCGGTTTGATCGGTCTCGGCGTCATGGGATCGAATCTGGCGCTCAACATCGCCGAAAAGGGCAACAGGGTCGCGGTCTTCAACCGTACCGTCGCGCGCACCCACGAGTTCTACAAGGAGGCCGGGGCGCTGCAGGACAACATCGTGCCCTGTGACACGATCGAGGAGTTCGTCGCCGCCATCCGGCCGCCGCGGCCGATCATCATCATGATCAAGGCCGGCGATCCGGTCGATCAGCAGATGCAGCAGTTGAGGCCGTTTCTCGAGAAGAACGATATCCTGATTGACGCCGGCAACGCCAACTTCCGCGACACGATGCGCCGCTTCGATGCACTCAAGGACACCGGCCTCACCTTCATCGGCATGGGCGTTTCCGGGGGCGAGGAGGGCGCGCGCCACGGCCCCTCGATCATGGTCGGCGGCACGGAAGAATCCTGGAAGCGCGTCGAGAAGGTGCTGACGTCGATTGCCGCGCAATACAATGGCGAGCCGTGTGTCGCCTGGCTCGGCGAGAACGGTGCGGGCCATTTCGTCAAGACGATCCATAACGGGATCGAATACGCCGATATGCAGATGATCGCGGAAATCTACGGCATCCTGCGCGACGGGTTGAAGTTGAGCGCCGCCGAGATCGGCGAAGTCTTCGCCGACTGGAACAAGGGGCGCCTGAACTCCTACCTGATCGAGATCACCGCGAAGGTTCTGGAGGCTGCCGATCCCATCAGCGGCAAGCCCATCGTCGATGTCATCCTCGACCAGGCCGGCCAGAAGCGCACCGGCAAGTGGTCCGTGATCGAGGCACAGAACCTGGGCGTTCCCGCAACCGCGATCGAGGCGGCCGTGGCTGCGCGCGGTATCTCTTCGATGAAGGCCGAACGCGAGGCGGCGCAGAAGGTTCTTGGCCTTCCTGCCGTGGCGCCGCTGTCGGTTTCCGACAGGGCGGCGTTCATCAAGGATCTTGAGCTCGCATTGCTGGCCGCCAAGATCGGCGCTTATGCGCAGGGTTTCGCGGTGATGGCGGCCGCGTCGAAGGAGTTCAAGTGGAACCTGCCGATGCCGACGATCGCCAAGATCTGGCGGGCCGGTTGCATCATCCGTTCGCAGTTCCTCGACGAGATCACCACCGCGTTCACCAAGAACCCGGATGCGGTGAACCTGATCGTCACGCCGGCCTTTGCCGCCATGCTCGAGGAAACCGACGCTGCGCTGCGTCGCGTCGTCTCGACGGCAGTCCTTGGCGGTCTACCCGTGCCGGCTCTCGCATCTGCGCTCGGTTATTTCGACAGCTATCGCCGCGGCCGCGGCACGGCCAACATCATCCAGGCCCAGCGTGACTTCTTCGGGGCGCATGGTTTCGACCGCGTCGATGGCGCCGACAGCCATCACGGCCCTTGGGGCAGCGGGCTCGGGACCGGCGCCTGACCGATCGTTCGGAGGGGCTGCACGGTGGCGCCGGCCCCTCCAATCCTGGTTTCATAGAACTCAGCACCACGTGCACCCAGCCTGCCGGCTTCGGCAGCGCGGAGGCACGCGCGCTGCTGCGAGAGGATATGCGAGAACGAAAGAAGAAGGCGGCCTCACCCAAGACGCAGCCAGTGTCCAGGTATCGCGTGCCGGCGCGGAGGTCGCGGCCAGGAGAGCCGATGCGTTTCAGTTGCCCCTTGTGAGAGGCCCCCGGGCGGGGGTATCCATTGCCGAAGAAATAAACAGAGGGAGTGAACGATGGCCTGGCAGCCCGCGGAAAATCGATACCACACCATGAAGTACAACCGCGTCGGACGCTCCGGCCTCAAGCTGCCGGCCGTCTCGCTCGGCCTGTGGCACAATTTTGGTGGTGATACGCCACACGAGCGGAAGGTCGAGATGTACCGGACGGCCTTCGACCTCGGCATCACCCATTTCGACCTCGCCAACAATTACGGCCCGCCACCCGGTTCGGCCGAAACCGCTTTCGGCGAAATCCTCCGCACCGATTTTGCCGGCCTGCGCGACGAACTGATCATTTCCTCCAAGGCCGGTTATGACATGTGGCCCGGTCCCTATGGCGAATGGGGCAGCCGCAAGTATCTGATCGCCTCCTGCGACCAGAGCCTGAAGCGCATGGGTCTCGACTATGTCGACATCTTCTACTCGCACCGCTTCGACCCCGAGACGCCGCTGGAGGAGACCTGTGCCGCGCTCGACCATATCGTCCGCTCGGGCCGCGCGCTCTATGTCGGCATTTCCTCCTACAACTCACAGCGCACGCGCGAGGCGGCGGCGATCCTCAAGGATCTCGGAACGCCCTGCCTCATCCACCAGCCGAGCTATTCGATGCTCAATCGCTGGGTCGAGCGAGACGGCCTGCTCGACACACTCGACGAACTCGGCATCGGTTCCATCGTCTTCTCGCCGCTCGCGCAGGGCATGCTGACGACGAAATATCTCGGCGGTATCCCGGGCGACAGCCGGGCGGCACAGAACCATTTCCTCAAGAAGGATTTCATCCGCCCGGAGATCATCGACAACGTCCGCAAGCTCAACGAGATCGCCGAACGCCGCGGCCAGACGCTGGCGCAAATGGCGATCGCCTGGGTTCTGCGCGGCGACCGTGTCACCTCGGCGTTGATCGGCGCGAGCCGTGCCGCCCAGATCGTCGATTGCGTCAAGTCGCTGGAACGTGCTGATTTCACTGCCGAGGAACTGGCGGAAATCGACGGTTACGCGCGCGAGGCCCACATCAACCTTTGGACCCGGTCAGCCGAACTCGAATAGTCGTACGGTCCCGACCCGCAGCCGACATGCCTTTCGACTTCGGCGACTGCGCCTACTGAAAGGAAAATGGCCCAAATACCAAAGAACCCTCGTTGTCCCTGGAAAACGAGGGTTCTTTTTCGTCGATGTCCGGTCGTCAGGATGCCGCGCCGACAACGCCCGCATGCGAGGGAAAGAAACGCTCGAGACCGCGGCGCTTGCCGAACAGGATGTCGTGCTGCAGGAACCGGTAGTCGCGAATGAGCGGATCGATGTTCTTCTTGCGCGACCAGTCAGGCGTCGCATTGCCGTCGTCGCCGATCAGCTGGTAGCGGTCGATGACGTCATACTGTTTCTGAACACGACCGAGAAAGCCGGTGTAGTAGGGGTGCTCGAAGCCCGCCTCCGTCAGGATGTGGTAGGGCAGCAGCGCCGGGCTGATGGTGCCGATGTCTTCCTTCACGCCGGTCTTGTTGGACCAGACGATGAGCGGGGTTTCGTGCTCCTGCTTCATCTGCTCGACCGAGCCGCGGCGGGAGGCGGTTACATTGTTCATGTAGCCGGTCGCCGTATAGACGGTGTTCAGCGGTGGCAGGTGGTCGCCGAAGACGACGATGATCGTCTCGCGGTCACGGTTGCTCGCCCAGTCCATCAGCGTCTTCAGGCTGTCATCCGCCTCCTTCACGCCCTGCGCATAGGTGGAAAGTGCCTGTCGGTCGGCAAACTGCAGGTTGCCTTCGACCTTGATCGTGTTCTTCGCATACCGGTTCGGCTCATAGGGGCCGTGACCCTGCAAGGTTACGGCGAAGAAGAAGAATGGATCCTGCTGTGCATCGGCCTGGCGGATGATCTCGTTCGTCAGCGCCTCATCGGAGGCGAAAATCCCCCGTTTCGTCATGACAGGCATCGTCTCTTCGGTGCGGAAGGTCTCGAAGCCAAAGGACTTGTAGACAGAGGTGCGGTTCCAGAACCAGCCGGCGAAGGGGTGAATTGCACGCGCGGTGTAGCCCTCGCCGCGGAAGAATGTCGCCAGTGACGGAATCGGATTGCGGACATACTGCTGGTAGGGAATGCTGCCGGTTGGCAGGAAGGCGTTGGAGAAGCCGGTCAACGCCTCGAACTCCACGTTCGCCGTCAGTCCACCGAACTCCGGAGAGAAGACCGCGCCGGTCGTGTTCTCGCGAATGACGGGCATCGGGTCAGGGGAGAGTTTCAGGCTCGGCAGGCGCGTCGGATCCCATAGCGACTCGCTCATGACCACGATCACGTCGGGCTTGCTGCGGTGGTTGGTCCCTGCGGGAAGCGGTTCCTGCTGAATATGGTCGATCGCGTCGCCCGAGTAGCCGGCCGGAGCCTTGACGTTCGCCATCGGCAGGTTGATCGCAAAGGCGAGCATGAAGCCGTTGTGGCGATAGTTCTCCGCCTGGTCCCACATGATCGGGAAGACGTGCAGACGATCGCGGACCCAGGAAAACTGGTTGTAGTCCATGATCGAGGAGAAGCCTGCCAGCAGCGGAACGGCGATCGCCAGCCGCAGGGCGCGCTCCTTCAGGGTCAGCGGCCGAAACCGCTTCCAGGCAAAAATCCAGACCGAGAAGAGTACGGCGATGGCCGACAGCGAGCCGATTCCGACGGCGACAGCCGTCCACGGCCGATCGCGAACCAGCGCCGGCATCAGTTCCATGATCTGGCGGCCGAACAGCAGGTCGGTGGGGTAGAGCGGATCAGTCAGGAAGATCTGCTTCTGCTCGGAGATGAAGGCGAGAAGGATAGCGATCGGCGCCAACACCAGCACCGCCTTGTGCTGGCGGCCGATCAGCGCGTCAAAACCGAGAAAGGCAAGAAGGAACAGGCCGCAGGTGGTCCAGCCGGGCTGCGCATAGGTCGTCAGGAAGGTGATCGTGGCATTGGTCGAGTTGCGCGTGATCAGTTCGACGGCGGCGACGGTGGCGACGGCGAGCAGCACCGTCAGGCCAACGGAACCCAGCACCGCCATCGTCTTTGCGACGCGGGCGGGATGACCTGTGTCGACGGTAAACCGCTTCTCGACGGCGGTTGCCGTGACGGCAGAACTTACAAGGGTCACGCGTTACTCCAGGCTTCATAAAAGTGTCGTCTCTCTGTCATATCGCTGTCACCTTGAACAGGGGATGAATAGTCACGCCGCCGCCGGCGGGTGCTCGCTGGCCGTCAGATCGCACGATCCGGCCGCGTCGCCTGACGCGCCTTTGCGGAAACGAAAACCCTTCATTTTCAAACCAGCGATCATCCTTTAAACAGCGTCTTGAGACCGCCCGTCGTTATGACGCCCGGGCGAGTGCGGATCGAGGGCAGAGATGAACGAGAACAACAACAGGACGACGCTCCGCATTGCGGTCGCCCAACTTAATCCAACGGTCGGGGACGTCGCCGGAAACCTGGCGAAAGCGCGCGAGGCGCGTGCCGACGCCGCCCGTCAGGGAGCGGATCTGCTGCTACTGACGGAGCTGTTCATTTCCGGCTATCCGCCGGAGGACCTCGTTCTGAAGCCGGCGTTTCTCAAGGCATGCCATGCGGCCGTCGATGCGCTCGCCGCCGACACCGCCGATGGTGGTCCGGGCGTCGTCGTCGGCTTCCCCCGCCAGGGTGCGACCGGCCGGCACAATTCCGTCGCCGTCCTCGATGGCGGACGCATTCTCGTCTTTCGCGACAAGCTCGACCTGCCGAACTACGGCGAGTTCGACGAGAAGCGCGTGTTTGTCGAAGGCGCCATGCCCGGTCCGGTCAATTTCCGCGGCGTCCGGCTCGGCATTCCGATCTGCGAGGAGATCTGGAACGACATGGGCGTATGCGAGACGCTGGCAGAAAGCGGAGCGGAAATCCTGCTGGTGCCGAACGGTTCGCCCTACTATCGCGGTAAGGTCGACGTGCGCCACCAGGTGGCGCTGCGACAGGTGATCGAAACCGGGTTGCCGATGGTCTTTGCCAACCAGCTCGGCGGACAGGACGAACTCGTGTTCGACGGTGCGAGCTTTGGCCTGAATGTCGACAAGTCGCTCGCCTTCCAGATGAGCCAGTTCGAGGAATCGGTCGCGCTCGTCACGTGGAAGAAGGAGAACGGCACCTGGCGCTGTGACGGCGGGCCGATGGCCAAACTGCCCGAGCAGGAGGAGGCGGACTACCGCGCCTGCATGCTGGGGTTCCGCGACTACGTCAACAAGAATGGCTTCAAGAACGTGGTGCTCGGACTTTCCGGCGGCATCGATTCAGCGATCTGTGCCGCGCTCGCCGTCGATGCGCTGGGCGAGGAGCGGGTGCGCTGCGTGATGCTGCCCTATCGCTACACCTCGCAGGAGTCGCTGAGCGATGCGGCGGCCTGCGCAAGGGCACTGGGCTGCCGGTATGACATCGTCCCGATCGAAGCGCCGGTCGTCGGCTTCATGGACGCGCTGTCCGACATGTTCGAAGGCACCGAGTCCGGCATTACCGAGGAGAACCTGCAGAGCCGCGCACGCGGGACCATCCTGATGGCGATCTCGAACAAGTTCGGCTCGATGGTGGTGACGACCGGCAACAAGTCCGAGATGTCCGTCGGCTATGCGACCCTCTATGGCGACATGAACGGGGGGTTCAATCCGATCAAGGACCTCTACAAGATGCAGGTCTATGCCTTGTCGCGTTGGCGCAACACTTCGGTGCCGCCCGGGGCACTCGGCCCTTCCGGCGAAGTGATCCCGCGCAACATCATCGACAAGGCACCGTCCGCCGAATTGCGGCCAAACCAGACCGACCAGGATTCGCTGCCGCCCTATCCGGTGCTCGACGACATCCTGGAGTGCCTGGTGGAAAACGAGATGGGCACCGAAGAGATCGTCGCGCGTGGCCATGACGAAGCGACCGTCCATCGTATCGAGCACCTGCTCTACATTGCCGAATACAAGCGCCGGCAGTCGGCACCTGGCGTGAAGATCACCAAGAAGAATTTTGGCCGCGACCGGCGCTATCCGATCACCAACCGGTTCCGCGACCGATGAGACAGGGATGAGCGATGATGCGCAGCTCGGTCGAGATACACAACATCAGGACGGGACTGACGCGCGTCGCCTGGGAGACCGACCAACTGGTAGAAGCGCCGAACTTTTCTCGTGACGGCCGGTCTCTCATCATCAATGGCGACGGCCGGCTCTACCGGCTGCCGCTTGACGGCGGCTCGCCTTTGCCGCTCGACACCGGATTTGCGACCCGCTGCAACAACGATCACGGCCTGTCGCCGGACGGGCGTTGGCTGGCCATCTGCGACAAGACGGAATTCGGCAAGTCGGCCATCTACATTTTGCCCGCCGAGGGTGGCACGCCACGCCTTGTGACGCCAAAGCTGCCGTCCTACTGGCACGGCTGGTCGCCGGATGGGAAACGGATTTGTTATTGCGGTATCCGCGAGGATCTCTTTGACATCTATACGATCCCGGTCGAAGGCGGCGAGGAGGAGCGGCTGACGTTCGGCGAGGGGCGCAACGACGGACCGGACTGGTCGGCCGATGGTCGCATCTACTTCAATTCGAGCCGGAGCGGGCGCATGCAGATCTGGTGTGTTCGGCCGGAAAATCGCGAGGTCGCGCGCATCACCGACAGCCAATGGGCAGACTGGTTCCCGCATCCGTCGCCGGACGGGCGACACCTGCTCGTGCTTTCCTACGATGCCGACGTGCTTGACCATCCCCGTGACCAGCGCGTCCGCCTCCGGTTGATGGATGCCGACGGCCGAAACGACCGAGTGCTGTTCGAATTGCTCGGCGGGCAGGGGACGATGAATGTGCCGAACTGGTCACCCGATGGCGACGAGTTCGCCTTTGTGCGCTACGCCCCTGCAGGTTGACGCGCTCGCGGCTCGACCATGTGACGCTTCAAGGGCCGTTCTGCAGCTTCAGATTTTAACCGTTCGGAAACCAGGCTGCTTAAGGGAATATTCCCGCTTTTTGCGCCAAAGTGCCGCGACAAAACGCAAAAGGCGGCAATGCAGACCGCCAGCATGTCGGTGGGGAAAGACATGGCGAATGCTGGGGCTGAGGGTCCGGTCGCGCGCCGGAGCAGCGTCAAGATCATGATTGGTCTTGCGGCGATCGTGATCGTCGCTCTGTTCGCGTCCGCCAATTTCATGGTGCTTGACTACTCGATCCGGCAGGCGAACGATTTTGTTGCGACCTCCGAAAAGACGCTGGTCAAGAACGAGTTCCGCCAGCAGATCGAACAGGTTGTGCTTTACCAGAGCGGAATGTCCGTCTGGGATCGAGGCTTCGATGAACTGGCCGACGGCTCGTTCAGCGACGATTTCATCCGCCGGGAGTTGCGCGACTGGCTCTGGAGCGATTTCGGCTTTTCCTGGATGGTCTTCACGAAGCCGGGCGAAGAGACGGTCCTGGCCGTCCACAATCGCCACGTCGTTCGGCCGCATGATGCCGACCAATTGCTCTACTGGGTCAGCGACCTGACCAAACGCGCCGAAGCGGCCTACTATGCGGCGCTCAGCCGTACGCGCGACGGCTGGCTTCTTGCAAAGCCGGCCGAGAGCGGCGGCGTCTTGTCGCCGACATTGGCGCAGATCAACGTCACCGGAATGCGAATGATCGACGGCACGATGAGCATCATCGTGGTGCAGTCCGTCGTCCCCAAGCGGCTTTTTATTCCGGATGCGCGCAAGAAGCCTGTGCTGTTGGTCACCGTCAAGCCGATCACGGCCAAGATGCTGGCGAATTCCGAGCAGCGCCTGGGGATCCGCGATCTGGGCTTCTTGCCGATCACGACCGAGGATAGCGATCTCTTGCTCACCGGTGTCGGCGGCGACGCCTTCAACCCGATGGCTGCGTCCTGGCGCCCGAACCGCCCCGGCTCGTTCGTCTGGTCGATGGCGATGCCGCAGATCACCGCCCTGGTCGCGATCTTCGTCGTGGTCATGGGTTTCGTCGCGCTGAAGTTCGCCTCGACTGTGCGGGCCCTGGAGCGAAGCGAAGCGCGAAATGCGTATCTCGCCTGCCACGATGCGCTGACCGGCTTGCTCAACCGTTCCGGCTTTGACGATGCCATGAAGGAACTGCTCGACAAGGACACCCGTCCGTTTGCCGTCTTCGCGGTCGACCTCGATCAGTTCAAGGCCGTCAACGATCGGCATGGTCACGCAGCCGGCGACGCCGTGCTCAGGACGATCGCTTCCCGGTTTCTGGGCAGGGTCGCCGACAAGGGAGTGGTGGCGCGCCTGGGTGGCGACGAGTTCGCAGTGCTGCTTCACGGCATGACCGACAGGCAGGCTCTCCTCGATCTTGCCAATGGCCTGGTGCGCGACGCGCAGATCCCAATTCCGTTCGGCGGACAACTGCTGGCTGTCGGCAGCAGCGCTGGCGTCGCTGTCTACCCCGAGCATGGCCGGACCGTGCACGACCTCATGGTGGTTGCCGATACGGCGCTCTATACCGCTAAGAACGGTGGCCGCAACCGTGCCGTGTTTGCGGCGCCCGATGAGGACAGCGCGGCAAAAGACATCGGGGTTGTCTATTCGCGACACGCCATCGTCGGCCCCGGCCTTGCATCGTAGGCACCGGCGTGCGCAAGTGTCGCCCGTCAGGTGCCCTTGCGCGAGCAGGGGAGAATCGGGAATTCGGTGGGGCTGACGCCATGCGTTCGATCTGAGCGCAGACACCTTGGCAACTCCAGCCTCGAAGCCGAAACGTGCCCAACGCTGTGACGGGGACGGCCAAGCCTGGAAGGATCGACCCTTCCGAACGCCACTGGTGCTTCAACCGGGAAGGCGGCGCGGCCGGAGGATCCGAAGTCAGAAGACCGGCCTGGCGAGATAGACCAACCCGCGCGGACGGCGGACGGTTTCATGCATTGTTGGGGAGATGACGATGCAGCCTCTGCCAAAGGACGATCTCGTCCACGCACAGCCATTTTCGCCCGCCGAGCGGGCAGCCGTATACCGTGCGATCGAAACGCGCCGCGATGTGCGCGACCAGTTCCTGCCAGAACCGGTGCCCGAAGACCTGCTCGAGCGCTTGCTTCGCGCGGCGCATCTGGCACCCTCGGTGGGTTTCATGCAGCCATGGAACTTCATCGTCATTCGCGACCAGGACGTGCGTGCGCAAGCGCACAGGGCATTTGAGCGTGCCAACGAGGAGGCGGCGATGATGTTTGCCGGCGAGCGCCAGTCACTTTATCGCTCGCTGAAGCTCGAGGGCCTCCTGAAGGCTCCGGTCAGCATCTGCGTGACCTGCGATCCGGACCGTGGCGGAGCCGTGGTGCTGGGCCGCACGCACAATCCGCGCATGGACGTGTATTCGACCGTGTGCGCGGTTCAGAACCTGTGGCTTGCGGCCCGGGCGGAGGGCGTCGGCGTCGGCTGGGTCAGCATTTTTCACGACGCGGATATTCGTGCGCTCCTGGGCATTCCCGAACGGGTCGAAATCGTCGCCTGGCTTTGCCTCGGCTTCGTCGACGAGCTCTATCGCGAACCGGAACTCGCAGTGAAAGGCTGGCGGCAACGATTGCCGCTCGACGAGCTCGTTTATGCCGAGCGGTGGGGAGAGCGGCGGTAAAGACGGTTCAGTTCGCGCCCGCGGGGTTGCGCAGATCGATCTTGGGTTCGTCCGGGACGAAAACAGGGCCGACATTGCGCACCTTGTCCTTCTCCGGATCGTAAGGACGCTCGATCACGACCTTTGACGCGGCGCTGCCCACCGGGTGCATGCGGATCGTCGTGACGGAGCCGGTGTTGTCCTTGATGGTTCCGGTACCCGTTGCCGGGCTGGTGTAGGCAAGCCGGCCGCAGCCACAGGCTTGCGGCTTGGGCAGGCCGCGTGTGCGATAGGCGAAGGCTGCCGGCAGTTGTCTGTAGAGCCTGCCGGTGACGGTCGAGACCATCTCGCCGCTGTCGACGGAATCGAGCGCCTGGTAGAAGAGTTCGGTTTCCGTCTGCGGACACAACCTGGCGCAGACCCGCTGGTCTCGCCGGAAGTCGAGCGGGGAAGCGCCTGAGGTTACGGGGAAGAACCCGCCGTCGCAGGTTCTGACGCAGACCGTGCGCAATCTGCCGCCCGAACCGCCGCTGGTAACGTAGCGGGTCGCCAGGCCGTCAAGCGGAAACTCGCCATCGGGCAAGGGCGCTTCCGCAGCCTGGCTGGCCTGCGCCGTGCTTGGTTCGTCGCCACTGCCGCAACCGTGCGCTTCGATCGCCGCAAGGATACGGGCGCGGGCTTCCTGTCCGTTTTCCAGCGACGCAAGTGCGCTGCGCCCTGCCTCTATATTCCTGAGGTTGCGGTCCATTCGTTCGACCGAGGCGGCGAGTTCGCTACATTGGCGGGCAGTCGACGTCCGGTAGACCTTGACGCTGCCCGTGCTGCAGCCAAGCTGGCGCAGACTAGCTCTCGCGCTCTGCAACTGATTGTTCTGCTCGGTGATGGCGCTGGAATCGGGGGCGCCGTCGCCGGTCGGAATTTCCACACTCGTGAGGGCCGCAAGACGCGAGTGAAGATCTGCGCAGACGTCGTCTGCCCGAGCCGGTACGGCCATGGCGAGGAGGAGGGCGGAGGTCGCCAGAACCATCGATCGGCGCGAGCACAAGAACACTGCGGCGACTCCGGACAGGGGAATTGCTGGCATCACATCATCATACGTTGCAGGAGCGCCGGAGCAACGCGCTCATGGAAATGTGATTAATCGCCGTGATGGCCGTCGAAACAGCTGATTTTGGAAATCAGGTTCGCGCCGCCGGGTGGAATTGATCTCGCCCGGCCCATGGTGTAGCACAGTGCATCCTATCCGATTGCGTCCACACCTATAGGTTTTGTATGCGCCTCACTTCCGTCCTGCTGAGTCCGTTCTACGCCCTCCAGCTCGCATCGGGTGCCAAATCCTTTGCCGACAATCCGATCATTGGCAGCAAGACGCTGAACAGGATGGGCCTGCACGCGAAACGCGTGGCGGTGGCAATGGACATGGCGGACCGGCGGCGCAAGTCGCTCGCGCAACTCGTCACACCCGAGCAGCGGCGTGAATACGAGGAGAACGGCTTCGTTCGAATTGAGAATTTCCTGCCGGCCGAAGTCTTTGCCAAGGTGACGGCGGAACTGGAGAACAGCGATTTCGACCGCTACGACATGCTGCAGGGGACCACTGTCACCCGCCGCGCACTGATCGATGACAGCGATCTGGAGCGGCTGCCGGGTTTCAAGGCAGCGCGCAACGATCCTCGCATGTCGAACCTCCTGCGTTACGTCTCTTCGCACGATGGCCAGCCGCTGCTCGTCGTCCAGGTCGTGATGGCGCTGCCTTCGACGCCGTCCAAGGAGACTGCATCCGACCCGCAGACGGCGCTGCACAGCGATACCTTCCAGCCCACCGCCAAGGCCTGGCTTTTCCTGAAGGACGTGGGCGACGAAGACGGGCCGTTCTCGTACGTGCCGGGTTCGCACAAGGTGACGCCGCAGCGCATGGCGTGGGAAAAGCGCATCAGCGAAAACTCGGATACGATCGAGAACAAGTACTCTGCGCGTGGCTCGCTGCGCATCATGCCGGAAGAATTGACAGCGCTCGGCTACGGCCAGCCCGTGAGGATGGTGGTGAAAGCGAACACGCTGATCGTAGCCGACACGCACGGCTTCCATGCGCGCTGCCCGAGCTACAAGGAAACGACGCGGGTCGAGATCTACGGGTCGCTGCGCCGCAACCCTTACCTGCCGGTGACCGGCCTGCACTTTGCGTCGCTTTCCTTCGTCAAGTCCCGCGTTAATCGGCTGATCATCGGCGGCATGAGCCTCCGTGGGAAGATCGGCCTCAAAGGCTCCCCGTGGGCGCCGGCCGGTCTCGGCAAGGCGCTGGAGTGGTCCAAGCGGCTGAAGCGGAAGTAGTCGAAGGATACGGTTGCCAAATACGTGGGTGGGTAAAACGAGTTGCGCTGTGCCGGATGGCTCGGTCAACCTCGAACCCTGCGCCGGCCTTTTTACCGCCCTGCTTGTTGCAATCAGCCCGTCAAGCCGCACTCGGTCCCGGGTCGTCGCCGTCGTTCCGGTCGAAGGGTGCCGGCATTGCGCGGGCCGGAAATGAGATGACACGCGAGGTTTCCGCAGGCTCCCCGTGACGTTGCTCCGACCGGGGCACCACTTTCTCGACGATGACCGTTCGCGGCCATCCGTCGTCCGGCATCACCGCTGCAGTATCACCTTCCGAAAGCCCGAAAAGTGCCAAACCAAGCGGGTCGTGAATCGATAGCGCGTGCGGTACGGCCTCGACGGGGAGTTCCGCCTGCACGATCACCACGGTGTGAGGGCTGCATCCTTCAAACCTGTAGGTCACACGGCTATTGATTGTGACGACATCAGGCGGGATTGCACCGCTGCAGTAGATCTCCGCGACCGCCAACTTCGCTCGAAGCAAGACCGCGAGCGGATCGCTCGCATCGGGCAGGCGGTCGAGTATGGTCTCCAGGATCGCCATGTCATTAGGGGTGAGTTTGCAACTGATCGGTTCCACGGGCATCTAAAATCTCACTTTCGCCGCAACGATGTTCGTTGCGCGCTCCAAACGAGGTCCAAGTCGCTGAAATTTTCCCCTGGTCGCGACGGCCCGCGCCAGGGGCTACGAGCCCGTGATCAAGCTACCCGCATGATGAATGAAGCGGAGGCGGCGTCGGTGGACTGGCGAGGAAGGGGGGGCGCCAAGCCGGGGCAGGGCGATCGCTGCCGAACTCAGTCGATGACACGTGCAGGACGCCATCAGCCAATCCTCACAACCCAGGCGCTAGAATTGCCCGGATGGCAGGATCGGTGCGGCGGCATGAAAAGTCAAGCGACGGGCCGGTGAGCGATGAGATCGACGCATGAAGGGTGGCCAGCACAGTGATGACGACATTGGCCCGTCAGCGTCATCGAGAACGTTCCGGCATCTATTTCGGGATAGCCCGCGCCGACACCGTGAGTCTGTATCTGGAATGTTCTCATTTTGCCAATGACTTCGTCTTGGCACTTCCTTGATGTGGTAGCAAAATCAAGGTCTTCAATGGTCGGAGCGGCGGGATTCGAACCCACGACCCCTTGACCCCCAGTCAAGTGCGCTACCGGGCTGCGCTACGCTCCGAACCGTCGCAACCCCTATAGTCTCGGTGCCGGGGATGCAAGGGGCAATTTCACCTATGCCAACAAATTGCGAAGATGTTCCCGCTACGGACGCGATGCAGGCGGTGAGGATGGCGCTCGGCCATGGCGAAACGGAAGCGTTTCTGTCGAACACCCCGCAGTCTGGGCCAAAAGATACGCGAAATCAAAAGCTCTGAAGCGCAGCGGGCCTGTGTCAAGCCCACTCATCCTTTAAGGCGGAGTGGGTGCGGCTGTATTACGTGACAAGGCTGCGGTAGATCGCCTCCGTTTCCGATATCATGCGGGGCAGATCGTAATCGTTGCTGCGCAACCTCGCGGCCACGGCGTAGCGTTGCAGACACGAGGGATCCGCGAGGCCGATCATCGCGTTTGCCAGCGTGCGAGGGTCGTCGTCGTTGGCAACCAGAATGCCGTTGTGGCCGTGCTCCAGCACGGTCGATGCGCCGCCAACGTCGGTGAGAATCAGGGGCTTGGCCGCGGAGGCCGCCTCCAGCATGACATAGGACATCGCTTCGTAGCGGCTCGGCATGACGATCGCATCGACGGCATCCATTGCTTCCGGTCCGGTGAAGCGGCTTGTCAGATGAATGCGTGCGCCGGCCGGGCTCTGGTTGATCCGACTGCGTACCAATTCCTCCAGTTCTCCGGCGCCGACCATCAGAAGATGGGCCTCCGGCAGTTTCGCCGCGGCGATCGTGAAGGCGTCGACCAGACGTTCGGGCGCCTTTTGCGGCGAGAGCCGGCCGACAAAGCCGAAGACGAGGGCATCGGCCGGGATGGTGAAGACCTTCCGGATCGTGCCGCGCAGGCCGCCCGGCGGGGTCTCAACGCCGTTGATGACGATCGACAGCTTCTTGCGGGGCATGCCGATCGCCCGGGCATGGGCATATTCGTCGGCGGAGACGCAGATCACCCGTTCGGTGAAAAATCGTGCCAGGCATGTCTCGATCGTGCCGTAGACGAACTGACCGGTCCTGCCGAGCGTGGGATCCATCGTGCGAAACGCATGCGGCGTATAGACCCGCGGGGCATGGCGACCCGGTAGCCGGATGCGCGCGAGCGCGCCGGCCTTCGAGCTGTGGCCGTGGATGGCGTCAAAGGGGCCGTGCTTCCGCATCAGGCGGCGCAGATTTGCAAAGGCGCCGAAGTCGGACAGTCCCGGCGAGCGGGCCATGTCGACCGGGTGGACGCCGTCGAGCCCAAGCGAGACGAGCTCATCGACGAAGCGCTCCTCGGCGCGTCGCGGAGAGTAGACGGCGTGAACCGTGTGGCCGCGTTGGCTGAGCCCCCGGCAGAGATCGATGAAATGGCGCCCCGAGCCGCCGCCGCTCGGTTCGAGCACCTGCATCAGGCGCAAGCGTCGCGTGGCCTTGTCGCTATGCCGGTCCATGATCGCTTCGCTGGTTCGGCCGGAAGCGCTTGCGGTGGCGATGTTCGAGGGCGAAACAGCCCCAGAGAACGCCGACGATGAGATAGAAATGCCGCCAGTGGTCGGTGTCGATGACGAAGCCGATCGCCGTGTGTCCGACAAAGGCGATGTAGGCGATCATCAGATAGGGCTGCCAGGGACGGTTCAGCAGCAGGTTGCGGAAACCGGTCCAGAGCGTCCAACTCACCAGTGTCAGGTAACAGAGAAAGCCGAGCCAGCCGTAGCTGGTCAGCGACTTCAGCCAGATGTTGTGCTCGTCCTCGGGAAAGATGGTGCTGAAGACCATCGGGCCGATGCCGAGCGGGGTTTCCATCGACATGAGAAAGCCGAGGCGGTGCCGGGCGAAGCGGCCGAGATGGCCGCCGTCGTAGTCCTGCACGAGCTGGGTGCGGCTGGAAAACAGCTCGGCGATCTGCGGGATCTGCAAGGCAACGACAAGGCCGATCACCATGAGCCCGATAGCCGAAATGCTGAGCGCCAGGATTTTCAGGCGGAAGGCTCCGGTGCGCTCCTTGAGCAGCATGATGAAGACCAGCGCGACCGCCGAAAACAGAAACAGCGCCCAGGCCGCGCGCGAGAAGGACAGGAAAAGCCCGAGCGCGATTATGAGAAGCCCGATCACGTTCAGCGGTGCCTTGGCCAGCCGATTGGCGAGCAGGCCGTGCATCAGGTAGAGGGCGGGGGCGACGAGAAAGGGACCGAAGACGTTCGGATCCTGGAATGCGCCCTTTGCGCGATCATAGAGCGTGAAGGCCTCGCTGCCGGGAAATGCGTTGAAGTAGCCGAGGATCCCCAGCGTGGCCGTGATCAGGGCGCTGGCGACCCAGGCGCGGAAGATCAGTTGCAACCGCTGCGGCTTCGCCTCGATGATCGCGGCGAAGAAGATGGATGACAGCGCAAGAAACAGCGAGACGGCGACATACATCGGGCCGTCGGCCATGTCGGTCATGACCGTCAACGAAAGCATGCCGCCGATATTGAAGGTTACAAGCAGCGCCAGGAGCGGGGCGACGCTGCGCGAGATCCGCAGCCCGAGGAGCGCCCAGATGCCGATCAGCCCCGCCATGAAGAGCTCGTACGGCGCCGGTTCGGAGATGACGAAACCGGACAGGAACACGCCGATCATGACGAGCGCAGACGCGATCACGCCGATGGCGGCAAGCTGCGGCCGCAGGGGCGGGGATATCGGCAGGGCCGCGGCGCTCAATAGGCGTTCTCCGTATTGAGCAGCCGGATCGGCGTCAGGAACAGGATCTTCAGGTCGAACAGCAGTGACCAGTTCTCGATGTAGTAGAGGTCGAACTCGGTGCGGTAGCGAATCTTGTCGTCATGGTCGATTTCGCCGCGCCAGCCGTTGATCTGGGCCCAGCCGGTGACGCCCGGTTTGACGCGGTGACGGGCAAAATAGCCCTCGACGATGTCGACGTACTTGCGGTCGTGCGACTGCGCCTGGATAGCGTGCGGGCGCGGGCCGACGAGCGACAGTTCGCCTTTGAGCACGTTGAAGAACTGCGGCAGCTCGTCGATCGAGGATTTGCGCAGGAAACGTCCGACCGGGGTCACCCGTGGATCCCCCTTGGTGACGGCGGCCCTCGCGGTCGGATCGGACATGTTGGTGTACATCGAGCGGAACTTGTAGACCTCGATGATCTCGTTATTGAAGCCGTGTCGCTTCTGCTTGAAGATGATCGGTCCCGGCGACGTCAGCTTGACCGCAAGGGCTGCGCCGATGAAGACCGGCCACAGCAACAGCAGCGCCAGCAGGCTGAAACCGATGTCGAAGATACGTTTTGCCACCGAATCCCAGTCGGCGATCGGCCTGTCGAAGAGGTCGAGAAGCGGGACGTTGCCGACTTGCGAATAGTTGCGCGGGCGGAAGCGAAGGCCATTGGAATGCGCTGCCAGCCGGATGTCGACGGGCAGAACCCAGAGCTTGCGCAGCAGAGACAGGATGCGCGTCTCGGCCGAGAGCGGCAGCGAGATGATGAGCATGTCGATCCGAGCCAGTCTCGCAAACTCGACCAGCTCCGCTATCGTTCCGAGCTTCGGATAGCCGGCCACGATCGATGGGGAACGTCGCTCGTCCCGGTCGTCGAAGATACCGCAGATGCGGATGTCGTTGTCGGGCTGGCGCTCCAGCGCACGGATCAGTTCCTTGGCCGGTTCGCCGCCACCGGCAATCACGGCGCGGCGTTCCATCGTTCCGTTCCGGGCCCAGCGACGGATCGAATAGGCGATCAGTTGCCGCTCCGCTACGAGATAGATGGCACCGAATAAAAACCAGAGCATGAACCAGACGCGGGAGGTGTTTTCGGCGACCTTGAAGAAGAAAAGCGCGAGCGCCATGGTCGCGAACGCAATTGCCCAGGCGCCGAGCAACCGGGGGATCATGCGCCAGGCCGCACGTAGCGACGGGATCTGGTAGGTGTCGGCCACGTGCAGCAGCAGCACGCCGAGCGCCGAGCCGGCGGCGATTACGCCGATGTAGAACAGCATCATGTCCAGCGATGGGGCGACGTAGATGCTTGTGATGCCGTAGCCGATGACGAACAGCATCGTGAATTCCAGCAGCCGCAGCAGCCCCGTGATCATGTTCGGCGAGTAATTTTCTGCGCGAAACTGCAGAGCGATCTGCTGGGCGAGCGGGTTGAGTTCGACCGTCTTGCCGCCATCCTGCTCCTCGGCCGCGCCACCCGGTTCGATGGTGCGCACCTCGGAAACCTTGCGCCGGATCCGTTCCGGGTCGAAGGCATCTGGCTTGTCAATACGGTTCATGGCTTGCATCCGGATCGGTCATGCGCACCGGATAGCAGAAAGCCCCTAAGAAACCGCTTACGCGAGGTGGGGAGAAACCGTACAACCTGTCTGGCAGCCGGGGCGTGGCAGCAGTTCGCGGTAGAGCTTCATCATCGACGTCGCCATGACGGAGGCGGAAAACTTGCCCTTGAAGGAAATCGGGTCCGGCATCACCTGCGTCCGCCACTTCGGGTCGGTGACCGAGCGTGCCATCGTCGCTGCGAGCGCGTCGGCATCGGCGGGTTCGGCCAATGCGATGTTGCCCTGGCCGAGAGCTTCCGGGATGCCGCCGACGCGGCTCGCAATCACCGGCACATTGGCGGCGAGCGCCTCAAGCACGATGTAGGGCATGGATTCCGCCCGCGAGGGGACGACGACCGCGCGTGCCATTGCAAACGCCTCACGCGCCTTCATCGCCGGCATCATCGCGATCCGCCGGCCCAGGCCGAGACGCAGCATCGTTTGCTGGTATTTCTCTTCGTCCGGGCCGTCGCCAATCATCAATGCCGAGAGTGGTCGTCCGACCCGCCGCTCCGTCTTGGCGAAGGCATCGATGAAGACGTCCGGCCCCTTCAGGTCGCGGAGCATGCCGATATAGAGGAAATCGGCCGCACCCTCGTGCGGATAAATCGTGTCGAAGTCGCGGTCGCTGATGCCGTTGTAGATGCGCTCGCTTCGGCAACGGGGCTTGCCGACCTTGGCAACGTAGGCTTCGCGCTCGAAATCACAGACGAACACGAGGGCGTCGGTGAAGGGTTCGAGCAGCCGCTCGGTTCGGAGCACCGCATTTCCCGTCATCGTGGCGCGGGAGTAATGCAGGCTGCCGCCATGCGGCGAATAAAGGCGGGCTACGCGATACCTGTTCACCCGCAACGCTGAGCCGATGAGCCGGGCAATGGCGCCGCCCTTGGCGCCGTGCCCGTGAAGCACATCCGGCTGCAAACTTCTTATTTCACGATAGCTGCCCGCCAAGGCCCGCAGGTCGCCCGGACTGACCGAGCGGCGGATCGGCAAGCGGAAGATCCCCAGCGACAGGAACGGCCGGATCTCGTCGAACAGCGCGTCCTCATAGGCGCCGCCGGTGCTGCTGTCACAGACGATACCGACATCATGGCCTTGCCGCGCATGGTATTCCGCGAGGTCGCGCACGTGCCGGAAGATCCCGCCGATCGGGGAGCGGAAGCAATGGATGATGCGCAGTGGAGGCTCGCTGGCCATGGGCGTCAGAACAGCCGCTCGCGGACATAGATCGTGTCACCGGCCATGATCGGATCGGAGATCGATACGCGGCCGGTGATGATCTTGCCATTGATCTTGCGTGTGACGTCGACATTCGCCTGGTTCGCCCGCGGCGAGAAGCCGCCGGCGACTGCGATCGCGTTCTGCACTGTCATGCCCGCGACATAACTGTATTGGCCGGCCTGGCCGACTTCGCCCATGATGTAGACGGCGCGATAGTTGGCGACTTCGATGGAAACGTCCGGATCGCGCAGATATCCTTGCCGCAGCTTGCCGGCGATGATGCTTTCCATCTCCTGGATGGTGTTGCCGCGCGCAGGCACGGACCCGATCAGCGGAAAGGCAATGTAGCCGGCCTGGTCAACCAGGTAGGTGTTGGAGAGGTTCGCCTGTTCGAACACGGTGACGCGCAACCGGTCGCCGCTGTCGAGCCGGTAGGGCTGGATCGTTGCTTCCTGAAATGCTTTTGGGGCAGGGCGATAGCCGCTGCAGCCGGCGACGACGGCCGGCGCGAGCGTCGCCGCCGCAATAATCGCGACTCTGATTGTCCTTGCGAATGCCATTTCGCCCATGCCTGCCGGAAGTGCTTCGTTTCGCTCACTGTTATCAATCCGTTAGGGTTAATAGCCGGTAAACCTGCAACGGGTGGATGTCGATTTCTGTGGCAGCGGCTCTGGGCGGTTGTGGTTGATGTCCGGCATTAACGCTTGGGTTACCATGATTGTTTACCGTGCGCGTGCAGTTGCGTGTTCATGGAGTAGCAGATGTCTGGCGGTTACGGAGCTCAGGACGATGTCGATATCGACCTCGGCGGGCTGGTGCGTGCGATCTGGCGGCGCCGTCGGCAGGTGTTGCTTGCCACTGTGGCATCCGCAGGCATCGCTTTCGGAGTTGCCAGCCTGATCGCGCCGACCTATCGCAGCGAAACCCGCCTGCTGATCGAGGCGCGCGAGCCTGAATTCACGACCAGTGCGGACCGGAGTGCCGGGCGTGAACCGGCGATTGATGAACTGGGCGTGGCCAGCCAGGTACAGTTGCTGAAATCGGCGGACCTCATCAAGCAGGTCGCCCGCAACATGAAGCTCTATGAACTGCCCGAGTTCGATCCGACCGCCAATCCGTCTGCCCTGTCGGACATACTGGTGGCGTTCGGGTTGAAGAAGAATCCGCTCGACCTGCCGCCGGAAGAGCGTGTGCTGAAGGAATTCCAGGAAAAGCTGATCGTCTACCAGGCGGAGAAGTCGCGCGTCGTCGCGATCGAATTCACCTCCAGGGACCCGATGCTCGCCGCCTCCATCCCCAACGAGATAGCAAAAGTCTACCTGTCGCTGCAGAGCGGTGCGAAGCTCGACAGCAATTCGGAGGCAACGCGCTGGCTGGAGCCGGAGATCGCCAATCTGCGGGAGAAGGTGCGGGAGGCCGAGGAGAAGGTGGCGAAGTACCGCTCCAGTTCCGACCTGCTGCCCACCGGTGAGAACGCCACCTTCGCCGTGAAGCAGCTGAACGACATTTCCACCGAGCTTGCGCGGGTGCGGACGGAAAAGGCGACGGCCGAGGCGAGGGCGGAGAGCGTGCGGGCCGTGCTGAAGAATGGCGGCGAGCCGGATACGCTGAGCGATGTCGTCGGTTCCCAGATGATCCAGCGGCTGAAGGAGACCGAGGCGCAGCTGCAGGGCCAGATTTCCGATCTGACGACGTCGCTGCTCGATCAGCACCCGCGTCTAAAGGGGCTGCGCTCGCAGCTCGCCGGCATTCGCGGCCAGATCAAGGCGGAGACGTCAAAGATCCTCGCGAGCCTCGAGAACGAGGCCAAGGTCGCCCGTCTGCGCGAGCAGCAGCTCGTGCAGCAACTGAACACGCTGAAGGCGGATTCGGCGCGCGCGGGTGAGGATGAGGTGGGGCTGAAGGCGCTGGAGCGCGAGGCGACGGCGCAGCGTCAACTGCTGGAGACCTATCTTGCGCGCTACCGCGAAGCCGCCTCGCGCACCGGCGCCAACGCGACGCCCGCGGATGCCCGGGTCATCTCGGCAGCCGTGCCGCCGACCGAACGGCAGTTCCCGAAGGTGCTGCCGATCACGATCGTCGGCGGCCTGGCCGGGTTCCTCCTGTCGGTCGTTGCCATCATGCTGGCGGAACTGTTCAGCGGACGAGCGCTCAAGCCCGTTTCGCCGGCGCAGCGGGAACCGGAAAACGACTTCTCGGACGACGAGTCCATTGCCGGGCGTAACGCCCCGCGGGCCGACGTGGCGGCAGCGCGGCGCGCATTGACGGACGTGGACATCGCCGCGCAGGCGGACAGTCCAGCCCATGAGCCGTTGCTGGTCGGGCTCAACCCCGATGAGCCTGCGGGATTGTCTCCGCAGGATGCGCAGCCTTCCGGAGACGGTGAAGAAGACGCGAATTTCACGGTCGCAGCCGTGGCGCGCCATCTGATCGATAGCGATGTGGCCGTTGCGATCACCATCTCGCCGTCCGGCGATCCGGGCTCGTCCGCCACCGTGGCGCTCGCCCGGACCATCTCGAACAGCGGGCGAAAGACCGTGCTGGTCGACCTGACCGGCTCCGCGTGCCCGACCCGGCTGATGGCGGCGACGACCTGGCTTCCCGGGATCACCGATCTGCTCGTCGGCGATGCGGCGTTCTCGGACATCATTCACGGCGACGAGGAATCGAAGGCGCACATCGTCGCGCGCGGCAACGCCAACATCAAACGGGCGATGCGTGGCATCGACCGGCTGTCGATGATCATCGACGCCCTGGCGGATGCCTACGACACGGTTCTCGTCGAGTGCGGGGCGGCGGAGGTGGAGGGCGTGCGCCGGCTGACCCGGTCCGGCAAGGCGGAGATCATACTTTCGATCCCCGATGCCGACGAGGACCGGCTCGTCGAGCTTATCAACGCCTTCGGCGATGCCGGATACAGCGAGATCGTGCTGATGACCGGAGGTGGGGCGCCACGGTATCCAGGGCGCCGGGCGGCTTAGAGCGGTTTCCCTTAGGTGTCATTCGGGTCGCCATCGACGGGGTTCTCGCGGAAATCCGTGTTGCCCGAGCGAAGCCGCTGGACGAAGCCGTATAGTCGGGGGTTCTGCTTGATGGTCCGCTTGACGCTCGCCTTGGCACGGTGCAGCGCTGCGATCGCACTGCCCGCAGCTGTCGTCGGCCAGAGCAGGTCGTGCTGACGCGTTTCGACGGTGCACCAGGAACGCTTGTACGCCTGATCGCCGATGCCGAAATCGAACAGGGCGATGCCTTCGCCGCAGAGCTTTCGGATCATCAGGTGAAACAGGAACTCACCCGGACTGGTCTCGGGCGCAAACGTCTCGTCGATCGAGCCGAACTGGCAGATGACGTGGTCGCCTTTGCGCGAGAGACCGGCGATGGCGATGATCCTTCCCTGTTCGTCACCGCTTTTGATCCGCAGGGCGTGCAGTTGCAAGGCATACGCGTCTCTCTTTGCCGGCATGCGGACCAGGGTTCGGAAGAATGCCTGCGTTTCGTCATCCCGAAACACGTTGGGCAATCCAAGGGCTTCGAAGCGCGTCGCCTTCTGCTGGAAGAACCGATCAAGCGTCGAACCGGCATCGCCCGGTGTTTCGGCAATGAGATGCTCATACCCTCCGAGCGACTCCAATCGGCGCTCGGATTGGCGGAACTTCTTGCGCCGCCGCTTGGCGTTCAACTGTGTGAGTGTCTCATCGAAGTCCGCAAGAAGCGGTAACTGATAGGCCGCATTCTGATTCAACACGGCGGGAAGATGCGAGAACGGATGTTCGTGTCCGCGCCAATGAAGCGGCATGTTCTCCAGCATGAACAGATCGAAATGGCGTGAGAATTGCCCGCGTGCCTGATCGAGCGCCCGGCGCAGCATCGCCGGCGAGACGAGCGACCGGAAGCTCTCCGTATAGAGGCCTGTGTTGATGTTGCTGAAACGGGAGCCGAGAAAGCGCGCCGTGCGCACCGGGCCCTGGCGCACGATTTCCAGCGGCATGATCAGCTCCGTCCGGCCCGCATGAACCCCCTCGACGATGAGCAGGCGACTGTCGTGCGTTTGAGCCCAGGCGCGGCACCAGTCATAGCTCTGGTGCAGCGAAAGGTCGTTCCCCGCCTCCAGCCGGCGCCACGTCGCCTCCAGCGGTTCCATCCGGTTGTGCAACTGGATCGTAAAGGGAATGACGGACGCACGCCGCTCTGCGCCGGGGGCATAGCGTGCCAGCTTGCCCAGGACGTCCCCGTCCGCAGGCATGACTTGGAAATCAAGCTGCATTGCACGCATGTCCAGCCCCATTGCATCCCTTCGCGGCTACGCTGCCGTTGTCGACCTTACGTCGGGATGATCGGTAACTGGTTTACATCCATGCCAGCGGCGGGATCTGTCCGCCAAAAAAGGCCGCCACGGTTAGCAAGACGCTAACGTCTCGCATGCGCAGGATCTGCTGCTGGGCCAGTGCGGCCGTCCGTCCGTCAGTCTCGCGGCTTGGACGGCTTCTCCATCCACTTGATGATCAGCATTGCCGGAAGGATCCAAAGCAGCCCCGTGAAGAAGAAGTAGAGCATGTGGACCCACCAGGGCGATGTCGCCAGCGTCAGCGATGCCACGGTCGTCGCGACCAGCGCGTAGACGATGACGAGTATGATAATCAGGACTGTGCCGATCAGTTTGCGCAGGCGAGGGGGCATCGAGTTTCTCATTTCGTTGCGCGGGCAGGCCGGCAAAATCGCCGCGACCGGATGCCGCAAAGGTTTCAGGCTTGTTTTGCATGGCACGGTGATGCAAATCAACGCCGATAAGACAGGAGCCGCCATGACCACCACCGCCGCCGCCGCGACAGAACAGCAGCTGTTGAGCGACATTGATCGCAACGACCGTAACCGCCGGCTGGTGCGCCGCTGGCTTGCCGTGGTGTTGCTGACGTTGTTTGCACTCGTGCTAGTTGGCGGGGCGACGCGGCTGTCCGGATCGGGCCTTTCTATCACGGAATGGAAACCGATCCACGGCGTCATCCCGCCGTTGAACGCGGCCGAATGGCAGGAGGAGTTCGAGCTCTACAAGCGCATTCCGCAGTACTCCGAGCTGAACAGCGACATGACCGTGGAGAGCTTCAAGTCGATCTTCTGGTGGGAGTGGTGGCACAGGATCCTTGCCCGCTCCATCGGCTTGGTCTTTGCGCTGCCGCTGGTTTTCTTCTGGGCGACCGGACGGATCGAGCGGCGTTTGCGCTGGCCGCTCGTCGGCTTGCTGGCCCTCGGCGGCTTTCAGGGCTTTATCGGCTGGTGGATGGTGTCGTCCGGGCTTTCGGAACGGGTCTCCGTCAGCCAGTACCGGCTCGCCACCCATCTCGTGATCGCCTGTCTGATCTTTGCTGCTTGTACCTGGATCATGCGCGGCCTGTCGCCGCATAGTGACGATCGGGCGCCGACGGCGCGATCGCGGGGAATGGCGGCGGCGATCGCCTGCATGGCGTTGTTTCAGATCTATCTCGGTGCGCTCGTTGCGGGACTTCATGCGGGATTGACCTACAACACCTGGCCGCTCATGGACGGCGCAATCGTCCCGGGCGACCTGTTCATCCAGCAGCCGTGGTGGATCAACCTGTTCGAGAACCCCAAGACGGTTCAGTTCGTCCATCGTTGTGGCGCCTATGTGCTTTGGGCGCTGGCCCTTGTGCACATGATCGCCTCGCTACGCGCCGCACCTAATACCACCCATGCCCGCCGCACCGTCTTGCTTTTCGGTCTCATCAGTCTGCAGGCGTTGATAGGCATATTCACTCTGGTCTGGCAGGTGCCATTTGGGTGGGCGCTTGCGCATCAGAGCTGCGCGCTCATCGTCCTCGGCTTTGCCGTCGCCCACTGGCGCGGTTTCGTCGGCCCGTATCCGAAAGAGGCGTGGATCGAAGTCGGGGCGTGACGGGCCGGGCTCGCCGTCGGCGGAAAGTAGCAATGTCATGAAGGAAGGGCGCCGGTCCTGGTTGGACCGGCGCCCTTTTGCACATCTGGCGAATCCCGACCGGTGTATTCGGCCGGTCAGTTGCCCAGCATCAGATCCATGTTCTGCACCGCCGCGCCCGAGGCCCCCTTGCCGAGATTGTCGAGCAGCGCCACGAGGTTGATATGGGCAGCACCGGCGGTGCCGAAGACGTAGAGCTTCATCCGGTCGGTATTCGCGAGTTCGACGGCGTTGACGCGCGCCAGGTTGGCGCTCTCCTTGAGGTCGACGACCTCGACGATGTCCTGCCCGGCATAATGGTCAGCGAGCGCCGCGTGAATGCTGCCAAGCGAGGCGCCGTCGTTGAGATCCGCCAGATAGAGCGGCACCTGCACGATCATCCCTTGCGGAAACTTGCCGACGGACGGCGAAAAGAGGGGCGCGCGGGACAGAAGCCCGTGCACCTGCATCTCCGGCACGTGCTTGTGCTTCAGCGGCAGGCCATAGACGAAGTGCGGCGCGTCGATGTGATCAGCGTGGTCGGCGTCTTCCATCTGGGCGATCAACTGCTTGCCGCCGCCGGTGTAGCCCGAGACCGCGTTGACGGTGATGGGATAATCTTCCGGCAGGATGCCGGCGGCACGCAGCGGCCGGATCAGGCCGATCGCGCCAGTCGGATAGCAGCCGGGATTGGCGACATAGAGGGCTCCGGCGATCCGTTCGGCCTGGCGCGAATCCATTTCGGCAAAGCCATAGGCCCAGTCCGGGTTGACGCGATGGGCCGTCGACGTGTCGATGATGCGCACCCGGTTGTTACCGGCGATCATGGCAACGGCTTCCTTCGCCGCCTCGTCGGGCAGGCAGAGGATCGCGATGTCGGCGCTGTTGAGCAGGTCCTCGCGCATCGCATTGTTGCGGCGCTCGGCTTCCGGGATCGACAGGAGTTCGACGTCGGTGCGGTCGGCCATGCGCGTGCGGATCTGCAAGCCGGTCGTGCCGTGTTCGCCATCGATGAAGATCTTCGGTCTCATGGGGATGCCTTTCAGTCTGCCGGGCTGCGGGTGCTCTGGGTCAGGACGGCCGCCATGCACTGGTGCCCAGCGCGGCCAGCCGTTCGCCATGGAGAGGCTATAACGCCTCCCCATGGCGCTTTCAATGCGCGCGTATTGCCGGGCGGTCTATCGCCGTTCGGCCAGCCAACCGGCCCGCAGGGCGAGCATGTACATTGCGATCGTCGAGCCGGCGATGGCGGTGATGTCGGCGTGGTCATAGGCCGGCGCGACCTCGACGACGTCGGCTCCCTTGATGTGCAGCGCGCCGAGTTTGCGCAGCACCGAGAGGATCTTGGCGCTCGAGGGGCCGCCGGAAACGGGCGTGCCCGTGCCGGGGGCGTAGGCCGGGTCCAGGCAGTCGATGTCGAACGTCATGTAGCAGGGGCGGTCGCCGACATGGCGCACGATCGAATCGGCAATGGCGTCGGCGGACATTTCCTCGACCTCGTAGCCGTACATGATGCGGATGCCGCAGTCCTCTGGCGCATGGGTGCGGATGCCGATCTGGATCGAACTGTCGGGATCGATGACGCCGTCCTTGACGGCGCGGCCGACGAAGGAGCCATGATCGATGCGGCCCTTCTCGTCGCCCCAGGTGTCCTGATGTGCATCGAACTGCACCAGCGACAGCGGCCCATGGATCGCCGCGTGCGCCTTCAGCACCGGCCAGGTGACGAAATGGTCGCCGCCGAGGGTGAGCAGGAAGGCGCCGGATTTGAGAATTTTTGCGGCCTCGCGCTCGATCGTGGCCGGCGTCTTCTGGTGATTGCCGTAGTCGAGCAGGCAGTCGCCGTAGTCGATCACCGCCATGTTCTCGAACAGATCTTGCTGGAACGGGTACTGCGGATCGTTGTCCATGATCGCCGATGCCCGGCGGATCGCCTGCGGCCCGAAGCGCGCGCCGGGACGGTTGGAGGTGGCGGCATCGAAGGGGATGCCCCAGACGACGGCATCGACGTCCTTCAGGTTCTTCGTATAGCGGCGGCGCATGAAGGAGAGGATACCGGCATGCGTCGGGTCCGAGGCAGCGCTCTTGAGCGTTTTCGCGGTAATCGCGTGATCGATGGTCTTGTTGGCCAATTTGTCCTCCTGAAATGCGCCGGGAACGTGGACAATCGGCGGACGGATGGCAAGGGGGGCGGAGTGCGAATTTATTGGCCCGCGGGGCCGGTGTGCCTCACCAAGGCACAGGGCAAAGAAAAAGGCGGAGCCGAAGCCCCGCCTTCCAGATGCGTGATCCGCGAGCGCGATTAGCGCTTCGAGAACTGGAACGAACGGCGGGCCTTGGCCTTGCCGTACTTCTTGCGCTCGACGACGCGGCTGTCGCGGGTCAGGAAGCCGCCCTTCTTCAGGACCGAGCGCAGGCCCGGTTCGAAGTAGGTCAGCGCCTTGGACAGGCCGTGACGAACGGCACCGGCCTGGCCGGAGAGACCGCCGCCGGCAACGGTTGCGTCGATGTCGAACTGGCCTTCGCGGGCCGCAGCGACGATCGGCTGCTGCAGGATCATCTGCAGGACCGGACGGGCGAAGTAGGCTCCGTGCGGCTTGCCGTTGATGGTGATCTTGCCGGAGCCCGGCTTGATCCACACGCGGGCGACGGCGTCCTTGCGCTTGCCGGTCGCGTAGGAGCGGCCCTGGGCGTCAACCTTCTTGACGTGAACCGGGGCGGAAGCCGGAGCGGCTGCGACCGTGCCGAGATCCTTCAGGGAAGAGAGGTCAGCCATTATCAGGCGCTCCTTACGTTCTTGCTGTTCAGCTTGGCGACGTCGAGGACGGTCGGCTGCTGTGCTTCATGCGGATGGTTCGGGCCTGCATAGACGCGCAGGTTCTTCATCTGGCGACGGCCAAGCGGACCGCGCGGAACCATGCGCTCGACGGCCTTCTCGAGAACGCGCTCCGGGAAGCGGCCTTCGATGATCTGGCGAGCGGTGCGCTCCTTGATGCCACCCGGATGGCCGGTGTGCCAGTAGTACGTCTTGTCGGAGTACTTCTTGCCTGTCAGCGCGACCTTCTCGGCGTTGATGACGATGACGTTGTCGCCGTCGTCGACGTGAGGGGTGTAGGTGGCCTTATGCTTGCCGCGCAGGTGATTTGCGATGATGGAGGCGAGGCGACCGACAACGAGGCCTTCGGCGTCGATGATGATCCACTTCTTTTCCACCTCGGCGGGCTTCTGTACGAAGGTTGCCATGGTAAAACTCTTTTCGTTCGGACCCGAGACGATGCCCGGGCGTTTCTTGTTGCTTGGCTTGGCAGGCTTGAAACATGCCAAAAACGAAAGCGGCCCGTGAGGACCGCGATCTGCGCCAGCTTATAGGCGAGGCGTCGCCGGGCGTCAAGCGCCGGGTTTCAGGTGGTTGTCGAAATAAGTGTTTAAAATCAAAGACCTATTGTTGTGGTACTTAAATACCACAAGTTACCGCGGCGGAATCGAATAGGTTGCGGTGGCGTGCGCGACCAGTTCGTCGTCTACTCCTGTCGAAATCGACACCTCGATCACGGCGAGTCGCTTGCCGAGCTTGAGGAGACGGCTGGTGCAGGAGAGGGCGCCCGGCTCCGGCTTTCTCAGGAAATTGATGTTGAGATTGGTGGTGACGGCAAGAGCGACCGGACCGATGTGGGCCAGCACCGCGCAATAGGCCGTGACATCGGCAAGCGCGAACATCGTCGGGCCCGAAACGGTGCCGCCCGGACGCAGGTGTTTCTCCGACGGTGCCAGTCGCATCGTCACGCTGCCTGGTTCGACTGCCGTCACCTCGAACAGCTTGCCGTCGGTGTGGATCTCCGGAAAGTCGGTCTCGAGAAAACAGTTGAGTTCGGCGACCGTCATGACCGGGGTGAGTTTGGCTTCCATACTGGTGTCCATCGCTTTCGATTCAAGCATTCTTAGAGGTCAAAGGCGACCGGCTGCAATTGCCGGAAAGTCTGATTGGCAAGGAACGTAGCCAGACACACTTGAAAGGCCACTCCCGTCCGCGTACCACGGTTCAACGACGACGACGACACGGGAGATGGGCATGGCCGATGTGGTGCACTTGCGCAAAGAGGATGCCGGCGGGCTGGTGCTGAAGGAGCAGACCGGTGCGGTCCTGCGCCTCACCCTCAACAATCCGCCGGCCAATGTGCTGTCGATCGCGTTGATGGAGGCGCTGTCTGCGGCATTGGACGCGGCAGCCGCGGACGAGGCCGTCCGCGTGGTCGTGCTGGCTTCGACCGGCAACCTCTTTTCCGCCGGTCATGATCTGAAGGAGATGACCGCGCACCGCTCCGATGCCGACGGCGGCCGGGGTTTTTTTGAAAAGACGCTGCGGATGTGCGCCGACCTGATGCTGAAGATCGCAGGCCTGCCGCAGCCGGTGATTGCCGAAATCGACGGGCTCGCGACGGCTGCAGGGTGCCAACTCGTCGCCACCGCCGATCTGGCGATTTGCACCGACACTTCGACCTTCTGCACCCCGGGCGTCAACATCGGCCTGTTCTGTTCCACGCCGATGGTGGCGGTGACGCGCGCGGCACACCCGAAGCAGGCGATGGAAATGCTGCTCACCGGCGAGACGATCGACGCGTCGACCGCCAAGGACTTCGGCCTCGTCAACCGCATCGTGCCGAAGCAGTACCTGCGCCAGGTCGTCGACAAGTACGCCGCGGTGATCGCGTCGAAGTCGCCGCAGGCGCTGAGGATCGGCAAGGCCGCCTATCGCGCGCAGGCCGGGCTGCCGCTGCCCGAAGCCTATGACAAGGCCGTGTCGGTGATGGTCGACAACATGCTGCGCGACGACGCGAAGGAGGGGATCGGCGCCTTCCTCGGCAAGCGGATGCCGGAGTGGAAAACCGACTAGGCTCGTCTTCGCCCTTGTATTCGCAACCATAGATCGTCCTCAAGGCGTCGATCCAACTCGTACAGCCAGCCCACAGAAAGTCGTTGTAATATGGTAGAGAGCGGCCCGTCCAAGCATTGGTCCGTGGTAGAACTCCTGCACGAGACCGTGAAAAATCCGAACATCCATATCCGTGGGACGCATAGCTATTACAGCGCTGCGTGGACAGGGTCATTCGAGGAGAGCGTCGTTCGCTATCACTATGGAGATGAGTACAGCCTCAAGACATGGGAACCCATGTGGCCGATCGATCAGCTCTATATAGGCGATTACGTATGCATCGGTGCAGAGGCTGTCATCTTGATGGGTGGCAATCACACGCACCGGACCGACTGGTTCAGCCTTTATCCGTTTCCTGAGGTCATTCTTGATGCTTACGTCGGTAAGGGCGACACCACGCTCGGCGACGGAGCTTGGATTGGAATGCGGGCGATGATCATGCCGGGCGTCACTATTGGCGAAGGCGCAGTGGTGGCTTCTGGGGCCATCGTCACGAAAGATGTTGCACCCTACACGATCGTAGCTGGTAACCCTGCTGCTCCCATTCGCCAGCGTTTTCCGGCAGACACAGTCAAGAAGCTTCTCGACCTCGATATCTACAAATGGCACGAGGCTAAGTTCGACACCTTGAGGTCGTTCATTTCAGCCGATGATATTGAAGCGCTCGTCGTTGCTTCAGCCGAGTACGATCAAAAACAAGGCACGACCACTTAGGGTCGAACGCAGTCGTCGAGCCTTGTTCCCCTTGCGCCAATAGGCGGACATAGATGAGCGAACTGTTGGCGGCGACCGCTTTTGGGGCGGCAGACTAGCCTACTGCTTGGAAGGCATGCCTGTAGCCATGGGCTTGCTTGCGACAATGGCGTACCGGTGCTGAAGGCCGCGCGCCATCGCCTTGAGGAAGTTCCAGTTCTTTGCCTGCGCCCGGTGAATTGCGCGGAGATTGGTGTCGACTGTGATTGCCTCGAAGCCGGCCTTCTCGAGCAGGTTGGCGACCGCGTCGGCGCGTGCCCCTTCCGAAAAGTGGACGCGCGCCAGGATGCTCTTGTGACGCTCGGCCATGTGTGGTGCCTGCACTGGATCAGGCCGCACGAGACCCGCCTTCTCCAGCATCGCCGCCAGACGTCTTGCGATTCTCTCGCCGCGGCCCACGTCAACGAAGTCACCATCGATGACTAGGAGCCGGCCACCGGGTCTCAACACACGCAGCCACTCGCGGAAACAGGCTTCGGGATCGACCAGCGTCCAGACCAGGTGCCGGTTGATCACCACGTCGAAACTGTCGCCCGCCTCCATCGTGTTCTCGGCGTCTCCAACATAAAAACGGATTGAGCGGTTGCGCTGTTTCGCCTTTGCCCGGGCCTGCTCCAGCATTGCCTCCGACCAGTCCAATCCGGTCACCTCGAAGCCGGCATCGTCCATCAGGTGAGAGATGACCCCTGTGCCGCTGGCCAAATCGAGCGCTTTGCGGCCATGCCCCGGCCCCAGGTGTTTGCAGATGAGCTGCTGCCACGCGCGTCTCTCGGCTTCGGAAAAAATCTCGTGTCCCGGCGACAGGTCGAAGGTTGCTGCGCGTTCAGACCAATAGGCTTTGATGTCCTCGCGCAGACCGTGATTGTGACCATGCATGTGAGCGTTTCCCGCGAACGTTGTTTCGAATTTCTCTAAAAGATAAAACTTGACTATTGCAATCATAAAATAATAGACGGCGCGCAATTTCCACTGGAGACAGTTCGATGCGCCTCAACCTCAAAGCTACGGCCCTCTCGGCCGCCATGCTGCTGTCCACCGTCTGGCCGGCACTGGCCGACACCATCACACTCAAGGACGTGACCGGCCGTGACGTGGAGGTGAGCGTTCCGGTGAAACACGTCATTCTGGGCGAGGGGCGACAAATCTATTTCCTGGCCGCTCTCAACAAGGAAAATCCGTTTGAGCAAGTCGTCGGCTGGCGCGACGACCTGCCGAAGGCCGATCCGGAAACCTACGCGGCCTATCTCGCGAAGTACCCGGACATTGCCAAACTTCCGACCTTCGGCGGCATGAAGGATGGCACCTTCGACATCGAACAGGCGGTCGCCCTCAAGCCCGACGTCATCCTGATGAACGTCGACGCGAAGACCGCGACGGAAGAGGCGGGCTACATCGAGAAGCTCGGCAAGGTCGGCATTCCCCTGGTCTATGTCGACTTCCGCGAAAAGCCGATGGAAAACACCGAGCCCAGCATGCGCATCATGGGCAAGCTGATGGCGAAGGAACAACTGGCAGAGGACTTCATCAAGTTCCGGTCTGACAGCATTGCCCGCGTCACGGAGGTCCTGGCGAAGACCAATCCGCAAAAACCGGTCGTTTTCGTAGAGCGTGCGGGCGGTTATTCCGACGATTGCTGCATGTCCTTCGGCAACGAGAATTTCGGCAAGATGGTCGAGATTGCCGGTGGCATCAACATGGCCAAGGACATCATTCCCGGCACCTTCGGCACGGTGAATCCCGAGCAGATCATCGCCTCGAACCCGGACCAGGTCATCATCACCGGCGGGATGTGGGATGCGTTCGTGCCCGGTGGCGACTGGGTCGGCGTCGGCTATGGTGCAGACATCAACGAAGCGCGCGCAAAGCTCGAGAAGCTGACCGAGCGCCCCGCCTTCACAGGCGTCAAAGCAGTGAAGGACCGCCAGGTTCATGCGATCTGGCACCAATTCTACAACAACCCCTATCAGTTCGTGGCCATCCAGGAGATCGCCAAGTGGCTGCATCCCGAACTGTTCCAGGACCTCGATCCCGAGGCGACCTTCAAGGAACTGCACGAACGCTTCCTGCCGCTTGACTACAAGCCCGGGCACTTCGTCTCGCTGAAGGACGAGTAGGCGATGGCCAGCGTGGCGCAGCAACCGGTCGCCGCGGGGCGGGAGCGCTATCGCGCTCTCGCCCTCAGGCGCATCTTCACCCTCATGCTGCTGACGGCTGCGTTGGCATTCAGCATGGCCGCCGACATGGCGCTCGGCCCGGCGCGTTACGCGCTGGCTGACGTGCTCAAGGCGCTCTTTCATCCAGCGGAGGTGGGCGATCAGCTTCGCGTCGTGATTTGGGACATCCGCATGCCGATCGCCCTGATGGCGGTGACGGTCGGCGCGTCGCTTTCGGTCGCCGGCGCACGGATGCAAACCATTCTGTCTAATCCCCTCGCAAGCCCGTTCACGCTCGGAATCTCCGCGGCCGCCAGCTTCGGCGCAGCGCTGGCGCTGGTGACGGGCGTCGCCATCTTCCCGGCTGCCCTCCAGTACATGGTGCCTCTGAATGCGTTCCTGATGGCCATGGTGGCAGCGCTGTTTATCCACTTCGCCTCCACCATGCGGGGTGTGACCGTCGAGACGATTGTCCTTCTCGGCATCGCGCTCGTCTTCACCTTCAACGCGGCGCTTTCACTGCTCGAGTATCTCGCTTCTGAGCAGGCGCTCGCAGCCGTGGTGTTCTGGACAATGGGCAGCCTGACGAAGGCGACCTGGGGCAAGGTCTACGTCACCGCGACGATCCTCGTTCTGACCGTGCCGCTCTTCATGAAGAACGCCTGGGCACTGACCGCCCTTCGCCTCGGTGACGACAAAGCCGCCAGCATGGGCGTCAAGGTCCGCAGCCTCCGCCTGCAAACGCTGCTCACCGTCAGTCTCCTCGCGGCAATTCCCGTCTCCTTCGTCGGAACGATCGGTTTCGTCGGGCTCGTGGGACCGCATATCGCCCGCATGGTGGTGGGTGAGGACCAGCGGTTCTTCCTGCCGGGCTCCCTCATTTGCGGCGCGCTGCTTCTGTCGGTCACCTCTGTCGTCAGCAAGATTCTGATCCCAGGTGCTATTCTGCCGATCGGCGTCATCACCGCCGTCGTCGGCGTGCCGTTCTTCTTCGTGCTCATTTTCAGCAACAGGAGGCGGGCATGGTAGCCCTCGCTTTCAAGGACGTCGGTGCCTCCTACGGGCGCAAGACGGTGCTTTCCAATGTCGGCATAGATGCGCTGAAGAGTGGCAGCCTGACCGCCATAATCGGCCCCAACGCAGCGGGAAAGTCGACACTGTTCAGGCGCGTCGCCGGGCTGATTTCAGGGCCAGGTGTCGTGCATTTGTCAGATACCACGCGCGGTGACCGCGCCATCTGTTACATGCCGCAGGATACGGGAGCGAATGCCGTCCTGAGCGTCTATGAGTCCATCCTGCTGTCCGCCAAGCAAGGCGGCGGCTGGCGGGTCCACGACGACGAGCTCTTTGAGATCGATGCGATCCTGAAAGCGCTGCGGATCGAGGATCTGGGCTTCCGCGGTTTGGGTGAATTGTCGGGCGGCCAGCGCCAGCTTGTCTCCCTCGCGCAGGCGTTGGTCCGCAAGCCGGAAGTGCTCCTGATGGACGAGCCGACCTCGGCGCTCGACCTGCATCGACAGATCGAGGTTCTGGATTTCGTCAGCGGACTTGCCGGCAAGACCGGGATGATTGTCTTGGTGGCCCTGCATGACCTGAACCATGTGCTGCGCTACTGCGAGCAGGTCATCGTCGTTGCCGACGGTGCGATGGTTGTCAGCGGTCCAACCGCGGAAGTCATCAATGCCGACATGTTGCGTGATATCTACAAGGTCACAGCGCGTATCGAAGCCTGTTCGAGGGGCCATCGGTTCATTCTCGTGGACGGATTGGCATAGCGCGTTTCTAGGAACATGCGCACGCCACCTGGCTGCTCGGCGGCGACTACTTCATATTGTCGATCCGGTGATTGCCGGAAGCGCATGTAGACTGAGGACACCCTTTCCGCACGAGGTGCCGGGGAAAAGCCGCGCTGCAATCTGGCGCGCTCAGGTATATATTGGGTGTAAAACGCGGCGCGCGATATTGACCTTGACGGCAGAATCCGATGGTTTTTATGATCAGTTTTCAAGGTTGAGGCGGAGGTGATCATGCTCGTTTTGATGTTTGCGACCGTCCTGGCGTTGACGGCCGCGCAGCCGACCGTCGAAGACCTGCAAACGGACTTTGAAACGGCGCGGCCGTGCCAGCACGAGGTCGATGGTCGTGAGGTCTGGGAAGGCAAAAAGGCCTTCTTCATAGCCTCCTATACGAAACAGGCTGCGGAACTGGACCCCAGCCTTGTCGGGGCTGATGCCGTTCTTCGCGACGATAATTCCCCCGATGTTATTGGCGAGTTTGAGACGGCTTGCTCGGACTAAAAGCGCCGCAGCAGAGGCCACGTCGAAGCTCTCCGGAAACTGAAGCGAGTTGTCACCTTGGCGGACAAATAGGCCCGCATGCAGCTCTATTGCTTTGCGCCACCGATGAGATTGCGGATTTTCTGCAGCCTGACTTCGCGCGGCTCATGCATATCGAGAGTTCCGCGAAAACTGCCGTCGGCGTTCATCAGATAAACGACCGCTGTGTGATCCATCGTGTAGCCGCCATCGATGGGAACCTTCCGAGCGTATGCGGCGAAAGCCTTCACCGCCGTATTCGTCTGATCCGCGGTGCCCCGCAGCGCCGTGATCCGAGGATCGAAGGAGGTCATGTAGAGTTCCAGCAGTTCCCGCGTATCGCCTTCCGGATCGACGGTAATGAACACCACATTGAGCTTGTCGCCGTCCAGCCCGAGCTCCTTCATCAGGTCGGTCAGTTCGAAGAGAGTCGTCGGGCAGACATTCGGACAATGCGTAAAGCCGAAGAATGCGAGATACGGCTTACCGGCCAGCGTGCCGTTGTTCACCACCGCCCCCTGATGTGACGTCAGTTCGAACGGCTTGCCGATCGCAGAGGTCGAAGGTTCCGGCATGATCACGCCAGCGGCCCGCTTTGGAGGCAGGATGTAGCCGAAGACGAATAGCGCCGTTGCGGCGGCGGCGACGAGAGTCCAGGCGACCAAGTGGAAAGTCCGAAGTCTTGTCATGATGCGTGCCCCCAATTGCCATCGGCGCGTGGCAATAACCCGTCAAGCCACCAGAGGGTCAAGCCGACGGTGCGCGAATGCGGCAATCTGCCCTTTATCCGGTGGTCTCGGATACTTTGTTCCGGAGATGCTTTCCGCCAACTCCGTTGCCCCGTCGCGCTTCAGAAGCTCTCTGAAACTCGGATGCATGCCTGCATCGACATAGGCGGACTCCGGGAGAGGAGGATCGCCGCAGACCGATACCTCGGCTGCTGTCGCGTGATCTCGAACAAAGCGTGCCCGTCATGACATTTGGTGAGTCAAAGGCCGGTTTGAACGACAGAGATAAGGCGCGAGGCAGTCGTTCACTGCTCGAGACCTTTTTGTCCGCTTAGGGTCGACTGCCGTCATGGCGCGGAATCGCCACGTGCGGTCATTCTACCCTTCGCGCCACGATGGAATTCCATGGATGCTTCAGGCGTGCGAGGTGGTGTAAGCTGAGGCTTGTTCAGGACCATGGAGGTGGCTCATGCCCCGTTTCCTTGCCGTTTACACCATCAAGCCCGAAGACATCGTGTCTTTTCGAAGCCTGCCGAAAGCCGAGCAGGATGCTGTCGATGCTATCGGCGTCGGACAGTGGGCGGCGTGGGAGGAAAGAAACGCTGCGTCTATCCTTGATCGTGGCGGCATGGTGGGAAAGACGACGCGCATCACTAGGAACGGCGTCAACGACGCGGTCAATCCATTCTGCGGCTATCTTGTGGTTGAGGCTGAAACCGCAGATGCCGCCGCAAGGCTTTTTCAGGACCACCCCCACATTACCGTCTTTCCCGGCGACGGCGTGGATATCATGCCCTTTGTAACCTGACTTCCTTGCTGGACCGTCCCACGATGGCGAGTGCGAGCCCTGTCGAGCCAGGAGCGGAGAGCGTGCTCAAGGACGAGGGCAGTAAACCAGGGAATCAGGGCGCTCGTCCTGGGCCGTTCCGACCGATGAAAGCTGTTGCAGTCTGCCCAGGCATGCGATAGGCGCGTTGCGTGCGCACTATGCCGACAGTAGGTGAAGCAATGCTAATCCGCCCCGCTGCCAACGACGATCGAAGCGCCATCTGGAGGATTATTGGTCCTACAATCCGCGCGGGTGAGACCTATACCCTCGACAGCAATCTTAGCGAAAGCGATGCGCTGGATTACTGGATGAGTCCGGATCGGGAAACGTTCGTCGCGGAAGAGAATGGCCTGATTTTGGGCACATACTACATCCGAGCGAATCGGACGGGCGGCGGGCAACATGTTTGCAACTGCGGCTACATGACCGACCCAGCGGCAAGTGGCCGAGGTGTGGCCCGACAGATGCACGAGCACTCGCTCGCTCATGCTCGCGCGAAAGGCTTCCGGGCCATGCAGTTCAACTTCGTGGTCAGCAGCAACGAACGCGCGGTGCGGCTGTGGCAATCGCTCGGATTTGCGATCGTCGGTCGGCTTCCGGAAGCGTTCCTTCACCCCTCGCTCGGCTACGTCGACGCCTTCGTGATGTTTCGGAAGCTTTAAGGGGCAGCGTGTGCCGCGAGGGGGCACGCGACAGACGCCACCATTCCGTCAGTTTCTCCCCAACCTGGACATGGGTCCTAAGAACTGGCACTGGCCCGACCTCTCACTCTGCCATATGGGTCACGGGCAGACGCTGGAGGAAAGTGGAATGGCAGATAGCGAACGACGGTCTTCGGCACCGTCCTTGGCAACCGTAACCATCGCCTTTGTGCTGGTCAGTGGCTTGATTGGGCTCGCCATCGCTTACGAGGTCATAAGCGACCGGGCGCGTGCATTCGAGCAAGCAAGCCTGACAAGGGCGGTAGAAACCCGGGTCAAGGGAGTGCAGGTCGCGTTGGCCCAGGCCTTATACAGGGAGTGGGGCAATCTCACCTCGGTTCGCCGGACCCTAAGTCCCGGCAATCCGGCACGGACAAAAGATCAGCTCAGCACCCTTGCTGGTGAAGGCGCGGTCATCTCCTGGGCCGGATTTTCGAACAGCGAAGGCCAGGTGGTTGCAGCCTCCAACGATCTCCTGCTTGGTGCCGATGCCAGCTCCCGACCCTGGTTCCAGCGGGGATTGCAGGGCGATTTTGCCGGCGACGTTCATGAATCTGTTTTGCTGGCCTCCAAACTGCCTCCAGCGGCCGACGGGCGACCGCCGAGTTTACTCGATTTGGCGGCCCCCATCGCCGGACCGGATGGCACCGTCGCCGGGGTGTTGAGCCTTCACCTCAACTTCGACTGGGCGCAGACGCTTGTCGAAGAGTTGGCAGAAGCCATGAGCCTGGAGCTCTTCATCGTCAATCCGGCAGGGCGAGCGGTCCTTGCGAGCGACCGCGGCAACTATACAGACCCGGATATTCCAAGCTTTCGCATGGCGCGGGCTGGGGCATCCGGCGTCAACGTAGAGACCTGGCCGGATGGAAAGCTCTACTTCACCGCGACCGTTCCGGAGCTTGCTTATCGCGGACTGCCGAAGTTCGGCTGGAACATCATCGCCCGAATCGATGCTGACGCCGTCATCCGGCCGGCGCAGGCGATGTCGAAAGAGGTGCTGGTCAACCTCATGCTCTTCGGGTTGCTGCTTGTGCTGCTGACGCTTCTCTTCATCGTGGCCTACATCCGCCCCTTCCGTGCTCTGGCCGGCAATGCCAGCGCCATCGCCCAAGGGGAGGACGTCTATCCATACGAAAGCGGTCGTACCTCGGAGTTGTCCACGATCGGCGCAGCACTTGCCCGTCTTCAGGGATACGCCCGGAGCACGTCTGAAGAAGAGGGCAGTTTTGAGCAAGTCGGCAGAGCCCGCCCTAGCGACGGACAAGCCTGCTGATCCCGTCGCTCAGGATGCCGCTCATCCGGGTCGATGTGATGCTGGGGACGCTGCCTTCTGCGTAGAGCCTGCGCAGAAGGCCGTCGTATTGATCGGGTTGCATCGACAAGGAGAGGACGCCGCCGTCGGCGGTGCTTTCGATCACGGTGGCGGGCATGACCCCGACGCCACGAATCTTGATCTCCAGACGATGGCCGGCATCGAGTGCCAGTCCGCGAATCCGTGCGCTCTGCTGCGTCAGGTCCGTCATCCATACCCGCCTGAGCGCGCCGCCGACGGAAATCACGACACGTTCCGGCTGGTCCGCAAAGTGTTTCTCGATCCTCGGGAGTTCCACGCAAACCGCAAGGGTAACGCCGAGGACGACCAGATTGTAGAGCGTCCAGAACAGGATGATGACCTTGCCGTCGCCGGCGTCGTTGTGGGCAAAGTGATCGGAAAAGATGCCGATCAGGAGACTGACCAAGGTCAACGCGGCCAGGACGGCAAACGGTATCATAAGCCGCCACTGGACCACGACCTTCGTCCGGTCGCCGCCCTTTGCCGTGACGCTGAACGGGTGACCCTTCGGTTTGATCAGTCCGACGACCGCTGCCCGGGTAATCGGTATTGCACCGAGCAGTTGCCCAACGTCGTTTACGATCGGGACAACCATTCCGGAGGAGATGAAATTCAGGACGAAGAGTATCCAGATGATGTAGGGGCCAAAATACCGGATGACGTCAGAAATGCTCGCGTCCACCACGGCGATGTTGAAAAACCAGAACAGCAGCGGGAATGTCATCGCCGCCAGCCGGAAGGAGAAGGTGGTGAGCCAATAGAATACCGAATCCATGACACTCCACCGGTCGCGCAATCGCAGCCGGTTTTTTGCGAGTGGGCCTAAACGGCCGCGGGCGATCTGCATCAGCCCCAGGCACCACCGTGCGCGTTGGGTGACATACTCCTTCAATCCCTCTGGAGCCAGGCCTTCCGTCAGCGGCTCGTTCAAGTAGACGGTACGGAAGCCGATTTCCTGAAGCGCGAGCGTGAGCATGAAATCTTCTGTGATGCTGTCGGTCGGAAAACCTCCGGCTGCCTGCACGGCATCCCAGCGGATCACGGACGACGTTCCACAGCAGAAGGCAATGCCCCAGGCATCGCGGCTTGGCTGCAGGTGGTCGAAAAAGAAGCGCTGCTCGTCAGGGTAGGAGCGGCTCAGACCGAGATTGTGCTGGATGGGGTCGGGGTTGAAGAAGTGCTGGGGCGTCTGGACAAGGCCGACCTTGCTGTCATGGAACAGCGCAAGGGCGCGCGGAATAAAGTCCCGATGAGGCACGAAGTCGGCATCCAGGACCGCAATGAACTCAGGAGGCTCGGCATCAGCGGCCAGAACTCCGAGCGCGTGGTTGATATTCCCCGCCTTTGAGCCCTTGTTGTCGGGGCGCCTCAGATATCTTGTGCCCCGGTCTTCGCAGTAATCACGGAGCCAATCGCGGCGGCCGTCGTCCAGGACGAGAACCTCGCAATTCGGGTGGTCGCTCGCGGCCGCGCCGACGATTGTCCGTTCCAGCACCGACAGCTCTTCATTGTATGTGGCGATGAGGATTGCCACCCGAGGAGCAGCCGCCGGCTCCCACCAACTCTGGTGCTGATCAACCTCTGCGGTGCGCGATCGGGTTCGACCAAGGATGACCAGGGAACTGATGGACGACATCAAGGCCGCCGCTTCCAGGATGAAGAAGGACCAACTGAACAGGCAGTCCCAGGTCAGACCGGCGGGAGCAAGCGTCTCCGAGCCTCTCCACCAGATGTACCGGAGAGACAGGCCTATCGCGATCGCGAAAAGCAGACCCCGATGAACATTGTTGCGCGGATCGAGAAGCGCCGGCAGAAGCAGCACCAGACCCATTGCGAGGAAAATCGCGGCATAGGCGGACTGCGCCTCGCTCACATGATACCAAACGGACATGTCAGGCCCAGAGCCGCCTGATCCAGTCGAGCGGTCGGCTGTCGAAGAAGACACGGCCAGTGCGACCGATGAGGCAGCTCAAGCTTTGGTCCTCACGCAGCGCGGGGACATCCAAGGTGACGTCAAAACGCTGGAGGTGGCGCTGGCTGGGTTTTATGGCCAGATTCTCATAGATCGTCGCGGTGCCGGAACCGGCGAGACGTGTAACAGTGCCATCCAACAGCCGAGAACTGCCATCCAGCCGAAAGCTTACTCGGTCACCGTGGGTGATTGTGTTGTAGACACTCTCCGACACCGAAAGGCTGACGATCACGGTGCCGCAGTCGACCAGCCTCAGGAGGTCCTGTCCATTCTGAACGGTCTCGTTGGAAGCGGCGAGATAGTCCCAAATCAGTCCGTTGACATTTGACTCCAGCGTGGCCGAGGAGAGCCGGTTGACCCTGCCACGTTCAGAGGCGATGCGTGTGTCGATCGACCTTAGCGAAGCCGTTTGCGCGTCGAGTTGCGCCTGGAGTTCTGCCTTCTGCACCTCCAGTTCTGAGATGCGTTGCTCCGAATAGGGAGCATCATTGTAACCGTCGCCGAGAAAGATGCCCCTTTCCGCGGCGGCTAGCCCGATACTCGACACCGCACCTTGCTGCTGCGCGTTCTTAAGTTCCAATTCAGACACTTCGGCAAGAGAACGCGCCTCGTCCAGAGACTCGGCGGCCTGAATCCCACGCTCGCTCAGGCGGGTGGATCGCTCAAGGCGGGTATTTGCGTGGCGCAGGCGAGCTGCTGCAGCGGCGCTGAGGGAGGCAGCGGCATCCACCTGCGCCCGCAATTGTTGTGTTCGCTCTTCAAGGTAAACGGCGGCGCGCGTCCGCAATTTGTCGATGGCGCTTGCCAAGGACTGTATTGTCACCGCCAAACGATCAACATTCGCTTGGTGGACTGCTCGCTCATTGATGAGGTCGGCCAGCCTGACATCATCGACACGCCGGCCGGAGATTGTGCCGATGGGATCGTTGACACCCACCCGGGCGCCCAATGGCCGGTCGGTAAGTTGAAGACTGCCCGCGATCGGGGCTCTAAGCGTGGTTATCCGGGCATTTACAAAAGCATTGCCGCTTGCACCGGATAACTGTTCGCCAATGATTATGAACAACGCACCAGCGATAACGATCAGACCCACAACGATCCGCAGCAACTTCATCCGACTCATCCACTCCACCTCGGCTCACAGAACTGAATCATGAAGGACACGAAAGGTTCAATCTTTACTGATCCGTATGAAATCATGCTCAACAAGTGGTAAACAGAACCCGTGCCGTGTCGGCTCCGGCAGTGTGGCGAGTTCGGACCCAACGAGTCGTCAATCACCCTCTTGAGGCGATCGTCAGATGGACGGGCTCGGCATGGGTGGGGCAGGCGGGCAACTTCGGCTCGAAAGGTCGCTGATCCGGCCTTCCGTGGTCACAACGGCCGAACCTTCCCGAAACTCGCTGGAAGCCAAGCCTGTCTTAAATAGCTGATTGGATGGTATAAAAAGACCTGTGGACGCAATCTGAGCTTCAGAAACCTGCTCAATGCGTGGTCGCCTTCATTGATGTGAAAAATGAGACAACGCCCTTGCCAATGTGCCGTTCGCGTCTTAAAGGAGCGCCATGCTTGTTGTTTAGCGCTCGACTCGATTGGGTTGGGGCTTTGAGCGCAGCATAAAGGGGTATAGCTCAGTTGGTAGAGCGGCGGTCTCCAAAACCGCAGGTCGGGGGTTCGAGCCCCTCTGCCCCTGCCATTCGCACATCAGCGCAGCGCCGTCTGGGCGGAAGGCGAACCGGACGGAGGCGTCCATTTTCGGGAAAAGCGTGTTTACCTCTTGTGAAAAGAAGAATCGCGCTTTATGTAGGGCAAAACAGACACGCGGTGCGTGGGGCTGAGGTTTCGGCTTTACGCGCCGTAATGGCGTGGGCATTCAATGGCATCCAAAACGAATCCGATAGCGTTTCTGCAGCAGGTTCGCTCCGAAGCGTCGAAAGTGACTTGGCCGTCGCGGCGCGAGACGATGATCTCGACCGTGATGGTGTTCATTATGGTCTTCTTCGCCGCATTGTTCTTTTTTGCTGCGGACCAGCTGATGGGTTGGCTGATTGGCCTGATCCTGCACGTCGGTATGTGATTGGGTGGAGATGATCATGGCTTCGCGTTGGTACATTGTTCACGCCTATTCGAATTTCGAGAAGAAGGTTGCTGAATCGATCGAGGAGAAGGCTCGCCAGAAGGGGCTTGAGCATCTTTTCGAGAAGATTCTGGTGCCGACCGAAAAGGTTGTGGAAGTGCGTCGTGGCCGCAAGGTCGATGCAGAGCGCAAGTTCTTTCCGGGCTACGTTCTGGTGCGTGCCAACCTGACGGATGAGGCCTACCATCTCATCAAGAATACCCCGAAGGTGACCGGTTTCCTCGGTTCCGACAACAAGCCGATTCCGATTCCGGATCACGAGGCTGAGCGGATCCTTGGCCAGGTGCAGGAAGGTGTTGATCGGCCGAAGCCGTCGATTTCCTTCGAGATCGGTGAGCAGGTTCGTGTTTCCGACGGCCCGTTCGCGTCGTTCAACGGGATTGTCCAGGATGTCGACGAGGAGCGGTCTCGTTTGAAGGTCGAGGTTTCGATCTTCGGTCGCGCCACCCCGGTCGAGCTGGAATACGGCCAGGTCGAAAAAATCTGATAACCGGCGCCGGCGGAGTGAGTTCCGTTCGGCGCGGTTCGAGTTCCGGCTCCTTAAGAGCCGGTGCGGGAGTTCCCGCAATCGCGTGGAAGGATGGGCGCCTAAAGCCGGGCGTCACGTTCCGCACCACGCAACCGCAGCCGTCGCCCGCTCTTTGCGGGCGGCATGAATGACCGGGCAACCGGTCGCGTACAGAAAAGGCAGAGAGAAATGGCTAAGAAAGTTGCAGGCCAGCTCAAGCTGCAGGTTTCGGCAGGTTCGGCAAACCCGTCCCCGCCGATTGGCCCTGCGCTTGGTCAGCGTGGCATTAACATCATGGAATTCTGCAAGGCGTTCAATGCCGCCACGCAGGAAATGGAAAAGGGTATGCCGATTCCGGTCGTCATCACCTATTACCAGGACAAGTCCTTCACTTTTGTGATGAAGCAGCCGCCGGTCACCTACTTCCTCAAGAAGGAAGCGGGCCTGAAGTCGGGTTCCAAGGCCCCGGGCAAGACGAAGGCTGGCACCATCACCGAGGCTCAGATCCGCAAGATCGCCGAAGCCAAGATGAAGGACCTGAATGCTGCCGACGTAGAAGGCGCAATGGCAATGGTCGCGGGTTCGGCTCGCTCCATGGGCCTGGAAGTGGTGGGCTGAGACCATGGCGAAGATTGCAAAGCGTATTCAGAAGATCCGTGAAGGGATCGATCCGACCAAGCTCGTCGCCCTCGGCGACGCAATCGCTCTGGTGAAGGAGCGGGCAACGGCAAAGTTCGACGAAACCGTCGAAATCGCGATGAACCTCGGCGTCGACCCGCGCCATGCCGACCAGATGGTCCGTGGCGTTGTCAACCTGCCGAACGGCACCGGCCGCTCGGTTCGCGTCGCCGTTTTCGCCCGTGGCGCCAAGGCCGACGAAGCCAAGGCTGCTGGTGCGGACATCGTCGGCGCGGAAGACCTGCTGGAAATCGTCCAGGGCGGCAAGATCGACTTCGATCGCTGCATCGCCACCCCGGACATGATGCCGCTCGTCGGCCGCCTCGGTAAGGTTCTCGGCCCGCGTGGCATGATGCCGAACCCGAAGGTCGGCACCGTCACGATGGATGTCGCCGGCGCTGTCAAGGCGTCGAAGGGCGGCGCTGTCGAGTTTCGCGTCGAGAAGGCCGGCATCATTCACGCCGGTATCGGCAAGGCTTCCTTCGACGCCAAGGCGCTCGAAGAGAACATCAAGGCCTTTGCTGACGCCGTCATCAAGGCGAAGCCGACCGGGGCGAAGGGCAACTACGTCAAGCGCGTAGCGATCTCCTCGACCATGGGCCCGGGCGTCAAGATCGACCCGTCGACCGTAACGGCTTAACGATTTCGCCGGACCATGCGTCCGGCGTACCAAGAATTCCCGGTCATGTCTGGCCGGGAATTTCCGGGGAAACCCGGAATTCCTGTCCGAGATTGCAGGTGGTTGGCCCTTAATCACTTTGCCTGCATGAGACGGGTAAGACCTGGATTTCGACCCCGTAGCGATACGCGGAAAAGATTCGGTTCGAACCTACCTTGCCTTGTGCCCCGGCCGAAAGGTCGAGCGCGAGGGGACAGGATCCTCGAGCGTCGCTCGGGATCTTCGACAAGAGGATCCCTGGCGGCAAAGGCAAACCCGATGGGGACTGCGGCAATCGTAGCCCCGTCAACTGGAGATAGGCAGTGGAAAGAGCGGAAAAACGCGAATTCGTCACGGAGCTGAACGAAGTCTTCAAGGCTTCCGGTTCGGTTGTCGTGGCCCGCTATGCCGGTATCACCGTTGCACAGATGAACGATCTTCGTTCGAAGATGCGTGCAGCGGGCGGAACCGTCAAAGTCGCGAAGAACCGCCTGGCCAAGATTGCCCTTCAGGGTACGGAGTCGGAAGGGATGTCTGATCTCTTCCAGGGTCAGACGCTCATTGCATACGCAAATGATCCGATGATCGCTCCGAAGGTTGCCATGGATTTCGCCAAGACCAACGACAAGCTCGTTGTTCTCGGCGGTACCATGGGCGCGACCACGCTCGACGCCGATGCAGTCAAGTCGCTTGCGACCCTGCCTTCGCTGGACGAGCTGCGTGCGAAGCTGCTGGGCCTGCTGAATGCCCCGGCAACGCGCGTCGCCACGGTCGTTGCAGCACCGGCAAGCCAGCTTGCTCGCGTGTTTGCAGCCTACGCCAAGAAGGACGAAGCCGCTTGAGGCGGTTTTTCGCTGTAAATCAAACAACCCAGTTCGAACCGAACAAAAGGAACTATCACAATGGCTGATCTCGCAAAGATCGTTGAAGACCTCTCCTCGCTGACCGTCCTGGAAGCTGCTGAGCTGTCCAAGATGCTCGAAGAAAAGTGGGGCGTTTCGGCTGCTGCTCCGGTAGCTGTTGCTGCCGCTGGCGGCGGTGCTGCTCCGGCTGCTGCTGAAGAAGAAAAGACCGAGTTCGACGTCATCCTCGTTGATGCCGGCGCGAACAAGATCAACGTCATCAAGGAAGTCCGCGCCATCACCGGCCTCGGCCTCAAGGAAGCCAAGGACCTCGTCGAAGGCGCTCCGAAGCCGGTCAAGGAAGCCGTTTCCAAGGCTGAAGCCGCTGACCTCAAGAAGAAGCTTGAAGACGCCGGCGCCAAGGTCGACGTCAAGTAATATCGGAATGTGCCGGGGAAGGGTCTCCTTCCCCGGTCATTTCCCCCGAACTGATTACCCAAGATCCGTCAAAAACGGCTCTTGGGTAATGGGTTCTCAAGAGGATGGTCCCAAACCGAACCGCTTCAGGCAATCCGGCCGGTGTGTTCGGGAGGCGGGACGAGATTGAGAATACCATTGATCGACGGGATCGACTGGCCAGCGAACCCCGTCCGTTGCAGGCCCGGATGCACAAAATTGAAGGAGCGACGATGGCTCAGACCCTTTCGTTTAACGGTCGTAGGCGCGTACGCAAGTTTTTTGGAAAAATTCCCGAAGTAGCAGAGATGCCGAACCTCATCGAGGTTCAGAAGGCATCTTATGATCAGTTTCTGATGGTCGACGAACCCGCGGGCGGCCGCCCGGACGAGGGCCTTCAGGCCGTATTCAAGTCGGTATTCCCGATCACCGACTTTTCCGGCGCGTCGATGCTGGAATTCGTCTCCTATGAGTTCGAGCCGCCGAAGTTCGACGTCGAGGAATGCCGTCAGCGCGACCTGACCTATGCCGCACCGCTCAAGGTGACGCTGCGCCTCATCGTGTTCGATATTGACGAGGATACCGGCGCGAAGTCGATCAAGGACATCAAGGAACAGAACGTCTACATGGGCGACATGCCGCTCATGACCGACAACGGTACCTTCATTGTCAACGGCACCGAGCGCGTCATCGTCTCGCAGATGCACCGTTCGCCGGGCGTCTTCTTCGACCACGACAAGGGCAAGAGCCATTCGTCCGGCAAGCTGCTCTTCGCAGCGCGCGTTATTCCGTACCGCGGCTCCTGGCTCGACATCGAATTCGACGCCAAGGACATCGTGCACGCCCGCATCGACCGTCGCCGCAAGATCCCGGTGACGTCGCTTCTGATGGCGCTCGGCATGGACGGCGAGGAAATTCTGTCGACCTTCTACACGCAGTCGCTCTACCAGCGCGACGGCGAAGGCTGGCGCGTGCCGTATCATCCGGACGCGTTGAAGGGCCAGAAGGCCATCGCCGACATGATTGACGCCGACACCGGCGAAGTCGTGGTCGAGGCTGGCAAGAAGCTAACCCCGCGTCTGCTCAAGCAGCTCACCGAAAAGGGCTTGAAGGCGCTGAAGGCGACCGACGACGATCTCTACGGCAACTACCTCGCCGAGGATGTCGTCAACTACTCGACGGGTGAAATCTATCTGGAAGCCGGAGACGAGATCGACGAGAAGACCCTCCCGGTCATCCTCTCGGCCGGCTTCGACGAAATCCCGGTTCTCGACATCGATCACATCAACGTCGGCGCCTATATCCGGAGCACACTCAACGTCGACAAGAACGAAAACCGTCAGGACGCGTTGTTCGACATCTACCGCGTCATGCGTCCGGGCGAGCCGCCGACGATGGATTCGGCCGAGGCGATGTTCCAGTCGCTGTTCTTCGATGCCGAGCGCTATGACCTGTCGGCCGTCGGCCGCGTCAAGATGAACATGCGTCTCGACCTTGACGTTGCCGATACCGTCCGCGTTCTGCGCAAGGAAGACATCCTGGCGGTCGTCAAGATGCTGGTCGACCTGCGCGACGGCAAGGGCGAGATCGACGACATCGACAACCTCGGCAACCGCCGCGTCCGTTCGGTCGGCGAGCTGATGGAGAACCAGTACCGTCTCGGCCTGCTGCGCATGGAGCGTGCGATCAAGGAACGCATGTCGTCGATTGAGATCGACACCGTCATGCCCCAGGACCTGATCAACGCGAAGCCGGCTGCCGCTGCGGTTCGCGAATTCTTCGGCTCCTCGCAGCTGTCGCAGTTCATGGACCAGGTGAACCCGCTGTCGGAAATCACCCACAAGCGCCGTCTCTCGGCCCTTGGCCCGGGTGGTCTGACCCGCGAGCGCGCCGGCTTCGAAGTCCGCGACGTTCACCCGACCCACTACGGCCGCATCTGCCCGATCGAGACGCCGGAAGGCCCGAACATCGGTCTGATCAACTCGCTTGCAACCTTCGCCCGCGTCAACAAGTACGGCTTCATCGAAAGCCCGTACCGTAAGATCGTGGACGGCAAGGTAACGACCGAAGTCGTCTACCTGTCGGCGATGGAAGAGGCCAAGTACCACGTCGCCCAGGCGAACTCGATCCTGGACGCCAACAACGAATTTGAAGAAGAATTCGTCGTTTGCCGTCACGCCGGCGAAGTCATGCTTGCGCCGCGCGACCAGATCAACCTGATGGACGTTTCGCCGAAGCAGCTCGTCTCCGTCGCGGCCGCGCTCATTCCGTTCCTCGAGAACGACGACGCCAACCGCGCGCTGATGGGTTCGAACATGCAGCGTCAGGCCGTTCCGCTTCTGCGGGCGGAAGCGCCGTTCGTCGGCACCGGCATGGAGCCGGTCGTCGCCCGTGACTCGGGTGCTGCGATCGCGGCACGCCGCGGCGGTGTCGTCGACCAGGTCGACGCGACCCGTATCGTTATCCGCGCCACCGAAGACCTCGATCCGTCGAAGTCGGGCGTCGATATCTACCGCCTGCAGAAGTTCCAGCGTTCCAACCAGAACACCTGCGTCAACCAGCGCCCGCTGGTCACCGTCGGTGACGTTCTGAACAAGGGCGACATCATTGCCGACGGTCCGTCGACCGACCTCGGCGATCTGGCGCTCGGCCGCAACGCGCTCGTCGCGTTCATGCCGTGGAACGGCTACAACTACGAAGACTCGATCCTGCTCTCCGAGCGCATCGTGTCCGACGACGTGTTCACCTCCATCCACATCGAAGAATTCGAAGTGATGGCGCGTGACACGAAGCTCGGTCCGGAAGAAATCACCCGCGACATTCCGAACGTTTCGGAAGAAGCGCTGAAGAATCTGGACGAAGCCGGCATCGTCTATATCGGCGCCGAGGTTCAGCCGGGTGACATCCTCGTCGGCAAGATCACGCCGAAGGGCGAAAGCCCGATGACGCCGGAAGAAAAGCTTCTGCGCGCCATCTTCGGTGAGAAGGCGTCCGACGTTCGTGACACCTCCATGCGCATGCCGCCGGGCACCTTCGGCACCGTCGTCGAAGTCCGCGTCTTCAACCGCCACGGCGTGGAGAAGGACGAGCGCGCGATGGCGATCGAGCGCGAGGAAATCGAGCGTCTCGCCAAGGACCGTGACGACGAGCAGGCGATCCTCGACCGCAACGTCTACGGCCGTCTGATCGACATGCTGCGTGGTCACGTGGCGGTTGCCGGTCCGAAGGGCTTCAAGAAGGGCACCGAGCTCTCCAACGCCGTCATCTCCGAATACCCCCGCTCGCAGTGGTGGATGTTCGCCGTCGAAGACGAGAAGGTTCAGGGCGAGATCGAGGCGCTTCGCGGCCAGTACGACGAATCCAAGTCGCGCCTTGAGCAGCGCTTCATGGACAAGGTCGAGAAGGTCCAGCGCGGCGACGAAATGCCTCCGGGCGTGATGAAGATGGTCAAGGTCTTCGTCGCGGTGAAGCGCAAGATCCAGCCGGGCGACAAGATGGCCGGCCGTCACGGCAACAAGGGCGTCGTGTCGCGCATCGTTCCGGTCGAGGACATGCCGTTCCTCGAAGACGGCACGCATGTCGACATCGTGCTGAACCCGCTGGGCGTGCCCTCGCGCATGAATGTCGGCCAGATCCTGGAGACGCACCTCGGCTGGGCTTGTGCCGGCATGGGCAAGCAGATCGGCGAGATGCTGGACGCCTACAAGGCAGGCGCCGACATCCAACCGCTGCGCGACACCATCGACAGCGTCATCGGTTCCGGCCCGAAGGGTGAGCCGATCAAGCAGTACGACGATGAGTCGATCGTTAAGCTTGCCGAACAGACCCGTCGTGGCGTGTCGATCGCGACCCCGGTGTTCGACGGTGCCGTCGAGAAGGACGTCAACGAGATGCTCGCACAGGCCGGCCTCAAGGTCACCGGTCAGTCGACGCTCTATGACGGCCGTACCGGCGACCAGTTCGACCGCCAGGTCACCGTCGGCTACATCTACATGCTGAAGCTGAACCACCTCGTGGACGACAAGATCCACGCCCGTTCGATCGGCCCGTACTCGCTCGTGACCCAGCAGCCGCTGGGTGGCAAGGCGCAGTTCGGCGGTCAGCGCTTCGGGGAAATGGAGGTCTGGGCGCTCGAAGCCTACGGCGCCGCCTACACCCTGCAGGAGATGCTGACGGTGAAGTCGGACGACGTGGCGGGTCGTACCAAGGTGTACGAGGCGATCGTGCGTGGCGACGACACCTTCGAGGCCGGCATTCCGGAGAGCTTCAACGTTCTCGTCAAGGAAATGCGCTCGCTGGGTCTGTCGGTCGAGCTGGAGAACTCGAAGGTCGAGCAGACCGCCGAGGGCCAGCTTTCGGACGCCGCCGAGTAAGCTTCACGGGCGCGCGCTGCGATGTGGCGCGCACCGTTCCTGTTCCGCCGTAACGGCGGGGCAGGGGCTTGGCTGCTTCTTCGGGAGCGGCACTATCCGTTTCAAGCGGCATTGCGGCACCCGGGTATCGCCGCATTCGCCCGCTAAGCTGAGGGCCTCAGGCCCACAAAGGAGACAGGCATGAACCAAGAGGTCATGAATCTTTTCAATCCGCAGGTGCCTGCACAGACCTTCGATTCCATCCGGATCTCGATTGCGTCGCCGGAGAAGATTCTTTCCTGGTCTTATGGCGAGATCAAGAAGCCGGAGACGATCAACTACCGCACGTTCAAGCCGGAACGCGACGGTCTCTTCTGCGCGCGCATCTTCGGGCCGATCAAGGACTACGAGTGCCTGTGCGGCAAGTACAAGCGCATGAAGTACAAGGGCATCATCTGCGAAAAGTGCGGCGTCGAAGTCACGCTGTCGCGCGTTCGCCGCGAGCGCATGGGCCACATCGAGCTCGCAGCGCCCGTTGCCCACATCTGGTTCCTGAAGTCGTTGCCCTCGCGCATCTCGACGCTGCTCGACATGACGCTGAAGGATGTCGAGCGCGTTCTCTACTTCGAGAACTACATCGTCACCGAGCCGGGCCTGACGGCGCTGAAGGAAAACCAGCTTCTTTCCGAAGAAGAGTACATGATCGCGGTCGATGAATATGGCGAGGACCAGTTCACCGCCATGATCGGCGCCGAGGCGATCTACGAGATGCTCGCTTCGATGAACCTTGAGAAGATCGCGGGCGACCTGCGCGCCGAGCTTGCCGACACCACGTCGGATCTCAAGCAGAAGAAGCTGATGAAGCGCCTGAAGATCGTCGAGAACTTCATCGAGTCCGGCAATCGTCCGGAATGGATGATCATGAAGGTCGTCCCGGTGATCCCGCCGGACCTGCGTCCGCTGGTTCCGCTCGATGGCGGCCGCTTCGCGACGTCCGACCTCAACGATCTCTATCGCCGCGTCATCAACCGCAACAACCGTCTGAAGCGGCTGATCGAGCTGCGCGCACCGGGCATCATCATCCGCAACGAGAAGCGCATGCTTCAGGAGTCGGTGGACGCCCTGTTCGACAACGGCCGCCGCGGCCGCGTCATCACCGGTGCCAACAAGCGTCCGCTGAAGTCGCTGTCCGACATGCTCAAGGGCAAGCAGGGCCGCTTCCGCCAGAACCTGCTCGGCAAGCGCGTCGACTATTCCGGCCGTTCGGTCATCGTGACCGGTCCGGAACTGAAGCTGCATCAGTGCGGCCTACCGAAGAAGATGGCGCTCGAGCTGTTCAAGCCGTTCATCTACGCCCGCCTCGACGCGAAGGGTTTCTCCTCGACCGTCAAGCAGGCCAAGAAGCTGGTCGAGAAGGAAAAGCCGGAAGTCTGGGATATCCTCGACGAGGTCATCCGCGAGCATCCGGTTCTGCTGAACCGCGCGCCGACGCTGCACCGCCTGGGCATCCAGGCCTTCGAACCGATCCTGGTCGAAGGCAAGGCGATCCAGCTGCACCCGCTGGTCTGCACCGCCTTCAACGCCGACTTCGACGGCGACCAGATGGCTGTTCACGTGCCGCTGTCGCTCGAAGCCCAGCTTGAAGCCCGCGTGCTGATGATGTCGACCAACAACATCCTGCATCCGGCAAACGGCGCCCCGATCATCGTTCCCTCGCAGGACATGGTTCTCGGCCTGTACTACCTGTCGATCATGAACCAGAACGAGCCGGGCGAAGGCATGGCCTTCTCCGATCTCGGCGAGCTGCAGCACGCGCTTGAAACCAAGTCCGTGACCCTGCACGCCAAGATCAAGGGCCGCTACAAGACCGTCGACGCCGAGGGCAACCCGGTCTCGAAGATCTACGAGACGACCCCGGGCCGCCTGATGATCGGCGAACTGCTGCCGAAGAGCGCCAACGTGCCGTTCGACATCTGCAACCAGGAAATGACCAAGAAGAACATCTCCAAGATGATCGACACGGTCTATCGCCACTGCGGCCAGAAGGACACGGTCATCTTCTGCGACCGGATCATGCAGCTCGGCTTCACCCACGCCTGCAAGGCCGGCATTTCGTTCGGCAAGGACGACATGGTCATTCCGGACACCAAGGTGAAGATCGTCGGAGATACCGAAGCGCTCGTGAAGGAATACGAGCAGCAGTACAACGACGGCCTGATCACCCAGGGCGAGAAGTACAACAAGGTCGTCGACGCCTGGGGCAAGGCCACCGAAAAGGTCGCCGAGGATATGATGGCCCGCATTAAGGCCGTCGAGTTCGACTCGGAAACCGGTCGTCAGAAGCCGATGAACGCGATCTACATGATGTCCCACTCGGGCGCCCGTGGTTCGCCGAACCAGATGCGTCAGCTGGGCGGAATGCGCGGCCTCATGGCCAAGCCGTCGGGCGAGATCATCGAGACGCCGATCATTTCGAACTTCAAGGAAGGCCTGACCGTGAACGAGTACTTCAACTCGACGCACGGTGCTCGTAAGGGTCTGGCAGATACCGCCTTGAAGACCGCGAACTCCGGTTACCTGACCCGTCGTCTCGTCGACGTGGCCCAGGACTGCATCGTCAACTCCGTCGATTGCGGCACCGACAAGGGCCTCACGATGACGGCGATCGTCGATGCCGGTCAGGTCGTGGCTTCGATCGGCACTCGCGTTCTCGGCCGTACCGCACTTGACGACATCGATCATCCGGTCACGGGTGCGCGCATCGTCGATGCCGGCAAGATGATCCTCGAGGCCGACGTCGTCGAGATCGAGAAGGCTGGTATCCAGTCGATCCGCATCCGCTCGGCGCTGACCTGCGAAATCCAGACCGGCGTCTGCGGCGTCTGCTACGGTCGCGACCTTGCACGTGGCACACCCGTCAACATGGGCGAAGCCGTTGGCGTCATCGCGGCACAGTCGATCGGTGAACCGGGCACCCAGCTCACCATGCGTACCTTCCACCTTGGCGGCACGGCGACCGTGGTCGACCAGTCGTTCCTGGAAGCATCGTATGAAGGCACGGTGCAGATGAAGAACCGCAACATGCTGCGCAACTCCGACGGAAACCTCGTCGCGATGGGCCGTAACATGGCGATCACCATCCTCGACGAGCGTGGCGTTGAGCGTTCCTCGCAGCGCGTTGCCTACGGTTCGAAGATCTTCGTTGACGATGGCGACAAGGTGAAGCGCGGTCAGCGTCTCGCCGAATGGGATCCCTACACCCGTCCGATGATGACGGAAGTGGAAGGCACCGTTCACTTCGAGGACGTGGTCGACGGCATCTCCGTTCTGGAAGCAACCGACGAGTCCACTGGCATCACCAAGCGCCAGGTTATCGACTGGCGTTCGACGCCGCGTGGCACCGACCTGAAGCCCGCGATCGTCATCAAGGACAAGAACGGCGCCGTTGCCAAGCTTGCCCGTGGTGGTGAAGCCCGCTTCATGCTGTCGGTCGACGCGATCCTTTCGGTCGAGCCCGGCAACAAGGTCAGCCAGGGTGACGTGCTTGCCCGTTCGCCGCTGGAAAGCGCCAAGACCAAGGACATCACCGGTGGTCTGCCGCGTGTTGCCGAACTGTTCGAGGCACGTCGTCCGAAGGATCACGCCGTCATCGCAGAGATCGATGGTACGGTCCGTTTCGGCCGCGACTACAAGAACAAGCGCCGCATCACGATCGAGCCGGCGGAAGACGGTGTCGATCCGGTCGAGTACCTGATCCCGAAGGGCAAGCCCTTCCACCTTCAGGACGGCGACTACATCGAAAAGGGTGACTACATCCTCGACGGCAATCCGGCGCCGCACGACATCCTGGCGATCAAGGGCGTCGAAGCGCTTGCTTCGTACCTCGTCAACGAGATTCAGGAAGTCTATCGGTTGCAGGGCGTTTTGATCAACGACAAGCACATCGAGGTGATCGTTCGCCAGATGCTGCAAAAGGTCGAGATCACCGATGCGGGCGACAGCACCTACATCGTCGGCGACAACGTCGACCGGATCGAACTGGAAGACGTCAACGACCGCCTGATCGAGGAAGGCAAGAAGCCTGCCTTCGGCGACCCGGTTCTGCTCGGCATCACCAAGGCGTCGCTGCAGACCCCGTCCTTCATCTCCGCCGCATCCTTCCAGGAAACGACGAAGGTGCTGACGGAAGCTGCGATCGCCGGGAAGACGGATGGCCTGCAGGGTCTGAAGGAGAACGTCATCGTCGGCCGCCTGATCCCGGCCGGCACCGGCGGAACCATGACCCAGATCCGCCGCATCGCGACGGCTCGCGACGAGATGATCCTCGATGAGCGCCGCAAGTCGACGGGGGCGGCTGTTGCCACCCCGATGCTTGCGGACCTGGCCGAAGACGTCAGCGTCCCGGTCGGTGAGTAAGCTGGCCGTTGCGCCGCGCGCCGCGCGGCTGATTTGACAAAGCAGAACGCCCGGAGAGATCCGGGCGTTTTTTTATGGGCGGATTTCGCGGCATCTTTTCAGCATCGCGGGCCATTGACGTCGATCCGAGGCTGCGGCGAACGGCAGCCCACGATTGGCAGTGCACGGGAAAATTTGCAGGTCTAACCCAAATGGGGGTGGCAGGCACAACGCATTGCACGCAAAAGTTACGGCGCAACTTACAATCCAGAGGGGAATTCGATGGCAGATGAAGTGAAATGCATACTGCACCCTGCTGAATCGCATTTGGGTGCCGTCAATGGAAGCGTGCCGATACTGATCTCAAAAACCGCGACAAAGGCGATCTATCGTGACGCCCGCGGTGGCGAGATCCTCTTGAGGGGGAGGGGATTCCAATACGAAGGCGATGTCGCCGTCGGTGGTACCGTCACAGGTGCCACCTTCAGCGACAGAGCAGGAGCCGTTTATCTCGCTTGGGAGGCCTAGCCTCCCGAGAGCTTCGCCGATCGACGCGGACAGGGACGCGCTAGGGGGCTGTGGCGATCGGCGAAGCCGCATTGGGATGACCTGCATGAGCCGGCTATTGGGGAACAGGCCGGCGGCGATCAGGCAAAGCGAATGATCGCAACCTCACCTTCAAGCGCCCCCTGATACGCGGAAGCGTGCGGTTCGTCTTCGGGCGCGCCGGACAGCGTACCGATCTGATCAAGGTCGGCCTCCAGAAATCCTTCCTCCGCCAGCGCATTGAGAGCCTCGCGAACCGCACTGTCGTCGTCCGGAGCCCGCAACATGACGTGGATGTCGATGCCTTCCTCGTCGCCATCGCGCTCATAGGCCTTGCCGATGATGATGAACACCATTGCGTCCTCGGTATTGTCGTTGTCGGGCGAGATGGTCATGATGCTGTCCTTCGGAATGCTGCGAGCGTGCAAGAGCCGTCCTGCATACGCCGATTGCCGCCAAATGGAAAGTGACGCCGAAAAATGCGCGGCTGCCACCGGCGTCGATGGGCCGGCGCAGATCGGCATTGATTCCTTCTTCACGATTCTTTAAGAATGGCCGTGCAAGAGGCTTCGCTCCAAGCTGGATAGCAGTTTTAAGAGCAAGCCTCAGGTATCGACGCGTAAACCCCGCTTTTCAGGGCTTTCGACGTCCTGCGCGCAAGAATATTTCCCGGCTCCCCTTGACGCCAGGGGTTTAAGTCAGTAGATGGCACGCGCATCGGAGCCCATGTGAGGCTGGCTGGTTCGGTTCGACTCGTTCTGAAGTTCGCCTCAAACAAGGCTCCAACGCACGTTGAAGACATGACTGCTGCACGCATGACGCGGGAATATCGCGTCCTCTGCCTTTGAGGGCCATCTGCGATAAGCGGATCGGTCCTGTTTTGCGCATGAACGCAGGCGTGTGGCAATCACCGGAAACGGTACATTTCCGCCCGGAAGGGTAAACGAGACAAATTGCAAGGGATGGTTATATGCCTACCGTACAACAGCTGATCCGTAAGCCGCGTCAGGCACAGGTAAAGCGCAACAAGGTTCCCGCTCTTCAGGAGAACCCGCAGAAGCGCGGCGTATGCACCCGCGTCTACACGACGACCCCGAAGAAGCCGAACTCGGCTCTGCGTAAGGTCGCCAAGATTCGCCTGACCAACGGCTTCGAAGTCATTGGTTACATCCCGGGCGAAGGCCATAACCTTCAGGAGCACTCCGTGGTCATGATCCGCGGCGGCCGCGTGAAGGACCTTCCGGGTGTGCGTTACCACATCATCCGCGGCGTTCTCGATACCCAGGGTGTCAAGAACCGCAAGCAGCGCCGCTCCAAGTACGGCGCGAAGCGTCCGAAGTAATCAGTCACCGGCGCCATTTCGCTGGAACCCATTCTAAGTTGAGAGACGAAAAGTATGTCCCGTCGCCATAAAGCAGAAAAGCGCGAGATCAACCCGGACCCGAAGTTCGGCGACCTCGTAGTCACCAAGTTCATGAATGCCATCATGCTGGACGGCAAGAAGTCCGTCGCCGAAACGATCGTTTACGGCGCCTTCGATGTTGTCCAGGGCAAGTCCAAGCAGGATCCGGTGACGGTATTCCATTCTGCTCTCGACAACGTCGCTCCGCACGTCGAAGTGCGCTCGCGCCGCGTCGGTGGTGCGACCTACCAGGTTCCGGTCGACGTTCGTCCGGAGCGCCGCCAGGCTCTCGCAATCCGTTGGCTGATCGCCGCGGCGCGCAAGCGCAACGAAACCACCATGGTCGAGCGCCTTTCGGGCGAACTCATGGACGCGGCAAACAACCGCGGCAGCGCCGTCAAGAAGCGCGAAGACACGCACAAGATGGCCGATGCCAACCGTGCGTTCTCGCACTACCGTTGGTAATCTCGAAAAAGGCAGTCCCTTATGGCACGCGAATACAAGATCGAAGACTACCGTAACTTCGGTATCATGGCGCACATCGACGCCGGCAAGACGACGACGACCGAGCGCATCCTCTATTACACCGGCAAGTCGCACAAGATGGGCGAGACCCACGACGGCGCCTCGACGATGGACTGGATGGAGCAGGAGCAGGAGCGCGGCATCACCATCACGTCCGCCGCCACCACGACCTACTGGAAGGGCCGTGACGGCAAGATGCGCCGCTTCAACATCATCGACACCCCCGGCCACGTTGACTTCACTATTGAAGTCGAGCGCTCGCTGCGTGTTCTCGACGGCGCTGTCGCGCTGCTCGACTCCAACGCCGGCGTCGAGCCGCAGACGGAGACCGTCTGGCGCCAGGCCGAGAAGTATCATGTTCCGCGCATGATCTTCTGCAACAAGATGGACAAGACCGGCGCCGATTTCTATCGCTGCCTGAGCATGATCAAGTCGCGTCTGGGTGCGATCCCGGTTGCGATGCAGCTGCCGATCGGCGCCGAAAGCGATTTCCAGGGCGTCGTCGACCTGATCGAAATGAACGCCCTCGTCTGGCGCGACGAAGCGCTTGGTGCGCAGTGGGACGTTGTTGAGATCCCGGAAGACATGAAGGCCCAGGCCGAAGAATATCGCGAGAAGCTGATCGAGACCGTGGTCGAGATCGACGAAGCCGCGATGGAAGCCTATCTCGAAGGCCAGATGCCTGACAACGACAAGATCCGCGAACTCGTTCGTCGCGGCACGATCGACGTCAAGTTCCACCCGGTCTTCTGCGGCACCGCCTTCAAGAACAAGGGCGTCCAGCCGCTCCTCGACGCGGTCGTCGACTACCTGCCGTCGCCGGTCGATATCCCGGCCATCAAGGGCATCGACGCCAAGACGGAAGCTGAAATCGAGCGTCATTCCGACGACAACGAGCCGCTGTCCTTGCTGGCGTTCAAGATCATGAACGACCCCTTCGTCGGTTCGCTCACCTTCTGCCGCATCTACTCGGGCAAGCTCGAGAAGGGCGCTTCGGTGATGAACACGGTCAAGGAAAAGCGCGAGCGCGTCGGCCGTATGCTGCAGATGCACTCCAACTCGCGTGAAGACATCGAAGAAGCCTTCGCGGGCGACATCGTTGCTCTGGCCGGTCTGAAGGAAACCACCACCGGTGACACGCTCTGCGACCCGCTGAAGCCGGTCATTCTTGAGCGCATGGAGTTCCCGGAGCCGGTCATCCAGATCGCGATCGAGCCGAAGTCCAAGGGCGACCAGGAAAAGATGGGCCTCGCGCTCAACCGTCTGGCCGCCGAGGACCCGTCCTTCCGCGTCAAGACCGACCAGGAATCCGGCCAGACGATCATCGCCGGCATGGGCGAGCTTCACCTCGACATCCTCGTTGACCGCATGCGTCGCGAGTTCAAGGTCGAAGCAAACGTCGGTGCACCGCAGGTTGCCTACCGCGAAACGATCACCAAGGCTTGCGAAGAAGACTACACGCACAAGAAGCAGACCGGTGGTACCGGCCAGTTCGCCCGCGTCAAGATCATCTTCGAACCGAATCCGGAAGGCGAAGACTTCAAGTTCGAGTCCAAGATCGTCGGCGGTGCGGTTCCGAAGGAATACATCCCGGGCGTTCAGAAGGGCATCGAAAGCGTTCTGACGTCTGGTCCGCTTGCCGGCTTCCCGATGCTGGGCGTCAAGGCGACCCTCATCGACGGTGCGTTCCACGACGTCGACTCGTCGGTCCTCGCCTTCGAAATCGCCTCGCGTGCCTGCTTCCGTGAAGCGGCAAAGAAGGCCGGAGCTCAGCTCCTCGAGCCGATGATGAAGGTCGAGGTCGTGACCCCGGAAGATTACGTCGGCGACGTGATCGGCGATCTGAACTCGCGTCGTGGTCAGATCCAGGGTCAGGAAGCGCGTGGCGTGGCGGTTGTCATCAACGCTCACGTGCCGCTGGCAAACATGTTCAAGTACGTCGACAACCTGCGCTCGATGTCTCAGGGCCGCGCGCAGTACACGATGACGTTCGATCACTATGCGCCGGTTCCGTCGAACGTAGCGCAGGAAATCCAGGCGAAGTATTCCGGTCAGAAGTGACCGGAATACGCCATCCGAAACGATTTGAACTATTCCCCCTCCAGGGGGCAGATATGGAGAGCCGGAAATGGCAAAAGGTAAGTTTGAGCGCAACAAGCCTCACGTAAACATCGGCACGATCGGCCACGTCGACCATGGCAAGACGTCGACGACGGCGGCGATCACGAAGTACTTCGGCGAGTTCAAGGCGTATGACCAGATCGACGCCGCTCC